>NZ_KB911510.1:0-658070 GCF_000383535.1 Nocardia sp. 348MFTsu5.1
CCCGAGGGCATCAAGCTCGCCGATACCCTCCTCGATCTCGGGATGAACCTGGACCTGACGTTGCTCACCAGACCGATCCTCGGCGCCCTGACCCGCTTCATGCTCGGCGATGAAGTCGCCAACTGGCTCCATATCCCCACCGAACCTGTCTGGACGCCGCTTCTCGAAACCGCTTGGGGCCCTTACGTCCTGGTCCGCGAAGGACTTCTCGATGCCGGACTACCCAAAGAGGCGTACTTCCTGTTCGACGAGTTTCTCCGTCAATTTGTGCTGTTCTACATGTCTGAACTCCGTATGCCCATCAACATCAATATCCCCGTGGGCAACAATCCGAACTACGGTCGCTGACCACAGCCGGGACTGTGCGGCGCGGTCACCTCCGGGATGGGACCGGAGACGCCGTGCAGTTCGTCGGGTACGACGCTACTACGGACCAGCAGTCGTCGCCCGAGAGGTCAGCGACGCCCGCGTTCGCGAAGAGATCAACATCTTCAACCAGTTCCTACAGTCAGGTGCGCACGCGAATTACGCCGCATTTCAGGTCGATTCGGATGTGACCGCCGTGGAATGGGCGCAAAAGCGCCTCGCTGATCTCGCCTGACCACAGAAGAAGAGGACATTTTTATGGACAAAATTCTGCTCGAACAAAGTTTGGCGCTCGTCGCTGCCGACGATCCGGACTTCACCGTTCGATTCTATGAGCGACTGTTTGCCGACTATCCGGAGGTGAAGGCGCTCTTCGGCAAGAACATCCGACCACAGGCCACGATGCTGCAGGAAGCGATCGTTGCGGTTCTGGAACATCTCGACGACCCCGGCTGGCTGGAGACATCGCTGAGTTCGCTCGGCAGGGTGCACGCTTCGCTCGGTGTGACGCCGAAGATGTACGGCTGGGTGGCTACAACATTGGTTGCCACGATGGCTGACATCGCCGGTCCCCAGTGGACGGATGTCATGTCCAAAGAATGGAACGAGGCACTGACCGCAGTGGCCGCGATGATGCTCGACGCATACCCGCCGGAATCACCGGGCCAAGAATCCAACACCACCGACCAGCATCTGCTGAGCGGGCCAGGTCGAGGAAAGGGATAGAAATGAATGCTTTGCAGCCGTGGCACATCATTTTGGTGGCTGCTGTCTTTCTTGTGTTGTTCGGATCCAAGAAGCTGCCTGATGCAGCCCGCGGACTCGGCAGATCGATGCGAATCTTCAAAAGCGAAGTCAACGAAATGCACAACGACACAAGGGCCGAACCGCCGGCTGCTACCGGTACGCGCGAACTCAGTCCCAGCCAGACCACAACGGACCGTGCCGACGAAAACGTTGAGACCGCTCGTGGCGACCACACCAATCCCAGTGGCCACCAACGCGACTGAATTGAGGCATCAATTCAGTCGCATTTGGCGGCTTGTTCAAAGGGGTGTTGGCGCGGAACGTCCGTGTCCACAACACGCCTGGCGTCGACGGCGAGACAGGGAGAGATATTCGCGTTGACGGCCGATTCATTTCCCGCCGGGCAGACGGCTTCGCCCTTGGTGGAGTCCGCGTCACCGTGGTATCACCTGGGATATGTCTGAAATCAGCCTCGCCGCCCGGCGCATTGCAGAATTTGTGGCGCAGCATCCCGACTATTCCGTCATCGCGTTCGACGCGGACGGCGAGACCATCGATTGGATGACGGCCGGCGGCTGGGTCAACGGATCGGTCAGGGGCGAGCGCTTCTACACATTTGGTGGTGGGGGTGTCAGCGAGGTCGCAGTTCAGTGCGAGCTCGATCGACAGGATTCACGCCGCTGAGTCGGCGCTCATTGTGTGAGCAGCTCGAGAACATCCGCCGTGGTACCGGTCTCGGCGAGCAGCGGGAAGATGCGTTCGACGCTGTTGGCGTGTGTCTCGGGCCGGATGTCGGTCACGGCGTCGGTCACGACGGTGACGCTGTAGCCGTGTTCATGTGCTGCGCGGGCGGAAGATTCGACTCCCAGGCTGGTGGCGACACCTGTGAGGACGATCTGGGTGATGTCGCGGCGCCGCAAGTGCAGGTCCAGATCGGTGCCGTAGAAGGCGCCCCAGTTGCGTTTGGTCACCACGATGTCCTCGGGGTGCCCCGACAATTCGTCGACGAGCTGATCCCAGCCGTCTGGCCACGCATGTGGTGCTCGCCCGGACATGTCGGTGCGACCGCGTGTATCCGATCCGTCAGAGGTCATGCGCACGAGGACAACCGGAAGACCACGGTTTCGGAAGGCGTCGGCGAGGGTGACGGTCCGACTGATCACCTCGTTGATCGGATAGGGTGCCTTCTCGCCGGCGGCGGTACCCTGCTGAAGGTCGATCACTACCAAGGCACTTCTGGTATCTAGCTGCGTCACAGGCATTGTCGTATCCTACTGAGCCGTCAGCCGGGCCATGACCCGGTCCATGAGTGTTTTGTCGGCGCGGGGACCGCCGGGTGTGTGGGCGCCGTATCGCTCTATCTCGGCGTCGATGTCGAGTGGCCGAGTCGGTGCCACCCCGGGCACGATCTCGTTTTCGAGTTGGGAGTCCGGCACCAACCAGGTGATCTCGAATTCGATGCCGTCCGGATCGCGGCCATAGAGGGCCTTTGTTCCGGCGTGATTCGAGGATCCGTTCAGGGCGCCCGCACCGTGCAGTCGATCGTGGGTCTGTGCGAACTCGTGCAGTGTCGACACCTCCCATGCGAGGTGGTAGAGGCCGACTGATCCGTCGGCGGCGCGGGGGCCGGTGGCCTGGAACAGCCCGAGATCGTGGTCATTGGCTGAGCCCGCGCCGCGAAGGAATGCACCGCCGGGAAAATCCACCGGCAGGCGTTCGAATCCCAGTACGTCGCAATAGAACGCCACGCTTCGTTCGACGTCGGAGACGAACAAGACGGCATGGTTCAGACTTCGGATCGACACGGATCTCCTTCTCGGGCCATCCAGGCACTGGTGTGGTTTGCGAGGTCTCGGCGCAGCGCATTGCCGGCAAGTCTCGCCGAGCGGAACATGGCCTGTCCGAATCCGTCCCGGTGAACGGTACAGCCGGTGGAGCCGAGTGCGGGTGGCAGACACAGTGGACCTTAACGGTTTGCCGGTGTGGATCGCGTCAGAAGACTCGATCCCACTGGCGGTCGCCCGACTCCGTGCCGCCCGCGTGCAGCGCATGTTGCACGACGGAAGCTGCGACGACACCCGAGAGGATCCGCCATGAGCACCACATATGAACCCGAGGGCACATACGAAGGTTGCCCGGCCTACCACTTCGACAATCGCGTCGGAGGGCCGGTGATGAGCCATCAGCAGCGTTGGGACGAGATGGCCGGTGCGCATTCGGGTTTCCGCAGCACCATTTCCAAGGGCTACTGGGTTGTCACCGAGAGTGACGCGGTGCAGGAGGCTTTGCAGGATTGGGGCACCTTCTCCAACAAGTCGGTGACGGCCCTCGAAGCCAATCCCAAGTTCCTGTGGATCCCGGAGATGCTGGATCCGCCCGTTCACACCACGTGGCGGCGTTTGCTGGGCAATGCATTCTCCCCGAAGACGATCGCGGCCCGGGAGGCCGAGGTCCGCGAAGTCGCGATCGAACTGATCGAAGAACTCAAGGGCGCCGGGGCCGCGGAGGTCCTCGATGCCTTCGCCCGTCAGTTCCCGACCAAGATCTTCATGCGGATGGTGGGTTTGCCCGAAGAGGATCTCGGCCAGTTCCTCGACTGGGTACACGATCTGCTGCATCTGACCTATGACGAGGATCCCGAAGGCCTCCGGCAGCTCGCTGCCATGCACGCGGTGTCTGCCTATTTTGATGAGCAGATCGCGTTGCGTCGCGAAGCGCCACGTGACGACCTGCTGTCGACGGCCATGACGTGGGAGATCGACGGCGAGAAGATCAGCGATTCCGACATGCATGCTTTTTGCATCTTGTTGTTCCAGGCCGGATTCGACACCGTGCCGATCTCGATCGGTTGGGCGTTTTACCACTTCGCGACCCACCCCGAGGACCGTGCCGCGATCGTGGCGGATCCGTCGTTGATCCCGGTCGCCGTGGAAGAAATCCTCCGCGTGTACTCATTTGTGGTTCCTGCCCGTAAGGCGACCACCGACGTGCAGATCGGTGGATGCCCGGTGAAGGAAGGGGAGATGGTGATGCTCCCGTTGTCCGTGATCAACCGTGACGCCGAGCGTTTCGAGAACCCGACCGAAGTGGATCTGGAGCGCGTCACGAACAACCACGTCGCGTTCGGTTCCGGACCGCATCGATGCCTCGGATCGCACCTGGCCCGCCTGGAACTGAACGTTGCCGTCGAAGAGTGGCACGCGCGCATTCCCGACTACACGATCGCACCGGAACAGGAACTCTGGCAGCACGGAAACATGTACGGCATCAATTCGCTTCGCTTGCAGTGGTAACCGATTGGCACTGAGGTGAACTCGAGTGTGGTCGCCGGCAGGAACGAGATGAGTGGGTCATGACTACAAACGGTACAAATCCTCGGCCGGTCGGGCTGGAACATCTGAGCCTGTATGAGGACCCGATACCGGTATTCATCGGTGCAGCCGCCGGGGCCGGCGCGGATTCGATTTGCCTGAGTGTCAATCACCCTGGCGTGCTCGACCCGAAATCATTGCGCGACAGTCTCTCCCGGATTGCCGATGCGAATCTTCGGGTGTCGATGGGTGACGGCTTTCTCCTCAATGCCGGCGAGAACCTGGATGGTCTCAAGCGGCACCTGGACACGCTCATCCAATTCGGTGCGCCGTATGCGAACGCGTGTGCCTTCGAGCCTGATGAGACGGCGGTCCGCAATCCGGGCCTCATCCAGGAACAACTCGGCGACTTCACGCGGCTTGCGCAGGCGGCCGGGGTGGGTGTGCTGATCGAGTTCACGCCTCTGTCCCATGTGCCGTCGCTGGCTGCTGCAGCGGAATTGGTCGAGCAGATCAATCAGCCGAATCTCAAGATCATGGTCGACACGCTCCACCTGGCACGTGCTGGTGAGGGTCCTGATGACATCGCGAACATCGACTCCGCCCTGTTCGGTTATTGCCAGCTGAGTGACGGACCGCTCGGGTCGATGAGCCTTGGTGCCTATATGGCCGAAGCCATCTACAACCGGGCCATCCCGGGAGACGGTGAGTTTCCGCTCGAGCGCATTCTGGCGCTGCTGCCGGATGACATCACGATCAGTGCCGAAGTTCCTTTGCAGAGTCTCAAGGATGCGGGCGTATCGCCCGAAGATCGAGCTCGTCGCATCATCACCGGAAGTCGTCGGGTTCTCGAGGGTGCCCACCGTCAGTCACAGAACGCTTGATCAGCGTGTGATGGCCGGCGGCCACGCGGCCGCCTTCGATATCCCACACCCCCGGTGTCACCGCAAAATGCGGTGGCACCGGGTGTTTTTCGTTGGACGTCATACCGACAACTGAGCCCCCGCTCCCGGATGGGAGCAGGGGCTCAGCGGTACGTCGAGGGTCTACTGGGTGGGACTGTTCAGCTGCCGACGGTCTGCGGATCGGTCGGCTGACCGTCCTTGATGGTCAAGACAATCGAGCCTTTGCCACAGATGGATGTCAGCGGTGGCAGGGCGGTCCCGTTGCAGGTGAAGGTCAAGCCCTCGGCAGCCGGGACGGGAACGTCTTTGGCCGCCTTGATGGCCGCGATGATCGCAGCCGCGGAGGTATCAGTGCCCTGCACCGACTCGGTCGCCCGGATCAGACCGAGCATCCCCTGGTACGCGACGGGGGTTTGGCCGCCGGTCTCGGTGCTCGGGGAGTACTTTTCCATGATGCTCTTGAACAGATTCGCTTCCGGGGTGTCGCTTGTGGCGTCGTACGCAGCGAAGACGTGAGCGCCCTCGATGGACGATCCGACTGCTTGGACCACCGAATCGGCAGTGCAGGAGGCGTTGGTGAACTTCTCCGCGGTCGACCCGAGGGTGCCCAGTGCCTTGAAGACCGAGGTGCACGCTGTCTCTTCACCGACCACGATCACACCCTCAGGGTTGCTCGCCAAACCGGCACTGACCTGCGGGGTGGCATCAGGGGTGCCCAACGGGATGGGAACCACCTTGAGGTCCACACCCTGGGCCTTGAACGCCGGGATCCCCAGCTTCTCCAGACCGTTGACCGCCGCCGGCACGTTGATGGTGAACGCGGTGACGTTCTTCATGCCCTTCTCGCCGGCATACGAGGCCATCGCATTGAGGCTGGCAGGGAAACCGCCGGTCCACAAAAACGAGCCCGGATTGGTCAACTCAGAAGTCGACTGCCCCGACGCAGTGATATATGGAATGCCGGCGCCGGTGATGGTCGGCACCATCACATCGCCCAGACCGGTGCTGGTGATCACCGCGGCAGAGACCTTCGCCTCGACCATCTGATTGGCACAGTCACGTGCAGAGGCGGGCTCCTCAGCTTCCTTGCAGATCACCAACTCGATCGGGCGACCACCGATACCACCGAGATTCTCGTTGGCGTACTTCACCACAGCCTCAGCGGCCTCGCGGCTCGCCGGCTGCGAGATCGCCTGGCCACCTTCGTTGTTGATCAGACCGATCTTCACTGGATCGCCCGTGGCAGCAACGCCCGGGTAGGAACCCTCGGGCGCTTCTACAGCGGAGGAGGAATTGGAGCTGTCATCACTGCTGTCGTCGCTGCTACATGCAGCGGTGGAGGCCAACGCGATGACGGCGATGGAGGCTGCCATGACTTGGGCGGCCCGCAGACCTCTGAGCTTTTTCATTGATGTCCTTCTCGTTCGAATCGACACTGTCCGCGCGGGGGTCTCCGACCCGGAGGTCAACATAGCTAAACAAGTACACGTGAACTATGGCATACAGACATGACCTATGTCACTTGTTTGCCTTGCAGCGGCAGAGAATATCGTCGTTCTCCCGGTGACCGGTCATGCTGCGACATCGTTTCACCGCAGGCCAGTGGTCAGACTAAGGCGCTAGCGGACGGCCGCGGAACTTGGCCATTGACTTCTCTAGAAGAAGATTACTACTTTTAACTTGTTTCTGGCCGGCTCAGGAAGGTGGTCGCAACAGTGGAGACGTTCCGCGACATCCCTTCGCTCGTGGCTGCGACGGGACGGTCGCTCGGGCCTTCGGGCTGGTTGCAGATCGACCAGGACCGTGTGGACACCTTTGTCCGCGCCACCGGCGAGGGTGGCGGAACCGTTGTCCCGGATGGGTTTCTGACGCTGTCGCTGGTTCCGTACTTTGTTGCCCGCCTGCGCCGGGTCGAAGATCTGGCAATGGGTGTCAATTACGGAATCGACCGCGCGCGCTTTCCGGCGCCGGTCCGCGTGGGTGACCGAATCCGTGGCCGGACAATGCTTCTCACCGTGACGGAGCTCGAAGCCGGCTCCGTGCAACTCGTCGCGCGAACGACAATTGAGATCGCGGGTTCGAGCAAGCCCGCTTGCGTGGCCGATATGGTCAGCCGACTCTGGTTCCGTCGACGGAGCGGCATCGGTACTGATCGGTCGTCACAATAAAACTGAAGTGGCACAACAATATTCAAGTGTTCAATTTACAACGAAGTAGAGGATGATCATGACAACTGCAGTACCGGAAAGCCCGCTTCCCGACGCTCCGAACGGTCGGCGTTACGAAGGTAAGGTCGCCTTCGTCACCGGCGCAGCGCGGGGGCAAGGACGCGCAGTTGCGCTCCGGCTGGCTGCCGAGGGTGCCGACATCATCGCCCTCGACATCTGTGAGGACCTGCCGACGACGCAATACGCCGGCGCCACAGAAGCCGATCTGGCCGAGACAGCTCGACGTGTCGAAGCGCTGGATCGCCGCATCGTCACCACCAAGACAGACACGCGAGACTTCGCCCGGGTGAAGTCGGAGCTCGAACGTGGCGTGAGTGAACTCGGGCGACTCGACGTCGTGGTGGCGAATGCGGGGATGACCACCACGGCGTTCGCCTGGGACATGTCACTCGAGAACTGGGATGCCACGATCGGGATCAACCTCACCGGCGCCTTCTACACGGCGAAGGCGGCCATCCCCATCATGTTGGAGCAAGGGACCGGAGGTGCGATCGTCTTCACCAGCTCCACCGCCGGCATCGTGGGCCTGCCCCTGATGGCTGACTACGTCGCGGCAAAACATGGCGTCACCGGATTGTCGAAGGCGTTGGCAAATGAACTCGCGGAGTATCGTATTCGGGTCAACTCCGTGCATCCGTACGGAGTGAACACGGACCTGAAGCCCGGTGGGCTCCATGAAGTTCTCGAGGACAAACCGAAACTCGGGGCCATGTTCATGCCCGCCATGTCGGACCAATACAGCGAACCTGAAGACATTGCCGCCGCCATCGCCTGGATCGCATCAGGGGAGGCCCGGCACGTGACCGGTATCCAGCTTCCCGTTGATCTGGGGCGTTCGAATCGCTGATCGAGCTCGAGTCGGCCGGCCGTTGACCGGCCGACTCGGTCGTTGGTTCAGTCGAGGATGTCCTTGACCTTTCGGTCCAGATTTCCTCCGACAAGGGTGCGGGCGACCACCATGTGCTTTTGCCAGTGTGCGGTCGCGCCTTCGGCGTCGCGGGCGCGGAGAAGCTTGATCAGCCGTCGTTGGGACCGGACGAAGATCTGATAGTTCGCCTCATACGCCTCGGTATCGGTGAGGCTACGTGAGCGGGTTGCCGCGATTGTGTGCTGTTCGAAGATCTCATGAAGCATTCCGGCGATGAGTGCCAGCGTCGCATTGCCCGACAACTGGACCATCCGGAGGTGAAAGCGCGCCACTGCAGCCCCGAAATTGTCTTCGGCGAACGCGCGTGGAATGTCCTCGTCGACGAAACGCTCGAGTTCGTCGAATGCCTCTTCTTTGCCCTGGGTGGCCAGAATCGCGGCCGCAGCGGGTTCGATTGACTCTCGCGCGATGAGCACATCTTCGACTGTGGTCCCTGACAATTCGAGAAGCAGCGACGCCGGGCGGGCCACTATCTCCGGTCCGGGCACGCAGATTCGCGCGCCGGTGCGGGAACCTCGACGGACCTCGACGAGCCGTTCGGCTTCCAGAACTCGCACCGCTTCGCGAAGTGTCGGCCGGCTGACAGAGAAGTGTGCGGTGAGCTCCGCCTCGTGTGGGAGGTGATCACCGTCGACGAGTTGGCCGTCGACGATCATCTGTCGCAGTTTACGGGCGACGAGTTCGGCGGTCTTCCGTGTGCGAAGCGGTCGGCCGAGCTTGTCGGCGAGCTCGGTTTTCGATGCCGATGCTTCTTCCGCCACCGTTCACCTGCCTTCCCGTTCAGTGTTTCTGCCCCGGTCTGCGGTCAAACTTCACGAGACGCCTGAGCCAAGACTAATACCATGTGAAATAAGTTAGATATAAATCTATATTGCATCACCCGGAACGAGCCACTTTTACGAAGACGAGCCACCTGTACGTGTAGGTGGCTCGTCCTTGTAGAAGTGGCTCGTTTTGCGGAAGCCTCTACATCTTGATGACGATCTTTCCCGAGGCTCGCCGTTCGGCAACCCGGGTCAAGGCCTGCGGTACCTCCTCGAGCGAAAACGTCTCTGAGATGAACGGTCTCATTCCTTGTGAGACGAGGTCTTCGATTTCTGCGGCCCCGCGCGACACCGCCTCGCGGTCGTGGTCGGCGAGCGTACGAATCTCGAAGCCGCGCAGGATCGCACCCTTCAAGAGCACGAGGTTCAGTGGGATGCGGGGGATATCGCCCTGGGCAAAGCCCAGGCATACATAGCGCCCACCCCAGGTGATTGCCCGGATCGCTTGTTCGGCATAGGTTCCGCCGACAGGGTCGATGACCACGTCCGCACCTTTGCCGGTGATCTCCTTGATTCGCAGCTTGAGATCTTCTTCGTCGTAGGCGATGGCCTCCACGGCTCCCAGCGACCGGCACATGTCGGCGCGCTCTCGTGTCGACGCGGCGGCGATGACCCTGCCTCCCAGGCGGGTGGCGACGTCGATGCATGCCGTGCCCACGCCACCCGCAGCACCCAGGACGACCACCCAGTCGCCGGGTTGCATTGCGCCGAAGGTCGTCAGGGAGTGATAGGCAGTTCGATATGTGACGTTGAAGGCAGCGGCATTGACCATGTCCAATCCGGCGGGAATCCGGGTCAGTGTCTTCTCCGGGACCGCGATCTGCTCGGCGAAAGCGCCGCCGAATGCCGTGCCCATGACTGCGTCGCCCGGAACGAGGAGTGCCACATCGGGGCCGACCGAGAGCACGCGACCGGCGAACTCACTTCCGGTGGTGAATGGGGTCGGCACGGTCACCTGATAGCGGTCGGCAGCGATCAGTACATCCGGGTAATTGACTGAGGCCGCTTCGATTCCGACAACCACCTCCCCAGGACCCGCGACCGGGTCGGGTAGATCGCGGATCACGATCTTGTCCGGAGTTCCGTGAACCTCACACCGTGCTGCCCGCATGTTCATGCCTTTCTGGTGGGGCGAAATCCGATCGGTGTTCGATCGAATGTGTTGACTTCTAGGTCGAATCCGGGACGACCGGCGCAGTGAACCGCAGCCGGAACCGGTCGAGGTCGGACTGATCGGCGCCGTGGTCGCGCATCCACCCAGACGGCCCACCAGGCCAGGTCTCCAGGATGTTCACGACAAACCGGATACCCTCCTCTGTCACGTCGAGGAAGGCCTTGTTGAACGGGCGGCCGCTCGGGGTGGAGCGAGCGACGTCGGCTGACCGTAGCTTGTCCCGCAACGTCGGCATATTCGGTTCGGTGGCAAGGTAATCCGCGACCACGGCCTCGGGTTCGACGCCGACGCTCAACAACAGAGCGGCGATCACGAGTCCGGTCCGGTCCTTGCCCATCGTGCAATGGACGAAAACCGGACCTTCTGCGGCAGCCGTAAGTGCCACGGTCGCCGCGATCCGATGCGGCGTCGTGTTGACGATCTTCTGATAGACCCCGGTAAGTGTGTCCGGGATGTCCTCGGTCGGCGCCGCGGCGTCATGCAGAGGGTGATTGTGGACGATTGGACCGGTTGGCCATGCGTACCCGACCCGCCTGGATTCTTCTGGCGTGCGCAGATCGATGACCACCGCCGGTGGCCACGGCCGGACGTCGTCGGGTTCGACGTCGCCCGGATGAAGCGCGTCGCCGCGGTAGAGAACTCCGGGGTGGGTGGTACCGCCGCCGATCAGCGGCAGTCCACCCAGGTCCCGGAGATTCGTCAGGCGCGTGATGGTGTTGCCTGGCGCGTTCATCTACGTAATTTCAGTAGAGGCCGCCGTCGACGCGGATGAGCGACGAGGTCGTGTAGCTCGAGGCGGGACTGGCCAAATACAGTGCGGCGGTGATGATCTCCTCGGGGTTGCCCGGCCGTCCGATTGCGCTGCGGGCGGTTTCACGTTTCTCCGGTGCCCATGCCTTGGAGATGTCGGTCAGGAATGGTCCTGCCGAGATCGTGTTGACGCGGACGTTGGGGCCGTATTCGCGTGCGAACACCTCGGTGAGGGCGTTGAGTGCGGCTTTCGCGCCGGCGTAAGGGCCGAAGCGGGGTTGGGGGAACAGTGCGCCGGAGGACGAGATGTTGATGATCGAGCCGCCGTCGCCGGCTGCCATCCGTTCGCCGATGACGGAGCTCAGATGAAATGGTCCCTTGAAGTTGACTCCGATGACTTTGTCGAAGAGTTCTTCGCTGGTCTCGGCCGATGATGGTGCAACGGGCGACATTCCGGCGTTGTTGACCAGGATGTCGACCTTGCCGAACACCTCGTACGCCTTGTCGATCAAGGCGTCGACTTCCTGCCATTTGCCGACGTGGCAGCTCACCGGAAGGGCCTTGCGGCCCAGCGCCTCGACCTCGCGGGCCACATCGGCGCAGGCTTCGGCTTTGCGGCTGGTGATGATGACGTCGGCGCCGGCGGCGGCGAAGGCGAGGACCATTTCGCGGCCGAGGCCACGGCTGCCGCCGGTGACGAGGGCGACTTTGCCGTCGAGGGAGAATTTGTCAGTTACAGAAGGTGTGGTGCTCATGCGATTCCGTACTCCTGGAGAACGTCGGCGTGCTTGATCTTGGCGGCCGCGAGTCGGGTGGGGAGGTGGTCGGTGGGGAACAGGCCTTCGGCAGGGGAGTAGTCCTTGAGGACTCCGCGGGCGACCGCGACCTTGTGAACTTCGGTGGGTCCGTCGGCCAGGCCCATCGAGAGCACGCCGGCCCACCAGATGTGCAGAGATGTTTCGACGGTGGCGCCCAGGGAGCCGTGGACCTGGATGGCTCGGTGGATGATGTCGTGGTAGATCTTGGCCATCGCGACCTTGCACATGGCGATGTGGGTGCGCGCGGCGCCGTGTGGCTGGTTGTCGATGATCCAGGCGGTCTTGATGACCAGCAGCCGGTACTGCTCGAGTTCGATGGCCGAATCGGCGATGAACTGCTGTACCAGTTGCTTTTTGGCGAGGACCTCGCCCTGGGTGTGGCGGGAGAGTGCGCGTTCGGCCATCATGTCCAGGGCACGCTGACATTTGCCGACAGTGCGCATCGCGTGGTGGACGCGGCCACCTCCGAGGCGGGCCTGGGCCACCTCGAAACCCTGTCCCGGACCACCGAGGATGGCGTCCGCGGGAACCCGGACATCGTTGTAGCGGATGTAGGCGTGGGTGCCTTCGTCGAGCTCGTCGCGGTCACCCATCACCGAGACGTTGCGAATGATCTCGATGCCGGCTGTTTCGGAGGGTACGACGAACATCGACATCCGGCGGTACGGGGAGGCGTCGGGATCGGTGACGGCCATGACGATGAGGAACGAGGCGTAGCGGGCGTTGGAGGAGAACCACTTCTCGCCGCTGATGACCCACTCGTCACCGTCTTTGCGTGCGCTGCAGATGAACTCCTTGGGGTCCGAACCGGCCTGGGGTTCTGTCATCGAGAAGCAGGAGACGATGTTGCCGTCGAGGAGTGGCTGCAGGTATCGGGCCTTTTGTTCCTCGGTACCGAACATCGCGAGGATTTCGGCGTTGCCGGTGTCGGGTGCGGCGGTGCCGAACACGGTGGGTGCCCACATCGATTGGCCCAGTGCCTCGTTGAGCAGGGCGAGCTTGAGCTGGCCGTAGCCCTGACCGCCGAGCTCGGGGCCGAGATGACAAGCCCAGAGACCTTGCGCCTTCACCTTCTCGCGCAGCGGCTCGAGGATGGCCCGGGCTGCCTTGTTCTCGGTGTTGTACGGCTGACCGAGATGCGGAAAGAGCACGTCGAGGGGTTCACACTCTTCGCGAATGAAGGTGTTCGCCCAGTCGAGCTTTTCCTGGAACTCAGGATCGGTCTGGAATTCCCACATTGTTTGATTCCTTTGGTGATTCGGGCGTCGCCTCGGATGGCGACACCGGTGCATGTTGTTTGCCCTGCGTGATTCCCGCGAGACAGAAGCGGGACAGATGTTCTCGCACTTGCAGTGTCGGTTCCTGTCCCGACTCCAAATACGTTGTTGTCAGCCCCATCACAAGTGTGTGCACGAACAGCGCGGTGCGATCAGCGTCGGGCACCTTGCCGTCGATGAGGATGGTGCGCAACAGGTCGACTATCCGGGAGCGACCGACCGGTTTGATCTCGCTCTGATTTCGCGCGATCTGACCGAGATTCCAGAGAATCACGGTGCTCAGCTCGGACAGAGTGGGATCCTCGATCTGCGCGAGCACGCCGTCGATCCAGGCGGTCAGTCGATCCTCCAGATGTTCGTGTTTGAACACCTGCCGCTCCAAATAGCCGTGGATCGTCAACAGTCCTTGTTCGTACGTCGCGACGATGACGTCATCGCGCGTCCGAAAGTGGCGGTAGAACGCCTGATTGGACATTCCCGCCTCACGGACGATGTCGGCGAGTCTGGGCTGTGCAGTGCACCCTTCGCGCAGCATGACCGTTTGCGTGGCAACGATCAGCCGGCGAACCTCGTCGTCGTACGAGGCCTGTCGGCGTGGGGTCGCCACGCGCCGGAGCTGTGTGCCACCGGAGATCACGGGTGACTGCGTCGGGTGACTCATGCGTCAGAGCCGGATCAAATCCATGGCTTCGGACAACAGGGTGGGCAGAGCCGGTTCCATGAGCTTGAACGATTCAGTCATGGTTCCTGCCCGGCGCGCTCGCTTGATCAGCAGTGCGGTGGCAGCTGCTTCCTTGTATCGGGTGAGCGCGTGGAACCAGTCGATGTTCTCGACCCGGCTGCCGACCACCTCTTCGTAGAGGCCGACCACCTCGTCGATGGTGGGAGTGCCACACGGCTCGGTGCCCTTGGTGGCGGGATGGCGTGCCTCGTCGGTGAAATAGGCAAGCCAGGTCAGGTCGATGCGCGGATCGCCGACGCTCCAGATCTCCCAGTCGATGATTGCCGTGACGCGATCACCTTCACACAGCGTATTACCCAGGCGATAGTCGCCGTGATTGATGACTGCTGGGACGGCAGGTGGGATCGAGGCGTGCAGAGCTTTTGCGCAGATCGTGTAGTCGCCCTGCAGATCTTCCGGAACAGTTTCGAATGCCCTTGTCCAACGGTTGATCTCGTCGGCGATCGAAATATGCGGCTCGTCACCCAGGCCGACATCGGCCGGCGTGATCTGATGCAGATGTGCCAGCATTCGCGTGGCGTCGATGTAGCGTGCTCGATTTTCGGAGCGAGTCGCGGCGTCGCGCGGCCGGTCGCCGTCGAGGATAGGTTCGACGCACTCGCCGGGGAGCATCTGCATGCCGACAAACGGCGGGATCTCGGGCGGGGAGCCGGGGTGTTCGAAACGAATCGCCGGAGCGGCAACCCCGGTGACGCCCTGCACCGCCTGCATCACCCGTCCCTGTCGTAGAACGTCGCGGTTGCGCACCGGTTCGAGCCCGGGAGGTGCGACCTTGAGCACCACGGGCTCGGTGATCGACCCGGCCGTGGCGTCGGCGACGAACGTCAGACTCGACGATCCACCGGTCAGCGAACGCACATTGGTGACCTCGAGTCCGGGTCGCCATCGATCGCCGGCCTCAGTGGCGCGTGACGTCAGATCCGCTATGAACGCGGCTTGTTCGGATTCGTGCATTGACCAACCCATCTTTTCCGGGACGGCGGTGAAAGTGAGATTGCCGTTCTCAGATCAGTGTTCTGGGTTGTGATCTCGTTGTCAGCACTCAAGTCCGTTCAGTGGAACGCGATCACACCGGTTGGGCTGGAGTCGTTGCCTTTTCGATGTATTTCACGGCCCGCCGGGCAGCTTCGACGGTGCCTTCGGTTTCCATTCGTGGACCGAACTGTTCGATGTCGAACACGCCCCGGTAGCCGGCTGCGGCAATCTTGCCCAGCAGTGCGTCAAGAGGGATGGTGCCGTCGCCCGGAACGACTTTGACGGGCTTTCCCTCTTCGAGCACCGTATCGCCGACCTGCACGAGTCCGATCAGATCCAGGTGATGCGAGAGGAAGTCGTCGAACATCGGGTCGTCCCAGACGTGGTACAGATCGAAACAGACACCCAGTCCGCTCTGCCGGTTGAGTTCCAGAACCTCGTCGAGTGTGTGGACAAAGGAGACCCAGGCATATTCGTGGATGGTTGGTTCCACCGCCAGTTGCACACCGACACTCGCCGCGTAGGCGGTGACCGGCGCAATGAAATCGCCGAACATTGCCACAGAGTCTGCTCTGCTCTCGGTGACCAAGGGGCCGGTTACCGAGTAGACAGCTTGTGATCCCAACGACGCTGCCGCATCAAGGGTCTCGATGTAATCGGTACGCGCCGCCTGCCAGGAGTCCCGATTGCCGAGGTCCTTCGGAAACGGGCCGACGAAGCCTGCCACGGCGATTCCTGAGGCCTTGATCTGTGCAATGCCCTTGTCCCAGCCGGACTCTCGCACCACCGCAGTCTGCAGGGTGGTCGCGGCCACCCCGGCTTCCTGGACAGCATCGAGAGTTCGGGCGAGATCGAAATCGGGGAAGCACAGGCCGCTGACCGAGAGTTGGTTGCTCATCTGTTACACATCCCATTCCAGGATGACGCCGCCGCTCGGACCCAACTGTGCGCCGGATTCCTTGGGATCGGACTTGTCGGAGAGGCGATACTCGGGAATGAGGCGATGCCATTCCTCGAGTGCGATCTTGAGTTCGCGACGTGCCAAATGTGACCCGAGGCAGCGGTGGGGTCCGGCGCCGAAGGCGATGTGGTTGTTCGGACTCCGGTCGATCAGGACCTCTTTGGCATCGTCATACACCGAATCGTCGCGCGTCGCGAGATTGAGCGGGACCGAGATCATCTCGCCGGCCTTGATCGGGCAGCCGGCGATCTCGGTGTCCTTGGTGACCTTGCGAGAAGGCAACACGATAGCGTGCGCACGGAGCATTTCCTCGATGGCGGTCGGGATGAGCTCGGGATCCTCGGCGAGGCGGCGGCGATCTTCGTCGTGGGTCGCCAGATGCATGAAGGTGATACCCAATGTGGCCGAGACGGTGTCGAGGCCTGCCATGAACATCAACAGGCAGAAGGCACGCATATCCTCGTCGTTGACCGGCTTGCCGTCGATCTCAAAAGCGAGGGCCTTGCTGACGAGATCGTCCTTCGGCTCGATCCGTCGCGCCGCGATGATCTTGTCGAAGTATTCGGTGACCGCGATGGTTGCGGTCTCACGCCGCTGTGCGGTCTCTTCGGCCGTGCCGGCCGAGACGTGCAAGATCTCGTCCTCCCAGTGGAGGAATTTGTCGAGATCTTCAAAGGGCAGGCCCATCAGTTCGAGAAAGATGAATGAGGGGTACTGATTCGCGAAGTCCTTCATGAAATCGCAGGATCCGCGCTTGGCGATCGACTCGATCAGTTCGACGGCGCGGTCGCGCACTTTGTCCTCGAGAACCTCGACTGCCTTCGGCGCGAACTGCGGGCCCAACTGCTTACGCCACTGACGATGCTCGTCACCGTCGAGCATTTCGGGGATCCAGCGGTAGGTGGGATTCGGATTGAACACTGTGACCGCTGAGTTCGAGAACGTAGCGGCATCCTGGTATACCGCCATGATCTCCTCATAGCGGGTGACGATGTAGTGGCCATTCGCGAACTCGTTCCGGATGACCGGTGCCTCGTCGCGCAAGCGGTCGTAGAAGTCGATCTTCTCGCCGAAGGGCTTCTCTTCGTAGTGGTTGAAATTATGAACCGGGCAGGTCGAGGGCGATTCGGTGGTGCTCAAGGTGTTCCTCCGGGGGTCGGGCGGACGCTGGTGATGGAACTGCGTGATCAGCTCAGGCTGATAGCGCGCTCGGGGCAGGCGGCGACAGCTTCCCGTGCCTTGCTTTCGTCGCCATCCGGGATGTCCACCTGGGCGTGCAGGGCGTAGCCGCTCTCGTCGAGGTCGAACAGTTCGGGATCGACCATGAAGCAGCGGGCGTGGCCCGAGCACTTGTTCAGATCGATTTCTACCTTCATGGCGGCCTTCTTTCCTGTGTGGTTGATATCGATGTCGGTCACGATGGGCTGCTTTCGAGTTGTTCGGCCGACAACCGGTCGTCTATGAGGTTCATCGGTCCGAGTTCGGCCGCGGTGAGCAGCGCATTGATGTCGATGTCCAGCTCGGTGGCAACCGTGCGGACCGTGTCGAGGTCCTTGCGCAGGTAGCGCGGGAGCCGCTCGCTGTATGCGGCCGCTTGCTGGCCGGATGCGGTGATGTAGTTGGCGGCGGTGCTGCCGCCACTGCATGCGGCGAGTACCTCCAAAAGTTTTTCCTCGGTGAGTCCGAGTGTTTCGGCGGAATGCAGTGCCGAGAGGGTGATCTGTGAAAACGCCGCGAAGAGTGCGTTGTTCAGCAGCTTGGCCGCGAGGGCAGTTCCGAGGCCGCCGGTGCGAATGATGTTGCAGGCGTACGCAGAAACGGTATGTGCTGCAATGTCGACGCCCGTACCTTCACCGCCCAGCATCACGGTCAATTGCCCCCGGCGGATCGCCGCCGGATTTCCGCTGAATGGGGCCTCCACCACGGACACCCCGACATCGGCGGCGAGCGCTCCGAGTCGACGTACGGTGGAAGGGCTTCCGGTCGTATGGGACAGGAAAACCGAACCCGGACGCATCTTCTCGATGATGGGTGGGCAGACCTCGAGCACCTGCTCGTCGGTGAACAGGCAGGCGACGACGACGTCGGCTGCTGCCAATTGTTCTGGCGTGGTCACGGTGATCGCGCCGAGGGCGCCGAGCCGCTCAAGAACGTCGGGGCGCCGGGCGTAGACCGTGGTCGAACGCCCATCGGCCAGAAGCCGCTCGACCATGGGTTCGCCGATCAGTCCGGTACCGACGAATCCGATGTGGGGGGAATCGCTCATGTTGTGTGTCCTGTGTCGAAGCGCGTCGTGGTGAAGGATCGGTTGGTGGCCGGGCGACCGCTATCCGGAGGCCACGCCCCACGCGATGGTCTTGGTCTGCAGGAACTCGTCGAGTCCGGCGTCGCCCCGTTCGCGACCCAGACCGCTCTGCTTGTAGCCGCCGAACGGTCCGTGGGGGGTGAGCCCGCCGCCGCCGCCATTGACGGTGACGTAGCCCGTCCGTAGGCGTTTGGCGATTGCGTATGCCCGGACCGGATCCTTGGACCACACGCCACCGGCCAACCCGTACTCGCTGTCGTTGGCGATGCGAACGGCGTCGTCGTCGGTGTCGAAGGGGATCATCACACCGACCGGGCCGAAGAACTCGCGTTGCGCGATGGTCATCGAGTTGTCCACGTCGACAAACAGAGTCGGCTCGATGTAGAAGCCCTTCTCGAGGCCGGTCGGGCGGCCACCGCCGACAGCGATCGTTGCGCCCTCGTCGACGCCGATCCCGATGAGCTCTTCGACCTTCGCGCGTTGCGCGGCGCTACCGAGTGGTCCCATCACGGTATCGGCGGAGGCCGGATCTCCGACTTTGACCGCAGCCAGGGCGGCTTTGGTGAGTTCGGTGAGCTCGTCGAGCCGGGAGGCGTGGACGAGAGTCCGGGTCAAGAAGGCGCATCCCTGGCCGGCATGCAGAATCGTGTCGCGCACAACCGATCCCACGGCCTTGGTCAGATCCGCATCCTCGCAGATGATGTTGGCGGACTTGCCGCCGAGTTCGAGGATCACTTTCTTCAGGGTAGGCGCAGCCTGCTCGAATACCTTGCGCCCCACCATCTCTGAGCCGGTGAAACTGACCACGTCCACCATCGGGTTGGTGCTCAGTTCGACGCCGGTGTCGAGGTCGCCCGCGATGATGTTCAGGACGCCGCGCGGCAACCCGGCCTCGTCGGCGATCTCACCCAGGATGAAGGCTTCCAGCGGTGTGGTCGGCGCGGGTTTGAGTACCGTGGTGCACCCTGCCGCCAGGGCCGGCGCCAGTTTCATCAGGTTCAGGTACAACGGAAAGTTGTACGCCGAGACCAGCGCCGCGACACCGAAAGGCTCCCGGCGGATCACACCCTGCCCGATCCCGACACCGACATGGGGCGCCATCGGTTCCTCCATCGGGAACCTCAGCATCACGCGCTCGGCCATGTCCCGGAAGTGGGCGATCGGAATGCCGGTCTGGAAGGACTGCGCGCCGGCCCGGGTGCTCCCGGCCTCGGCGATATTGAGCTCGACCAACTCTTCCTGTCGCTTCTCCATCACGTCGGCCATCCGGATCAGGATCTCGGAGCGTTCCCTGACCGACATCTCCGGCCAGGGGCCTTCGTCGAATGCCGTTCGGGCAGCGGAGATTGCGCGTGCGACGTCGGCACGAGACGCGACCGGTGCAAGCCCGACGACCTCTTCGGTGGCGGGATTGATCACCGGCGCGGTGCGTCCGGTCTCCGGGGGCACCCAGGCGCCGTCGATGTAGAGGTTGTGGAATTCCTTGAGCATGGTGATCCTTGGGAGAGTTGCGAGAAGTGACCCAGGTGCGACTGGTGGCTAGGCGAGAGTCATTTGATGGCGTACGCGTGGGTATGCGCAAGCGACTGTCCGGCATCGACTTTCATCTGCAGGCCGGTCACGAACTGGGCGTCGTCGGAGGCGAGGAACAGCACGGCTTTGCTGATGTCCTCAGGCTCCACCCACGGTGTCGTCGGCATCGGCTGAGTCGACGCGAAGGCGTCGACCGTGTCTTCGCGGGTGGGCGCCTCGAGGTCGGGACGGAAGATCTTGTACATGCCTTCGCTGTGCAGCATGTCGGTGTTGCAGTTCGTCGGGTGCACGGCATTGACGCGGATTGATTCGGGTGCCAACGCCTTGGCCGCGTCGTGCACGAACTGCGCTACACCTTTCTTGGCATGGGTGTAACCGGCGCCGCCGGGACCCATCGCGGGACTGTCGCTGCCACCCTTCATCAGTGCAGCGGTGGATCCGGTCGCGATGATCGAGGCGCCGGCCCTCAGGTGCGGGTACGCGGCGCTGACGGTGTTGATCACACCGACCAGGTCGACGTCGACGGCATCGAGGAATGCGTTGCCCGGCATCTGTCCGAGAGGGCAGATACCGGCGTTGGCCAGCACGATGTCCAGACGTCCCAGTTCGGCCACACCCTGCTCGAGGGCCTGGCGTAGCTGTCCGGGATCCCGGACGTCGGCGATCGAGGTCACGCACCGGCGGTCCTCTTTCTCGACCAGGCGGCGGGTCTCCTCGAGATCGTCGGAAGACGCCAGAGCGTAAGTGTTCGTCTCGATGTCGGCGCAGATGTCCACCGCGATGATGTCGGCGCCTTCAGCGGCAAGTGCCAGAGCATGGCTGCGGCCCTGTCCCCGGGCCGCGCCCGTGATGAATGCAACCTTGCCGTCAAGCTTTCCCATGGTGACTCCTCGTCGGATGGTGGTGCCCTGCAGTCTTCCGATCAGGTCCCCGCACGGCACGGGTCAGTACTTCCGGGCGACGAAACTCGCTCCGAACTCAGAATGATCTAACTAGTAATACCTTGTGGCTTGCATCACTGTAAACCTCCACTGCGATTTGGGGTGCATCCGGCGTGGAAATGGATGGCAATATGCAATGGGTTGACCATATCGCCGAGGCATATTGGCTGGTCAAAGATATTCCGGAGAGTGGAACTGTGTGCCGGTGACCGGAAACGCGGCGCCGTTGTCGCAGGAGGGCGGTTAGAATCCGTCACATGGAATCCGGACAAGGCGTGGGGTGGGCGTCCGTCGGTGCCGTTACCGCCGGCAGCGTGCGAACACCGAAGGCGTCGGAGCAGATTGCCGACAGGTTGCGGGGGCAGATCGTCCGAGGTGAGATCGCCACGGGCGAGATGTTGCCTCCGGAGAAGACGCTGATCCAGTATCTCGGGGTCTCACGTCCGACATTGCGTGAAGCGTTTCGCATCCTGGAGAGCGAAGGCCTGATCACGGTGGTCACCGGATCGCGCGGCGGGGCGAAGGCGCAATTGCCTGACCTGGGCATTGCGACGCGCCAGATCGGTCAATATCTCCAGGTCCACAACACGACCCTGGCTGATCTGCTCGAGGCCCGGACCGATTTCGAAACGGCGTGTGTACGCCACCTTGCGAACC
Source organism: Nocardia sp. 348MFTsu5.1 (assembly GCF_000383535.1). Classification (NCBI taxonomy): domain Bacteria; kingdom Bacillati; phylum Actinomycetota; class Actinomycetes; order Mycobacteriales; family Nocardiaceae; genus Nocardia; species Nocardia sp. 348MFTsu5.1. The sequence continues at coordinate 21,443 of NZ_KB911510.1, forward strand.
GGTGTCCGCCGGAGGGGCTCGAAGCCTTCAAGCGTTGTCTCGCGGCCCATCGCGCAGCACTCGACAAGGGTGTCGATGACCCTGCTGCATTTGCGGATTGGGTTGCGCTGACTGCCGAGTTCCATGAGCTCATTGCGCACTACTGCGGCAACAAGACGCTCGAGGTGCAGGTCAGCGTCCTGTCGGATGTGCTTTTGCAGCATCGTCAAATGGGTATCAAGCAGCGCGAAGACGATGTCGAAGTACCCTCGCGGACCTCGTATATTCCGTGGGTGATCGACGACTATGCGACGCTGATCGTCCTGGTCGAGGCCCGCGATTCCGCGGGAGCCGAACGACATTGGCGGCGCCATCTCGAGGCGGCCACTGAGGTCACGTACCGAAATCGAGATCGCCAAGCCACCGTGAGTGTGTTCAACTGACCTCAATTCTGTAGTCCGCCAACGTATTCAGCGGACGTTCCAACCTTTGACGGCACGCAGGCCCCGCGTGCCGTCTTCTTTGTCTCGGCGTTCGGATCGGCCGAATGCGGGTGGAATTTCTCGGTCGGGATGGTGACGCAGGCAACATATTCTGATAGCGTCGAGAAAGTTAAACAAGTAACCGCCTTCTTGCGCTCTGCGCACACCTCAGGAGGACTCATGCCACTGCAGAGCCACATGCAACTCATTTCCACCGACGACCACCTGATCGAGCATCCGCTGCTCTGGTCGGATCGCCTGCCCAAGAAATTCCTCGAGGCCGGACCGAAGATCATCGAGAAGGAGATGCCGAGGTCGATCCACGTCGGAGACGGCGGGAGGAAAGACGGCGGCACCAAGCTCGCCGAGGTGTGGGAGTACGAAGGCCGCGTGTACCCGTACATCGGACTGAACGCGGTCGCCGGCAAGAAGCCCGAGGAGTTCGGCGCCGAGCCCACCCGGTACGAAGACATGATTCCCGGCTGCTACGAGCCGAAGGCCCGTATTGCGGACATGGACATTGACGGCGTACACGCGACCCTGTCGTTCCCCTCGTTCCCGCGCTTCGCCGGCACGGTCTTCCTCGATGGTCAGGACAAAGAGCTCGCACTCCTGTCTGTTCAGGCCTGGAACGACTATGTGCTCGACGAATGGTGTGCTGCCGCGCCAGATCGCCTGATCCCGCTGGTGATTCTTCCGCTCTGGTCGGCCGACGAAGCTGCCAAGGAGGTCTACCGGACCGCGGCCAAGGGCGCCAAGGCGATCTCGTTCCCGGAAAACCCTTCACCACTGGGTCTTCCGTCGTTCCATACAAACCACTGGGATCCGGTGTTCAAGGCTGCGGTGGAGACCGGGATGCCGCTCTGCGTTCATTTCGGCACCTCCGGAAAGGCGCCGATCACCGCGCCCGAGGCTCCGATGGCCGTGATGACGTCGCTGTTCGGCTGCAACTCGATGTATGCCACCGCCGATCTGCTGTTCTCGCCGACCTTCCACAACCACCCCGAACTCAAGGTGATGTTGTCCGAGGGTGGCATCGGCTGGGTGCCGTACATGCTCGAGCGCATGGATGCGGTCTGGACGAAGCATCGCTTCTACCAGAACATCAATCAGAGCGCACTCCCGTCGGAACTGTTCGCCAAGCACCTGTTCGGCTGCTTCATCGAGGACGAGTTCGGTCTGGCGAATCGGCACCATGTCGGAATCGACAACATCACCTGGGAAGGTGACTACCCGCATTCCGATTCCAACTGGCCGAACAGCCGCAAGCTCGTGCACGACGCCATGCTCAATATCCCGGACGAGGATGTGCACAAGATGGTCGAGCTCAACGCCCGCCGGCTGCTCAATTTCCCGCGCACCAGCTGAAACTTTCGCCGAAAGCCGTTATCACCGAAAAGGATTGAACAGTCAATGGAAGAGCCGATCGAACAGATTCCACAGGACGACTGGGTAGAACAGGATCTGTTGACCCGGGATCTGGCGGGCTCGCTGCTCGACGGTGAGATCGCTGCCGAGCGTGACCGGCTGGCGCGCCTCGAGCGTGGTGAGGGCGGCGACGACATCGTGATGAGCAAAGCGGACATGGAACGCAGGCTCGCGGCGATGATCGACATCCGGACCAAGAACGCGCACAAAGGCTGAAACTGCGGCGCGTGCGACTGTGAGTGAAGTGGAGGAACGTGTGACAACGATCGTTGAAACCGGACGGCCGGTGCCGCAGCCGACACCCGGACGGGAACCCTACTGGGCCTCGGGTGCCGAGGGGCTCCTGCGGATCGCGCGCTGCCGGGACTGCGCCGGATGGATGCATACCCAGAACGTGCTCTGTCCGCATTGTCGCGGTCGGGACATCGGCTGGGAGCCGGTGTCCGGGCGCGCCACCGTGGTGGGTTTCACGATCAATGTCCAGCAATGGCTTCCCAAGTTTCCTCCTCCCTATGTGGTGGCAATCGTTGCGCTGGAAGAAGATTCGCGTGTCCGATTGACCACGAACATCGTCGGATGTGATCCGGCGGACGTCTCGGTGGGCACGCAGGTCCGGGTGGTGTTCGAACAGGTTTCAGAGAATGTCTGGCTGCCGTTGTTCGAAGTGGATCCCGAACGGGCAGGTGTGGCCGGGACTGTGCCAGAGCCGGACGATCTCCGGCCGCGACTGCGCCCGCCGGCGTCAACGCGCAGGTTCGAGCACGAGGTCGCGATCACCGGTGTCGGGCAATCGAAAATCGGGCGCAGGCTCATGGTCGAACCACTGTCGCTGACGGTGGACGCCTGCCTGCAGGCAATCGAAGATGCCGGGCTGACACTCGAGGACATCGACGGGCTGTCCACGTATCCCGGAAGCGGCGGTGCCGGCGGCATGTCCGAGGGCGGCATCATGGCCGTCGAGCAGGCACTGTCGGTCCGGCCCACCTGGGTCAACGGTGGCAGTGAGTTGCCGGGACAGAACGGATCCATTGTCGCGGCGATGCTGGCGGTTGCCTCCGGTTTGTGCCGCCACGTGCTGTGCTTCCGCACCGTGTGGGAATCGACCAATGCCGAGCTCGTCAAGGCCGGGCGATGGAAACCGGCTGCGGGCCCGGCGGTGGGGATGTTCGAGCATCGTGCGCCGTTCGGCGCGATGTCCGCGGCGAACTGGATTGCGTGTCAGGCGTCGAACTACTTCCACAGGTACGGCGGCACCAGGGAGACCCTCGGCGCGATCGCGGTCAACGCCCGCAGCAACGCGTCCGCGAATCCCGAAGCGGTGTATCGCGATCCGATCACGATGGACGACTACCTGTCGGCGCGAATGGTCTCGTCGCCATTCGGCCTGTACGACTGCGATGTCCCGGTCGATGGTGCGGTCGCGGTGATCATCTCGGCGGCCGAGACCGCGGTGGACCGGCCGAATCCGCCCGTGTATGTGGAGGCGGTCGGTACCCAGATCATGGAGAACCTGTCCTGGGACCAGGGCACCCTCAGCCATCTGCCACAGTCTCTCGGGATCGGCACACATCTGTGGAGCCGCACCGATCTGCGGCAGGACGACGTCGACGTCGCACTGCTCTACGACGGGTTCACCTTCAACGCGTTGTCGTGGCTGGAGGGCCTCGGGTTCTGTGAGCTCGGTGGCGCCGGTGATTTCATCGATTCCGGTCGCGGGATCGCGATCGACGGCAGGCTGCCGCTGAATCCGCATGGAGGTCAGCTCTCCGCCGGCCGGACACATGGTTATGGGTTCTTCCGCGAGGCCGTCCTGCAACTGCGCGGACAGGCGCCCGGCCGGCAGGTGGCCGATCCGAAGGTCGCGGTGGTGAGCTCCGGCGGCGGTGTTCCCTCCGGCGCAATCCTGCTCCGCAACGTATGAATTGTCTTGCTTCCCAGTCCCATTGAATAGATCCTCTTCAATCAACTCAGGAGTTCTCATGCACCGTCCCATGGAAGGGATCCGCATTCTCGAGGTTGCCCAGTTCACCTTCGTGCCCGCCGCCGGTGCGGTACTGGCGGATTGGGGCGCCGACATTGTCAAGGTGGAGCACGCCGAGACCGGTGATCCCCAGCGCGGTCTGGTCCGGGTTCTCGGTTACGACGGTGCGCAGGCCGGTTCGTCGTTCGCCCCCATCATGGAGGGTCCCAACCGGGGCAAGCGGAGCATCGGCATCGACCTGGCCAACCCGGCCGCGCGCCCGATCCTGGAAGATCTGGTCCGCCGCAGCGATGTGTTCCTCACCAATTATCTTCCCGGCGTGCGCCGCAAGCTCGGGCTGACGTTGGAGGACATCCGGGCCATCAATCCGGACATCATTTACGTGACCGGAAGTGGATTCGGTAGCGAGGGACCGGATTCCGATCGCGGCTCATACGACGCCACCGGCTTCTGGGCGCGGGGAGGCAGCGCGGACGGTGTCATGCCGGCTGATGCCGAATCCATGGCCTTCATGCCGGCGGGCGCGTACGGAGACAACATCGGTGGCATGACCATCGCCGGCGGTATCAGCGCTGCATTGCTCGGTCGGGCGCGGACCGGGGAACCCTCGGTCGTGGACGTCTCACTGCTCGGTGTCGGCGCATGGGCCACCCAGTTCACCGTGAATCTGGCGTTGTTCACGGGCGGCCCGCTGCCGAAGGTACGCAAGAAGTCGGCGGCGGCCGGCAACCCGCTGACCGGTTCGTACAAGACGTCCGACGGCCGCTGGTTGCAGTTCTCGATGCTGCAGCCCACCCGATTCTGGAATGAGTTCGTCACCACGATCGGGCTCCCACACCTGGTCGACGACGAGCGCTTCGCAACCATGGAGGCGATCGCCGCCGCCAGCGAGGACATCGGTGGCTGGTTTGCCGACGCGTTCGCACAGCACACCTACGCAGAGTGGCTCGAGACCCTGGCGGGACTGAGTGGTCCCTGGGCGCCGCTGCAGAACAGCTGGGAACTGGGCAACGATGAAGCGCTGATCGCCAACGGCCGGATCTCGGAAGTCGTAGATGCCGATGGCGTGACGCAGAAGCTGGTCGCCAATCCGGTGAAGTTCGATGACGCATCGGTGGATATGAAGCGGGCCCCGCAGTTCGCCGAGCACACCGACGAGATTCTGCGTGAGCTCGGACTCGACGATGACCAACTGATCGAACTCAAGATCGCCGGCGCCGTCACCTAGCCCCACCTGCTCGAAGTCGAGGCCGGATGCGTTCCGCTCAGTGGATTCATCCGGCTTCGAAAGAGGTTACTTCTTCTACTCTCTAACTATCTTTGCCCCGGATTCCGGGGTCTTTGTATCGCTGCTGCCCGGTCCATGACCCGCATCCAGCTCGAATGGAGGAATCATGATTCTCAAGACAGGCCAGTCTCTGGCCAGTTCCGTTGACGCGACCACGATCGTCGTGGTCCGCGCGCCGGCAAGCGATATTTCGCTCACCTGCGGAGGGGCCGACATGATTCCCGGCCGCGAGCCGGGCGGTGATGGTTCGTCGGTCGACCCCGCTCACACCGGCGGCGCGCTTCTCGGCAAGCGGTACGTCGATGAAGGACTCGGTCTGGAGGTGCTGTGCACGAAGTCGGGTGTCGGTCGCCTCGAGGTCAACGGCACCGTGCTGCCGATCAAGTCCGCCAAGCCGCTGCCGGCGTCGGACTGACCTCCGGTTTCGCCCAGCCCCTATTCCCAAAAGTGAGTGTCGGATGAATATCACGATGTTGTTGGACATGGCCGCGGACGGATTCGGTGACCGCGTGGTGGTCGGCGGTCAGGATCTGGGCCTGACACCGGCTCGGCTGCAGCACCTTTCGTATGCCGGTGCCGAAATGATCCGGAAGTCCGGCGCGGACGCGCTGGTCTACCTGGCGGTCAACGGCCCGGCGTTTCCGGTCGCGATGTTCGCGGCGGCACGGGCGGGTGTCCCCTTGGTGCCGGTCAACTACCGGCTGGGTCGAGAACAACTCGACGCTCTTCTGTCGAATCACCCACGCGCACTGGGTATCGCCGGTGCAGAACAAGCGCAGGCCCTGCACCGAGCCGGGCTGACCGTCTTGTCGCCCGATGAGTGGCTCGGCACGTTGGCAGCGTCGGTCGACGGTGGGACTGACGCCGCTGCGGTCGAGGACGGCGACTCCGACGCCCCGGCCGTGATCATCTACACCTCGGGCACGACATCGGCACCCAAGGGTGTTCTCCTGCGGCACGAGAACCTGTCGTCCTACGTCCTGGGGTCTGTCGAATTCGCTGCCGCAGGCGCGGATGAGGCCGCGCTGGTGAGTGTTCCGCCGTACCACATCGCGGCCGTGGCAAACGTGATCACCAATCTCTATGCCGGGCGGCGAACCGTTGTGCTCGAACAGTTCACACCGGAACAATGGCTCGATACCGCCCGTCGAGAAGGCATCACCAATGCCCTTGTCGTGCCCACGATGCTCGCGCGGGTGGTCGAGTCCGATGCGGACAAGGCCATGCCATCGCTCCGCGGTCTTGCGTACGGCGGAGGGCCGATGCCCGCGCGGGTGATCGAAAGGGCACTGCAGATCTGGCCCGACGTCGGATTCGTGAACGCCTACGGTCTGACCGAGACGAGCTCGACCATCGCCGTTCTGGGCCCGGACGATCATCGCGCCGCGCTCGACAGCGACGACGAGTCCGTCCGGGCACGACTCGGTTCGGTGGGACAGGTCGTACCAGGGATCGATCTCGAGATCCGGGACGCCGATGACCGAGTGCTCGAATCGGGTGTCACTGGCCGTATTTGCGTACGCGGAGAACAGGTTTCGGCAGAGTACGCAGGTATCGGCCGGATGGTCGATGAGCGCGGTTTCTTCGACACCCGCGATCAGGGTTTCCTCGACGACGAAGGCTTTTTGTTCGTCGGCGGGCGGGTGGACGACACCATCATCCGGGGCGCCGAGAACATCGCGCCTGCCGAGATCGAAGATGTGATCCTGCGGCATCCCGCGGTTCTCGATGTGGCTGTGGTCGGGATGCCGGACCCGGATTGGGGTCAACGCATCGAGGCTGCAGCCGTGCTCCGGCCAGGTTCGGCACTGACGCCGGACGAATTGCGCGACTTCATTCGCGCGGCGTTGCGGAGCAGTAAGACACCAGAACGGATCGTGTACTGGGATGAGCTGCCGCGCAACGAAACCGGCAAGCTCGTGCGTCGCCATGTGGTTGATCGACTGACAAAGCAGGCCTCGGGCGTCTGACTGCTCCACACCAAGCACCTCTCAGCGGCGCCGGCCCCGGCCGAAGCGCCCTATCACCGGAAGGCATACATGAGTACCGAGACGACTGACAAGACCGAGGTCTACACGTTCAAGGATGAGGACATCCAGCGAGCGCGGGACATCGTGGGCATCTATCACGCGGTGACCCAGCGCGAACAGTTCTCCCGCGCGAGCCCCGACGTCCTGCGTGCCTTCGCGCGCAGCTACGGGGACGACAACCCGTTGTTCACCGACGAGGACTACGGCGTCAACACCCGGTGGGGGAGTCAGATCGCCCCGCCGATGATCAACATCGCCCTGACGAAAGACCTCCTCGCGGACAAGATGCCGAAAGAGCATCGCCGGCCGGCGTTCCGTGGCATCCACGTCTTCGTGTCCGGGACCACGACGGACTGGTATCAACCGCTCTATGAGGGGGATACTCTCTACTCATACGAGGGTTTTCACAACGTGGAGATCAAGGAGTCTGAGTTCGCCGGACGCTCGTTGATCGTGACCCGTATTCACGTGGAGTTCAATCAGCGCGCGGAGATCGTCCAGATCCAGAAGGTGCTGACCATTCACACCGAGCGGCACGAGTCGAAGAAGCGCAAGAAGTATGACGCCATCGAACCTGCCACCTACACCCCGGAAGAGATCGCCGAGCTCGACGCGATCTATGAGGCCGAGGTGCGGCGTGGTGCCGACACCCGGTACTGGGAAGACGTGCAGGTCGGGGACGATCTGGGCTTGATGGCCAAGGGCCCGCTGACCACGACGGACATGGTTGTCTTCCATTCGGGCGGTTACGGTTTCGCGCCGTACACGCCCTGCACCGGCCGGCTGGCCTACAAGAACCGGCAACGCATCGGTGCGTTCTACATCCCCAACGAGCAGGGCATTCCCGATGTAGCGCAGCGTATTCACTGGGATGCCGAATACGCCCGCTCGATCGGTTTGCCGACGTCCTATGACTACGGCATGATGCGCGATTGCTGGCTGACCCACTTCCTCACCAATTGGATCGGTGACGACGGCTGGATCGAGACGATGTCCAGCCAGATGCGAAAGTTCAACTACCTGGGCGACACTCACCGATTCACCGGTGAGGTGGTCGGCAAGCGCATCGAGGGTGATCGCTACCTGGTCGACCTCGAATTCCGTGGTACCAGCCAGCGCGGTGAGGTCACGTGTCCGGCGACGGCAACGGTCTCGCTGCCGAGTCGTGAGACCGGCCTGGCGGCACTGCGGACCCCGCCGGCAGATCTGAGCGCCATCGCCGTCCAGATGCTCAAGCGACACGGTGAGTTGCGTGCGGCACAGCGTAACGCCTGACCCGCCGGTGAAGGCGGGTGCGGCGGAGACGGTGTTCGTACATGTCGCCGCGAGCGGGTTTCCGCCGAGTATCCCGTTGATCGTTGTGCGGGAATGCGTCCCGCGTGTACCAGAGGAGGAACTGTGGAGCTGACCGCACTGACCACGGTGATCGCAGAGGTCAAAGACCACGTTCTGACGATCACCCTCAATCGTCCCGATCGGATGAACTCGTTCACCAACGCCATGCGTAGCGAGTTCCGCGACTTGTGGGCGTACGCGGACGCAACCGACGATGTCCATGTCGTTGTCCTGCGGGCGAACGGCGACCGCGCCTTCAGTACCGGCATGGATGTCAAAGAGGGCACCTATGTGGCCGAGAACCCTTTCAGCAGGCGTGATCCCGGGGCGGATCTGTCTCCGAAGCACAACGGATGCTGGAAGCCCCTGATCTGCGCTGTGCAGGGCATGGTCGCGGGCGGTGCGCTGTACTGGCTCAACGAGGCCGACATCATCATCGCAAGCGAAGATGCACAGTTCTTTGATCCGCACGTCTCGTACGGAATCGTCGCGGCGCTCGAACCGATCGGACTGGCACACCGGATTCCGATCGGCGAGGTGTTGCGGATGGCGCTGCTGGGTCTCGACGAACGGATGTCGGCCCAGCGTGCACATCAGATCGGCTTTGTCAGCGAAGTCGTCGCGCGCGACGAACTCTGGGGTCGGGCAGCGCTACTCGCGGATCGCATCGCGGCCAAGCCGGCCGCCGCGATCCAGGGCACGGTCCGCGCGATCTGGGAATCGAAGGACACCGGACGTTCGCATGCACTGGCCACGGCGATGTCCTACACCGTGATCGGCAATCCGATCGGCAAGGCGCAGGTGGATCGATCGGCAGTGCCCACCCGTGAGTTCGAGATCCGGGGCCCGGCATGAGCTTTGAGCGGAGGATCTGACATGGACTACGGGATGACACCGGAACTCGAAGAGTTCCGGCAAGAAGTGCGCGCCTTTGTTGCCGCGAACAAGCCTGCCATCGCCCCCAAAGCCGGTGTGCGCAGTGCGGAGTCGGTCGAAGAACTGGCAATGCTCAAAGAGTGGACCGGCAAGCTGTTCGCAGCCGGCTATCTCGGTGGTGACTGGCCCGAGCAGTACGGCGGCTCGGGTTCGATCCACTCGGCCGAGCGCAGCGTCGTCGTCGGTGAGGAGGCGGCGCGGGCTCGTGCTCCACTGGCGACCGGTGCGGGAAATCTGGTCGCACACGCACTGTTCGATTTCGGTACCGAGGCCCAGCGACAGCGGTATCTGCCCGGGATCCGGTCGGGGCAGGAGATCTTCTGTCAGCTCTTCAGTGAGCCGAGTTCGGGTAGCGACCTCGCCTCGTTGCGCACGAAAGCTGTTCGGACCGAGAACGGATTCCGGATCTCCGGCCAGAAGGTATGGACCACCCACGGCCAGTGGGCGGATTTCGGTTACCTCCTGGCACGTACCGATCCAGATGCGCCCAAGCACAAAGGCATCAGCGCGTTCATCATCGACATGCGCACACCTGGTGTCGACGTGCGGCCGTTGCGCGAGATGACCGGTACGTCGGACTTCAACGAGTTGTTCCTCGACAACGTCGAGCTCCCTTCCGAGGCGTTGATCGGCGAGCCCGGCCAGGGCTGGAAAATCGCGAATTCGAGTCTGGGGCACGAACGGTCCGGAGTGGCCGCGAGCGCTGTTCGACTCCAGCAGAATGTTCATGCACTCAAGGATCTGGCGAAGAACGTCACGCGAGGCGGACGTCCCGCGATCGAAGACGCTCTCGTCCAGGATCGTCTGGGACAACTCACGGCTTCCGTCGCGGCACTGTCGGCGCTGGTGTACGCAAACATCAGCCGATGGTCCAGCAAGACCGAACGCGCGTATGACGCCCCCATGGCGAAGTTGATGTTCAGTGAGATCGGCGTCGAGATCGAACGCTTTGCCCTCGAATTGAGCGGTCAGGCAGGGATTCTCGTCGAGGGTGATCCGGCCGCGATCGAAAACGGTCGATGGCAGGACGGATTTCTCTACGCCCGGGCCTACACGATCGCCGGTGGCAGCTCCGAGATCATGCGGAACATCATCGCCGAACGAGGGCTGGGCCTGCCCCGCTAGCCCTTCGTCATCCAGTCATCTATGAAAGTGCCAGTTTTCTCGTCGGCAGAAGTGGAGTCATCGACATGACGAGTATCAGAGAAGCGTTGGGCTCGTTGTGGACCGCGTCAGATGACGCCCGCATGATCCAGCAGGACAAGCAGTGGTACACCTGGGGACAGGTGCGCACGCTCGCAGAGCGGATCGACGCGGAGCTGACCCGGGTCGGCGCCGGGGAGGGCGCCCGCATCGGCGTCCTGCTCAGCAACCGGATGGAGTCGATCGCGGCACTCATCGCGATCCTGGCCAAGGGTCGCACCGTGGTCACCCTCAACCCTATGCAGCCGGTCGCGCGTGTGAGTGCTGACGCGGTCGCGTCCTTGCCCCAGGTGGTACTCGGATCTGAAACCTATTGGGCTGAAGACGAGTTCGTCGCCGCAGTGACCAATGCCGGGATCGTCGGATTCTCGTTCGACGGCATCGACGTCGAGCAGCGTTGTGGTGGCGAACAAATCACCCTGTCGGCCGAACGCAATGACAAAGACCCGGTCGCCGTCGAGATGTTCACGTCGGGCACCACCGGAACCCCCAAGCGGATTCCGCTGACCTGGCGCCAGCTCGAGTCGTCGATATCGGCAGTGCATGGGCACACCGGTGCGGCAACGGGTGGGCGGGAGCCGCTAACCGGTGGCGTCGCCCTGGTGACGCTGGCGATCGTTCACATCGGCGGAATGTTCAGCGTCATCCAGTCCCTGACCGAGGCCCGCCCGTTTGTCCTGCTGCCACGCTTCACCGTCGACGGGTGGGTCGATGCGGTCAGTGAGCACGGGCTCCGGGTCGCGAGTCTGCCACCGGCCGCCATGCGGTCGGTGCTCAGTGCCGGCGTGCCCAGGGAGAAGCTGGCCAGTCTTCGTGCGGTGACCGCCGGAACCACCTTTGTCAGTCCTGAACTGGCCGACGAGTTCACCGATCGCTACGACATCCCGGTCATGATCGTCTACGGCGCCACAGAGTTCGGTGGGGCAGTGGCCGGATGGAGCAAACCGCTGATCGAGAAGTGGTGGAAGAACAAGCGTGGCAGTGTCGGCCGGCCGTTTCCCGGCGTCAAGATGCGTACCGTCGATGCCGAGGGAACTGTGTTGCCGGTCGGTGAGAGCGGTCGGCTCGAGGTGTCGGCGAAGCAGGTAGGTGACGGGGAGGGCCATTGGTTGCGAACCAGCGATCTGGCGCATCTCGACGACGACGGATTCCTCTACATCGACGGACGCGCCGACGACGCCATCGTCCGCGGTGGATTCAAGGTGCAACCGGAGACGGTGTGCAATGCCCTGCGGGCGCACAGCGCGGTACACGACGCCACGGTCTACGGGAAGGCCGATGACCGGTTGGGACAGGTGCCGGTCGCGGTCATCGAACTCGTCGAGAACGCCGAGCCGGTCGACGAGGACGAACTCAAGAAATTTGTGCGGGGACAGCTGACCGGCTACGAGGTCCCGGTGGCCATCCACACCGTCAGTGCACTGCCCCGCAACCCATCCCTGAAGGTCGACCGACGTCGACTCCTGGAGATGGTTGCCGAACTGGAAACCGCGCGCGTCTGATTCTCGCGCGATCAATTGAACTCCGGGCACCTACCGCCCGGCACGAAGCACCAAGGAGCACAACATGTCTGCAGTGATCGTCGGCGCCGTCCGGGCACCGGTCGGTAAGAGGAACGGTGGGTTGTCGGGGGTCCATCCGGCCGACTTGTCCGCGGCGGTGTTGAACGCATTGGTGGAGCGCGCGGGCATCGATCCCGTGATCGTCGACGACGTGATCTGGGGGTGTGTCCAGCAGCTCGGTGATCAGGCCAACGACATCGCCCGCAACGCGGTGCTGTCCGCGGGCTGGCCGGACTCGGTGCCTGGCGTGACGATCGACAGGCAGTGCGGATCTTCCCAGCAGGCACTGAACTTCGCGGTCGCGAGTGTGGAGGCCGGTCACTACGACGTCGTGGTCGCCGGTGGCGTCGAGTCGATGTCGCGGGTGGCGATGGGCTCGGCGGGCAAGATTGGTGGTTCGCCCTATGGCCCCGCATTCATGGCCCGATACGAGACCGCCCCCAATCAGGGCATCGGCGCCGAGATGATCGCGGACAAGTGGAATTTGTCCCGGACTGAACTCGACGCATTCTCGGCACGATCACATGAACGTGCCGCCGCGGCGCAGGACGCCGGTCTTTTCGACGCGCAGATCGTGCCGGTGACCACACCGGACGGCACCGTCATCTCGAAAGACGAGGGAATTCGTCGCGGGACCACCGTGGAGAAGCTCGCCGGATTGAAGACCGTCTTCAAAGAAGACGGTGTCATCCACGCCGGCAACGCATCTCAGATCTCCGACGGCTGCGCCGCTCTGTTGATCATGAGTGAAGAGGCAGCGGCCGAGCACGGACTGACGCCGATCGCGAAGATCCATACGGCCGTGGTGGCCGGTGCCGACCCGGTCATCATGCTGACCGCACCCATCCCGGCCACGGCGAAGGCCCTGAAGAAGTCGGGCTTGAGCGTCGACGATATCGGTGTGTTCGAGGTCAACGAGGCCTTCGCATCGGTGCCCTTGGCGTGGCTGAAGGAAATCGGGGCCGATCCGGAGCGGGTGAACCCGAACGGCGGGGCCATTGCCCTTGGACATCCGCTGGGTGGTTCGGGTGCGCGAATCCTGACCGACATGATCTACCACATGCGGAACAACAACATTCGTTATGGCCTGCAGACCATGTGCGAAGGCGGTGGGCAGGCCAACGCCACCATTCTGGAACTGATCGACCCGAGTGAGGAAAAATGACAGAAACCACGACTACCCAGGCCGGTGCGCTCGTGAGGCGCGAAGGCAACGTCATGGTCATCACGATCAACCGGCCCGACGCGCGCAATGCCGTGAACTCGGTGGTCAGCGAAGCGGTTGGCGAGGCCCTCAATGAGGCGACCCGAGACCCGGACGTTCGGGCCATCGTCATCACCGGCGCCGGCGACAAATCCTTCTGTGCGGGTGCTGATCTCAAGGCGATCTCGCGCGGCGAGAGCCTGTACGCGCCGGGCCATGAAGACTGGGGTTTTGCCGGGTTCGTGAACCGGTTCATCGACAAGCCGACCATCGCCGCTGTCAACGGAACCGCACTCGGTGGCGGTACCGAACTGGCGCTGGCCGCTGATCTGATCGTCGCATCGGAGAATGCAACGTTCGGACTGCCCGAGGTCAAACGTGGGCTGCTGGCCGGAGCGGGCGGCGCTTTTCGCCTCGCGGCCCAGATTCCGCGACGGTTGGCGATGGAGATGCTCTTCACCGGTGATCCGATCACTGCCGCCCGTGCCCTCGAGCTGGGATTGATCAATCAGATTGCACCCGAGGGTGGTTCGGTTGATGCAGCCATCGAGCTGGCCCAGCGGATTGCGGTCAACGCCCCACTGTCGGTACAGGCGAGCAAGCGTATTGCGTTCGGCGCCGTCGACGGCGTGCGCACCGACGAGGATGCTCAGTGGGCGCTCACCGCGGCCGAGTGGGCGGAACTGCGGAAGAGTGAAGACGCAAAGGAAGGCCCACGGGCCTTTGCAGAGAAGCGTGAACCGAAGTGGCAGGCTCGCTGACACCGAGCGGCGACTGCGAGAGAATTGATCAAGGGCGGGAACCGAAACCGGTTCCCGCCCTTGATCGTTTATCGAGTTGTAAGTGCCCGTGGTTCAGGCGGTGACGAGGCGGCGCCGGTGGTAGGAGACAGACCCGTCGAGCAATTCATCGACCTTGATACGACGGAGCAGCAAATGCAGGTCGTGTTCCCAGGTGAACCCGATACCGCCGTGCACCTGCAGTGCGGTTTGCGCGGTTGTGCTGGTGGCCTCACCGGCGTACGCGGCCGCTGCCGACACGGCGGTGGGCCTGGTGTCGAGGTTGTCGTCGAGGGCAATTGCGGCGGCCCACAGAGCTGCGCGGGAGGATTCGGTGGCCACGGCCATGTTTGCGCAGTGATGCTTGATCGCCTGAAAGCTGCCGATCGGACGATCGAACTGGGTTCGCTGGCCTGCGTATTCGACGGTGACATCCACCAGCTGTGCGGCGGCGCCGAGTGCATCGAAGGAGCGGTACGTGGACAGTTCGTCGTGCACGTAGGCAGCGGTTCCGGTGGGTAGCGCGCTCCACTCCGACTCCGGGACAACCAGATCGAGTTCGACCACCGACCACGACCGGGTGAGGTCGAGTGTCTCCAGGGTTCGTACGGTCACCGATTCGACGGACAGCAGCGCTGCGACATCGGTACCGGAGACGGTGGTTGTGACGAGAAGAATGTGGTCGGCGTCGAGCAGTCCGCTGATCGGCGCGGTAGCACCACACAGGCGCAGGCCCGTTCCATCGACGTCCGCATGTAGTGCGGAATCCTCCAGCGTCGACACGGCGGGAAGGACGAGTTCGGTGCCGGACTCGGCGACCTCCCGGATCGGGTGGTCGATGACCTCGAGCAGTCGGGCCGCCACAGCGAGTTCCGCGAGCGGGATTGCGCTACCGGCCCGTCCGTGTTCTTCGGTCAAAACGGCGAGATCCACATGGGTGCCGCCCATTTCGTCGGTGAGCAGCCCGATCAGGCCCGATTCGGTCAGGTGGCGTCGGTCCGCAACGCTCAGGCGTGCCGGCCCCTCGTCCACGGTTTGCCGTCGCGTCTGCAGTGGATCGTTTTTGGTGAGCCACGCGCGCTCGGAATCGGCGAGGGATGTCTGTTCGGCGCTCAACGCGAAGTCCATGGCGTTCCTTTCAATCTGTTTGACGTATTTAACCATGAGGATCTATGTTGAGAAGCAATACGCGTGTAGCACATGTATTTGCTCCGCGTGCCTCCAGTGCGAGCGATAGCGATCGGAGCAAAATAGTCATGCAGAACCGAGAAGCAGTGATCGTCGAAGCGGTGCGTACACCCATCGGCAAGCGAAACGGATCGTTGAGCGGCATCCACCCCGTGGATCTGTCCGCGGTGGTGCTCAAAGAATTGGCGCGCCGGACCGGTGTTGATCCCGTGACGGTCGACGACGTGGTGTGGGGATGTGTCACGCAACTCGGCGACCAGTCGAGCAACGTGGGCCGGTTCGCGGTGTTGGCCGCGGGGTGGCCCGAGTCGGTTCCTGCGGTGACCGTCAACCGGGCGTGTGGGTCGGGCCAGCAGGCCATCGAATCCGCCGCCCACGCTGTCATTTCCGGTGCCTACGAGATCGCCGTTGCCGGTGGCGTCGAATCGATGTCGCGGATCCCGCTCGGCGCGGCCCGGGCCACCGGATTCCCGTACGGGCAAACAGTTCTGGACCGTTATGAGACGGACCATCTCGACCAGGGCACCGGCGCCGAGATCATCTCCGCCCAGTGGGGGCTGACGCGAGCCATGCTCGACGAGTACGCATCGCGCTCGCACCGATTGGCCGGCGAGGCCATTGACAGCGGTGCCTTCGATGCCCAGTTGGTGAAGGTCGACACGGTCGACGGGAAACTGGAGGTCGACGAAGGATTGCGTCGCGGCACCACACCGGAGACCCTTGCAAAACTGAAGCCTTCGTTCCGTGAGGACGGCGTCATCCACGCCGGAAACGCTTCGCAGATCTCCGACGGCGCTGCTGCCGTGATGATCATGACGGCACAAAAGGCGAAGGAACTGGGACTGACCCCGATCGTGCGCATCGTGGCGGGCTCGGTCGCCGGCGATGATCCGGTGAAGATGCTGACAGCGCCCATCCCCGCGACGAAGAAGTTGCTCGCCCGGACGGGTCTGTCGATCGGCGATATCGGCGCCATCGAGATCAACGAGGCATTCGCGCCGGTACCGCTGGCATGGCAAGCCGAGCTCGGTGCGGATCTCGACCGGATCAATCCACTCGGCGGCGCCATCGCGATGGGCCACCCACTTGGTGCCACCGGCGCAATCTTGACCACGAAGCTGATCCACCACATGCGCGATCAAGGGCACCGCTACGGCCTGCAGACGATCTGTGAAGGTGGCGGAACCGCGAACGCGACCATCTACGAATTGATCGAGTGAGACATCCGGGCGCATCGCGCTCGCGCTGACCCGATTGTCACTTCAACCAGGAGACCGCTGTGCCCCAACCGTTTTACGAGTCCGACCATGTTGCATTCCGTGAGGTCGTCCGGGAGTTCGTCAATCGCGAGGTCGTGCCGAACATCGACCGCTGGGAAGAGGACCGCAGCACAGGCCGTGACGTCTGGCTCGCCGCCGGTAAGCAGGGCGTACTCGGCATCCGCTTCGCGGAGGAGTTCGGCGGCGGCGGTACCCGGGATTACCGGTTCCGGTGCGTCATCCAGGAAGAGTTCGCGCGGGTGGGTGCAGCGGCACTCGCGTCCGGGTTCTCGATCAACGAGGACATCGTCGGCTCGTATCTGACGACCTTCGGAACCGAAGCGCAGAAACAGCAGTGGCTTCCGGGTATGTCCGACGGTTCGATCGTGGCATCGATCGCGATGTCTGAACCGGCGGCGGGCAGTGATCTGCGCGGAATGAAGACCACCGCTGTCCGAGACGGTGACGACTGGGTGATCAACGGTGCAAAGACATTCATCACGAGCGGATTCTCGTCCGATGTGGTGATCGTCGCGGCACGTACCGGTGAGCGCGAGGGGCGGCCGCAGCTGTCGTTGATCCTGGTGCCCACCACAACTGCCGGATTCTCCCGCGGCCGAAAACTTCGTAAGTTGGGTCTACATGCGCAGGACACTGCCGAGATCGCGTTCTCCGATGTTCGCGTTCCGGCGACCAATCTGCTCGGTGAGCTGGGGCGCGGATTCCACCACCTGACTGCTCAGCTTCCGCTGGAACGTCTTTCGATCGCGTGGCGGTCGTTGTGCGCGGCCGAGGCCGCTCTGGACTGGACGATTCGGTACACCAGTGAACGAAAGGCGTTCGGAGAACGGGTCATCGACTTCCAGAACACGCGCTTCAAGCTTGCAGAATTGACCACCGAGGTGGAGATCACCCGGACGTTCCTGGAACAGAGCATCCTGGCATACAACGACGGCACCCTCGATGCCGCGGTCGGTGCGAAGGCCAAGTGGTGGACCACCGAATTGCAGAAACGTGTGATCGACAGCTGCCTCCAGTTCTTCGGCGGCTACGGCTACATGGACGAATATCCGATCTCGCGCGCCTATGCAGACGCCCGCGTGCAGACCATTGTCGGTGGCACCACAGAGATCATGAAAGAAATCATCGGCCGCGAACTCGCTGCGCGATACCCGGCCTGAGTCCTGATCCAAGCCACGGCAGATGTACACCACAGAGAAAGTCTGAATCCAATGAAGTTGACGGACAACACATTCCTGGTCACAGGCGGAGCTTCCGGCCTCGGTGCCGCGACGGCCGCGGCCATCGTCGAAGGAGGTGGACGAGTGGTGATCACCGACCTGGCGACCTCTGACGGCGAAATCACCGCGAAGAACCTGGGCGATGCCGCACTGTTCGTTCCCGCCGACATCACCGACGAGGCGTCGCTGGGCGAGGCCCTCGACGCCGCCGAAGCGCACGGCACATTGCGCGGTGCGGTGCATTGCGCGGGGCGTGGTGGCGACCGGCTCCGAATTCTCGACAGGGAAAAGAATCCCGCGTCGCTGGACAGCTTCCGAAACGTCCTCGAGGTCAACCTCATCGGGACCTACAACGTGCTGCGCCTCGCGGCGTCGCGTATCGCACGAAACGAACCCATCGATACCGAGCGTGGCGCAATCGTGCTCACCGCCTCCGTTGCCGCATTCGACGGCCAGATCGGCCAGACGTCGTACACCGCGTCGAAGGCTGCGGTACACGGCATCACCCTGGTGGCCGCACGTGACCTGGCCAGTGTGGGTATCCGGGTGAATACCATTGCCCCGGGGGTCTTCGACACCCCGATGCTCGCCCGGTTGCGCGACGACATCCGCGAGGGACTGGCCGCCGATGTTCCGTTCCCCAAGCGCCTGGGCCGGCCTTCTGACTACGCCGACCTGGCGCTCTCGCTGCTGCAGAACGGGTATGTCAACGGTGAGACCATCCGTCTCGACGGTTCGATCCGGATGGCTCCACGGTGACCGACGCGGTCAGCACTTCAGAGACCGGCCCCGTCAGCGAAGTTCTCGTGGAGGTCGATTCCGGAATCCTGACGATCACCATCAACCGCCCGGCGCAGCGCAACGCGATGACGCGTGCGGCGGCCGAGTTGATCGCAGAGGCCCTCATCCGCCTCGATGCCGAACCGGACCTCCGGGTCGGCATTCTGACCGGCAATGGTGGAACATTCTGTGCCGGCATGGATCTGAAGCGTTTTCAGTTGGGTGAGCGGCCGGTTGTCGAAGGACGGGGTTTCGGCGGTCTGGTCCAGGCCCCGCCGCGCAAGCCGTTGATCGCTGCGGTGGAGGGGTGGGCCCTCGGCGGTGGATTCGAGCTTGTGCTGGCGTCGGATCTGGTTGTCGCGGGAGAAGGAGCGAAGTTCGGTCTGCCCGAGGTCAAACGTGGGCTTGCCGCCCGGGCCGGCGGGATCTTCCGTGCGCCTCGGGCACTGCCGCAGGCAATCGCGTTGGAGATGCTCTTGACCGGTGAACCGATCACGGCTGCCACCGCGCACGGATACGGATTGATCAACCGCGTGGTCGCGGACGGTACCGCGGCAACGGTGGCTCGGGAGATCGCCGCCACCATCGCTGCCAACGCCCCGTTGGCCGTCCAGGCGAGCAAAGCCCTGGCGCTCGAATCCCGGACCTGGACCGACGCAGAGGCTTTCGAACGGCAGAGTGCGTACACCGATCCGGTGTTCGCATCTGATGACGCCGTCGAAGGCCCCAGAGCCTTCACCGAGCGGCGCGCACCGCAATGGACCGGCCGATAGGCTGCCTTTCGCAGATGACACAAGCAGGGCCGGTGGGAGATTCCCACCGGCCCTGCTTGTTTGCCTGTCGTAGTTCAGTTCACCAGCCGTGTAGGTCGTCCAGCATGTGGTGTGCGGTGGACTTGTAGTCGCCGTATCCGCCGCGGAAGAACAGCAGTGGTGTCATCGTCGATGCCACACCCAGGTCACGGACGAGACCGACGACCAAGAAGTGGTCTCCGAGTTCGACGACCTTGTCGATCGCGCAATCCACCCAGGCAACAACACCGTCGAGTATCGGGTTCTCCGCCGGAGACGTCTCCCAGGCGACTCCATCGAAGCGTTGCGCGCCGCGGGTGGCCATCTGCCGGCACAGTCGTTCCTGATCCGAAGCCAATGCATTGGCGCAGAAGCGCTGTGCTGCGATGATTTTCGGAAGTGTCGACGAGGAGCGGTCGACCAGGAACGACACCAGAGGCGGATCGAGGGACACCGAGGTGAAAGAGCCGACGACCATGCCGACCGGCTCTTGCTCCGGCCCCAGCGTGGTCACCGCGACGACGCTGGTCGGGAAGTTGCCCATCACGTCGCGAAGATGGCGGGCGTCGAATGACTTGGTCATCGGCTCTTTCGTTTCTGTCACAGCGTTTTTCCCCTGTGTGGGTTGCCCTACAGCGATGTGGACTGCAGGTGGTGTGTTCTGCCGATCAGAGCATGACCAGCATTCCGGGAGGGGTCTCCAGGCCCATCATGTGGAGGCCGTTGGAGTGGTAGGCGATGCCGTCGACGTGGATCATGTGCTGCAGACCGACGTGCACATCGCGCCAGTAGCGTTGCATGGGGCTGTTTTTGCGGATGGCGCCACCGCCGGAGCGAGTGAAGATCTCGTCGACCGCGCGTACTGCTCGCCAGGCGCAGCGCACCTGGTTGCGGCGCTGGTTGGACTTGTCCTCGGTGGTGGGTGTGCCACCGGATTCGACGATGTCGTAGAGGCGGCTGATGCCGTCGATGAGTTGGGTGCGTGACGCCGAGATTTCGGAGGCGGCTTCGCCGGCGGCGTAGAGGGCGTAGGGATCGTCTTTGACCTGGACGCCGGTGACCGCGACGCGGGTTTTCTGGATCTCGAGGTGAGTGGCCAGTGCACCTTCGCAGGCGCCGATCACTGCGGACGTGATTCCGAGGGGGAACATGACACCGAACGACAGTTTGTAGAGGGTGTCGGTGCGTCCTACGCGGGCTGCGGCGACGCCACCGGCGATATCGGACTGCAGCACTGTGCGGTAGTCGGGGATGACGGCCTGGTCGACGACGACGTCTTTGCTACCGGTGCCGGAGAGTCCGACCACGTCCCAGGAGTCATCGATGATCGTGTAGTCCTTGCGGGGGAGTACCACATGCATGACCTCGGGCGGCATGATCGGTTTGCCGGTTCCGTCGCCCTTCATGGCACCGAGGAAGTCCCACTGACAGTGATCTGCACCGGATGAGAACGGCCAGCGGCCGCTGAGGACGTATGAGTCGTTGTCGGTCGGGTTGGCGACACCGTTCGGCATGTACGGCGAGGCAACCCAGGTATCGGGATTTTCGCCCCAGATCTCCTGCTGGAGCTTGCGGTCCATCTGTGCCAGTTCCCAGGGGTGCACGCCGACGACCCCGGAGACCCAGCCTGCTGCCGGGTCATGTTTCGCGATCGCCATGACTGCTTCGGCGAAGTCGCGGGGGTGGGCGGCGTAGCCGCCGAAGTCGGTGGGCTGGAGCAGTCGCATCACGCCGATCTGGCGGAGCAGGTCGGCGGTGGTGTCGCTGAGTTTGCCCAGGCGTTCGTTTTCTTCTGCGAGTGCCGCCAGTTCTGGGCCGAGTTCTTCACTGCGTTTGACTACTTCGTGTGTCATGGCGCGTACCTCATACTTCCTTGTGGATCACATTCCCGCCCTGGCGGCAGGTCTGTTTGATTGTCTTGCCTGGAACCCGTTGGCCAGCCGAGTGTTTCCGCTCAGTGAGACATTTTCAGGCTGTGTGCCGGGTCAGGAACTCGTGCACGACGCGTTCGAAGTCGGCTTTGCGTTCGACCTGGATCCAGTGCCCACAGTGGGCGAAGGTGTGTAGTTCGACCTCGGGGAGCCAACGGGTTGCGAAATGTGCCTGGTCGTAGGGAATCATGCGGTCGTCGCGGCCCCAGAGCAGCAGTGTGGGGGTCTTTAGCGATTCTGCTTTGGTCCACAGCGGTACATAGGAGGTCCGGAAGGCCGGGTTGAACAATGTTCCGAAGATGGTTTTGGTCTTGCCGAGTACGCCCTCGGCCAATGCGTTCGTCAGGCGTTGGTCGACGAGTTCGTCGGTGATCAGGGCCTTGTCGTAGACCATTGTCTTGATCCAGGCGATCATACGGTCGCGGACCGGGTCCTCGAGGAACTCGAACAGCCGCAGGAAGCCCTCGCTGGGTTCGGCCTGGAAGATTCCGACCGACATGCCGCCCGAGCCCATGACGGCCTGTCGCCGGACTCGTTCGGGGTGTAGTGCGGCGAGTTCTGCGACGACGGCACCGCCCATGGAATTGCCCACGAAGACAGCTGATTCGATACCGAGGTGGTCCATGAACTTGGCGATCCAGCGCGCTGCGGCGACCGTGTAGATCTCGTCCAGTTCAGGGAGATCGGTGAGTCCGAAACCGGGCAGGTCGGGCATGATCGTGCGGAAGGTGTCGGCGAAAAACGGTAGATTTGGCCCGAAGTTGGACCACGCGGTGACGCCCGGACCGGACCCGTGCAGCAGGATCAGGGGTACGCCCTCGCCGGCTTCGTGGTAGTTGAACTTCACTCCGTCGACCTGGGCGGTTTTCTGTGTCGACTCGAACGTGACTGCACTCGTCATGGGTGTGCCTTCCTGACAGTTTTCCGTGCACACAGGAGCAGGGGCCTCTGTGATTCTTTGCGGCTATGTTTCAAAATGCGGTGGCTGCAACAGCTCTCGGCTCTGGTAGTGCATCGACACAGCGACAGGACGTCTACGGGATGGGGCACCGTAGACGTCGCCACGTCGGGAACTACGCGCGAGGCGTGGATTGGCCTGATTCGACGCTAATTCGAATGGTGGCCGAATCGTGGTGAAAATCCCGGCCAGCGGAACAGGACAACAAATAGCGAAGTCCCTGGCTCGTGGAGAGCCAGGGACTTTGCTGCGGGTCCGACGAAACCGACCGGGTCAGTTGTGGATCCAGCCCTCGTCGTGCCAGTACGTTTCGAGCTCGGCGATCGGTTTGGACCAGGTCTCGACGAAGATCGCGCCTTCAGGACCAGCCGTCAGGCGGTGCGGGGTTTCGGCAGTGGTGACCCAGAATTGACCTGGACGGATCGTCCGGGCCCCTTCTTCGCCGTTCGCGCCCCAGTTGACCCGCAGCTCGCCGGCGAACACGAAGATCAGTTGGTCGAGATTCTGGTGGCGTCTCGGGCCGGAATAATTCGGCGCAAGTCGCAGGCCGTTCAGGTGAAACCCTTTATTGACCTTTGTCGAGACCGACACGCCGTTGAACGTTTTGTCCACGTTGACCGGGGCGTCGGCGAGGAGGCCCCCTTCAGTCCAGAAGTGTTTGGGGGAGTACTGGTCGATCGCCAGATCTGCCCAGCCTCCGTCGGCCACAAGGCTAAAGTGCTCAATTGTCATGTCACGAGTGTTGCGAACGTCGCCGGTGATTTCATCCGACGGTCCCATTGGACGGAATGAACCCGAAAGCTTTGTTCGACAAGCAAATTCCATCGAGCGGAATGGTCCGGTGACACCGCCGGCGGCCGCACTTACCGTGGTTGCCATGACAAACAGTTTTGGCAATCTGCTGAACCCCGATGCTTGGTTCCATATGCCCCTGGATCAGCAGGGGGTGCCGAGTTACTTCTGGAAAGACGGTGGTCTACTCAACGATGCGCCGGTGGATTTCGCTGCCACGTTCGCCGATCACATGGATTTGACCAGCGAGCCCATTGATCTCATGCACTTCAACCGCAATCCGCTGCGGGTGACCCCGGGCTTCGTCGTGCCCAAGCACCAGCACAGTTGTGACGAGATGTTGTTCGTCTTCGCAGGCGAGTACAGCATCGAGGTTGACGAACCGGACGGCAGTACCAAGACTGTGGTCGTGCGTGCGGGAGATATGTTCGTCAGCCATGCGAATACGCCGTACACGATGACGGCCGGCCCGGAAGGCGTCACCTACATCGAGACCTGGCCGGTTCCGGTGACCGAGCTGGAGACGATCTGGCACGACGTCGGCTGGGTTCACCGCTGAAATACGCTATCGCACTACACACTGACCCCCTCAGAGTCTCCAGACTCCGAGGGGGTCAGTCTTTTTGCCACCTCGTCGAGCGTGCCCAACCGACCGCCGACCGTGCCCAAATCACCGTCGAGCGTGCCGAAACTGCATGTCGCACAAGCAACTAAGGCCCGCTCGACGGCAACAAAGGCACGCTCGACGGGGGACCACCGTCGAGCGTGCCGAACCCACCGTCGACCGTGCTCATATCACCGTTGAGCGTGCCGAAACGACCTGTCGCACAAGCAACTAAGGCCCGCTCGACGGTCGGTTCGGCCCGCTCGGCGGCTTCTTCGGCACGGTCGGCGGAGACACCAAAGTCCCTGCCTCGATGAGGCAGGGACTTTGGTGATTTCGCTCAGGAGTTAGGTGCCTTGATGAAGACGTTTTGCGGGTCTGTCTGCTTCCCGTCCTTCATCGTGAGAATGATCAGCCCGTTGGAGCAGACCGACTGGTAGCCGGCGATCGCCTGCCCATTGCAGGTGAAAGTCAAGCCGTTACCGGCAGGCGTGACCACGTCCGTGGCGGTCTTGATTGCGGTGTTGATCGCTGCCGGGGAGGTATCGGTTCCGACAACTGCCTGCGTTGCCCTGACCAAGCCGAGCATGGCCTGGTAACCAACGACAGCATTGCTTTCGGTGGGGGTCTTGGGGCTGTACTTCTCCATCACCTCGCGGTACAGGACTGCCTCCGAATTGTCCGAAACGGTGTCAGCGGAGCTGAAGATCTTGGTGTTGTCGAGTCCCGATCCGACGGCGTCGACGACCTCTGGGGCGGCACAGGAGATGGCGGTCCACTTCTCGGCCGTCGAGGCCAATGTGCTGAGCGCCTTGATGACCGAGGTGCAAACGGTGGAATCGCCGAAGACGATGACGGCCTCAGGGTCGTCCTCGAGACCGGCGCTGACCTGAGGAGTTGCGTCCGGTGTTCCCAGGGGAATCGGTACGATCTTCAGGTCGGTACCATTTGCCTGGAATGCCGGTTGTCCAACTGCTTGGAGCGCACCGATTGCAGCCGGGACATCGATGGAGTACGCGGTGACTTTCTTGATGCCGTTCTCCGCTGCGTAGGCAGCCATGGCCTGCGTCGAGTTGGAGGAAGCGGTCAAGGAGTAGGCGCCCGGCGAGGTGAGCTCAGGGACGCTCGATCCCTGTGCAACCACGTATGGAATCCCGGCGTCGACGATGATCGGTGCGATGATGTTGCCCAGGCCGGCAACCGGAACGACGACTGCCGATACCTTTTGCTCAACCATCTGGTTGGCACAGTCGCGGGCACTCACCGGTTCTTCTTGCTGCTTGCAGCTCACCAATTCAATTGGGCGGCCGCCAATTCCGGCGAAATTTTCGTTGGCGTATTTTGTGACTGCCTCGGCGGCTTCGCGGGTCTCGGGCTGTGAGATGGCCGACCCGCCCTCGGCGCTGATGAATCCGATCTTTACCGGGTCGCCGCTGGCTGCCTTTCCCGGAAAGGCGTCCGAGGGCGCCTGGGCACTCGACGCGGTGCTGTTGTCCGAACTGTCGTCGTCACTGCTGCAGGCCGTCAGCGCCGTCAAGGCGACGACAACTGTTGACATCGCCAGAACCTGCGCTGTACGCAGGCCGATTGAGCGTTTCATCGAGGTGTCCTTTTCGTTGAGCGCCGGCGCAGATGCCGGCTGGGCGACAAACAAACCCGCACGTAGGTCTTTCATCCGCCAACACGGGAGAGATGCGTGATTGTCTTGTCAGGAGTGTGACGAACTTCTACCGGCGTTTCATCTAAGTTTTCCATTGGCCGGGACGGCAGCAAAAGTGTTGCTTCCCAGGCAGTTTCCGTCGCCGGATTGAATCGGTAGTCGCCGGAAGATCGAAACAAACTGACCCCTCCGAGTCGTCGACTCGCAGGGGTCAGTTTGTTGTGCGTGAGTAGTTCAGCTGGGGGGCATAGGGGGTGGGGTGAACTTGTGGCCCCACAGCGCACCTTCGGTGATTTCGTAAGTCGGTTCTTCCTGCTCGACCCGAAGGCCCTCGAAGCCGCACTCGACTGCGTACAACTCGGGTGAGTAGACGTAGAACGACAGCATCTGATCGTTCGTATGCTTGCCGAGGGTGTTCATCATCGGAATATTCATGTCGGCAGCCCGGTCGAGCGCGAGGCCGACATCGTCGATGGTGGCCATCTCGACCATGATGTGGACCAGCTTGCCCGGACCCGGTGTGGGAGCGATACCAAAGCTGTGATGGCGCGGATTGCAGCCCATGAAGTAGGTGGGTCCCGCGGTGTTTCGCTCGATGAACCCGAGTACTCGGGAGTAGAAGTCGAATGTCGTCTCCACGTCCTCGGCGGTCACGATCACGTGGCCCATCCCCATGTCGCCGGTGACGAAGCTGCTCACCAATGGCGTCTGGATGCGGACGTGGTCGAGGATGGGTCCGTAGAACAACTCGACCGGGTTGCCGGCCGGATCGTCGAACTTCGCCAGACCGGTGACGCGGCGTTCGGCGCGCTCAGCGTCTGTGCCAGTGGAGACCTTGATGCCTTCGGCCTCCACTGCACTCACGAGCTGCGCGAGTTCACGCTTGTTCAGGACCTCGAAACCCAACGCACCCAGCGAGGGTTCTTCGGCCTGGGACACCACCAGGCGCGGCGGATAGTGGTCGATCCGGAAGTAGAGCGAATCCGGGGTGTTCCCTTCCACCCGCATCATTCCGAGGAAGTCCTCGCCGAAACTCCTCCATGCCTTGAGATCTGGCGAATTCAGCCGGACATAGCCAAGTGATCTGACGCCCATTTTCTTGCTCCAATCATGAAATAACTTGTGCGACATCGAGGACGACGTCGAGTGTAAGAACAAGGACTCGGCGCCAGGGGCCGGTGTTCCGGTCTGCGGACGCCGAGTCCAATTTGTTACAAAGGGTCAGTCGGCCCAGAGGTAGCGGTCGGCCACCCGGTGGTGGTTGTAGATGGTCATCTCCTGCTCTTCGCTGAGCCGATGGCCGTCAAAACTCGGTGAGTGCATTCCGACGGTGACCTCCTTGGCGTTCGCCATGTCCTGGCCGAAGACCTCGCCGAGATCGGCGTCCCGGTAGTCCTCGAAGAACTGGTGCTGGAACTCGCGCTTCTTGTCGTAGTCGGCAACCGGGATCTGGTCCAGGCTGAAGATCTCGAAGAGGCAGGTGTCCGGGTCGTCGCCGTACGGGCGTGCCCGGTAGACGAACACCGAACCCTGGTTGGGCAGGATGATCGTGTTGGGGAACACATTCCATGCGGTACCGGCCTCGGCCCACTGCTGTCCCGTGAGCATCGGCCAGTCGTAGCCTTCGGCGATCGCCATGTCGCGGTGCAGCTGCATGTAGACCTCGCCGGCGTTCGATCCCTCGGGCACTTCAGCGGTCTTGAGTGCTTCCGCGGCGCGCCAGCTGAGTTCGTTCTCGAGGCCGCGCATGTCCTCGGCGACATACTGCACCGACATTGCGATGGACAGCCGCTCATCGGTGATCTCCGCGGTGCCTCTGGCAGTGGGATCCTTGACGGATTCCGCGGTGGCATCCTTTTTCGTCTGGCCGACGGCCGAGTAGTGCGAGTGCCGCTCGTAGACAGTGGTGGGTGCCCAGATCCGCTCGTCGAGTTCTTTGAGGGACTGAAGGTTCAGGTTCGTCTTGTCGACTCGGTAGAGCTGTGGATGAGTTCCCGCAACGTGATATGCCTCGAGGAATCCGTCGAGCGCTGTCTTCCAGTTGCAGGGCAGGATGAAGCCCTTCGCCCAGCGATACCGCATGTTCTCGATATGAAACGGCTCAAAGATGCGTGCGATCGGGTCGAGGTACTCGAGAAGTGGCTTGGCTTCGGGGTCCATGTTGATGAACACGAAACCGGCCCACTGGTCGACGCGGACCTGCTCCAGGCCCAGGTCGTCATCGGAGCGCGGGACGAACTCCTCGCGATCGAGCACGAGCCTGATCGAGCCGTCCAGGTTCCATCGCCAGCCGTGGAACGGGCAGATGAGCGACCCGACGCGACCCTGGCCGCGGGCAAGACGGGTTCCGCGGTGACGACATGCGTTGTGGTACGCGCTGATCTTGGTTTTCGACTCGCGCACGATCAGGATCGAATAGCTTCCGATCTCGTACTCGATGTAGTTTCCGACCGACGCCAATTCCTCGACACGGCAGGCCATCAGCCAGGTCTTCTTGAAGACCTTTTCGAGCTCCAGCTTCTGGAATTCGGGGTCCAGGTAGCGCCCCTTGGGCACGTAGGCACGCGACAACCGGTATTTCTCCGGCACTTTCTCGGGATCTACATCGCCTTCGAACCAGGGGACGAAACGGTCTACTTGCGGTTCCTCGATTATCGACACCGGGAAATCACTCCTCTACTAGATCCTTTGGGAATTGCTCTGGCTGCTTGCGTGTTTGCGGGACGTCAGGCGTCGGGGCCGGCGATTTCGACGCCATCGGCGGCGCGGACGACGTGAATGCAGTTGCCCGGGCACCCGTCGGCGGCATCGATGACGTCGAGGCGCAGCTCGTCGTTCACATCGGTCTGGGAGCCCTCGGTCTGCAGCAGGTTGCCGTCGGCGTCCTTGACATAGGCCAGTCCGTCGGCGCCGAACTCGAAAATATCGGGGGCGTACTGGACGCACAGGCCGTCGCCGGTGCACAGTTTTTGGTCGATCCAGACCCGTACGTCTTCGCTCATTGTCGTCGACCTCCTCATCGATGGAACGCTCCGGAGACTTCACGAAGCAGGTATTTCGCCAGGCGTTGTTTACCCGGCCGCGCTATCGGCGTGGCTCACGTTCCCCGCCGATCTGGCGCGGTGATTGACCTGAGAATCACTTTGTCCAAGGCCTGCGCGGTTGTCCATCGGGCATTCCATCAGACGGAATCAGTGCACTCTATTAGGTGCGGGCCGACTTACACTTCGAAGATCAACCCCGGACGTGCCATGTCGGCCGTAGGTCCCATGCATGACATGGGTAGTGGGATATCCACGCGGGCAAGGTTATTCGAGCACGGACTCGGGTGTCGGTCGAACCCGGCCGCATTCCGAGGTCAATATTTCCGCATCACACACCAGGAGGTCGGCCCGTGGCCGAGACCATCACAACAGACATCCTCATCGTCGGCGCCGGCCCGGTGGGCCTGTTCGGCGCATACTGCGCGGGCTTCCGCGGGATGCAGACCGTACTGGTCGACGCGTTGCCGCAGTGTGGCGGCCAGATCGCCGCCTTGTACCCGGAGAAACACATCCACGACATCGCAGGGATTCCCGGTGCCCGGGGCCGGGACGTGGTCGCTGCCCTCAAAGACCAAGCGGACACCTACGGTCCGACGTACCTCCTCGGCCGCCAAGCGGTCGAGCTGGTGCACTCCCCGGACGGGCGGCCGCAGGTCACTCTCTCCGATGGCACCGTGATCGACGCAGGGGCGGTCATCCTGACTGCGGGGATCGGCACGTTCACCCCCAGGACCCTTCCGGCCGGTGAGGAGTTCCTCGGGCGCGGACTGAGCTACTTCGTCCCAGCACCTGAGGAGTATTCGGACCGCGATGTGCTGGTTGTCGGCGGGGGAGACAGTGCGATCGACTGGGTCCTGGCACTTGAGCCGATCGCCCGCTCGGTGACCCTGGTCCACCGCCGAGGCACCTTCAGGGCGCATGCCGCGAGCATCCGCGAAGTACACGAAAGCACGGCGGAGATCATCATCAATGCGCAGGTAGAAGCGCTGTTCGGTGACGACGTGTTGCGCGAGGCGCACGTGCGGGTCGACGGAGAGGGGGAGGCGCGGGTGCTCAAGGTCGACGCGGTTGTGGCCGCACTCGGCTTCATCAGCAACCTCGGACCACTCGAGGCCTGGGGCCTGGAATTGGACCGCCGCACGATTGTTGTCGACACCCGAATGGAAACCACCGTCGAGCACGTATATGCCGCCGGCGACGTCACGTCTTACCCCGGCAAGGTCAAATTGATGTCGGTCGGGTTCGGTGAGGTGGCAACCGCAGTCAACAATGCGGCAGTCTCACTGGACCCCGCCCTGTCCTTGTTCCCCGGCCACTCAACCGATTCCGCCTGATCGTCGACTCTCGATCCGATCCTTCAACTATCACTTGGGGGATGGAGAATGCTCTCGCTGCTTCGCAGCGAGAGCATTTTTTGATGTCTCGTCGATTCTCGCGTGAAACAACGCGCAAGGGTGCAGGACCCCCGGGGGTCACCTTCCTTCTACGAGCAGTACGTAGGTCCATCGAAACTGGAGCTCTCGTGACGCTTGACATGTGGGCTCCCAGATGTGACTGTGGTAACACTCCCGCAAAAGAGGATACTCAATACGGGACCTGCCCCCAGATTTGTACTCAGAAACCCGACTGCGCGACTGCGCGAAGGTTAGATGGGTGCACTGAATGAAAGCGTGGCTACCTTGTCATCTAGCTTGTTGCAACGAAGTGTGGTTTCACCAGAGGAAGTGACTGGCGATTCCCAGGATGGAATCAGGGCTGCGCTGACAAGCGGTAATGCCGGCGAGTCCTGCGAACGGCGCGGCCCGGAGCGGACGGTGATGGGGCGAGTTGCGTCCATCATGGATGCGTTCAACTGCAGTCAGCAGGTCCTCAGTCTCGGTGATCTCAGTGATCGCACCGGTCTGCCGAAATCGACCCTGCATCGCCTCGCCGATCAGCTGTGCCAAATCGGCTGGATCGAGCGTGATCCCGGTGGCTACCGGGTCGGTTTGCGGATGTTCGAGTTGGGGAGCCTCGCTGCCGAGGGGGGTCAGCTCCGTGAGGTTGCCTTCCCCCATCTGCAAGCGCTCGCGGTCAGGACCGGGATGACCGCGCAACTCGGCGTCCTCGACCACGGCGAGGTTGTATATATCGAACGGATCGCGGAGGGTTCGCTTCGTTTGCCGACCCGACGTGGTGGACGTAATCCCGTGTACTGCACCGCAATTGGCAAAGCGATGGCGGCGTTCGACGACGAGGTCATTCAGGCGGTGACCAGCGGGGACATGCCGAGGAGGACGGTTAACACGATCACCGATCCTCTTGCCTTGAAAGCGGAATTGAACCAGGTTCGACGGTTGGGAGTCGCGTTCGATCGCGGCGAGGCCTACGACCGGCTCGTCTGCGTCGCCGCGCCGGTTCGCAATGCGGGCGGTGCTGTTGCTGCGGTGTCCGTCACCGGCCCGGCGGGTCAGATGAGATGGGGCATGGTTGCCGAGGCCGTCCGGGGTACCGCTAACGCGATCTGGAACGCGAGCGTCAAACTCGGGAACGCAAGCGCGCGGGTGTAGTGACGCCGTCCGCCAAGGCTGTTCGCCCACAGGGTGATTCAGCCTCGGCGGGACCAGGGTTCTGGTCTCACCAAGTGGCGAGATCCTGGAGGTGCCGGCGCATGCGGTGCTGGGCGAGCCCCCCATCGCCGGCGAGGACGGCCACAAGTATCTTCTCGTGGGCATCGCGAACATCGGATGCACCCTGAGCACTTCTTGCTTTCTCGCTGAGACCGTTGCGGGCTCGGAGTTCCGTGGTGATCCGCAGGAACAGCGACAGGATCGGGTTACCGGCCAGTTCGGCGATCTCGGTGTGGAACAGGTCCCCGGAGTCACCCTGCTCAGTCGAAAGATCGAGTGCCTCGCGAAGGCGGGAGGCCGTGTCAGAGGAGAGCTCACCGGCGGTGAGCGTGTGGACACATTCCAGGGCGATGGCCTCATGGACCACGAAGAGGTCGTCAGGACTCAATCCCCGGTAGTTGAGGTAGAGGGCCATCGCGCGGATATTTGCTGTGGGGTCGGGGGCCAGAATGACCAATCCACCACCCGGCCCGCGTCGCATTCGGGCAACGCTGTGGTGCTCGAGGATCTGGAGGGATTCTCGAAGGACCGCACGGCTGACGCCGTAGCGGGTCAGCAGGTCTGATTCCGATCCGAGGATCTCACCAACCTGCCAGTCTTCGGTGGTGATGTCGTTGTGTATGCGGCCGGCCACGATCTCGGCGAGTTTGTCTCCCGACTTCGGGTCGGGATCCACTGGCCGGGTGCGCATTCGCTCGACTGTGGGATGAATCTTCTGGGCCAGCATCCATGTCACGACTTCTTCGAGGTGAGTTGTCACACGGGTTTGCGCGGCTGCACCGTCACCGGCGATCACTGCTTCGACGATTTCGGCATGCCGGTTGGCGACGTGAGTCCTGGCCTCGCTCGCTGCGCCTTCCGCGATGCGTCGTGAAGTCCGCAAGTAGCGGGTGCTCAAACCCGTCACGACCTCGGTGAACATCTGCAACAAGGCATTTCCCGACAACTGGCCCAACATTGCGTGGAAATCT
The DNA here is from genome assembly GCF_000383535.1 of Nocardia sp. 348MFTsu5.1. Classification (NCBI taxonomy): domain Bacteria; kingdom Bacillati; phylum Actinomycetota; class Actinomycetes; order Mycobacteriales; family Nocardiaceae; genus Nocardia; species Nocardia sp. 348MFTsu5.1. The sequence continues at coordinate 53,478 of NZ_KB911510.1, forward strand.
TTGCCGGCGGCAATGGACGAATCAGCGATTCTCGCGTGCTCTTCGTTCACGATGGCGCGAAGAGCGCCGATACTCGACTCGGTGACGGTCTCGGCGGCCAGTCTGGCCGCCAGTGGCTCCAGAAGCATCCGCGCACGACCTAGATCCTCGACACTCACCCCGATGTATTCGAGATAGATCACGAGGGCGCGAATGGGCAACGAGGTGTCGGGCGCACTGACGACGAGTCCGCCACCGGGGCCACGTCGCATTCTGGCGACCTGCTGGTGCTCGAGTAACCGGATCGCTTCCCTCAGAATCGATCGCGACACCTTGAAACGCGCCTGCAGTTCGGTTTCTGATCCGAGGACCTCGCCGATCGGCCATTCGCGATCCATGATCTCGTTCTCGAGCTGTCGGGCAACTTGAGCCGCGAGTTTTTGCGGCGCCACCGAACCCGGCACGTCCCCCTCTGAGACTGTCATCAAAGTCGATCTCCATCCCCAAGACCCACTGACCGCGACACCGCGATCAGGTCAGCACGCTCACCATCTGTCGAAATCCGAGACCGGGACACATTTTCTTCAGTGACCCGTCGATACCCGATGGTAAGCGACCGAAATTGTAAGAAACTTCTGTCAGGCACCAGCATGTTCAGTGATCCAGTGGCCAACCTCTTCGATGTACGCCGTGTATCCGGACCGCGCTGCGAGCACAACCGCAGCGACCTTCTCGGGCTCGGTATCCATATACAGCTGGACGAGGACGTTGTGAGGGGCTTCTGGAGGCGAGAGAACGGCTCGCAGGTCTGCGTCGATCATGCCGACCTTCACCACCGCATCGAACGCAGCGGTCGGTGTTTGCGGCATTTCGCCAAGCGCTCTTGCGCCGACCCGAGTGTTGACAGCGAAAGCCTGGTCGGCCAAGAGCCACAGCACCCGCTCGCACACGAGGCCAATTGCCGGATTGCTCTCCAGGAGGTGAGCTTCCACCGGCCCGAGTTCGTCGAGTTGCCTGACTGCTTTGCGCATGGTGATCAGCCGGTGTTTCACCGGCTGCCATACCGGGTCTGCGATCGGCTGATCGCCTCCCGGCTGCTCCGTCCTGGACAGCAATGTCGGTGCATTGCTCAATGTGGCCATATTTATATGTTTCCATACCTGGCCGCGGGTGTCCGCTTTGATATTCCGCCTGGTGGCATCGAAGAAAGGCGCGTTGTTCCGGGATGGTCCCCGGTGATTCCGTCTGATGGGACCGGCAGTGGACGACAGGTTGTGGAAGAGGCGAGAGTCGTTTGCGTAATGGTCTGCCCTGTGCCGATAACAATGACGCGCAACACATTTGCCGCGACTGAGGAGATTTTTGATGCGATCTATCGATGACTTGTTCCGCAATTTCATGCAGGTGGGATATGTGACGGATGACATTGATGTTGCGGCCGCTTACTTCGAGTCCAAACTGGGGACAGTGGAGTGCGTGAAGCACTACGGGGCGTCGATGGGCGGAGGTCGGCCGGCGACCGGCGACAGCGCCGCGGTCACCCCGTATGTAGTGGTCGACGGCGAGCCGGCCGACGAATGGCTCATCGATGTTCTCCTGGTCAACGCAGGTGCAACGAACTTGGAGGTCATCCGCCCGGTTGCCGGATCGGTTGACCTCTATCGGGGTGCCATCAGGCCCGGGGAGCCGGCCACGCTGCATCACCTGGGATTCCGTGTTGATGACTTCGACGAAGCGTCCGCAGTGGTCGCATCCAGCGGCCGAACCTGGGCACAGTATGGGATCAGTGGCGGGATCCGGATGGGCTATCTCGACATGAGGGCGGAATTGGGCCATTTCGTCGAGGTGATGGAACTTGATGAGGAGTCTGCTGACGGCTTCTTGCAGCTTGAAGCCTTTTCGAATGCGAAATACGCGTAACCCGCCCCCTTTACCGTTGTGAGAGGAAATCGCCATGAGTGAGAATGCAGCTGATTTGTACGACGTGATTGTCGTGGGTTCGGGTGGAGGTTTGATCGGTGCGTACGCGGCGGCAGCACGCGGCCTGCGGACGTTGGTCATCGAGAAGACAGAGTTTGTCGGTGGTACCACCTCGTATTCGGGTGCGGGAATGTGGTTGCCGGGGAATGCTGCTGAGCAGCGGGCCGGGTTGCCGGACACTCGCGATGGGGCGCGTCTGTATTTGGATGCGATCGTCGGAGATGACTCGCCTGCCTCGCTACGCGAGGCTTTTCTGCAGGCCGGGCCTGCGATGATCGAAGAACTGGAGAAGAACCCCAGGTTCGGAGAGTTCCAGTTCCTGGGTGTTCCCGACTACTTCGCGGGGCAGCCGGGCGCACTGCCGGGGGGACGAACGATTTTCCCGCAGGACTTCGACCGCGGTGAACTCGGCGATCTGGAGCCGTTGGTACGTAGGCCGCTGTGGACTGAGCGTTGGGGTGTTGACGTCGAGTCGACGATGGTCGGTGGGCAGGCCCTCATCGGGCGCGCACTGCTGGCATTCATGGAGACCGGCAACGGCACCGTCCTGACGAACACCGGGCTCGAGCGGCTCATCGTCGAAGACGGCGCCGTGGTCGGAGTGCAAGCCTCGAGTAATGGTGAGCCGGTGACGTTCCGCGCCAGCAAGGGAGTGATCCTCGCGGCGGGCGGATACGAGCGAAATGCCGAGCTGCGACGGAAGTACCAGCCCGAGATCGGTGATGAGTGGACTCAGGGGTGTGAGGGGAACACCGGGGATGCTCTGACTGCAGGCATCGACATCGGTGCCGCGACCGACCTACTCGAGGAGTCGTGGTTCGCGCCCGGTCTGGTCGTACCCGATACGCGCCCGGTGTTCTATACATCGGTGTGGAGTGGGATCTGGGTCAACGCTGCCGGTCAGCGTTACATGAATGAGCGGCTCCCGTACGATCGGGCCGGGCACGAGATGCTCAAGGCACACAGGACTTCTGACGCTTCGCCGTTGCCGACGCACTGGGTGTTCGATCAGCGTCAAATCGACAACGAAAGTGCTTTCGCGGCGGCGTTGCCGGTCGCGCCGGACGTTCCGGGTTGGTTTGATGTCGAAAAGTTCATCGCCGCCGGGGTATTGCACCGGGCCGATACCTTGGATGAGCTTGCAGAGCTGATCGGTGTCCCGGCTGGGGCACTGACGAAGACTGTCGATCAGTACAACGGTTATGCCCGCACCGGCAAGGATGAGGACTTCGGTCGCGGCGAGGCTCCGTGGGATCTGATGACCGTGTACCTGGGCGGCGCTCACACTGACGGCCCCAATCCGTGTTTGGGCGTGATAGATCAGGGGCCGTTCTATGCGGCGAAGATCGTGTTGTCTGATCTGGGGACCAAGGGTGGTCTCAAGACCGACGACCATGCGCGCGTCGTCCGGCCGGACGGCTCGGTGATCGCGGGCCTGTATGCATCAGGAAACACGATGGCTCCGGTTACCGGGCGAATCTACCCCGGTGCCGGTGGTCCGATCGGTTCGTCGATGGCATTCGCGTACATCGCCGCGCTCGACATAGCTCAAAAAGGCTGACAGAAATACTGCGGGCACCACCCGCGCGAACCGCCGAGCGTGCCGATCCAACCGTCGACCGTGCCGAAATCACCACCGACCGTGCCGAAAATCCTGGTGCGCAATCACTTTCGGCACGCTCAACGGCAACGACGGCACGCTCGGCGGTGGTGCTGTGACTGTGCCGTCACCTGATCAGCGGGGACCGTGACGCCTCTCAACCGTGCACGGATGTTTCGGGTCGATGGGTGACGACGGGGATTGATAGCGCGACAGTGAAACGCAACACCAGCCAAAAGCGCGAGCCGCGCAGCTGATTGAGATCTGCTGCGCGGCTCGAGGGTAGGGCTGTGTCTTATTTGAGCGTGCTGCCGCCGTCTACGGCGAGCGTGGTACCCGTGATGTACCGGGCTTCGTCGGATGCCAGGAACAGCACTGCGTTGCTGATGTCTTCGGCCTCGACCCAACCGATCGGCAGCACATGCATCGTTTGTGCGACGACCTTGAGGTCGTCGATTCCGGGGTTCTCGAGATCTGGCCGGAACCACTTCATTGTGTAGTCGTTCATGAACATCGGTGTGTTCACGTTGGTCGGATGAACTGAGTTGACGCGGATCGAGTATTCCCCGAGTTCGACGGCGAAGGCGCGCATGAGGCCGACGACACCGTGTTTGGATGCGATGTAGTGCCCGGTGTTCGCGTAGGCCTTGAGTCCGCCGACTGAGCTCGTCAAGATGATTGATCCACCCCGTCCGCCCGATTTCAGGTGTGGTACACCGGCTTTCACAGTCTTCCACACGCCCGACAAGTTCACGCCGATGATGTCGTCCCAGTCGCTCTCGCTGACGTTCTCCAGCGTTACGCCGCCCGTGCCGAAGCCGGCATTGGCCACGATCACGTCGAGCCGCCCCAGTTGCTCGACGCCACTGTCGACGGCCGATTTGAGGGCGGCATAGTCCCGCACATCGACCTCGGCTGTGACGATTCGGCGGTTCAGGCCTTTGACCAGGTCGGCGGTTTCGAGGAGATCCTCGGGTGTCGAATACGGCGTCGGGCTGTCGGCGATTACCGGCCCGCAGATGTCGACCGCAATGATGTCGGCACCTTCCTGCGCCATTCGCACTGCGTGGCTGCGTCCTTGTCCGCGTGCAGCTCCGGTGATGAAGGCAACTTTGCCGGCCATTCGTCCAGTCATCATTCACCTAAACCTTTCATTTCCAATTGTCCAGTGATGGGAGAGGTGATCGAGATGCTGCGGAGATGCTCAGTCCGTCAGCCCATGTCATTCGGTCGGGTGGGCCAGCGCTCCATGTCGGGGTAGTCGGCAGTGATGGTGTCCGGGAAGTTCGGGGCGCGCTTCTCCAGGAAGGACTCCACGCCCTCTCGCCCGTCAGCGCTCGCACCGAGATGACGCATCGCCCGCGAGTCGGCCCGATGCCCTGCCCACGGGGAGTCCTCACCGAGCATCGACCACAGCATCTGTTTGGCCACCCCGACAGAGACGGCCGAGGTGTTGTCCGCGATCTCGCGCGCAAGCGAATATGCGTGGGGGAGTAGGTCCTCTGGCGGAAGGATTTTCGAAATCAGGCGGCCGGCGAGGGCTTCTTCCGCGCCGAAGATTCTGCCCGTCGCCACCCACTCCATGGCCTGCGAGATTCCGACGATCCGCGGCAGGAACCAACTCGAAGCCGCCTCCGGGACCAGGCCCCGGCGAGCGAACACAAATCCGAACTTGGCTGATTCTGACGCCAGCCGGATATCCATCGGCAAAGTCATCGTGACGCCCACACCAATGGCAGGGCCGTTGATGGCCGCGATCACCGGTTTTCGGCAAGCAGCAGAGGTCAGAGCGGCCACCCCGCCACCGTCCCGCGGCGCGCCACCGATCGTTCCGATGCTCGCTCGCTCCACCGCTTTTGCGTTCGGGCCGAACACATTGGCCCCCGCGCTCAGGTCCGCCCCGGCACAGAAGGCCCGATCGCGGCCCGTCACGACAACCACACGCACATCGTCGTCGAGGTCGGCGGCCACGTAGGCGGAGGCCAGTTCGTGCATCATCGTTGTGGTGAACGCGTTCAACCGGTCAGGCCTGTCCAGGGTCACGGTCGCGACCCTGTCCACCACCTCATAGGAGATTTCGGTGAAGTTCATCGGACGTGGGTTCGGTGAGCGTAGTGGTCCGGTGCTGCCATCGTTGAAACATAGGCGAATTGGGTGGCATGCAGCAGTACCTCGTTCCGCTGAGTGAAATCGATCGGCACCCTACCGCGGGCGGCCATGGATGAGCCCATTCCGCTCTATAAGACGAGTCGTGGACGTCGCGTCAGGACGGGCTTAGGCTCCGAACGGAAACGATCGTGCAGGTCGCGGCGTCGTGCCTGAAATGTATTGAGGGATAGCCGATTATGGCCGGGTCGCACGACACCACTGGGTGAGTCACGATGCCGCGGTTGCGATGTGGGCGATTGAACCATCTGTCTTGTCGGGTAGCGGAACTATTTCCGAGAAAGAAGTCGAGAATGACCACATTGCTCAATGGACGGCGGGTGCTCGTCACCGGAGCGGCCACGGGAATCGGTGCGGCAACGGTCGACGTACTGACCCAAGCAGGCGCCCACGTCGCAGCGACTTTTCACAACACGAAACCGGCGGACACTGCGTCGGCATCGTGGGTTCACTGTGATGTGACCGACCCGGCGTCGGTCGATTCGGCGTTCGGTGAGGTCGTCGGCACGTTGGGAGGTCTCGATGTCCTGATCCATGCTGCTGGGTTGTGGGCACCGGGTGTACCCGGACACATCGACACCGCGAACATTCACAAGATGATCGACATCAACTTCACGTCGACTGTGCTGACCAACCAGGCCGCACACGCGGTCATGCGTGAAACCGGTGGCCAGATAATCAATTTCGGCTCGAGTGAAGGCGTATCGGGAAGCCCGATATCGGCTACGTACGCGGCATCAAAGGCGGCGGTCCACTCCTGGTCACGCTCAGTGGCCAAAGCTTGGGCTGCCGACAACGTCACCGTCAATACGATCGCACCTGCTGTCGAGACTCCGGGCGCCAACCGGTTGCGCGAATTCTTGGGCCCGGAAGCCGCCGCGCAGTTGACACAGCAGTTGAAGGCGGCGATACCGCTCGGTGGTGAACTCGGTGATCCGGCCACTGATGTGGGTCCCATGCTCGTGTTCCTGTCGGGCGAAGGCGCGAAGTTCATCACCGGCCAGTTCCTCGCTGTCAACGGTGGCCTGCTGATGGTCGGCGGATAGCCCGCCGGACGCAAGCGGGCCAGGCCTTACCGCATCGAACAAACAATCACGGATCCTCGAACACCCAGATCGCAAACAACAAGGAGAACTGTTTCATGACAACAGATTTGGCCAACAAGTATGGACCCTGGGGCATCGTGGCAGGTGGCTCTGATGGAGTCGGCGCGGCGTTCGCCGATACGATGGCCGCGCGCGGCATGAACGTCGTTCTTGTGGCGCGGCGAACGTCAGTGCTCGAGGAGGCCGCCGCCGATATTCGGGACCGCCACGGCGTGGAGGTGAGGACCATTGCGCTGGACCTCAGCGACACCTCTGCGATCGCGGACCTCGAGAAGGCAACGTCCGATCTGGAGATCGGCGTGTTTGTGTTCAACGCCGGCGGCGGCAACCACAGTGCCTCGTTCCTCGAGCAGAGCCTCGATACACACCTGGAGCTGGTCCAGCGCAACTGCGTCAGCGTTCTGGAGGCTGCCCATCGGTTCGGGGCACCGATGGTCGCCCGTGGTCGTGGTGCAATGGTTCTGTTGAGCTCGACGTCAGCATGGATCGGTGGCGCCAGTTACGCCTCGTACAGCGCGACCAAGGCATTCGATCTCATTCTGGCAGAGGGCTTGTGGGCGGAATGGCGCGACACCGGTGTCGATGTGCTGGCGCCGGTACTGGGGCTCACCGACACTCCCTCGATGCGTCGGGTGGTCGATGCCGCGACGTTGGAGCACGTGGAGGCTGCCGATCCGAACGAGGTCGCGGTGGAGATACTTGATCATCTCGCAGACGGCCCCACATGGATTCTCGGCAGCGACGATCCGCTCGGTGGATCGCCGTTCGGGGCGATGAGCCGACGCGACGGCGTGCTCACCATGCTTCGTATGGTGTCCGCCGGGGCCGATAGCTGACAGAGATTTCGGCAAACGAATCCGGCTGTGAAAGAGCTGGTTTCATGATGATCCACTTTTGAAATGACGAAGTCCCTGCCCTCGCTGAGGGCAGGGACTTCGCGTCGTCGTGAAGGGTGGAATCACTGCATCCCAATGAAACAACCCGCCCGCGCAACCTCTGGGGATGCACGTGCGGGTTGATCGATGAACTGGACCTGCTATTCGGCGAATGCCGAATGCAACTGTGGGCAGGCGATTGTCACCTGGCCGTTTCGATGTCTGCGGTTGTGTGGTGGGGTTCGTTGGTGCCGAGGTACGCATCTTCGATGAGATGGGGTGTCGCGGCGAGTTGTTGGGCGTTGCCTTGTAGGACGTTGGTGCCGTGGCGTAGGACCAGGGCGGTGTCGGCGACGGTGAGGGCGAGTTGGACGTGTTGTTCGACGAGGATGACGGCGGCGTTGGTGGTGTCGGCGACGGTGCGGACGATGGGCAGGAGTCGTTCGACGATGACGGGTGCCAGGCCCATGGATAGTTCGTCGATGAGCAGGACAGTGGGGTGCTGCACGAGCGCGCGGCCGATGGCGAGCATTTGTTGTTCGCCGCCGGACAGGGCGCCGGCGGGGATTTTGAGGCGTTCGGCGAGGCGGGGGAAGAGATCGAGGATGCGATCTTTTTCGGTGGGCCAGTCTTTTCGGTTGGTGACGGCGAGGCGGAGGTTCTCTTCGACGGTGAGGGTGGTGAACAGGGCGCGGTCGTCGGGGACCAGGACCAGACCGGCTTGGGAGGCGTGGCGGGCGTGGCCGGGTTTGACGGTGTGGCCGGCGATGTCGATGGTGCCGCCGAGGCTGGGTAGGAGGCCGGCAAGGGTCATCAGGACGGTGGTTTTGCCGGCGCCGTTGGGGCCGAGGAGGGCGAGGACTTCGCCGGCTTTGAGCTCGAGGTTGAAGTCGCGGACGCAGGGTCGTCCGGTGGAGTAGCCGGCGTCGAGGTTGGTGCAGTGCAGGACGGTGGCTTTGTCGGTGAGTGTGGTGGTCATGCGTTGAGCTCCTGTCCGGTCGGGGCGGTGTGGTGCGCGGCGGAGTCAGCCGGCATGGTGGGTTCGGCCGGCGCGGTGGGGTCGGGTGTGGCGGGGGTGCCGGTGGTGCCGAGGTAGGCGGTGGTGACGGTGGGGTCGTTGCGGATCTGATCGGGGGTTCCGATGGCGATCACTTTGCCGAGGTCCAGGACGACTATGCGGTCGCAGATTTCCAGGACGAGTTCCATGTCGTGGTCGACCATGACGATGGTGGTGCCGGAGTCGCGGATGGCGCGTAGGCGGTGGCCGAGCCACATGCTTTCGGTGCTGTCGAGTCCGGCGGCGGGTTCGTCGAGCAAGACCACGTCGGGTCGGCCGGCCAAAGCGCGTGCGACGGAGACGAGTTGGCGTTGTCCCTGGGAGAGTTCCTTGACGGGACGGTCCACGACCTTGCTCAGGTGCAGCAGCTCGAAAAGGTTGTCGAGTCCGGCGGCGTCCAGCGGTGGGTGGTCGGGACCGTGGTGGTGAGCGGCGGTGGTGCCGACCGAGACGTTTTCGTGGACGGAGAGGTCGTCGTAGAGTTCGATGCCCTGGAAGGTGCGGCCCAGTCCGTTGCGGCTGCGTCGGTAGGGTTTTTGGCCGTCGAGGACGGTGCCGTTGACAGTGACGGTGCCGGTGGCGGTGGCGAAGCCGCTGATGGCGTCGATGAAGGTGGTTTTGCCGGCGCCATTGGGGCCGATCAGGCCGATGATTTCGCCGTCGCGGACGTCGAAGGAGACGTCGTCGAGCGCGGTGACGCCGCCGTAGCGAACGCCGATTCCGTTGGCGGAGAGCACAACATCGCCGAGGGGCCGAGCGGCGCCGGGGTAGGTGGTGTTGTCGTCGCCGGTGACGTCGAGGTCGATGATGTCGTCGACCGGGGCGGTGCGGTGGAGTTTGGTGCGGGCCCAGGCGATGTTCTTGTGGATTTCGGAGATGATGCCTTCGGGGTTGGTGATGACCGTGATGACGAGCAGGACGCCGGTGATGACTGCGTAGTAGTCACCGATGTTGGCGACGCGGTCGAGGAAGATGAACATGATGCCGCCCGCGCCCATGATGCCGGCGAGGATGGCGCCGGATACGCAGGTGACGCCGGCGAGGTAGACCACGGCGAACATCGCGATTCCGCCGATGGCGGTGAAGGATTCGGGGACGGCCATGGTCTGTTGGTAAGCCATCAGGGTGCCGCCGATGCCGGCGATGAAGGCGCCGATGGCGAAGGCGATGAGTTTGGTGCGTGAGACGTTGATGCCGGAGGCGGCGGCCGAGCGTTCATTGGCGCGCACGGCGAGCATGGAGGCGCCCAGGCGGCTGGTGCGTAGTTTCGCGGTGGCCAGAGCGGCGGCGATCAGCACGATCAGGCACAGGACGCCGAAGGCGATGGTGGGGTAGGAGTCGCCGGAGCCGATGCCCAGGTTGATGCCGAACAGGGACGGGTCGTCGACTTTGGCGCCGTTGATGCCGCCGTTGAACTTGTTGTTGCGGAACCAGAACATTTCCAGGAATACCGCCAGGCTCAGGGTGACCACGGCCACCGGTAAGCCGCGGATCCGCAGTGCGGGGAGTCCGAAGACCACGCCGACGACGGTGGCGACGAGGGCGGCCAGGATCGGTGCGACGGGGAAGGGGACGTTCCAGACGGTGGTCAGGCGGGAGAGCATGAACGCCGCGACACCGGCAAGTGTTAACTGCGCCAGCGAGATTTGGCCGGCGAAGCCGGTGACGACGACCTGGGACAGGGCGATGATGGCCAGCGTGAAGGTGACGATGACCGCGCCGCGGTAGCTGCCGTCGGTCAACACCAGCGCGCCCAGGGCGACCAAGGTGCCGATGATGGTGGGGAGCAACAGGTTTTTGGGCCTGGGGGCGGCGCCCAACGTGTTGGCGATGAGGGCGCCACGGGACGGCAGTGGTTTGCCACGGAAGACCAGGAAGATCAGGATCAGGACCAGGGGGATGAGTTCGGCCATGCCGGCTTGGGGCATCCAGCTGACGGTGGATTGCAGGTGGGTCATTTCTGACTGCAGGACACCGATGCTCAGGCCGGCGGCCACGGCGGGGCCGATGGCACTGAAGTTGCCGACCAGGGCGGCGGCCAGGGCCGGGACGATGAACAGGGTGTAGGAGACCGGGATCAGCGGGACGATGGGGGCGATCAGGATGCCGGAGAGACCGGCGATCATCGTTGACAGGGCCCAGTTGGCGTAGGCGATGCGTTCGGGGGACAGGCCGGTGACGATGGCCCCTTTTTCGGTTTCGGCGGCGGCGCGGGTGGCCAAACCGAAGCGGGTCAGGCGGAACGCCAGGATCAGCAAGATGGTCAGCACGATGATGACGACGGCGAACCAGAGTCGGTCGGCGGGAATGCGGATCTCACCGATGGTGATGACGTTGGTCGGCAAGATGGCATCGACAGAGACCGGGGTGGTGCCGACGCGGGCGGCGAGCAGAGCCTGCACGGCGAGCATCAACGCGATGGACGCGACGGCTTTGGCTGTGGCCGGTGCGGTCCTGAGCAATCTGAAGACGGCGAAGTACATCAGGAGGCCCAGCCCCGCGGCGATCAGCAGTGCGATGGCCATGGCCGGTGCCAACGCCATCGGCCCACCGAGATCCACCGTTTTCGGTAGCCCGGGGATCGGGATCAGCAGTTCACCATCGCGCAGGTAGGCGTACGTGTAGGCCACGTACAGGGCGATGGCACCGGTGGCGAAGTTCACCACGCCCGAACTCCGGTACGTCATGACCAGGGCCAAGGCCAATGCCGCATACACCGCACCGTTGCCCAGCCCCAGGAACAAGAACTGCAGATCTTGAGTCATCACACTGTCTTTCGGTCGTAAAGAGGTTTGCCAACGCAGCAGTCATGGATTACTTAGATAACTAAGTCTGCGAACTACTATGGCACATACACATGATCTAAGTCACTTATCTGGCCAAATGTGTTCCACTGTTCCGCTGGGTGGAAGTGGTTCTGCGCGACGCGCCATGGCGGGGCAGGGGCACGGAGCAGGAGACGTCTGGCCGCATCGTGAGAACGGCATGATTCAGCCGGCGTAGAGCACGGAATCAAGCGGTCGAGATCCGTGCGGCGTCGCAAGGGGTGGAAAGTATTCGGCCACTTCGTGACGCGTCACGTTGTCCGGCCAAACGACTGCATTCAGTCGAGGATGTCGCGCACCTTGACGTCCAGATGGCTGGCCATGGCTGTCGAGCGCGCCACTGCCATGTGCTTCTGCCAGTGTGCCGTGGCACCCGCGCTGTCTCGAGCACGTAGGAGCTTGATCAACCGGCGCTGCGATCGCACGGACAGCTTGTAGGTGGCCTCCGAGACGGCAACGTCTCCGCGACCCACCTCGCGCGACACCGAGACCGTATGGCGTTCGAAGATCTCGTTCAGCATGCCTGCCACAAGGGCGAGAGTTGCATTGCCCGACAGTTGGACCATGAGGAGGTGAAAGCGCGCAGAGGCGTGCCCGAAGTCACCGGCCGCGTATGCCGCCGGTATGTCTTCGTCGACGAATCTTTCCAGTTCGTCGAATGCTTCTTCTGTTCCTTCTGCCGCGAGAATGCCGGCCGCTGCGGGCTCGAGGGATTCGCTGGCAACAAGGACGTCAGCGACTGTGGCACCGGATAATTCGAGTAGGAGCGATGCCGGGCGGGCGACTATTTCCGGTCCGGGCACGCAGATTCGCGCGCCGGTGCGGGAACCTCGACGGACCTCGACAAGTCGTTCGGCCTCGAGCACTCGCACGGCTTCGCGAAGAGTCGGCCGGCTGACGGAAAAGTGCTCCATGAGTTCGGCTTCGTGTGGGAGGTGATCACCGTCGACGAGTTGACCGTCGACGATCATCCGTCGCAATTTGCGTGCGACCAGCTCGGCAGTCTTCGGAGTGCGGAGCGGGCGTCCGGTGGTGTCAGTCAGACCGAAGGTCGGCGTACCAGCTACTTCGGCCACTGCTCTGCCTGCCTTCCGTCAAGGGCAACGTCGATTACGTCGATTACACAGTATTGCATCTGCCGATGTCGCATAACCTTGCAAAGCCCGACATAGGCAACTATGTTAGCTATGTGCGGGTTCAGTCGGTGTCCGAACTGACGATCTCTAGAACTACAAGCCGTCCCGCCCGGCGGACGCCAAGGAGTTTGCATGTTGAAGACTCGTTTTACTGAAGAGTTCGGTGTCGAGCACCCGGTTGTGCAGGGCGGGATGATGTTTGTCGGTCGCGCGGAGCTCGCAGCGGCGGTGTCCAATGGTGGTGGTCTCGGGATCATCACTGCGTTGACGCAGCCGACGCCGGATGACCTCGCAGCCGAGATCGAACGGTGTAAGGCGTTGACCGACAAGCCGTTCGGTGTCAACGTGACCCTGACGCTGTCGATCAATCCGCCGCCGTTCGCGGAGATCCGGCAGGTGATCATCGATTCCGGGGTGAAGATCGTCGAGACGGCGGGTTCGGATCCGACGGTGCATATCGAGCATTTCAAGGAGAACGGCCTCAAGGTCATCCACAAGTGCACCAGCGTCGCCCATGCGCTCAAGGCCGAGCGGATCGGTGCTGATGCGGTGAGCATCGACGGATTCGAATGTGCCGGGCACCCAGGCGAAGACGACGTCCCGGGTCTGGTCCTGATCCCGGCGGCGGCCGATGCCCTGACGATTCCCTTCATCGCTTCAGGCGGTTTCGCGGACGGACGCGGTCTGGCCGCCGCCCTCGCTCTGGGAGCCGACGGGATCAATATGGGTACCCGTTTCATGTGCACGCAGGAAAGCCCGATCCATCAGAACATCAAGGAGCAGATTGTCGGGGCGTCCTCGTTGGACACCCAGCTGATCATGCGCCAGTTGCGTAACAGCATGCGGGTGTCGAAGAACTCCGTCAGCGAAGAGGTCATCGACATCTTGAACAAGGGTGGCCGGTTCCGGGACATCAAGGATCTTGTCGCGGGTGTTCGTGGCCGAACGGTGTACGAGTTCGGTGATCCCGAACTCGGCATCTGGACCGTCGGACAGTCGCAGGGGCTGATCAACGACATCCCGGCCGCCGGTGATCTGGTGCAGCGGATCGCGGCCGACGCCGAAGAGACGTTGATGCGCCTGTCCCGCAGTGTTGTTGCCGACACTCGTGCGGCGGTCTGAGCCCGCCATGACCGAAAAGACCTCCGGATCCGGCTCTCCCGCGAACGATGAACTGCCACTGGTTGTCACGCGCGACGGTCATGTAGCGGTGTTCACACTCAACCGGCCCGATACCCGCAATGCGATCAACCGTGCGATGCGAAAGGCCCTGAAGAGGGAATTGTGGCGTGCCGACAACGACGAGGATGTGCGGGTCGTGGTCATCACCGGTGCGGGTACGGCGTTCTCGTCGGGTGTGGATCTGCCTGAAGCGCTGGCCGGTCCGGCGCCGTCGACCGAGGGACCGACACCTACGCAGGTGATGCGTGGCATTTCCAAGCCGGTTATAGCGGCGGTGAACGGCCCTTGTTACACAGGTGGTTTCGAGCTTGCGGTGAACTGCTCGTTCATCATTGCGTCGGATCGTGCGCGGTTCGCTGATACCCACGCTCAGATCGGCTTGCTCAATGGCTGGGGTGGTAGCGCATTGTTGCCGCGCACCGTCGGTTTGGCGGCGGCGATCCAGATCATCCTCAGTGGTGAGCCGGTGGATGCCGAGACCGCTGCGCGGATCGGTCTGGCCAATGAGGTTGTGCCGCATGATCAGTTGCTCGAACGGACGATGCAGGTTGCTCAGGCGATCGCCGCCGGCCATCCGGGCGCGATCCAGCGGATGTTGAGGCTGCTCAAGGAGGGAGCCGGTACGTCGGTGACCCATGCGCTCGGACTCGAGGCCGAGGCCGGGGCCACGTTCCGCCGCAACGGCGCCGATGTCGGAGCGCGGTTCGGTCGTCAGCGCGCGGCGACAACCGACTGATACATCAACTCTGAAGACAGGGAAGTCCAGTGCAAGAGAACTTCACCGTGGTGCTCGATGCTGCGCTCGATGCAGCAGGCGAGGACTGGCGACTCCGGTTGTCGGCTCTGCTCGACGACTACCGCAGGCGTCCGCGCCCGGGGACGTCGCAACAGCGTTTTGAAGCGGCAATCGCTTGGCAGTCCGAACTCGTCGATGCCGGTCTGGCCGCGCCCGGCTGGCCAAAGGTGGCGGGCGGGATGGAACTCGGGCTCGAGGATCAGTTGGACTACTACCGGCTGACCTCTGCAGCCGGTGCCCCAAAGCATCCGTGCAACCTGTCGTTCATCGTGGCGCCGACGTTGATCGTCCACGGCACCGAGGAACAGAAGTCGCGATTCCTCGAGCCGCTGCTGCGGGCTGATGAGTTTTGGTGCCAGGGCTTTTCGGAGCCGGGCGCCGGCAGTGATCTCGCATCATTGTCCACCCGCGCTGTGCGCGAGGGCGACGTCTATCGGATCACGGGGCAGAAGATCTGGACGTCGATGGCTGACAAGGCCGACTGGATTTTCGCACTGGTCCGTACCGGGCCGGTGGGCCGGGGAACCTCCGGGATCACCTATCTGCTGATCCCGATGAACTCGCCCGGCATCGAGGTCCGCCGGTTGCGGGATGCAGCCGGGGGCCACCGCTTCGCTGAGGTGTTCTTCGACGATGTCGAGGTACCCGTGGCGAATCGGGTCGGGGAGGAGGGGCAGGGATGGTCGATCATGCGTACATCGCTCGGCCATGAGCGGGCCACCGCTTTTCTCGCCGACGAATTCCGGTACCGCGCAACGGTCGACAAGGTCTTCCGGCTCGCGCTCGACCAGGGATATGAACACGACGCCCTCGTCCGACAGCAACTCGCCGGCATCGAAACCGATGTCCGGGTTATCGCCACGAACAGTGCCCGCGCACTCGATGCTGTTCTCCGTAACGAGGATCCGGGCGGCGTCGCGTCGGTCAACCGGCTCGTCAAGTCCGAATTCGAGCAGCGTCTGCACCGGCTGGCGTTGCGACTGACCGGCACCGGAGCGGTGCTGGGCAACCGGTCGGAAGGGGCGGTGGACAAGGGCCGCTGGAGTTATGGATACCTGATGTCGAAGGCCGCGACCATCGGTGCGGGTACCTCGGAGATCCAGCGGAACACCATCGCGGAGTCGGTACTGGGCCTGCCCTCGCATCGTGGTGAGGGCCGGCGAGCCGCGGCCGTTGCACCGGGACGGCCGCTGGCCGCCCCGGAATCCGATGAAGCCGCACTGCGTGAGGTCCTGGGATCGGCTGTGGCGTCGCACGTGGACACCGCATCGCTTCTGGCCCGTGCCGGTGAGCCCGTGCAGCTGGACTCCGCTCTGTGGCGCGAACTCGTGCAGTTCGGCCTGCCGGGCCTGGCCGCGCCCGAATCACTCGGTGGTGGTGGGGCACCGCTCCGACTGCTCTGCGCGGCCATTGAGGAAGCCGCCTACCATTTGGCCCCGGTCCCGTTGGTGCCCACGGTGATTGCGCTTGAACTGCAGCTTGCCGCCGGTGCGTTCGACACCGCCCGGGCCGTGATCGACGGTGCCACGGCCGCGGTTGCCATACCGATCGGTGACGGTGGCTGGACCACTGACCACGGCCTTCCGATTCTCGAGGCAGGTGCGCTCACCGGGTCGGTCGAGCGGGTGGCAGGCGCGCCCGTCGCCGAGATGTTCGTCGCGGCCGCCACCGATGCCCAGACCGGCGAGATCGTTCTCCTCACCGTCGATGCAACGTCCGCGACAGTGGTGGCCGGCGAGTCGATCGATCTCACCGCAACAGTGGGAACGGTGTCGTTCACCGGTGCTCCGGTCCGGGTGATTGCCACCGGTTCCGACGCCCGGGACATCCTTGTCAAGGTTCGTCGTGTCGCGCAACTGATGGTCGCGGCGGATGCGGTCGGAGTGGCGAACCGGGCACTGGCGTTGGCGGTGGAATGGGCCTGCATGCGTGAGCAGTTCGGTGTTGCCGTCGGTTCGTTCCAGGCCGTCTCGCATCGCCTCGCGAACATGCTCGTCGATGCCGAAGGTGCTCGTAATCAGGTGCTTTCGGCCGCCGACCGCGAAGCGGACGATCCTGATTCCGCGGTTGCCTCCGATCTCGCGACAGCGGCGGCTCTGGATGCTGCTGTCCGTGTGGCCGAGGGCTGCGTCCAGGTTCACGGTGGCATCGGCTTCACCTGGGAACATCCGGCGCACCTGCTGTTGCGTCGGGCCACCGCCGACGAGGCATGGATCGGCCGTCCGGAAGTTCTTCGCGACCGCGCCGTCAGCAACGTATTCGCGCGATTGTCGTGACAGTGGTCGTCACGACAGTACTGACACCACAAGCGTTCTTTATCGAAATGAAAGTCGAAGGAGTACAAGGATGAACATCGAGGGCAGTGTTGCACTGGTGGTCGGCGGCGGCGGCGGTTTCGGCGGGGCCACGGCCCGCCGTCTGGCCAAGGCCGGAGCGAAGATCGCAGTGCTGGATCTGGACGAGACCAAGGGTGCCGCCTCGGCAGCCGAGATCGGAAACGGGGCCATCTTCGTCAAGACCGACGTTACCGACGAGGACAGCATCCTCGAGGCGATCGCTCGTGCCGAAGAGCTTGGCCCGCTGCGTATTGCGGTTGTGGCACATGGCGGTGGCGGTGGTGACGGACGCGTTGTCCACCGTGATGGTCTGGCGCACAGCTACGAGGCGTTTCGCCGGGTCGTCGACGTGTTCCTCAATGCGACGTTCAACGTCACGCGGCTCGCTGCGGCGGCGATCGCCAAAACCGAACCGCTCGAAAGTGGTGAGCGCGGGGTCATCATCAACACCGCATCCATCGCAGCGTTCGACGGCAGCATCGGGCAGGCCGCGTACGCCGCAGCGAAGGCCGGCATCGTCGGCATGACGCTGCCGATCGCGCGTGATCTCGGACCACTGGGCATTCGCGTCATGACCATCGCGCCCGGTGTGTTCCTCACCGGCGCATATGGAGCCGCCGCTCCGGAGGACCTGCAGGCGCACTGGGGCCCGGCAGTTCCGTTCCCGGGCCGGATGGGTGAGCCCGACGAGTACGCGATGCTCGCGCAGCAAATCTGCGAAAACCCCTATCTCAACGGTGAAGTGGTGCGTCTCGACGGCGGGATCCGTTTCACCAAAAAGGGCGTCTGAGCGCCCACCTCTAACGAGCCACGACACAAAGGCGAGCCACCTGCAGGTGGCTCGCCTTTTGTCTTGGGCTCGGATGAGGAAGTGCTACATGGCGTTCTGGGTCATCGATGCATCCCGGAAACGTCGTGCGTCGTGGTCGGCGCGGACCGGCCGCGCATAGGGGGCGCCCGCCGATCGGAACAGCGGCGTCGGCGCAGTGTGTGGGGTTGCCGTCGCCATGAGCCGGCGGGAGATCTCGGCGGCGGTCCACATCGCGCGTTGTTTGAGCTCGGGCACATTGAGTCGCTGCTGCGGTCCGCAGACAGAGATGGCGGCCACCGCGCCACCGAACTCGAGGATGGGTGCGCCCACACATCCGACTCCGCGTAGTGCTTCGCCGGACTCGGTCGAATAGCCAACGTTGCGGATCTGGAGAATCGCGGCTTCGAGTGCCTCGGGCGACATGATGCTGGCACTGGTCTGGCGCCGCAGACCGCTCTCGAGGTACTCGTCGATGACGGCGCGGGAAGAGTAGGCAAGGAGGACCTTGCCGACCGCTGTGCAGTGTGCGGGAAGACGCCCACCGACTCGTGACGGCAAGCTGCTGGCGAACGCTCCGCCGACTTTCTCCAGGTAAACGACGTCTTGCTCGTCCAGGAGGGCGAGATGCACCACATGGCCGGTCGCCGCGCACAATTCCTGCATGAAGGGCCGGGCGACGTCGCTGATCCGCGTGCGCTGAACAACCTGGCTGCCGATCTCGAACATCCGAAGACCCAGCGTGTATTCACTGTCGTTGCGCTGCAACCACCGGGCGTTGACGAGCTGCTGCAGGATCCGGTGGACCGATGAGCGGGGCAGTTTGCTTCTCGAACTGATCTGGCCCAGCGTCAGCGTGCCCGACGACCGTTCGAAGACACTCAAGATGAGCACAACCCGATCGACCATGCTCGCCGGTGCATCAGACATTGGGGACCTCCTTGACGCCGGGGCGCCGAACCAGTGGAACTGTATTACTTGTTTCAACAAGCCTACCTCTTAGAGTATGACTCAGGACACGTGCCTGGTGGAAATGGGACGCCTTTTGAACTCTCGAAGGCGTGCGCATTGGGGCCTTAGGTCCTCAGCTGGATTGCCGTCTCACTCAGCGGAAGGACGACGCGGAACGGGCCGTCGCGACAGTCACACTTGACCTGCCCGGCCGAAGAGAGCTGGGTCACTAGCCCCTGGGATGATGGGCCACATCACCGCCGGTTTGCGTGAGGAGAGATTCTGTGGGCAATCAGCTGAGCCGGATCGGCGCGTGTGTGGTGCGGCAATGAGTGGTACCAACACCGTCGTCGAGACGCCGGTCGTGGCGTCCGAGCCCAAGAGACTTCCCGGCGAACCCGGGCTCTGGGTGTTCCTGTTCGGCGACATGGTTGTCTTCGGGATATTCTTCGTCTATTTCCTGGTCGAGCGGGGTAAAGCACCGGAAGTTTTCGAATCATCGCGCGAAGGCCTTGATCTGACGATCGGCCTGACGAACACGATGATCTTGCTCACCAGTTCGCTGCTGGTGGTCATCGGTCTGCAGGGTGTCCGCACCGGCCGGTTCACGAATGCGTCGAAGATGTTCGCCCTCGCGATGGGGTGTGGCGTCCTGTTCGCGATCTTCAAGGCCATCGAATACACCCACATGGTCACCAGCGACCACGGTCCCGGCGTCAATCCGTATTATCAGTGGTTCTTCATCCTCACCGGCACACATCTGTTCCACGTGTTCATCGGTATCGGGGCCTTGTCCCTGGTGCTCAAGAGGGCGCGTCGGAAGGTTGAGCCGACAGGTTCGGACCGGATGTTCTACGAGGGTTGTACCTGCTATTGGCACCTTGTGGATCTGCTCTGGATGGTGTTGTTCCCACTCGTGTATCTGGTGGCGTGATCATGACGCTCAAGGAAGTTCTCAGCGCTCGCTTCTTTCGGACCTGGGTTGTGCTGGTGGTTCTCGCGGTCATCGCGCCGATCGTCAGTCTTGAAGGTCATAACGGCACCGCGGCCGCAGTGGTGGTCTTTGCCCTCGCCTCGTGGAAGGTGCGACTCGTCGGGCTCGACTTCATGGAGTTGCGGCACGCGCCGTGGGCGGCTCGGGCGGCCTTCGAGGTGTACTGTGTCGCGCTCTTCGCTGTCCTCGCCGGTGGCTATGCATGGTTGTAAAGCCAAGCCGCACAACAGTTTTCTCAACTCCGACGGACCGCAACTGGTCTTTCGTGCGAATCGTGAATCAAATCTAGGAGGTAGTGATGACCACAAACGAAGAAACTTTTGACGTCATAGTCGTCGGGTCCGGCGGCGGACTGGTCGGTGCCTATGTGGCAGCGTCGCGCGGGCTGCGGACTCTCGTCATCGAGAAGACCGGACTGGTCGGCGGTACCACCGCCTATTCTGGTGCGGGACTGTGGTTCCCGGGAAGTGCTCCGCTGAAACGGGCCGGCATCGACGACGGCGATCTCGAAGAGGCCCGCACGTACCTGCGCGATCTCGTCGGGGACAGCTCACGCGAGGACCTGCAGAACGCCTACCTGAACGCCGGCGTCGCACTCATCGACGAACTCGAACAAAACCGGTGGTTCCAGTCGTTCGTGCACGGCCCGGTGCCCGACTACTACCCTTCGCAGCCCGGTGCCACCCTGCATGGGCGCACCATCTTCCCGCCGTCGGTGTTGGCCGCCGAACTCGGGGACAATGCACCGCTGATCCGCACCTCGATCCCGTCCGAACGCTTCGGCTATGACGAGGGGCCGGAAATCAACGGAGGGCGCGCTCTGATCGGTCGCGCGCTGATGGCCTTCCTGGAGACCGGAAACGGAGTGCTCCGACTGAACACGGCTCTGGAGAGTCTGGTAGTCGAAGACGGCAAAGTGGTCGGCGTCGATGCCGTCTCCGCGGGTCAGAACATCCGGCTCCGCGCGACGGGTGGCGTCATCCTGGCCGCAGGCGGCTATGAACGAAACGGTGAGCTCCGTACGAAGTTCAGCGCGGTCCCGATCACCGGTGAATACTCGAACGGAGTTGTGTCCAACACCGGCGATGCGCTCTCGGCCGGCATCACCATCGGTGCCGACACCGGCCTGCTCGACGAGGCCTGGTTCATTCCGGGTCTCATTCAGCCGGACGGCCTTCCGGTATTCCATACCGGCACGCGCGGTGGAATCTTCGTCAACGCGGCAGGCGAGCGCTTTGTGAACGAGACACAGCCCTACGATCAGACCGGTCACGCAATCTACAACGCGGAGGCCACAACTGGGGTATCTCATTCCCCCGGCACACTGGCTGTTCGATCAGATGCAGTTCGAGCGTGACGGAATCGGCCGCGATCCCGCTGCGGGGGTGGATCCGGAGTGGTTCACCTCGGGTGCGCTGAAGAAGGCCGACACCCTCGAAGAGTTGGCGCAGATCATCGGCGTGCCGTTCGAGGCCCTGAGCCGGTCGATCGAGGAGTTCAACGGATACGCCGAGTCAGGCGTCGACGAGAAGTTCCATCGAGGTGAGACTCCCTGGGATCAGATGTTCCACCACATGGTCGGTTTTGCTGCGCATCCGGAGCAGAACTACATTGTGCCGATCGAGACCGATTTGCCGAACCCGCTGGTTGTCCCGATCGGTGAGGGTCCGTACTACGCGGCGACAATTGTCTTGTCGGACATCGGCACCAAGGGTGGATTGAAGACCGATGCGCGGGCGCGGGTGTTGGGTCAGGACGGCTGGCCGATCGCCGGGCTGTACGCGTCCGGCAACACCATGGCCGCGATGTCGGGCAGTGTGTACCCGGGTGCCGGAACTCCGATCGGTTCAAGCCTTGCATTCTCATACCTTGCGGCGCTTGACATCGCCGGTGAAGGACAGGCCGGCGAGTAACGGCCACAAGCCGAGTCGGAATCGACAATCAACAATCGTGCCTCCCTGAGGCCTCAGCAATGGGTCGGGTCGCCAACAGGCGACGCCGACCCATCGTTGGATGAGTGGAAAGCAGTTCTGTTGTGACACAACGCATGGAAGGCAAAGTCGCCTTCATCACCGGCGCAGCGCGAGGCCAGGGGCGCGCACACGCCGTACGCCTGGCCGAGGAGGGCGCGGACATCATCGCGGTCGACATCTGCGCACAGATCGAATCGGCAACCTATCCGATGGCAACCGAGGCCGACCTCGCCGAGACCGCTCGGCTCGTGGAGGCGCTCGACCGCCGAGTGGTCACGCGAGTTGCCGATGTTCGCGAACGTTCGCAGCTGGTTGCCGCAATCGAGGCCGGGATTGCAGAGCTGGGGCATCTCGATGTCGTGGTGGCCAACGCGGCGATCTGCCCGATCGGTCCGGACGTGGCGCCCCTCGGGTTCTTCGATGCACTCTCGGTGGATCTGGTGGGTGTCATCAACACCGTGGAAGCAGCCTTCCCGCACCTGAAATCGGGTGCATCGATCGTCTGCACCGGCTCGATGGCTTCGATGCTGACCGGTCTGGTCGACAATCCGGCCGCCGGACCCGGCGCTGCCGGCTACGGACATGCCAAGCGGGCCGTTGCACGATTCGTCCACGAGGCCGCACTTCAGTTGGCGCACCTCAACATTCGGGTCAATGCGGTACATCCGGGAAATATCGACACCGACATGTTGCAGAACGAGCCCATGTTCCGGTTGTTCCGGCCCGATCTGGAGAACCCCACAAAAGAGGATGCGCAGCCGGCTTTCGGTAGTTCGCACCGGCTACCTGTGGTCACCATTCCGCCGCGCGACGTCAGCGAGGCGATCTTGTTCCTGGCCTCGGACGCGTCGCGCTACATCACCGGGCAGCAGCTGAAGGTCGACGCCGGAGCCCTGTTGCCCTCCACCACTTCCGGCGCTGCAAACGCCTGAGGATCGTGGACGAAAAAGCTCCCCGTGTCGCACGCGACACGGGGAGCTTCTTCATGAATTGCCAAGCGCGATCACGCCATGGACGGATCAACCTTTGTGACGTTCTCTTCGGACTCTTCGAACTCGCTCTTTGCGGCCTTGAGCAGCAGCAGCGGGGTCGAGATTTTCCAGACGAGGTAGGCGATCGACGGCAGCCAGAACGCGAACAGTCCGTTCCATGCCAGGGGGCCGTCCTTGACGAGGAAGATGAGGCAACCGGGTGCGAGAACAACTCCGAGCAGGAAGTTGATGTATGCGAACCATCGCGGGAAGACGGGATTTTCGCGCTTGTCCAGGAGTACTGCCCAGCCGATCACAAAGACCTGCAGGACGAAGACCAGAGCAAAGCCCACGTACATGAAGAAGAACAGATCCACGAGTACCGAGAGAATCTCCGGCGAGCGTTCCTCGGGCCGGTATGCGGCCGTGGCCAGAACGAATAGTGGGTACATGAACCCGATGGGGGCGACGACACCGGTCAGCACCTGGATCATCGACAGCGGACCCCAACCACCCTCGATCCGGCGCATCTGCCAGCTCGTGGTCACCACGAACAGGTACTCGAGTGGGACCACCAACGAGATGAGAACGATCGACCACATGATGCCGGTCTTGTTGTCGATCAGGAAATCTTTGATCCACTCAGGCGACTCGGTCGGCGACAGCGGTGGCTGGACCTTCGCGAACGAGAAAAAGCAGATCCCGACCACAATCATCACCAGGAAGCCGGAGTATGCCGACCATCGCTGGAAGGTATAGAGGGTCTTTCTGTCCATCACGGATCTCCTTTGATCAGTCTTTTGGCGTCGGCGAAGTAGTCGCCCGCTTGTGAAGTTGCCTCAGTGTGGCAACCCGCACACACGGCCTCATCCGGAGATTCCGGTGACCGGAACACATTTCGGTCATCGGAGGTGACTGACCGTCAGGTGAGCACTGTGTACGAGAGGTCAGTGGTGTCGCGGTGGCCCTGCGGCATCATGTCCGGGCCCGGGCCTGCCGGATTCTGGGCTTCGAGAATCATGTCGCCGACATAGGTCCGATGATCGATCGCCCAGACACCGTCGCGGAGGGACCACCGGTCGGCGTAGCGTCCACGGTGGAACTGGTCTCTCGCGATGCCGTCGGACGGGGCGGTCCGCAGCCAGACGGCCACATAGGTCTCGCTTGATGCGGTCCCGGCCTCGAGATCCACCCGGATGAGGATGTTGCTCACCATGTGTGAATGATTTGCGAATCCGGCGTGGTACTCCCAGACGAAGTCGAGGAAGCCCGAACCACTGCCCCGATATCCGGGACCGTAGTCCGCGGTACCGTCCTGATGCCATACGCTCTCGGCGAGAGTCCGCTCCATCCGGTCAAGGCCCCGGCAGTACGAATGAAGGGCCTCGGTGATCGCCTGCTTGGCAACCAATTCGGCGATGGCATCGGTTTCGGCAGTTGGCATGATAAACCTCCCGGGTCGGTGGCAATCACCGTAGAGTTGTGTGATCAGCTGCGGGCGTTGAGATTCCATACAGCGGAACGGTGTCCGGTGACCGGTCGTCGGTGTGGAACGCAGATCTGAGATCGGTTGTACTGTCGGTCGGCGACCACTGTGCCGGTCCACCGATCAGCGCCGGCGAAAGGATTCCTGTTCTCATGGACGACATCTCAGCGATCAAACAGGTCAAGTACCGCTATCTACGTGCCATCGACACCAAGGATTGGGATCTGCTGGCGAGCACCCTGACCGAGGACATCATCGGCAACTACGGTGAAGACGGTCACCAGGGCGGCAATCTCGTTCTCACCGGTCGGGACAACCTACTCGGGTTCATGCGAGATTCGCTGGGACCGAACATCATCACCGAACATCGCGTGGATCATCCGGAGATCACCGTCGCCGGCGATGAGGCCACCGGCAGCTGGTACATGCAGGACCGGGTGGTCATGATCGACCACGAGATGATGTTGACCGGAGCGGCGTTCTACACCGACCGATATCGGCGCACCGCAGATGGTTGGAAGGTGTGTGAGACGGGGTACGACCGCACGTATGAGCTCACGATCTCGCTCCACGACCTGCCCAGTTTCAACCTCAAAACCGGTGCATCACTGAATCTCTGACGACGGAATTCGTATCTGGTTTCAGTGAGCGGGACACCGGGGAGAGGGCGTCGAGGTTGCGGCGTAGCGTCCGCCGGTATGACTGAAAAACTGGATAATCTCGAGGACCTGTCGGCATTTAAACTTACGGCCGACGAGCGCGAAAAGCTGTTCGAACTCCAGGACGAATGCACTGTGTCGTGGACCAACAAAGACGGTTGGCCGGTATCGATGCCACATTCTTTTGTGCGCTCGGAGGGCAAGTTCTGGGTGCACACCGCATCGAACAGGAAACGGGTGCAGGCACTTCGGGCCCGCCCGCAGAGCTGCATCACCGTGTCGAGTCTCGGGACGGAGATGATCGGGGCGATGATCACCACCAAGACCTTGGCCACCGTCCACGACGGTGATCGAGACCTGGTGCGGTGGCTGCTCCCGTTGTTCTTGAAGCGCGTCGGGATGGCTGCAGACGATGAGGCCTTCGATCAGCAGATGGCGTTGCTGGACACACCGGCCCGCGTCGTGATCGAGTTCGATCCGGTGGACTTCTTCACCTACAACTCCGAGGCCCTGAGCCGCGCGGTTGCTTCCAGCGGCTACGACCGCTGGGATCGGACCTGAACCGGTTCCTTGACGTACCGCCTGACGATCGTTGTCGCCTGGGTGGTGCTTGTCGCCGCCGTCTACATGGGAGCGCGATGAGCTCGGGACCGCTTGACCACCGCCGGCTTTGACAGCCGGCGTACACCACTGGCGATAGGAACAAACATGGCGAAGAGCGGACCGCTGCGCGGTATCCGGGTTGTTGAGTTCGCAGGGATCGGGCCGGGCCCGCATGCTGCGATGATGCTGGGCGACCTGGGTGCCGAGGTGGTACGGGTGGAGCGGCCCGGCAAGTTGCCCGCCGAAGGTCAGGTGGCCGACCAGATGCTGCGCAATCGGACCGTGGTGGAGGCCAACCTCAAAGACGCCGTCGACAAAGCGGCAGTGATGGACCTCATTGCCAGGGCCGACGTTGTCATCGAAGGATTTCGGCCGGGGGTGACCGAGCGGCTCGGTTTCGGGCCGGAGGATGTCGCCGCGGTGAACCCGCGGATCGTCTACGGGCGGATGACCGGTTGGGGGCAGGATGGCCCCATGGCGCAGGTGGCCGGGCACGACATCAACTACATCGCCATGACCGGTTTGCTGCACGCGGTCGGGCGTGCCGACGAAAGGCCCACGCCGCCATTGAATCTCTTCGGTGATTTCGGTGGGGGATCGATGTTTTTGGTTCAGGGCATTCTTGCCGCGCTCATCGAGCGTGGAACGTCGGGTCGAGGTCAAACCGTCGATGCAGCGATGGTCGACGGGGTCTCGGTCCTCGGTCAGATGATGTGGTCGTGGCGCGGTGACGGGCGTTGGGAAGACCAACGCGGAGTCAACAAACTCGATACCGGGGCGCCGTTCTACGAGGTGTACGAGACCGCCGACGGCAGGTATTTTGCGGTCGGCGCCATTGAGCCGCAGTTCTATTCGCTGCTGCTTGAAGGTATGGGACTCGGCGCGGACGATGCCCTGCCCGACCAGCTCGACAAGTCTTCGTGGCCGGCGATGAAAGTTCGTTTTGCAGAGGTGTTCAAGTCCAAGACACGCGATGAGTGGACTGCGATCTTCGACGGCACAGATGCCTGCGCTTCACCGGTCCTGAATTGGGACGAGGCCACCCAGGACAAGCACCTGCTGAACCGTCAGACACTCATCGAGCTCGATGGTGTCACGCAACCGGCTGTGGCACCGCGCTTTTCGCGTTCGGTGCCGGATACGCCGATAGCACCTGCCCGAGCGGCCGCAGACCCGGCCACACTCTGGTTGGAGTGACGCCGAGCGCCCGTTTGCCGAATGGGCTACCAGTCCTGCATGACCCACAGCGGCAGCGTGGGGTTGTCTGGGAACACGCCGAACACCACGCGCCCGCTGGGATGGGAAGCGGCCTCCGCGATGACTTGCTGACCTGTCACTGTGTTCCATGACCGGGCCAGCACGGGGAGGTCGTCAGGGCCCCGATATTTGGAACCGTCCTCGAGGAGCACACCCCAGCGATTGTTGCCGAGCACGGCGTTGATCACGTTGCCGGCACCTATCTGGGCAGCGGCAACCGTCTCGGAGTGCGTCAGCTCGATGATGACCACTCGGTCGCGGAACATCGGGCTCAGATAGACCTGCGCCGCTGAGGCGTTCGATGTCGTGATCACGGAACCGCTGATCACACCCAGCGCGGCGACCACGGCGACGGTGAACCGGTTCATAATCTTCCGCATCGTGGTCCTTTCCGCCGGTATGTGTCTACCTAACGACGCTCATTACTTTAGCAAAGACCAGTCGTGGACCCGGATGCAATGTGGCGATTGATCCACGTCGTCAAACTCGTCGCGGTGAACTCCCAAGTGTCGCTGCCATGGTGCCCGTCGGAATCGGCAGTGACGGACCGAATGGAGTGGTCTGTGACCGGAATGTTTGGTGCACAACGATTTACCTACCCTGCCCCGGCGGATGTACGCGCACGCGGATTACGCGTTGACCTCCGTGACGTTGGCAAGCGCGGCCAGCGCGGTGGCGAGCGTGGGGTAAATGGTCATCGCCAGGTGCAGTCCGACGAGCTTCAGGGGCCTGCCCGTCGATGGGCCGTCGGCAACGACGCCGAAGTGTCCGGTGGGTGCGCTGGCGTGCGCAACGAGTAATGCACTCATCCCTGCTGATGCCAGGAAGGCAGTGTCTGTCAGATCAATGATCAGGCCTCGCGGCCGACCGGCCAGAGCTGCTGTCACCGACTCGGTCAATAGCGGTGCTGTGAGCACGTCAATAGTGCCCTCGACGGAGAGAACCACCAGGTCACGGTGCTGCACAGAGACCACATTGATGGCAGCGGTGGCCCGCGTTCGGGGACGGTCGTCAGGAAGAATTGGGTTTGTAGCGGTTGTTCGCATGATGCGTGTCTCCAGCTCGCCGAAACGATGCTGACTCGTCATCATGGGAGTGAGACTGTCAGTTGACGGCGATGGCTGTACCGCTTCTCATCATGTCACGGAATCATCCTTTACAGGCAATTACGCGGGACAACGTTTAGAAATGCGTTTGGCGGGCACACGTTTTCACGGTGGCCGCGGTAGCCGTGAGGGCCCCGAGGAGAGCACGGCACCAGCGGTTGAAAGGCGCCCGGCCCCGGCCCGTAATGCCGCGCATGGGTGGACCAATAGTGCTGGGCAGCAGTAGGTCCCGGTCGAAAACCGTTGCAGAAAAGGTCTTGCGATCGGTGGGGTGGGTGCCTAATATCTGTGACTGAGAATTGGTGGGTTCGACATGGAGGACGGCCATGAACGAGTACACATTCAATCTCCCCGAAGACCTCGCTGCAGTAGCGCGAGAGCTATCGATCGCACGCCATGACACTGCCCTGCTCGCTGCGACGATATCGAAGACAGCGACGCGCCTGGTGCCGGCCGCGGACTATGTCAGCGTCGTCGTGGTTGCCAAGGGAAAGATCGAGCGGGCGGGTGTGGCCGATGATCTTGCCGACACCTGCGACACCCTCCAGTCGGACCTGGGGGAGGGGCCGAGCTTCGATGCTTCCGTCAACGGCGACACTGTGGTGATCAACGATGTATCGCACGAGAAACGATGGCCCCAATTCATGAATGCGGCGGCTGCAGTAGGGGTGGGAGCAATGATGTGTGTGCCCTTCGATGCGGGTGAAAACAAGACGGGAACCGTCAACATGTACAGCTCCGCAGCGGACGTATTCACCGGTCGGTCCAGGAATGTGGGCGAACTGTTCACCGCGCACGCCGCGGTCGCGATTGCCGCCGGTCGCGAAAGCGAGCAACTCCATCAGGCAGTGCAGGGGCGAGACGTCATCGGGCAGGCCAAAGGCATGATCATGGAACGCTTCAGTGTCGACGCCGATCACGCGTTCGGCCTCTTGCGGAAGCTGTCCCAGGATTCCAACGTCAAACTTTCCGAGATCGCTCAGCGGCTCATCGAGACAGGTGCCGACAGCGCCGCACCGGAGACAACCCCCGGACGGACATCACATTCGAACGGCAGCAACGTAGATCTCGACGTGAAGAGAAGGTCTTTGGATGGCAGATGAGCCAGCCCAGCAAAGTGGCGGTGGCAATGCTGATGAGTTGTGCATGCCCCACACGAGGAACCTCGCGACCTCGAGTATGGAGGCGATCGAAGCCGACGGCGCCGCAGTGTCGATCTTGACCGACGACGCTCGGTCACGCGATCTTTTGTACGCGACCGATGCGGTCGCGGCACGGATCGACGAGTTGCAGTTCACGGTGGGAGAGGGGCCATGTCTGGAAGCCTTCAAGCAACGTGCGCCGATATCACTACCCGATATCAGCAGCCGAACGTTCCCGGCACGATGGCCGGCGTTCAGCTCTGAGGTATTCAACGAGCTCGGTGTGCACGGAATCTTCGCATTCCCCATACTCACCGGTGGGGCTCGACTAGGGGTACTGGAGTTCTATCGCCGACACTCGAAAGCCGACCTGACGTCGCCGCAATATACGACGGCACAAGGATTCTCGGAACGTCTGGGTCAGGCGGTGCTCGACGAACTCGTGGACTACCGGTGGACACTCGAACAATCGCATTACGAACATCGGCAAGGCAACTACCAGTTCGCACGCGCTGACGTGCACACCGCAATCGGTGTTCTGTCGGTCCGCTTGGACATATCGATTGCCGACGCCGGCGCTCGACTGCGGGCACGGGCGTACGTCGAGTCTCGGTCCATCTCCTCTCTGGCGCACGATATCGTCCACCGACGGGCGAACTTCACCGATGAACGTGCCTTGTGACGGGCCGACGACTTCGTTCGCGGGCGCACCGTTCCGGATATCGGAATGATCGGTTTCCTTGTGCCACTGCACCATCTAGCGTGACCGGTCAGGAGATCCGCCACAGGCGTGGTCTTGGCCAATGCCGATCATGCGGGAGATCTCGATGTCTGAAGTGAACAACAACCGGTGGGACGAAATCGTCGACGTGGTCGTCGTCGGTAGCGGTGGAGGTGCCCTGACGGCGGCATTGCGGGCCACCGACGGTGGCGCGAGCGTGCTCGTCGTCGAGAAGGACGAGTACATCGGCGGCACCACGGCGGTGTCCGGAGGGGACATGTGGATCCCGAACAACCACCACGTTGCCGACAAGGATTCCCGTGAGGACGCGATCGCGTACATCCACCGGCTGTCCGACGGCCGCGAAAGCGACCCATCGCTCGTCGAGGTGTACGTCGACACCGCGCCGGAGGCGATCCTCTATCTGGAGGAGCACACCGGATATCGGTCCGAGCCACACGTCATGCTCGATGACTACTACTCGGTGATCGGTGATCGCATCCCCGGCGTCCGCCCGTTTCCGAGATCGTTGTCCCCCAAGGCTTATCCGGCTGCGGCCGAATTGGGCGAGGAGCTGGCGAACAAGATCAACCGGGGCCCCTGGGTGCCGCCGGCCGAGGTGAGCTTCGCCGAGCAGCGGCGCGGTGACGTCAGCCCCGAGGAGCTCGAAAAGCGTCAGCGCGAGGGATGGCGGGCCAAAGGTGGCGGCCTGATCGCGCCGCTGCTCAAGGCGCTGGTCGACCAGGGTATCGAGGTGCGCACCGAATCCCCGGCAGTCGAGCTGGTCAAAGACGGATCGGCGGTTGTCGGTGTCGTGGTGGACGGACCGCAGGGCAAGACCAGGATCGGTGCACGCAAGGGCGTCGTGCTGGCTTGCGGTGGCTTCGAGTGGAATGCCGACATGGTGAAGGCCTACATCGGCTACGAGGTCAAACCGATGACACCGTGGGCGAATACCGGTGACGGCCACCTGATGGCGATGGAGATCGGGGCCAAGATGGGCTCGATGAGTACGTTCTTCAGCTACGGCGTCGTGTACGAGCCGTGGGAGACCGGACGCGACGGCAACCCGCTGCCGCAGATGATCATGGGCTTCGGCCCGGGCTCGATCATCGTGAATCAGCAGGGCGAACGGTTCATGCACGGCGGCTACACCTACAACGATTTCTCACATCCGTTCAACACCTTCGATCAGCGGGACCCCGGCTTCCCGAACAAACCTCCCGCGTGGATCATCTTCGGCGCTGCGCACTTCGAGCAGGGGATCATGGGCTCGAAACCGGGCATCGAACTGAACCTCACCGGACCCAACGGCGAAGAGCCACCGGAGTGGGTGGCGGTTGCCGGTTCGATCACCGAGCTCGCCGAGAAGATCGGCATCGACCCCGAGACGCTGTCGCAGACGGTGAACCGGTACAACGAACTCGCCGAAAAGGGCGAAGACCTGGACTGGGGCGACCCACAGCAGACGCACGCGCTCACCGGGCCCGACGTCGTTGACATCAAGCCGGTCGTCGGGCCGACATTCGGCGCGATCCAGCAATGGCCGGGCACCATCGGTACCAACGGTGGCTGCCGGGTCGATGCCGATGGGCGAGTTCTGGGCAACCGGGTACCGATCATCGACGGCCTCTACGCGGCCGGTAACACCTCCGCGTCGATCCTGGGGGCGACCTACCCCGGTGGCGGCGGCTGCATCGGGCCGAGCGTCACGATGGGCTACCGCGTGGGTCGGCATGTCGCTGCTCAGCCCAACCGTGACATCGGCGCCTGACCGTCGAACCCGCCCGGCGGAGCGAAGGTGGCAGCGCGGACGCATTCAGCGAATCTTTGGTGGTACCAATGAGCTCATGAGAGAGATGATCGGTCGAGTCGTCGTCGGACAACGCTGATGGCGGCGGTCATTGTCGAACGCGACGGTGAGATCACCACCGTGACCCTGAATCGCCCCGACGCGTTGAACACCGTCAACGTCGACCTGGTGCGGGAGTTGACGACCGCCCTCGATGACATCGACCGCGACCGCGGGTGCCGGGTTGTCATCCTGACGGGAGCCGGAAGGGCATTCAGTGCCGGACTCGACCTGAACGGGTACGGCGACGATGACTTCGCCGAGGAACGCGGCCCGATGGTCTCGGCATTCGAGCGCCAGAAAGATATCGCGGGTCTGGCTCAGCGTCTGCACGGATTGCGCCAGCCCGTCATCGCGGCGGTGAACGGACCGGCAGCCGGCGCTGGATTGGCGCTGCTCTGTGCCGGCGACATCCGGATCGGGTCGACCGCGAGCGTCTACGCGGTCGGGTTCATCAGGGCCGGTTTCTCTGCCTGCGATATCGGCCTTTCCTGGCTGCTGCCCCGTCTGGTCGGAACAGGCCGGGCACATGAGTTGATGCTGACCGGTCGGAAGTTCGATGCCACCCAAGCCGAAGAATACGGGCTGCTGGTGGATCTCGTCGAACCCGAAGCCCTGATGGAGACGGCGAGGTCGATCGCGCAATCGATTCTGGCGAACCCTCCGGTGTCGGTGGAGCTCACCAAGGTCGGGATGTGGGCTGCGGTCGAATCAGGTTCCTTCTCTGCCACAGTGGAATTCGAGAATCGGCAGCAGATGATCACAGCGATGACAGAGGATCGCGCCGAGGCAACCGCGGCATTCCTGGAAAAACGGTCGCCGGAGTATCGGCGACGATGATCATAGATCAGGCAGCGGTGGCCGACGACAGTCCTTTTCCGCTACCGTGACCCCATGAGTGGTGATTGGCGGGAATCCCGGGTAAGTGAGGTGCGGTCCTTGATCGTGCAGGCCGAGCCTGAGATCGTCGAAGAAGCGAAGTGGCGTAAGGCCTCGAATCCCGATGGCGTTCCGACGTTCTCGCTCGACGGCCTCATCTGCACACTCGAGACCTACAAGGACAAGATCAAGGTGACTTTTGCCCGGGGCGCCTCGCTCCCGGACCCGTCGAAATTGTTCAACGCAAGTCTCGATGCGGGTGTCCGGCGCGCGATCGACATCAAGGAGGCGGATGTCGTCGACGCCGATGCCTTCGTGGCACTGGTACAGGCCGCGGCCGCCCTGAATCGCGGGTAGCGATGATCAACCGCCGGAGATCGCTCAGCGCTCGGTAACCGGCGCTTCGCTCAACGTCCGGCGAGTGATGAACTTTCGTGGCAGTCCCGACAGTGGATCGGTGAATTCCAGTTCCCGCGCGAGCAATTGGAGTGGGAGGGAGTGGTCGTCTGGTTCTTCGGTGAGCAGGTCGGGATACCAACTGTCGCCGAGGATCCCGATTCCGAGTGCCGCAAGATGCACCCGTAGCTGGTGCTTGCGGCCGGTGTGCGGACGCAGGATCGTGTGCAGCACAGCGCGTCCGGACGCGCTGATGCCGCTGTCCTTCAGCTCGATGACGGTCTCCGCGTTGGGCTCCTGAGCATCGTCGACGACAACCCGCAACGTGCCGCGAGTCGCCGCTATGTGGTTGCGGTAGAGGACAGGAACGGCGCGCCCGGCAATCGCCGGTTCGTCGGAGTCCCACTCGAGCGGTCGCGCCGACACCGCCTCGTAGACCTTCACCACCCGTCGCTTTTCGAAGAGCGACTGGTATGCGCCACGCGTGGCGGGTCGGGCCGAGAACATCAGCAGACCGGCTGTCGCCCGGTCGAGGCGATGGATCGGCGTCAGATCCGGATTGTCGAGACGGGTCCGCAATCGGACGAGCGCGGACTCGCGCAGATATCGCCCGCCAGGGGTGGTCGGGAGGAAGTGCGGCTTGTCGATCACGACGAGGTCGTCGTCGGCGTGCAGGATCTCCTCCTGGAACGGCACGGGGTCCTCCGCCGGCAGATCGCGGTAGTACCAGACGAACGGGTCCGAACCGCCCAGCTCCGTGCCACGTCCGATCGGACGGCCGTCGCTGTCCACGATCTCACCGGCGTCGAACCGCCGGTACAGGTCGCCGGAGTCCAGGTGGTCGAACTTCGCGACGAAGTAGTCGGCGATCGTCGCCCACGGCCCGGATGCCGGGATACGCAGCCGCGTCGGTCCGACTCCATTTTTGACAGGCAGTGGTGAGGGCATCGGCACCGTGTCATCATCCCACCCGCTGCTGACTCGAGACATGGTTGCCTCGGGAATCCCGAGATCTTTGACGCCGATTCCCTCTGATCAAGTATCCCAAGCTCGTTCTGCGACAAACTGATCGACTGGCTGGGAGACTCTAGATGCACCGCGAGGCCGACCAGACGGGACCTGACGATGACCGAAGGCAAGACTGCTGGACCGGGCGCGCCGGTGGGCGAACTGGAGAAAAGGAAGATCTACGCCATCTTCGGTGGCCTGATGCTGGCGATGTTCCTGGCGGCGCTTGATCAGACGATCGTGTCGACGGCGTTGCCGACGATCGTCAATGATCTCGGGGGAGCCGACCATCTGACCTGGGTGGTCACCTCGTACATGCTGGCGACGACGGTGACCACTCCGCTCTGGGGCAAGCTCGGCGACCTGTTCGGGCGCAAGCCGCTGTTCATCGCGAGTGTGGTGATCTTCCTGGTCGGTTCGGCACTGTGTGGCCTCGCCGGGTCGATGGCGACATTGATCGCCTTCCGCGCGTTGCAGGGTGTGGGTGCCGGTGGCCTGATGGTGTTGGCGCAGGCCATCATCGGTGACGTGGTTCCCGCCCGTGAACGCGGCCGCTATCAGGGGCTTTTCGGTGCCGTGTTCGGACTGGCCAGTGTCGCAGGGCCATTGCTCGGTGGATTCTTGGTCGACAGTCTCAGCTGGCGGTGGGTCTTCTACGTCAACCTGCCGATCGGTGCGGTTGCCCTGGTCGCGGTGATTCTGGTGTTGCCGACGACCACGGCCCAGGTCAAACCCAAGATCGATTACGTAGGTGTGCTGCTACTCGCTTCTGCCGCCACGTCCATCGTGTTGGTGACCAGCTTTGGTGGACTGTGGGGGTGGACGTCGGTGCGCGTGCTCGGGCTGGCCGTCATCGGTCTGGTGTGCGTTGTTGCGTTCGTGATGGTGGAGCGGCGAGTTCCGGAACCGGTGATGCCACTGCGGTTGTTCACCAACCGGGTGTTCGCCGTTGCCGCGGCCGTCGGATTTGTTGTCGGCTTTGCGATGTTCGGTGCCATCACGTTCCTGCCGCTGTTCCTGCAGACGGTGGGCGGGGCGACGGCCACCGAGTCGGGTCTGAACATGATCCCGATGATGGCGGGTCTATTGATCACCTCGATCGGCAGTGGCCAGCTCATCAGCCGGACCGGACGCTACAAGGTGTTCCCGATCCTTGGCACCGCGATCTTCACCGTCGGGCTGTACCTGTTGTCGACGATGGATCGTTCAACCTCAGATGTGACCATCGGGCTGTATCTCTTCGTCCTGGGCATGGGGCTGGGGATGGTGATGCAGGTTCTGGTTCTCGCGGTCCAGAACGCCGTCGAGTTCCGCGACCTCGGAACCGGAACCAGCGGTGCGACATTCTTCCGCACGATCGGCGCATCGGTGGGGGTGGCCGTATTCGGTGCGGTGTTCAATTCTCAGCTGGAATCGAACCTGTCGGGCGCCGTGCCGGACGGGGCAGTGGGACGGTGTTCTTCTGAGATCCTGCAAGCCTCGTCGGACGGACTCCTGACCTGCCCACCGGTGGTGCAGGAGTGGTTCCTCAGCGGTTTCACCGACGCGTTCGGAGTCGTGTTCATCGTGGCAGTTCCCTTCGGAGCGCTGGCATTTGCACTCGCCTGGCTGTTGCCGGAGGTTCCACTGCGGGATGTCACGAAGATGCCCGATGTCGGGGCGTCGTTCGGCTTGGCCGGTGAGCGAACATCCTTGGAGGAGTTGCGGCTTCAGATCTGGCGAACCCTCGGCCGCGAAGATCGGCTCCGGATCTGGGAAGGGGTGGTCGATCAGGCAGGCAGCTCGCTGACGCGAGGCGAGGCGTGGATGGTCAGCCGAGTGGCCGAAGAGGGAACCCGCGAACTCCACCTGATGTCGGAGGCTTCCCAGACGCCGCTCTCGGTCGTCGAGGAGACCGCGCAGCAACTGCAGCAGCGCGGAATGATCGACATCGGCCATGGTCTGGCGGTCATCACCCCGGCCGGTCAGCAGGAAGCGGAACGTCTGTTGGTCGCTCAGCGGCAACGGCTCCAACATTTTGTCGACAATTATCCCGGCAGCGATGAAGCCGACGTCGATGAATTGCTCGACGAGATCGCGCGGCGGTTGCACGCCGAGTCCCCGGCCTGAATCGCGTCACCGCTTTCTGTGTACGAGTG
Organism: Nocardia sp. 348MFTsu5.1; assembly: GCF_000383535.1. Taxonomy (NCBI): domain Bacteria; kingdom Bacillati; phylum Actinomycetota; class Actinomycetes; order Mycobacteriales; family Nocardiaceae; genus Nocardia; species Nocardia sp. 348MFTsu5.1. Next base: position 89,460 of record NZ_KB911510.1, read on the forward strand.
ACAAGATGGCACACCCTGGTAAAGAATGCTTCGCAGAGCCAAATCATCTGAGGGATCGCCAACCGCGTGGGGGATGGTTACGAATGTTTGAAGGGGACGGTCCACGGGGTCTTGACGCGTTGTCGCGCGTCGGCGGTGGCGGCGATCGGTGGCGACCGGAAACTGTCTATCTGGGTGGGGACGATCTGCGGACGAAGGCGCTGGTGTCGGTGATACGCCGCCTGGCTTCACCGGCGGCTGATCAGATCGCGTTTCTCGACCGTTTGGATGTGGGTGTCGAAGAGCTCGCGCTGCAATTCACCGACCTCACCACGTCGATGCCGCACGGGCTCAGCGAGACGTGTCGTGGTGACCTGCGGCGGCTCGATCAACTCCTGGCGGAGATCTCGGAGCCAGATAGGTCCGCGCTGCTGGTGTTCGACGCTCTCGAGTCTGCGCCCGAGTGGGCACGGGTACGCACACTCGCCCACACGTTCCTGGCCGACCTCGCAGCGCCGCCGGGAACGGGTCGTTGGTGATCAACCGATCCGGGTGAGGTCAATCGGCATGCCGTCGGTTGGATAGGGCAGTGAAATCCAGCTGAGCTCTGCCGGCCTGTTCGCGGGTACCGTCCAGCGGAAGTTGAGCAGATAGTGGTGCAGCACTGACCGCACCTCGAGGTCTGAGAACACCTGCCCAAGGCATCGATGTGCGCCGCCGCCGAATGGGTTCCACGAGAACTTGTGTACCTTGTCCTCCTGCCGTTCGTCTGAAAAGCGCTCGGGATCAAAGCGTTCCGGATCGGTCCACAGCTCGGGCAAGTGGTGGTTGTGATGCAACCCGAGCGCGACCGGTGTGCCTTTCGGGATGTGATGGCCGGCGATGGTCGTGTCTGCACGGGCCCGTCGGACGACCACCGGGACCGGTGTGATCAGCCGTTGGCACTCTTTGATCACCAGGGTGGCCGAAAACAGTTCGCCGAGTTGGTCCGGGTTGGGTGAGTCGGTCTTCAGCGCAATCGATTCCTGACGGCATCGCTCCTGCCACTCAGGATGCTTCCCGAGTTCGAAGAGAACGGTACTCAGGGTGCTGGTGGAGGTGTCGTGGGCAGCCATCATCAGGAAGATCATGTGATTGATGACGTCCCGTTCCGACAGACGTTCGCCGTCGGCTTCGACCCGGCATAAGACGCTGAACACGTCGTCGCCCAATCGTTCTCGTCGCGACGGCAGATAGCGCTCGAAAAACTCCTCGAGCGTGGCCCGCCCGCGGACGCCGCGACGCCAGCGCGTGAAGGGAAGTGGGTATCGCACAATCGAGGTCGCGGCCTGAACGCATCCGATGAACGACCGGTTGACTCGGTCGATTTCACCGGGCTGGAGTCCCTCGGCCCCGCCCATGAACAGTTCCGTGGCGATGTCGAGGGTGAGTTTCTTGAGCGCCGGGTAGGCGAGATGATTTTCCGACGCAGCCAACGTGCGAACATGTTCGGCGATGGTCGGCTGCATCAGTTCCGTGTAGGCGGCCAGTCGTGCCCGGGTGAACGCCTTGGCCAGGATGCGTCGATGGCTGCGGTGTTCGTCGCCGTCGAGCAGCATCAGGCCCCGATCGAAAAACGGGCCGATCAGCGTGCGCCAGCCATCGCCGCTCACCAAGGCACCGTCGCGGTTGATCAGGGCTTCGCCCAGGGCGTCAGGTCCGAGGACCAGCGCCCACTTCTGGCCCAGGAACGACAGCTCAGAGACCTGGCCGTGCAACCGGTATTGCTTCTCCATCAACTCCAATGGCTTGCGGAAATAGGCGTACGAGTGTCCGAGAAACGGCACCGAGCGACCACCGCTGACAGGTGTGGTGCCGGCCGGTGCGAGGGATGTCTTATGGGCCATGCGAGCGAATTCCTATCTGACAGGACTTCCTTCCTGATTAGGTAGCGTGCATCACGTGAGGGCTGGTGTCAACATGGTGCGGTGGCCGGATCAGAGCGAAAGTACGGTGGCGCAAGCGCTCATGAGCGGGTGAGTCGTCGGCGTCGGCAATTGCTCGACGCGGCCTTGGAGGTTGTGTCGTCCATGGGAGCCGAACGCGCGACCATGACGGCCGTGTGCCGCTGCGCCGGATTGAGTGAGCGGTACTTCTACGAGAGCTTCCCGGGACTGGACGCGCTGATGGGGGATCTGCTCGACGAACTTGCGCATGAGGTGCGGGCCGCGGTCCTCGCGGCGTTGTCGCACGACATGAACGCCGCGCCAGAGGAGCAGATCCGTTCGGCCATAAGCGCTTTTATCGCCATCATGACCGAGGACCAGCGCAAGGGGCAGGTCGTGCTCACCGAGTCGCTGGGTCTGAGGGCGACACGCGAGCATCGCCGCGCCATCGTCAACGAGTTCGCCGACCTGTTGGCCGCTCGGATTCCAGAGTTGTTCGGCGACGACGCGGTGCCGGTCGAAGACCGCCGGCCACTGGCATTGTTGCTGGTCGGAGGTATCGCCGAGTTGACTGCCGAGTGGGTTTCGGGCGGACTGGTGGCAACACCGGACCGGATCGTCGACGTGGTGACGAGGCAACTCGCCCTCAACCGGATCTAATTCTGGGAAACTGTTACCGACGCAGATGTCGGGAGGGGAGTGCGCTGATGAGAGACAGCTACTTCCACTGGAATCTGCATGCGATGCCGGATCAGAGTGGTCGGCGGATCATTGTCACCGGCGCCAGCAGTGGGCTCGGCGCGATCATGGCCCGGGAGTTGGCGAAACGCGGCGCCGAGGTGGTCCTGGCGGTACGCGACGTCGTCAAAGGACAACGGGTGGCCGAGAAGATCCGGGCCTCGCGCCCGGACGCCCGGGTGCAGGTCGGGGCGATCGAATTGACCAACCTGAAGTCGGTGCGGGCCTTTGCGAGCCGAATGACTGCTCTGGACAAGCCGATTGATGCTTTGATCCTCAATGCCGGAGTCGGCAATCAGCCCTACGTCGTGACCGCGGACGGTATCGAGAGCACCTTCGCCGCCAATGTGGTCGGACATTTTGAACTGACCGGCAAACTGTTGCCGCTTCTCGAACGTGGTGACGCGGCCCGGGTGGTCAGCGTAGGCTCCAACCTCTACCGTCGGGTCAAGGTGGATGTCGACTTCAGTGACCTGAGTTTCGAGCACGACCATTCACCGCACGGCGCCTACGTCGTCTCGAAGGTGGCGACCGTGCTGTTCGCCCTTGAACTCGAGAATCGGCTACGTGAAAGCGGTTCCTCGGTAAGAAGTTTCATCGCTCATCCCGGGTTGAGCAAGACTCCCATGCACAACGCGGTGAACGGTATTGTGGCGAAATCGGTGATGGCGGTGGCACATGCGACGGTGTCCCGCAACCCGGAAGAGGGTGTCCTGCCGCTTCTCTTCGTCGCCACCAGTGCGCACGCGGAGACCGGCAGATTCATCGGGTGGCATCTGCGGCGGAGCGACAAACGGATCTGGAGCGATGAGATCAGGGGTGTGGGTCTCAATCATGATCTGGCGCAGCAGATGTGGGAAGCGATCGAATCGGTGACCGCAGCCTCGGAACAGGACAGGTGAGTCGGTCCTCACAGATCGGGGATGTCGCGCCCTGTGCGCTGTGAAGTCGACCGTTAGGCTTGCGCAGTGAACACCAAAGAACCTGCGGCCGCGCCTCGGATCACCGGTCGCCATCTCTCATACATCGCCTTTGCCATCGTTGTCATCGTGTACCTGGTGATCATCCAGTTCGGGGGTCGCCTCATCGACGGGTGGGCCGACGAAGACGAAACCTTCACCACCCGCGGTGTCGTCTTCACGATGGTGATTCCCCTTGGCCTGGCCTTTGTGTTCACCTACTTGGTCATCTCGGCGCTGGGCTGGTGGCGGCCGGTGATCAAGGACGACAGACCGGTCAACCGCTGGGTGTGGGTCGTGCCCATCGTTCTGATTGTCGCCATCCTGCTGGGTATCGACTACAGCGCGCTTGCCGACAAGGGATGGCTGTTCATCGTCGCTCTTCTCGTTGCCACCCAGTTCGTCGGATGGGGTGAGGAAGGCATGTTCCGCGGCATCGGCGTGACCGTGCTGCGCAACCATGGCCTCAGCGAGGGCCGGGTTGCGCTGTGGTCCAGCGTCATCTTCGGTGCAGTCCACCTGACGAACGCATTCGGGCATGGTGCGTCCGCGATCCCCCAGGCGATCATGGTGAGTTTGGCCGGGTACTTCTTCTATCTCACCCGCCGGGTCTCGGGCGGCAATGCGCTCAATTCGATATTGCACGGACTCTTCGACTTCGCGCTGCTGAGCAGCACTGCGATCGTGCTGGATCAGGCGGTTTACGCCGGCGCCTTCGCTCCCATCCTCGTCTACCCGATCCTGGCCATCATCCTGTTGGTCAAACGGCACGACATCGAACCGTCCCGCGAGACCGGCGACCCGATCCCGTCCGCCGCGTAACAGCGACCTTTTCCACTGCAGGGGCGATCAGCAGCAACGGCCCTGTGGGTTGTTGTCCTGCGCGGCGTAGCGATTGCGCCAGTAGTCACTTTCGGTCAACGGCGGTGTATCCGGATGCCGCGCAGTGTGATGCGTGACATAGCGCCGATAATCGTTGTCGCCCATGACCGACCGGATATACCAGTGCACCGCCCGGATACCGCGCCGCATCAGTGATGCAGCTGTCGTGGATTCTCCTTCAGATACTCGTCCCATTCCCGCTGCACCTCCTTTTCGGTCGGTGTCGGGAACATTCCGCTGGGCGCGAAGTATGTGGATTCGGTGGGTTCATCCTCAGCGGTCGGTAGTCCGCCCATGCGAATCGCTTTGACGGAGACGAAGACTGCGGCGATGACGACGATCAGGACGAGCACCGCAAACACGATCGAGAGCGTGCCCTGGATGAACGTATTGCGGATCACCGCGTCGATCTCGCTGGATGTCTTCGCGGATTTGAAGGCGGTGAGGCCGGAATCCTTCGCATCGACAAAGTCTTGATGCTGTTGCCAATAGCCGATGGCGGGGTTGTTCGAGAAGATCTTCTCCCACGACGCCGTCATGGTCACCGCCAGATCCCAGACCAGCGGAACCCCGGGTATCCAGGCCCATTTGACGAGTCCGCGCTTGAGCACGACCACCAACACCACGGTCAGTGCGATCGCGGCCAGCAACTGATTGGCGATGCCGAAGAGGGGGAACAGGGTGTTGATACCGCCGAGGGGGTCGGTCACACCCATCAGCAGGATCGATCCCCACAGTGCGACCACGATCAGCGTGCACAACCAGGCACCGGGGCGCCACGAAGGATTCTTGAAACGCTTGCCGCCCTTCACATTGCTCAAGCCGTCGGAGAGCATGAACCGGGCTACGCGGGTTCCGGCGTCGACGGTTGTCAGGATGAACAGCGCCTCGAACATGATCGCGAAGTGATACCAGAAGGATCGCATCGATTCACCGCCGAATGCTTCCTGCATCGTGTCGGCCATACCCATGGCCAGTGTTGGTGCACCACCGGTCCTGGAGATGACCGATTCTTCACCGACCGCTCTGGCCGCCTCCTCCAACTGCGCGGCCGTGGCCGGATCCCCGCTCAGGCCAAGTCCGTTGACGTATTCCGCAGCGGTTTCCGGCGTACCACCGGTGACGGCTTTCGGTGCGTTCATCGCGAAGTACAAGTGCTGGTTGAGGATACAGGCGGTGACCAGGGCCATGATCGCGACAAACGATTCGGTCAGCATGCCGCCGTATCCGATGATCCGGGCCTGGCTCTCCTTCTCGAGCATCTTCGGCGTTGTCCCGGAAGCGATCAGGGAATGAAAACCGGAGAGGGCGCCGCACGCAATGGTGATGAACAGGAATGGGAACAGCGAACCGGCAAAGGCGGGTCCCTGGCCGTTGTGGGCGAACTCGCTGACCGCGGGTGCCTGCATGACCGGGCGGGCGATCACGATGCCCACTGCCAGCAGCAGGATCGTGCCGACCTTCATGAAGGTGGACAGGTAGTCGCGCGGTGCCAGCAGTAGCCAGACAGGCAATACGGCCGCGGCGAACCCGTAGATGATGATGCACCAACTCAGGAAAACCGGTGAGAGACTGAACAGGTCTTTGCCCCAGGCTGATTCACCGACCCACCGCCCGGAGATGATGGCGAGCATCAGCAGGACGAAACCGATAAGCGAGACCTCGGAGACGTTTCCTGGGCGCAGGTAGCGCAAATAGACACCCATGAACAGGGCGATCGGGATCGTCATCGCCAGAGAGAAGACACCCCAGGGGCTTTCGGCCAGTGCGTTGACAACCACGAGTGCCAGTACCGCGATCAGGATGATCATGATCACGAACACCGCGATCAATGCCGCGAAGCCACCGACATCGCCGAGTTCGTCGCGGGCCATCTGACCGAGGCTGCGGCCCCGTCGCCGAGTGGAAATGGACAACACCAGATAGTCCTGGACGCAACCGGCGAACACCGCGCCGATGATGATCCAGATCGTTCCGGGCAGATAGCCCATCTGTGCGGCCAGCACCGGGCCCACCAGCGGTCCGGCGCCGGCGATGGCGGCGAAATGGTGTCCGAACAGCACCCGCCGGTCGGTGGGCATGTAATCCTGCGCGTTGTCGAGGACTTCGGCAGGCGTCGCGTGGTCGTCGCGGGGGCGCACGATCTTCATCTCGATCAGCCGCGCGTAGAACCGGTAGCCGATGATGTAGGTACAGATCGCAGCGATGACAAACCAGACGGCGTTGACGTTTTCGCCACGCACAAACGCGATGATCGCCCAGGCGAACGCGCCGATAATGGCGATCACCGCGAAGGTGACTCGTTTTCCGACCGTCATCGGACTGCGATCGATGATCGCGACCGGCGGTAGATCGGGGTCGGTGCGGATCAGGTCGATATGCGGATTTGGTCGGCGTTCCTGCGTGTCGGTCACCGGGACTCCTGGGTGCGTTGTGGGCGATAGGAGAGTGCTTCACCATTGTGGCGCGGGTCACTCTACGCCCGGACCGGATCCGCGATCTTCACCCCCTCCGTCGTTGATTTGCAACCTCATCGGGTAATGGTGCTCTTGCCCAATGCCAGTCCGGCGAAGGCGACCTCATGCCGCGAGGCCTCGACAACGCCGCCATCGCGCGACGACTGTTCCTGTCGGAGCACACGGTCCGGAGCCGGGTGAGTCAGCGGTTCCGGACCTTCGCAAGGCTCTGCGTCCAGGCGAGTTTGGTGATCGCCGACAGGTGGGCCGGGTTGACGCTCTCCTTCGTGAGCAGGACGAGGGCCAGGGCTTTCGCCGAGGTGGTTGACTTGCTGAGGTGTCCGGCATCAAACGGCGGTTGAGGGTCGTACTCGATCGCCAGCTGAATCGCCTCGGCCCGCGTGGTCCCACCGACCTTCCCGGCGATCCACAAGGCCAGATCGATCCCCGCCGATACCCCGGCACTGGTTACCACGCGGCCGGAGAACACGATTCGCTCATCGCCGACGGGCGTCACGCCGAACAGGCGCAGCGAGGGCAGCACCTGCCAGTGACTGGTGGCACGCTGATCGGTCAAGAGGCCGGCCGCAGCAAGGATGACCGAACCGGCACACACCGACGACGTCCACGCCGTGGTCTCATGCACCTGGCCGAGCCAGGCCAGCAGGTGCTTGTCCCGGGCATGGATCCCCACGGACGAGCTACCGCCCGGCACCACAACGATGTCGGGGCGCGGGGTTTCGGCCAGGGTGTGTGTGGCCCCGAGTATTGCGACCCCGGAATCGGCGGTGATGGGTCCGGCCTCGTGCCAGACGAACCGGACCTCTGCGTCCGGAAGAAATCTGAGAACCTCGTACGGGCCGATCACGTCGAGTGCGGTGAATCCGGGGTATAGAACGATCGCTATCTGGGTCATGTCAACGCTCCGAAGATTCGAGTTCGGCGGCGGCGAGTGCCGCGGCTCTAATAGGGGAGTTGGTCTGCGCAAAGGACTGCCGGTAGGTGTCGGGGGGTATCCCGATGCTGCGCAAGAAGGCGCGGCGCATCACTTCGGCGGAGCGGAAGCCGCACCGCGTCGCAATGGAAGCGTTTGTGTCGCTGGATGTTTCAAGGTGCGCCCGGGCGATGTCAACCCGGATCTTCTCGACGTAGCGGCCCGGCGGTATTCCCACCTCCGCGGTGAACAGGCGGGTGAAATGCCGCTCACTCATTCCGGCCCGGCCGGCGAGATCGGGGACGCCGCACGGCCGAGAGGGATCTGCCTCGATGTATTCCTGTGCCGCGCGGACAGGTGTGGAGCGGGCTCGTGGCGTCCACACCGGGGGCGCGAACTGGGATTGAAAGCCGGACCTACGCCGATACAGCACAAGCCACTGGGCCACCGACTGCGCGATGTCCTGATCGTGGTCGTCCTCGACGAGGGCGAGTGCGAGATCGATCCCCGAAGAGACACCGGCCGAGGTCCAGATCTTTTCGGAGCTGCGACAGAAAATCGACGACGGATCGACCTCGACGGCCGGATATCGACGCCGGAGTTCGTCGGCCAGTGCCCAGTGTGTGGTCGCGGGCAGGCCGTCGAGCAGGCCGGCTTCGGCCGCGAGAAACGCCCCCGTGCACACCGTGGCAATCCGGGTCGATCGGAAGCGTTCGTCGGCCAGCCATGCACTGCAGTCAGGCCCGGTGCTGTGGTCGATCGCGCCGGCGCCGCCCGGGATGATCAACGTGTCGATGTGGGATCCGGGTTCGGGCAGCGGGCAGGTGTGGAAGGTGAGGGCACCGCTCGTCCGCAACGGTTGCCCGGTCGGTGAGGCCACGACGACGTCGTAGCCGTCTCCTTCCGGAAGTAGGAGCGTGGCGGTGTCGAACACCTCTGCCGGTCCGACCAGGTCCAGCGCCTGGACACCCTCATATGCAAGCACGACGACGGTTCTGGTCACCACAACAGCATCTTCCACCGACGCCGTGGCGTCCAGGACGGGTATCCCACGATTTCAGACATCGCAATGATTCGGGACATCGCCGCGCAAGGAATCCGGTGCCTCGACGTGGGTTGCTTAGGTAGGTTCACCACATGGAGCGAATGGCGCCGGTCGACGCCCAGATGTACTGGATGTCGGACAAGATCCCGAATGACCAGTTCCTCCTCTATGCCTTTGGCGGTGCACCGGAACAGCTGGATAGCGCAATCGACGACGTCCTCGAACGGGTCCGGGCCGTGCCGGATCTGAGCCTGCGGATCGCTGCCGTCGACTGCGCCCTGGACTACCCGTACTGGGTTCGCGGCGACGTCGACCGCGATCAGGTCGTCGTGCACAGCGAGGGGACCACCCAGTGGCCCGATTGCCTGCGCCTGGTGGCCGGTCTGGCCGATGACCAGCTCGATCCGCGGGAGTCCACGTGGCGGCTGCATCTGTTCGGAGCCGTTGAAGGCGCGCCGAATTGTGCGGCCGCGGCCACCGTGGCGGTCTTCCAGGTCAGCCATGCGCTGGGAGACGGAATCCGGTCGTCCGCTCTGGCCCGCGCAATATTCTCGCCGCAGCCGCCGACGGACCCGGTGACTGCCGAAGCCCAGACGCCGTACTCCGTCGTGCACGCAGCCGCGCTCGCAGCCATCCGGTTTCCCAAGCAGATCGGATCGCTGGGCTGGCGGGCGATCGAAGCCACCCGCACTCATCGGCAGCTGGTCGACGACGTCGCCACCGGCGCAGTGCCTCCGGCGTCAGCAGGCCGGCCACTGCTGTCCACCAACAGCCGCCCCGAAGGGGAACGGGCGATTCGAACCCTGGTGTTCCGCCGCGACGACTTCCCCGGGCCGACGGTGACCATCAGTGCGCTCACCGCGATCTCGCTGGCTTTGTCCGATCACTTACGGTCAACCGGCGAGGACCCTGAGACACTCGGTGCCGAGGTATCGATGGAGAAGTTCGGAAAACCAATGGGGCGTAACCATTTCCGAAATGTCGGAATCGGCCTGTACTCGGGGACGGCCGCATTGGAGGTCCGGACCGGACAGATCGCCGAAGCGTTGGGGGAGCGGCAGTTACGGAACAGCCACCCGGCACTGCGGGCGTCCGACGAAGCATTCGCGGCGATCCCGGCGCCGTTGTTGCGATGGGGCGTCTCACAATTCGACCCGACCGTCGTTCCGGCTTCGGTGTCCGGCAACACCGTGGTGTCGAGTGTGAACCGGGGCGCGGCGGACCTGAGGTTCGGAGACCGGCCGGTGGCCTTCACCGCGGGCTATCCGGCGCTGTCGCCGGTGATGAGTGTGACGCACGGTGTCCACGGCATCGGCGACACCGTGGCGATCAGCGTCCATGCATCGCACTCGGCGATCGAAGACATCGACAGCTACATGGACATGCTGCGGGCCTCGGTCGCATGGAACCAGATCGTCAGGGCATCCGGCCGTTAGCCCGGACTGAGCCGGGTTCGCGCACCTACTCGATCAGTCCCTCGCTCTTGAGCCAGTCGTAGGCCACATCGGCGGGATCCTCGCCGTCGATATCGACACGACCGTTGAGTTCCTGCATCAGATCATCGGTGAGGCGCTCGGAGATCGTGCCGATCAGATCCCGCAATTGCGGGTAGCGCTCGATGATTTCGCCTCGAACGACTGCCGAGCCGCTGTATGGCAGGAAGAACTCTTTGTCGTCGTCGAGGACGACAAGGTTCAGGTTCTTGATCCGACCGTCGGTGGTGTAGACCATGCCGAAATTGCACGGATCGCTGTTCGCTGTCGAGGTGTAGACCACGCCGGCATCCATGCGGGTCACGTTGCCGGTGGGAACCCCGTTTTCGGTGTTGTACGGAATGCCGTACTTCTCGAGCATCGGCAGGAAACCGTCGGAGCGACTGAAGAATTCGTCATCGACGCAGAACGTCCGGTCATCAACGGGGAGTGCGGCGACGTCGGACAGCGTTTTCACCTGGAGGCGTTCGGCCGTCGGCGTGGAGGCGCCGAACGCGTAGGTGTTGTTGAAGTTGGCCGGCGGCAACCACTCCAGGTTGTACTCGCTCTTCTCGATATCGTGCACCCGCTGCCACAACTCTTGCGGGTCCGAGATCGTCTCGGTCTGGTTGTGGTAGTTGACCCAACCGGTGCCGGTGTATTCCCAGAGTATGTCGGCGTCGCCGTTGAGCTGGGCCTGTCGCGACGACGCGGAACCCGGCGCCCCGGTCAGGTCGGTGACATCCGCGCCCGCTGCGGCCAGGTAAGTGGCGGTGATCTTGCCGAGCAGTACGCCCTCGGTGAAGCTCTTGGACGTGACCACCAGGTCAGCACCGTCCAACGGCTTGTCTCCGCCTGGCAAGCTCGCGTCGTGAAAGGTTCCTGACGAGCTCACCAAGCCGCAGCTGGACAGCATCGCCACCGCAGCGACAAGTGTGAAAAGGGCGGTGGCCAGCCGTGCCCGCGACGACCTCATGCGATGCCTCGTGGGGTCGCGGCGAGCTCAACCAGTCTGCCGAGCCAGTCGATGATCATCGCCAGCAGCGCGACCAGGATCGCACCCGAGAGGAGCAGCTTGGGCAGGAACAGGGTGACCCCGGTTGTGATCAGCGTGCCGAGACTGGTCGCGCCGATGAAGGTGCTCAGCGTTGCGGTGCCCACCAGGATGACGAGGGCGGTTCGTACACCGTTGAGGATCACCGGCACCGCGAGCGGCAGCTCTACCTGAAACAGCGTCCGAGCGGCCGAGTAGCCGATGCCGCGCGATGCCTCGATCGTGCGCTGATCCACTTGCCGGAGTCCGGTGATGGTGTTCTGCAGGATCGGCAGTGTCGCGTATACGACGAGACCGACGACCGCGGTGCGGAATCCGGTGCCCAACCAGAAGGTGAACAGGACGAGTAGACCGACGGCAGGCGCGGCTTGGCCGACGTTGGCGATATTGATCACGATGGACTCGTAGCGCTTCAGCGAGCGGCGGGTCAGCGCGATGCCCAAGGGAATCGCGATGACGATCACGATCGCGGCGGCCGTCAGTGCGAGCCTGATGTGGTCGAGAATCGTGATTCGCAGGTTGTCCCAGCCCAGCGATGCCGACTCCGTGGGGGTCAATGTCGTTGATTGGTACCAGAGGATGTACCCGACGCCGACGACGACAATGATGATCGGTTCGAACCACACATCCATCGGCAGGCGGCGCAGACGAGTCATGGCTGCGTGCCCGATCCGTTGTCGTCGGAGACGACTTGCGATTCGGCTTCGACGACCACGTGCGGTTCCTCGTCGGCTGCCACCACCGGCGTCGGCGACGTATCCGATCCGTCGACGTAGTTCTCGTACGAGGTGCCGTACTCTTCGGCGCGCACATCGGCGAGCTTGGTTTGAATCGTCTGGGTTACGGTACCGATGCCGAGCGAACCGATGACCGCGCCGCGGCCGTCGGTCACGAGCGCAGCACCCTGGCTCGCGGCAAGCATGGCATCGAGCGCATCGTTGAGAGTCGAGGATTGAGCGATGACGGGCAGCCGACGATCGAGATAGTCGGATACGGCCGGTTTGCTCGCCAACTGCGACAACGACGGCCACGACCGCGGCCGTCCGCTCTCGTCGACGACGACCACCCACGTCTGCCCGGCCGCCCGCGCACGGTTGATCACGCCCTGCGACGCCTCGCCGATCCGCGCGGTGACTATCTCGTCGTACTCGACGTCGCGAACCCGGGTGACGGTCAGATACGCCAGCTTGGCCCCCGACCCGACGAACTCCTCCACGAACGGCGTCGCCGGGTCTGTGAGGATCTCTTCCGGTGACGCGTACTGCTCAACGTGTCCGCCCTCGGACAGAATGAGGACCTTGTCGCCGAGTTTGGTGGCTTCCTCGAAATCGTGCGTGACGAACACGATGGTCTTGCCCAGTTCGTGTTGAATCGCGATCAAGCTGTCCTGCAAGCGAACCCGAGTGATGGGATCGACCGCACCGAACGGCTCGTCCATGAGCAGGACCGGCGGATCGGCTGCGAGCGCACGGGCCACCCCGATGCGTTGCTGCTGCCCGCCGGACATGTCCTTGGGCAGCCGATCGGAGAAGACATCCGGGTCGAGACCGACGAGATCGAGCAGGTACTCGGTGCGTGCGGCGATCCGCTTTTTGTCCCAGCCGAGCACCCGGGGGATGGCACCGACGTTCTTGGCAACCGACCAGTGCGGGAACAGTCCACCGGACTGGATGACGTAGCCGATCGACTGCCGCAGCGTGTTCGGATTCTCCCTGGTGACGTCGCGTCCACCGATGAAGATCCGGCCCTCGGTCGGCTCGATCAGCCGGTTGATCATCTTGAGGGTGGTCGTCTTGCCGCAGCCGGACGGACCGACGAACGCGACGACATCGCCTGCCTCGATCTCGAGGTCGAGTCGTGCGACCGCCGGCTTGTCCTGGCCCTTGAAGCGTTTGACGACCGCGTCCAGCGTGATTGCAGCGCCGGTGACGTTGCGATCCGGTGCTGCCGGGGCGGGCCGGCTGGTCACGTCGTCGGTCATGAGAGTCCCTTTGCGATGGTGAAGCGGCCGAGTAGGACGAGGAGAGCGTCGAACACCAGCGCGATGATGACGATGAGAATCGTTCCGGTCAGGGTCATTTCGAGCGCATTCGCGCCACCGAGCCGGGACAGTCCGTTGAAGATCAGCGAGCCGAGGCCCGGTCCGAGCACGTAGGCGACGATGGCGGCGACCCCGACGATCATCTGAGTGGAGATCCGGATCCCGATGAGAATCACCGGCCAGGCTATCGGGAATTCGACGGTCAGCAGAATTCGCCAGCGCGACAGGCCGATGCCTTGGGCGGATTCGATGACTGACGCGGGCACGGACCGCAACCCGACGATCGTGTTGCCGATCACCGGCATCGTCGCGAAGAACGCCAGCATGATGAACGACGGGACCACTCCCAGCCCGAACGGTACGAGCAGAATCGCCAGCAGTGCCAGCGAGGGAATCGTCAATGCAACACGACTCGACGTCAGGGTCAGCGCAGACAGGAACGGGAGCCGATAAACCGCCACCGAGATGAGAATTGCCGCGATGGTGCCGACCAACACGGTTTGAAATGCCAGGGACGCGTGTTGATATGTCAGGAATGCGAGAGTCTCACCTCGCCCTTGGAGGTAATTCCACAAGTCCACTGGATTCCCATCACCAGCCATCACGACCGTTGGGTTGATTGCACGAGGTCACCAATCAAGTTGGCGATAACGATATCCCACACTGCGTGCTCGGCCGGGGAAGCACACAGTCGGCGATTTGCGGCCAGGACACCGCAGTCAGGGTGCCACCGGTGGAGTACGACTCGGCATTGCCTGCGATGGCCGTGCTCGGCACGCCGTCGACGCCGACCGGGATGGGCCCGGCCAGGGTGATGCGGGTGAGCTTGCGGCGCTCGTCGGCGTCGTAGTCGTCGACGGCATAGTGCTGTGTGGCGAGGTTGTCCCATATGGCGACGTCGCCGAGCTCCCAATTCCAGCGGGTGGTGTTCTCCAGCCGGGTCACCCGGTCCTGGAACAGCCGGAACAGCGCGCGTGACTCGCTGCTGGGCAGGCCGACGATCTCTTTGACGAAGCAGCCGAGCAGCAGCGCACGTTCGCCGGTATCCGGGTGAACGTGCACGACGGGGTGTTCGGTTTCGAAGTAGGTTGACTCGAACTCGCGGCGATACGCCACGGTGCCGGCGTCCGGGTGTTCCACAGAGTCATCGACGTAGTCGTAGGTGTTGCTGTGCCGGGCACGCAGATTCTCCGCCAGCAACTTGAGCGGCGCCGGAAGCGCGTTATAGGCCTCGACTGTCGAGGCCCAGGTGGTTGAGCCACCGTAGCTGGGCAGCGTGACCGCGCGCAGAATCGATGCCCGCGGGACGCGATCGACGAAGGTGACGTCGGTGTGCCAGACGTTGGATCGGCCGCCGTAGCGGGAATCGATGTCCAAACTCTTTGCACCCGCGGACGTCAGGGTCGGGTGCGGGGTGGTCGGGCTGCCGAGCAGCTGCGCGAACTCGTACTGCCCGTCCTCGCTCAGGTGCTGCTGGTCGCGGAAGAAGATCACCTTGTGCTCGTTGAGCGCGGCGCGGATGGTCGCGACCGTCGCCTTGTCCAGGTCACCGCCGAGGCGAACCCCACTGATTTGTGCTCCGATATGGTTACCGAGCTTGACCACCCGCACCGTGGTGGTGGGGTCAGCGGCAGCGTAAGCGAGGGACATGGAGGGCCTTTCGTTCGGAGAACGATCGGCTCAGATGCAACCAGCCGTTGCCCGGCCTCGCCAGGATTACATTCAGCCGGATCGAAAGGCGTCACCGGTCATCAACGGGGGCGGCTGCCGGCGGCTCGATGAGCTCACCGACTATTGGTGGACCGCGAAGGACCGAAAGAGGAGTCGACGTGATCGGAGACGATGAGCAGTTGCTCGCCTCGCCGCACCTCTATATCGACGGGACCTGGGTGGCACCGGTCGGCGGCGGAACGCGGCAGATCCGCAATCCGGCCGACGGCACGGTCATCGCCGTGGTCGACGAGGCAGGTTCGGCAGATGTATCTGCCGCGGTCGCCGCCGCCCGGCGTGCCTTCGATGCCGGTAGCTGGTCGACGCGTCCGCCGACCGAGCGGGCCGAGTTGTTGCTGCGGGTGGCCGAACTGCTCGACACACACCGCGACGCCCTCGCCCGGATCGAAACACTCGATACCGGGAAGACGCTGCACGAGAGCCACATCGATATCGACGACGTGATCGCGGTGTTCCGGTATTACGCGGATCTGGTGACGACGGACTCCGATCGGTTCGTCGATACCGGGAACCCGGCAGTGGTGAGCCGCGTGGTGCACGAACCTGTCGGGGTGTGTGCGCTCATCGCGCCGTGGAACTATCCGCTCCTGCAGATGTCGTGGAAGGTCGCGCCGGCGCTGGCCGCCGGCGCCACGATGGTGGTCAAGCCGAGCGAGGTCACGCCGCTGAGCACGATCGCCCTGATGCGGTTGATCGCACAGGCTGGGGTGCCGGCGGGAGTCGTGAATCTGGTGCAGGGTGACGGATCGGTGGTGGGCGCCGCGCTGACCGGCACACCGGACGTCGACCTGATCTCCTTCACCGGCGGCGCGTCGACCGGTGTCGCGATCGCACGAGCGGCCGCCGAACACATCACGCGTGTCGCCCTGGAACTCGGTGGGAAGAATCCGCACATCGTGTTCGCGGACGCCGACCACGCCATTGCCGTTGATGCCGTGCTGACCGGTGCCTTCCTGCACTCGGGGCAGGTGTGCTCGGCCGGGACCCGGTTGATCGTGCACGAATCCATCGCCGACGGTTTCGTCGCCGAGCTCGTTCGCCGTGCGGCCGGGATCCGGGTCGGACCCGGCATGGACCCGCCCAGCCAGACCGGTCCGCTGGTGTCGGCGGAGCACCGATCCAAGGTGGAAGCGTATGTGGCGCTGGGTATTTCGGAGGGAGCGGAACTGGTCGCGGGCGGAAAGCGTCCGGACGATCCCCGGCTCGCGAACGGAAGCTACTACCTGCCCACCATTTTCGACCGTTGCCACCGAAGTATGAGGATCGTCCAGGAAGAGACGTTCGGACCGATTCTCACCGTGGAACGGTTCAGTACCGAGACCGAGGCCATCGAACTGGGCAACGACACGTCGTATGGGCTGGCGGCGGGAGTCCAAACCAGCGACCGGGACCGCGGTGAACGTGTGGTCCGTGCGCTACGGCACGGAACCGTGTGGCTCAACGACTTCGGCACCTACACCCCGGCAGCGGAATGGGGTGGATTCGGACGGTCCGGTACCGGACGCGAACTCGGCCCGAGCGGATTGGCCGAATACCGGGAGAGCAAACACATCTGGCACAACACTGCGCCGGCCGTGGGCGGATGGTTCGACTGACCACGTACCGGCGCGTCTGATGCGGAACTAGTGCTCGTGGCCGTTCCTGCCGCGTACCAGGCGTTTCGGTAGCCGGCCGACGAGTTCACCGACCGGTGCGACCGCATCGTTGAGCGCCCCGGCGGCGTCGTTGAGTTCCACGACAGTCTCTTGGAGCTTGTCGATGCTCGGCGCCAATTGGCCGATCATCTCGACGAGTTCGGAGAGCCGGTCGATCGGTCCGCCGGGTGCGATCGTTCGTTCGAGCGCGCCGCCCTCGCCGACAAGTTGTTCCAGCAGACCCTCTTCGACAGTCAATCGATCGAGGAAACCCTCGTCTTCGGAGATGCGATCGAGCAGACCGCCCTGCTTCGTGAGCTTGGCGAGGACCCCCTCCTCGGACAGCAGGCGATCCACCGGGCCACCCCGCGAGAGCAGTCGGTCGAGCGGACCGCCTGCCTCCGTCATCTGGTCGAGCACACCGTCTTCGGCCAGTACCCGTTCGACCAGGCCGTCCTGGGCCAACAGTCGTTCGAGGGGTCCGCCGCGCGCGAGTATTTTTCCGAGTGAACGGTCTTCTTCGAGCAGTTCGCCGAGCTGATTGAGCAGCTGCAACGGGCTGCGAAACGCGGGTGTTTCCCGCATGCCCAGGGTGGAGGCGATCTCGTGGTGCGCGTTCTCGACGGCGATCCGGCTCAGTGCCACGGTGGCTTCGACGGCGCTGAGCGCTGCGCCTGCCACTGCAAAACCCAGCCGTGTCGGGATCTCGATCACCAATTTGGCATCCATGACTTCACCCTAAGGGTTTGACGTAACTCTCGGACACATTCATCGGCTTTGACCCGCTCAGCCGGTCTTGGCGGCCTTGGCGGCGGCTTTCGCCTGTTTCTTGAAATCGCGGACCTCTTGCAGGCTCACGCTGTCGACGACGTCGGCCACCGACCGGCGTTCGCCCTCGTTTCCGTAATCCCCGGCGGCCTGGCGCCAGCCGTCCGGCTCCACTCCGAGCTGCTTGCCGAGCAGGGCGAGGAAGATGCGGGCCTTCATGTCGCCCCAGCCGGGGAGCGATTTGAGGCGTTTGAGCACTGTCTTGCCGTCGGGATCACCCTCGGTCCAGATGGCGGAAGGGGAGCCGTCGTAGTTGTCGGAGATGAAAACCGCCAGGTCATGGATGCGTTTTGCCATCGAACCGGGGAACCGGTGGATGGCCGGGGTCTGCGAGCACAGCGCCACGAACTCATCCGGATCGGAGGCGGCGATCTTCTGCAGATCAAAGCCGTCCATCCGCTCGGCGATTTTCTGCGGGCCCTTGAACGCCGCTTCCATCGGGAACTGCTGATCCAGGGTCATGCCGACAACCAGTGCGAAGTCATCGACGGACAGGAGCTTGTCGGCTTCTGGCTCTTGCGCGATACAGATCTGGCGGGTCATGCGGACCTCCGGTCGCCGGGTGATTTCTGCCAACCCAGCTTATCGGCAGTGACGGAAAATGCCGCAGAGCATCCCGGTGAGCTGGTTCAATGCAAAAGGGTCGGGTCACGTGCACAGCTGGAGGCGATGCATCATGACCAGGTTTTCGTTGCTGCAACGAATAGCGGCGGTCGCGGTGGCCGCGGGTTCTGGAATCGTGCTCGGGGTGGTGGCTGCACCGGCGGCTGCCGAACCGCAGCTCATCGACACCATCAGCTGCAACAGTCCCGATCCGTGGTCGTCAGTTCCGTTACGCATCGCCGTCGACGTCTACAACAACGTCGAACTCCCGAAAGACGGTGCCAGACCGCCGGTACTGTACCTCAGCGCCAACACCCTGCGGTCGGCGTCGCTGTTCGAGTACACCGTGGAGACAACCGTGCGCTGGACCAACACGAGCACCGGTGCCGTCGGGACGGTGATCCTCCCGTCGCGCGGACATTCGGTGAACTGGGAAGGATCGCTCCAAACAGGCCGGGGCAACATCTCTTTCATCGTGCATCAGAAGATCGGGGCACTGGCGTTTGTTCCGATGGTCAATCCGCAGTACTCATCGTGCTCCGGCTCTGCGACGGTCTGAATCCCGGTTCGTACTTCGATGGTGACCGAGTTGTGATCGATCTTCTTCCGCCAACCTAAAGACTTCGGCAGCATCAGCGGCGTAGCGTCACCTGGTGGTGAATCTGTCGGAGCTGACAGGCGGCCGCCGCCTGGGAAGGTAGGTCAGATCTATGTCCACTGGCGCAGCCAACAAACCCAAGTCGCAGCAAGGCCGAGATACCCACGTTGCCAAGGTCATAGGTGTCACCGTGGCCGCCGCCGTGGGTGGCTTCCTCTTCGGCTTCGACAGTTCCGTGGTCAACGGCGCTGTCGATTCCATCGGTGATCACTTTGAGCTGAACCACTTCATGAAGGGTTTTTCGGTCGCGATCGCACTCCTCGGGTGTGCGCTCGGCGCCTGGTTTGCCGGCCGCCTGGCAGACATCTGGGGTCGCAAGAAGGTGATGTTGCTGGGCTCGGCGCTGTTCACGGTGTCCTCGATCGGCACCGGACTGGCCTTCTCGGTCCCAGATCTGTTGTTCTGGCGTGTGATCGGCGGCCTCGGCATCGGTATCGCCTCGGTGATCGCGCCCGCGTACATCGCCGAGATCGCACCGGCGACGTACCGCGGCGCGCTGGGCTCGTTGCAGCAATTGGCCATCACCATGGGTATATTCGTGGCTTTGCTCTCCGATGCCCTTCTCGCCGACAGTGCAGGCAGCGCGAACAACGATCTGTGGTTCGGCATCGAGGCCTGGCGCTGGATGTTCATCGTGGGCGTCGTTCCGGCCCTCGTCTATGGAGTCTGCGCGTTGACGATCCCCGAGTCGCCGCGGTATCTGGTGGGCACCAACCTCGACGAAGAAGCTGCGCGCATTCTCACCGAGGTGACGGGGGAGGCCGACCCGCTGGCGCGTGTCAAAGAGATCCGGCTGACCCTCAAGCGGGAATCCACCGTGTCCATCAAGGACATTCGCGGTCCGTCGTTTGGTTTGCATCCGCTGGTGTGGGTGGGTATCTGGATCGCGGTACTGCAGCAGTTCGTTGGTATCAATGCGATTTTCTACTACTCCACCACGCTGTGGCAGTCGGTCGGATTCAGCGAGAGTCAATCGTTCAAGACCTCCGTCATCACCGCGTTGATCAACGTGGTCATGACATTTGGGGCGATCTTGTTCGTCGACCGGATAGGCCGGCGAAAACTGTTGCTGATCGGCTCGGTGGGCATGTTCTTCGGACTGGTGATGGCGTGTATCGCGTTCACCCAGCAGATCGGATCGGGCGACGACATCACCCTGCCCGACGAGTGGGGTGTGGTCGCGTTGATCGGCGCCAACCTCTTTGTGGTGGCGTTCGCCGCCACCTGGGGTCCGGTGATGTGGGTGATGCTCGGTGAGATGTTCCCCAACCGCATCCGCGGTGTTGCACTCGGCATCTGCACCGCTGTCAACTGGCTGGCCAACTTCACGATCTCGTTGCTCTTCCCCGAACTCAACGACGTTCTCGGTCTGGCCTGGATCTACGGGTTCTTTGCCTTCTGCGCGTTCATCTCCTGGTTCTACGTGCATTACAAGGTGCCCGAGACCAAGGGTATGGAACTCGAGGACATGGACTCGCTCGGTGAGGTCGAAGCTGTGCTCAAGGAGCACGGAAAGCTCTGACCTCAGGTCACCGGCGCCCGGATGAGCGACTGACGCTGTCCATTCCGTCGAGCAACAGCATCTGGGCCACGAAATACGTTGACAGCACAGCGGCTTCGGTGACCGCGCGTGAACCCGTGCCGCGCAGCAGGTATCGGCGATTCATCAGCAGTGCATCCGAGGCCATGAACGTGATCCCGCCGAGAGGAAGCCTACGGGTGGGGTCGCCCGGGTCACCAGCGGTGAGTACCGGATCGCCGGCCGTGGCCGCCATGGTCGCCAATGTCGCTCCGTAGGTTCCCAGGACCGGAAGCAGTCTCGGCGCGTTGACCACCAGCAGTGCGGTGACCTCGTTCATCACTCCGAAGCGGGACAGCAATCGCGCTCTGGTGGGCCGGGCTCCGTGCCTCGTCAGCAGGCCGAGATAGGACAGGTGCGCCAGACCGAACATCGTTGCACCCGTTTGGATCTGTCGGTCCTTCTCGGCACCGGTGGCGAACTCCTCGCGGTACATGAAGTAGTCGCCGGCGGCCGAAGCAGTGATCGCGGCCGTCAGCAGTGCGTTGTCGATGCCGGAACGTTGCCGTGCACCGCGCGCAACGCCCACGGCCAGTGCGGCCAGCGCCGCGGGTTTGGCGACGGCCACGCCGGGCCGCCACCGCGCGGCGCCGGCGGCCGAAACCGCCAGCGTCGCAGCGAGGAAGACCTTTCGCTCGGGCAACTCCCAGTGGGGCAGACGCATACCGCCGCTACCGGGCGAACAGCGCGGCGACAAACGACGAGGCGTCCGGGAATGCTGCTGCTGCAGTTCCCTGTCCGTCCACCGGGTAGGTGAGGATGGTTGTCGATTGGCTCGATGCCTCGACGCGGCCGAGGAACTCGAGCGTGTAGGGCAGGATCACGGTGGTGTCGAGCAGGCCCTGGCCGAAGAAGACCGGCTTGACGTACCCGGTGTCGGGAACCCCGAGATAGGCCTGCACGATGGGGCGGAGATTCGGAATCGATGCCACCGGACGGCTGAACAGTTGGTTCAAACTGGTCGACGCCACCGAGCTCTGCAGTTCGGCCGAGCACATCGTGACCGCCTTGTCCGCCAACGCTTTGCCCTCGGTGGTCAGGTACGAGTCGAGGTTCAGCTCGGGATGCGATCCGCGGATACCGGAGACGGCGTACAGAACCTCGGCGGTCAGGTCCGACGACAATGGCACCGGGATGAATTCGGGACCGGCATTGAGGACGAGTTCTCCGAGGTTGTCCGGCACGCTGGTGACCGTTGCGCCGCGGAAGTCCAGTCCGGGACCCTGGATCTGCGAGGCACTGCGCGCAGTGGCCAGCGCTGCCGTTGCGCCGCTGCCGTTTCCGTTCACAACCCATCGGTCGGAGAGTTCTCCGGTGATGTCGTGTGCGGCCTTGACGGCGTCAACGATGTTGTGGGCCTTGATGTTCGTCTGGAGGTCGGGGAGTGCGCCCTCGACGCCGAGGCCGGCGTAGTCGGAGGCGACAACCGCGTAGCCCTTCCGGAGCCACGGTGTGATGTCGTTCCAATGCGCGGCCGATTCGGTCTTGCCCGACCACGACGGTGCGCACTTGTCGGCCAATCCGACGGTGTCGTGGGCCCAGGCCACCACCGGCCATCCACCCTCCGGTGCTTCCCCGCGGGGGAGATAGACAGCCGCGCTGCTCAGTTCGGTGCGATCGGTGGCGGCGTCGGTCCAGTACGTGAAGCGATCGGCGGATCCGGCACCGCTCACCCAACGATCATCGGGCAGACCGATGTTCGCGAACACCTTGCCCGCCGTTCCACCCGTCGGAACGGGCTCGGCGGACGCGATACCGGCGGCACCGAGACCACCGGCGACCACTGCCGCAATCGCGGTGGCGGTGAGGCCGCGGGCCCCGACACGTCGTAGTGCTTGCTTGTGAACACTCTTCATGACCACTTCTCCTACAAAGGTCCGCGTCGGCGGACTAAACCTGAGTGATCCCGATCATCGGGAGGAAGAAACAACTGCGGTCACCGTTCTGCACGGTGCCGAAGACGGCCGACAGCACGGTGCCGTTACCGGTCGCGACCGGTGCGAGACGGGCGCCGGGCAGGTCAAATGCCTTTGCCAGGGGGCTGATGACGGCGCGAGCAGTGGCTTCTTCGGTGGGGCTGAGATTCCTGATCTTCTTCACCTGCTTGATCAGCTGGTCGGTGATCGTGGTGCCGACCGGCGCCATGTCGACAAAACCACCCTTGAAGGTGTCGATGTTGAACCAGGCGACCTGCATGCCGGTGCCCCCACCGTCTGCGGTGATCCCTGCCGGGACGAATCCGAACAGGGTTTCACCGTCGCCGACCAGCTCGGGCGAGAAACCCGCGGGGAGAAAGGGCTTCAGAAATTCCGGAACCTTCAGCCCCGGGATGACATACGGACCCGGTGCGGCACCGCCGACGGCCGGAACGAGTCCAAAAGGGTTGTCCTCGGTGGGCGCGACGCAGTTGAAGGCGACGGAGGGGTTGATGAAGGATTGGATGCCCAGCTTCTCCAGCGCAGCATCGGCTGCGGCGAGTGACGCCGCAAAGTCGGTGGCGTCGGCCGCCGGCGTGGCAGTGATCTCTGCGGCCGGTGTGGACTCGATCTGCGGTGTGCCGCTCAGGAGTGCCTTCGCGGCGGCGAGGGCAGCAGGATCGACTGCCGACTTGGTGAGCGCGGCGATCGCGGCCTTGAGTGCGTCGTTGCCCGGGGTCTGCGCCGGTGCGGTCACGGTGACCGCGTCGGGTGCGACCGGTGCAGCCAGTGCCATGGCCGGGGTCAGCAGGGCGGCAGACAAACCGACCGCCAGGACTGCGGCGCTGCGGCGGATCATCATTGAGCTGGGCATGGATCTCCTTGGACAGACGCTGTGGTCCCATCTGTTACAAATGTGACAGATGTGGCCAATGTTGCTCTTGGTACACAAGACCACGGCGCCGGAGGCGTATGCAAGTTGTGAGTTCAACCTGTGACGCAACCGCGACCGTTTCGCTGTTCGACTGTGCATCAACGGATCTGGGGCGATCCGAAGTGTGCTCTGGACAACACAAAACAGGCGCCGACCGGAGGGTCGACGCCTGCTGTGGAGTGCGCGGTGGCTAGATGACTGCCAGTCCGACAGTGGGGACGATCGTGCAGCTCACGGTATTACCCTGGATGTTGGTGGTCACGTTCCCGTAGATCGCCGAGATCACACGACCCTTACCGGTTTTCACGATCGTGGTGAAGGTGCCTGGTCCTTCTTTGGCGTTGATCAAGGGATTGCGACGCAGGTTCTGCTGGCCCGTGGCCCCGGTGTCGATGTTGATCCAGGCGACGATGAGCGGAGCGGCGTCGTTGTTCAGCGCCGGGCCGGTGCCCAGGCTGGTGTACACGTAGCCGGCCTCACCCGTCTTGGGGCCGGGCGCGGGTGCCTGCTGCGGTCCGGCGGTCACCAGTGCGGAACCGACGGAATTGCCGCCGGGGATGCAGCCCGGGCCGATGGTCGGGTAGAGGAACTGCTGGATGACCGGCGCGCCCGGGCCCGATGGAATGTCGGGTCCGCCGCCACCGGAGCCGTCGAGGAAGCTGACAACCTTGTCCCAGATCGCCTGGATTTCCGGCGGTAGAGCGGTATCTGCGGCGAGCACCTTGGCGTTGGAGAGCAGGCTGGCGTCGACCTTGCCCTCGGGGCCGGGGGTGGCTGCCGACCCGATGATCGCCGGCACGAACGCGCCGAATGACTTCAGGGTCGTCTCATCGATCTTGAGGTTCTTGGGTATGGGAGGAAAGGGGGCGGGGTCAGCGGACGAAACAGCCGGCACCGCCAGTGCCGCAGTGGCAGCGATCGCCACAGCCGTGACTGCTCGGCGGACGCCACGGCCGGTGGAGGCCTTGGTGAAGCGTCCGCGGTTGCGTCCTGCCTGCTGATTCAAAAGCACAGTTCCTGGTGTCCCATCTCGCGTTCGAGCCCGATTCGAGCACGGCTCAACATGTCTATCGCCGTGCTGACGGTAACCGTTTCATCACTTTGCCGCCAGTAGCGCTCGGTCAACTACAGAGTGGCTGACGTCGCCCTGGGACCATAACTGGCAACCAGAGTGATCAGTGTTACTGGTGATGCAATTGTGATGTCACATTGTGGGCACGGGATTCAGGTCGCACTGATCTGAAAGCGCTTCCGAGGTATCGGGAGGTGATCGTCACGGTCTATTTCTCGCCGACTTCCGTTGCCTGCTTAGATTCACGGTGGCGGAACAACCGCGACGATCTACGGATACCAACCCACCTGGAGGGTCGATGCTTCGACAATTACAGCTCGCCGCAGCACTCGTCGCACTCTCCGTCGGGGCCGGCCTCCTCAGTGCGTGTGGCGATTCCGACTCCACCGACGAGGTGGTACTGCTCACCCACGACTCCTTCGCCCTGCCTGACGACGTCCTGGCCTCGTTCGAAGCCGAGACCGGGCTGACACTCAAGGTCGTGCGGGAAGCCGACGCCGGGCAGCTGTCGTCGTCGATTGCGCTCACCGCCGGATCGCCACGCGGCGATGTCGTCTACGGCATCGACAACACCTTTGCCTCCCGGGTTCTCGACGCCGACGCCATCGAGCCCTACACGAGCCCGGACAACAACCTCGGTCCGCAGGAGTACTCGCTCGGAGAACCGAATCGGCTCACGGCGATCGATCGCGGCGACGTCTGCGTCAACGTCGACAGCGAATGGTTCACCGAGCGAAACGTCACACCGCCCGCCGACCTCGAAGACCTGACTGCCGCCGAGTACAAAGGGCTGACCGTGGTGATGGACCCGGCCACCTCGTCACCCGGAATGGCATTCCTGCTCTCGACGATCTCCGCATACCCGGACGAGGGTCAGTGGGAGGCGTATTGGGAGCGACTGAAGGCCAACGACGTGAGCGTGGTGCCGGGCTGGACCGAGGCGTACAACCAGGAGTTCACCGCGGGCGAGGGACAGGGCAGCAAGCCGATCGTGGTGTCGTACGCGTCGTCGCCGGCTTTCCTGCCGACCACCAAGGCTCTTCTGAACACCTGCTTCTCCCAGATCGAGTACGCGGGTGTGCTCCGCGGTGCCGAGAATGTCGAAGGCGCACAGAAGGTGGTCGACTTCCTGCTCGGCGAGCGGGCACAGGCGGCAATGCCCGAATCGATGTACGTGTATCCGGTGCGTACCGGAACTCCGCTACCGGCCGATTGGGCGCAATTCGCACCTCAGCCGCAGGCACCTGCCTCGATGCCACCGGAAGTGATCGCCAAAAACCGGGAGACCTGGCAGCAGGAGTGGCGCACCGTCATGGGTCGCTGACCGCCGTGCCGCTTCGCCCGGCCGCCTGGCGCGCAACCTCCACATGGGGGTCGAGAACAGCTGTCGTGGCGGCCGCGGGCATCCTTCCGCTGCTGTTCGTGGGAGTGATGTTCGGGTGGCCGCTGGTGGCCTTGGCGCGGCGAGCCTTCGGCGATGGTGCGAGCGTCGACTTCGTGTCGTTGCTCGACGATGCCAATGCCGTACACCTTCTCTGGTTCACCGTCGCCCAGGCTGCGGCGAGTACGGCCCTGACCCTCGTTGTCGGGCTGCCGGTGGCGTGGGTGCTGGCCAACTTCGAAATACGCGGCGCACTCGCGCTGCGGGTCATCGTCACGATTCCTTTTGTGCTGCCGACCGTCGTGGTGGGTGTCGCGTTCTCAGTCTTACTCGGTGAGCACGGACCACTGGGCCGATTCGACATCGGATCGTCGGTGTGGGCAATCCTGCTGGCGCACATGTTCTTCAACATCGCGGTGGTGGTGCGGACCGTCGGTTCGGTGTGGGGCCAGCTCGATCCGCGCGCCGAACAGGCCGCCCGGACCTTGGGCGCAGGGCGATGGCACGTGCTGCGGACCGTCACCCTGCCGGCCCTCGCACCGGCGATCGCGTCGGCCGCGTCGGTGGTATTCCTGTTCTGCGCCACCAGTTTTGGTATTGTGCTCATCCTCGGTGGTGGCCGGTACAACACACTCGAGACCGAGATCTACCGGCAGGCCATCGGGTTCTTCAAACTGCCTGCCGCCGTGGCGTTGTCGATGGTCCAGATCATCGTTGTCGCGGTGGTTGTCGCGGTCAGTGCGGTGCTGGGTCGTCGGGTGCGGGGTGTCGGTGCGCCCCGTCGGCGCCACCGTCCGCAAGGCGCCCAGCGGCTGGTGGTCGGGGGGATCATCGCCGCCATCCTGGTGGTGCTGCTGGCACCGCCCGCGGTCCTGGTCTGGCGCTCGGTGCGGCCCACCGTCGGTGGCAGCTGGAATGTCGACGGCTATCGGGCACTGGCGGAGCCCGTCAACGGCCAAACTCCTTGGGAGGCCATGCAGTACTCCCTCGTCAGTGCCCTCTGGGCGACGCTCATCGCGCTCGTCCTCGGATTACTGGGTGCGCTGGCGTTGTCGCGGGCGAGCGGGGTGTTCGCCGGAGTCGGTACCGGTGTGGCGATGCTCCCGCTGGGTGTCAGTGCGGTGACCGTCGGCTTGGGCTACCTCGTGATCCTGACCTCGATGCCGCGCGAGGTCGCCACCTCGCCGGCTGTGGTCCCCGCCGTGCAGGCGCTGATCGCCACCCCACTCGTGATCCGGATCCTGGTACCCGCGATGGCGCTGGTCGATCCGCGACTGCGGCAGGCGGTGGCGACACTGGGTGCCGGCCCGCTTCGGGTCTGGTGGACCGTCGATCTCCCGATCATCAAAAGGGCGCTGTGTGCGGCAGCGGGTTTCGCGTTTGTGATCGCGATCGGCGAGTTCGGGGCGACCAGTTTTGTGGCCCGGCCCGACACCACCACGGTGCCGGTTCTGATCGGCACGGCACTGTCGCGTCCGGGGTCGGGTAACTTCGGCACTGCGATGGCATGTTCAGTGATGATGCTGGTGGTGACCGCACTGGTGGTGGCCCTCATCGAGGTTGTCCGGCGGGATGAGGGAGGTGAGTTCTAGGTGCTCGAATTGTCTTCCGTGTCAGTCAATTACGGATCAGAGGTGGTCATCTCCGATCTGGATCTGGCGATCGGTACCCGCGGCGCGACGGTCACTGCGTTGCTGGGTCCGTCGGGGTGTGGCAAGTCAACACTCATCCGTGCCATCGCCGGTCTGGAGCCGTTGTCGTCCGGCACGATCACGTTCGACGGAGTTGATCTGTCCCGGACACCCACCCACCACCGTGACTTCGGTGTGGTGTTCCAAGACGGTCAGCTGTTGCCGGGGCGCAGCGTCGCCGACAACGTCGGATACGGCCTGCGGGTTAGGCGCTGGCGCAAACCGGACATCGCGGAGCGGGTGACCGACCTGCTCGATCTGGTCGATCTGCCCGGTCTCGGCGGCCGCAAGGTGGCCGAACTGTCCGGTGGTCAGCAGCAGCGGGTCGCTCTGGCCCGGGCTCTGGCCCCACGACCACGGCTGCTCCTGCTCGACGAACCCCTGTCTGCGCTCGACCGCCAATTGCGCGACCGGCTCGCGCTGCAGATCGCCGAGATCATCGGGGCCACCGGTACTCCGACGATCGTGGTGACCCACGACCACTCCGAGGCGGCGATGATGGCCGATCGCATCGCGGTGATGGACGGCGGCCGGATCGTCCAGGACGATAGCCCCGAAAAGCTTTGGCGCGCACCGAGGTCCGTGCGGATTGCGAAGTTCATCGGCTGCACAACCGTCGTCGGGGCGACCATCTCCGGCGGTGTCCTCGACAGCTCGCTCGGCCGGGTCCCGGTCGACCTGCCCGACGGTGGGGTCCGGATCGGGCTGCGGCCGGAGGCCGTCCTCGCGACGTCGGTCGTCAAGAAGTCGCTCGCCAAGGGGAACGGCGGTGTCATCGGCACGGTCCGGCATGTCGCATCGCTACCCGAAGGGACCAGGGTTCGGCTGTCGGTCGCGGCGGACCTGGTCATCGACGCGGTCGGCGATCCCTCGCTCCGGGTGGGCGACGAGGTCACGATCACGCTCGATCGCGGCCGAATGGCCATCATCTCCGAAGCTCCTGATGAGTCGTCGAGCGAAACGGCAACCTCCGACGACAAGGGAACAGTGGGCCGGAATGCGTGAGGTGGTGGCCGGCGCGGTGATCGCCGGCGGGCGGTTACTGCTCGCTCAGCGCACGTATCCGGCCGACGTGGCCGGCCTGTGGGAGCTGCCAGGTGGCAAAGTCGAGGAGGGGGAGACCCGGGCGCGAGCGCTCGAGCGTGAACTCGTCGAAGAACTGGGGATCACGGTGGCCGTCACCGATCAGATCGGACCGCCGGTACCGCTGCGCCCCGATCTGGCACTGGTCGCCATGGCCGCGACATTGATCGCCGGAGAACCGCATCCGCACGAACATTCCGCCGTCCGCTGGGTGGATGCCGACGACCTCCGGCGGATGACCGAAGCCGGCGAACTCGTGCCCGCCGACGCGATCTGGCTCGACGACCTCATCGCACTTCTCTGACCGATCCGCCGAGCGGGCCCTCGTGTCCGTCGAGCGTGCCCATGCGACCGCCGAGCGTGCCCTCGCGACCGTCGAGCGTGCCTTCGTGACCGTCGAGCGTGCTCTTATTACCGCCGAGCGGGCCCTTGTGCATTCCCCGCGTGCGGCTTCGGCACGGTCGAGGGACATTTGAGCACGCTCGGCGGTTCGTTCGGCACGCTCGACGGCGGTGGTGTGGTGGTGGTGAGGGGCGGGTCACGCGGCGCGGGCGCGCACCTTTTTGAGGGCTTTGGTGAGCTCTTTGTTCGACATCCCCTGCGCGGAGAATTTCTGCATCTTGTGGATGACGACGGGGCACCGGAGGCAACGGGTGGAACTGCGGCAGCACTTCTTCTTGGGCTTCATCTCGCAGATGTCCGCCACATTTTTCTTGCCCACGTACCCACCTTTCCAAGGACCGTCTTGATGAAAGTTAGGTTAGCAGCACCTTAATTGTGGGCTCGCGGGGCATTGTGATGCCGCTCTCATTGCGCAAGAGAGTACCCTTGACTGGTTTGAGCAACTAGCTCGACGGTATTGACATGCCCACTTCACGTCCGGAGAACTTCAGTGACTGCTGCCCCCAATTTCCGCAACGTTGCGATCGTTGCGCACGTCGACCACGGGAAAACAACCCTGGTTGATGCGATGCTGCGGCAATCGGGCGTCTTCGAGGAACGCGCCGAACTGGTCGACCGCGTCATGGACTCCGGCGATCTCGAGCGCGAGAAGGGCATCACCATTCTCGCGAAGAACACCGCGGTGCACCGTCGTCAGCCCGACGGCACCGAGGTCGTCATCAACGTGATCGACACCCCCGGCCACGCCGACTTCGGTGGTGAGGTCGAGCGCGGCCTGTCGATGGTCGACGGCGTTGTGCTGCTGGTCGACGCCTCGGAAGGTCCGCTGCCGCAGACGCGCTTCGTGCTGCGCAAGGCCCTGGCCGCCTCGCTGCCCGTGATCCTCGTGGTCAACAAGACCGACCGTCCCGACGCCCGCATCGCCGAGGTCGTCGAAGAGAGCCACGACCTGCTCCTCGACCTCGCCTCTGATGTCGACGACGAGGCCGCCGCCGCTGCCGAGCTCGCGCTCGATCTGCCGGTCCTCTATGCCTCGGGTCGCGCGGGTGTCGCCAGCACCGTCGCACCCGAAAACGGTCAGGTTCCCGATGCCGAGAACCTCGACGCCCTGTTCGACGTGCTGCTGTCGTACGTGCCCGCTCCCAAGGGTGATCTCGACGCGCCCCTGCAGGCGCACGTCACCAACCTCGACGCCTCGGCATTCCTCGGCCGCCTCGCGCTGGTCCGCCTGTACGCCGGCACCCTGAAGAAGGGTCAGACCGTGGCCTGGTTGCGGGAGGTCAACGGCGAGCCCGTCACCGAGCGCGCCAAGATCACCGAACTCCTGGTCACCGTCGGCGTTGCCCGGACCCCCGCCGAGGTCGCCGTCGCCGGCGACATCGTCGCCGTGGCCGGTATGCCGGACATCATGATCGGTGACACCCTCACCGACGTCGACCACCCTGTCGCACTGCCGCGGATCACCGTCGACGAGCCCGCCATCTCGGTGACGATCGGCACCAACACCTCGCCGCTGGTCGGTCGCGTGAAGGGCCACAAGCTCACCTCGCGCATGGTCAAGGACCGCCTTGACAGCGAACTGATCGGCAACGTCTCCCTGCGCGTCCTCGACATCGGTCGTCCGGACGCCTGGGAGGTCCAGGGTCGTGGCGAGCTGGCGCTGGCCATCCTCGTCGAGCAGATGCGTCGCGAAGGCTTCGAGCTGACCGTCGGCAAGCCGCAGGTTGTCACCAAGCAGGTCGACGGCAAGCTGCACGAGCCGTTCGAGCACCTCACCATCGACGTCCCCGAGGAGTACCTCGGTGCCGTCACGCAGCTGCTCGCTGCCCGCAAGGGCCGCATGGGCGACATGGCCAACCATGGCAGTGGCTGGGTCCGGATGGAGTTCATCGTTCCCTCGCGTGGCCTGATCGGTTTCCGCACCGACTTCCTCACCGAGACCCGCGGTACCGGTATCGCCAACGCCGTGTTCGACGGCTACGGCCCGTGGGCCGGCGAGATCCGTGCCCGCCACACCGGTTCGCTGGTCTCCGACCGCGCCGGATCGGTCACCCCGTTCGCGATGATCCAGCTCGCCGATCGCGGAACGTTCTTCGTCGAGCCGGGCGCCGACACCTACGAGGGCATGGTCGTGGGTATCAACCCGCGGATGGAAGACCTCGACATCAACGTCACCAAGGAGAAGAAGCTGACCAATATGCGTCAGTCCTCCGCCGACGTCATGGAGACCCTGGCCAAGCCCATCAAGCTCGAACTCGAAGCCGCGATGGAGTTCTGTACCGACGACGAGTGCGTCGAGGTCACCCCCGAGGTGGTCCGGGTGCGCAAGGTCAACCTCGACTCCAACACCCGTGCACGTGAGCGGTCTCGCACGAAGGCTCGTAACCAGAGCGTGAGCTGATTAGGTAGAAAGGACGCAATCGGCGGTCGAGTACCGACCGCCGATTGCTGATGTCGACCGGCGGACAGGGGAATCGGGTTTTGGGTAGACGACGGACCACCGCGACTGCGATGGCCGCGATCGCGCTGTCCTGCCTGCTGCTCTCGAGCGCATGCGTCGCCGATCCTCCGCCGCCGGTGCAGCAGACGAACTCGGTCCCGCCGGAGCCGACAGAACCGTCGGGCCGCGTGCTGTATGTCGCCACCGATTCGATCGGCAACGGGTTCAATCCGCACCTGGCCGCTGATCAGTCGGCGGTCACCACCGCGGTGGCGGCGATGACGTTGCCGAGTTCGTTTCGCCCGGTGAACGTCGACGGCCGGGTCGTGTGGCTGATGGACCAGGCGCTGCTGACCAGCGCCGAGGTCACCGGCACCGATCCATTCGCGGTCACCTACAAGATCCATGACGATGCGCAGTGGTCGGACGGATTGCCGATCACCGCCGAGGATTTCATCTACCTCTGGCAGCAGATGTCGCGGCAACCCAACGTGACCGCGCCCGCGGGCTATCGCATGATCACCGACGTACGCAGTTCCGCCGGCGGCAAGGAAGTGACGGCGACCTTCGCGGCGCCCTACCCGGCGTGGCGGGAACTGTTCGACGACCTGCTGCCCTCCCACGTCCTCAAAGGCGCCCCCGGCGGTTTCCAGTCCGGTATGGACAGCGGCTACCCGGCCTCCGGTGGCCCCTACACCATCAGCGGTATCGATCACAGCCGCGACGAGGTCCGGCTGATCCGCAATGACCGGTTCTGGCTCACGCCGGCCGGTGTCGACCGGATGACCCTGCGACGCGCAGGCACCACCAGCCAACTCGCGGATTCGATGCGCTCCGGTGACACGCGGGTCGTATCGGTCAGTGGCGGTGATGCACTCGGCGCGACGCTGGGCAGCATCGGTGGAGTCCTGACCGGCAAGGTCGCGCAGTCGCGGACCCTGGGTATCACGGTCAACACCCGTACGGAGTCGATGTCGAACATCGATCTGCGGCGTGCGGTGCTGGCAACCCTCGACACCAATCTCGTGACGTTCGCCGCTGCCGACGACACCGAGGTCCTCCCGGACAGCAACTCCGTCTACGCACCGTCCGATCCCGGCTATTACCCGGTGCTGCGGCCGGTCGTCACCCCCGAGCAGGTCGAAGGCTGGCTGGCGGCAGCGGGATATCAGCGTGGCCCGGTGACTCCGGCACTCGAACCGCCGACCGCGTCCGGGGAACCGAGCACCAGCGCCGCGCCGTCGACCCCGACGAGCACCACCGGTGAGACGTCAACGACCCCACCCAGCGACCTTCCGCCGCTTCCCGCCGGCACAGCGCCTGTCGAAAAAACGGATGGTGACGCCTTGGTTGTCCGGGTCGGATCGGTCAAGGGCGATCTTCGGACGGGCCCGGCGGCGGCCAACATCGTCGACCAGTTGAATCGTGCCGGGATCCGCGCCACGAATGTGGCCATGTCGACTGCCGAGTTGTACAGCTCGGCACTGACCGGACGACAGGTCGATCTGGTCGTCGGCTGGAGCCGGGCCGGGGAATCACCGGCCACAGTGCTCGCGTCGAACACCGAATGTCTGCGTACCGAAGAAGAGGCCGCCGCGTCGAGCTCTGTCCCGGACCCGTCTGCTTCAGCCACGGCGACCAGCGCAGCACCGGAACCGTCGGTCACCTCCTCGGAGGTTCCGTCGTCGGAGGCCGATTCGGCGGAGCGCAGCGAACCGCGGTACACCAGCAATGTCTCCGGCCTGTGCGACCCGGAACTACAGCAGATCGCGACCCGGGCCATCTCCGCGGAGGATCCGACCGAGGATCTGCGCACCGCGCAGCGCCTGCTCGATGATCGTTCGGTGTATCTGCCGGTGTATCAGGATGTCCTGACCACCGCCGTCTCTCCCTTGGTCACCGGCGTCCCGGTCACCGGGCCGGTGCAGACCGGCATCTACGGTGACTCCGCGGTCTGGCGCCAGCAGACCGGTAACTGAAAGCGAACCCGCAATCCCATGAATCGTCTGTTGCTCGTTCATGCCCATCCGGATGACGAGACCATCACCACCGGCGGCACCATCGCCAAGTACCTCGATGCCGGCGCCGAGGTCACCGTTGTCACCTGCACGCTGGGTGAGGAGGGCGAGGTGATCGGGGACCGGTGGAGTGGCCTGGTCGCTGACGGCGGCGGCGACCAATTGGGTGGCTACCGGATCATGGAATTGACCGACGCGCTGGCCGAGCTGAGTCCCGATCCATTTGCCCCCGTGGAACCAAGGTTCCTCGGTGGTGCCGGACGCTGGCGGGATTCGGGGATGTCGGGTGCGCCCTCGAACCATCACGAACGCGCATTCATCGCCGCCGGATCCGAGACCCCCGCCGCAGTCCTCGCGGATCTGATCCGCGAACTGCGACCGCAGGTCGTGGTCGGATACGACCCCGTGGGCAGCTATGGACATCCGGACCACATCCAGGTCCATGCCATCGCTCACGCGGCCATCGAACTCGCGGCCACCGGGGACGATGGATGGTCGGTGTCCAAGCTCTACTGGACCGTCACCGAAGAATCTGCGCTGGAGGCCGGTCTCGCCGAGGCGAGCGACCGGATCCCGAAGGGATGGCGGTTGCCGACGCCGGGCGAGCTGCCCAGCCATCCCGATGCCGAGATCACCACGGCGATCGACGTGCGTGAGGTCTACGATCGCAAGGTGCGGGCGCTGAGCGCACACGCAACGCAGGTGACCGTGTCCGCGTCGGGCACCGAATATGCGCTGTCCAACAACATCATCCAGCCGATATTTGCCGAGGAACACTTCATGCTGGTCGCCGGTGAGCAGGGACCGACCGACGGGTCCGGACGTGAAACCGACCTCTTCGGTGGCCTGTGATGATCGGATCTTGGATGCGCTGGGCGCTGCTGGGCCTGCTGTGGCTCGACGGCTTCCTGGTCGGCGTCATGGCCTTGGCATTTCTGCCGTTGCACATCGGGTCGGTGCCGTTCCCGATCAGCGCGGTGTTCGCGGCGATCGCCAACTACATCCTGCTGTGGTGCAGCGCCACCCTCACCGAAGGGTTCGCCCGCTTCGGTTCGTTGATCGCGTTCATGATCGCGTTCTTCGTTCTGGCCGTGGGTGGGCCCGGCGGCGACGTGGTGGTCCCGCAGGATCTGACCGTGTTCCTGCTCCTCGGCCTGGGACTCATATTGCCGGTGTTCGCGGCTTTTGCGGGCTGGCTGCCCGATGCGAAGGGTGACGCAAAGCCGGTGGTGGCGGGGTCGGGGGAATGATCTGCCACCCATGCAGCATTATCAGGGAGTGACCTCGCAGATCCCCGAAGCCCTCGGTACGTCATCGGATCCGACGCTGCTCCCTGATCCGGCGATGCCGCCGCGTTCCGGTGGTGTGGCGCAGATGCGCCCCACCAGCGATGCGATCAGGCAGGTACTGGCCCAGGTCGAGGAGGGCGCCGAACTCGATGTCGCCCGAGCCGCGACGCTGCTCGCCGCGCGCGGAGACGAACTCACCGAACTCTGCTCGATCGCGGCGGGGATTCGCGATGCCGGTTTGATCGCCGAAGGTCGCGAGCGGCAGATCAGCTACTCGCGCAAGGTGTTCATCCCCCTGACCCGGCTGTGCCGCGATCGGTGCCATTACTGCACGTTCGTGACCGTTCCGGGCAAGCTGGCCCGCGACGGCCACGGAATGTACCTGGAGATCGAGGAAGTCCTCGACATCGCTCGCAGCGGCGCCGAGATGGGATGCAAGGAGGCCTTGTTCACGCTCGGTGACCGTCCGGAGGAGCGGTGGCCCGAGGCGCGGCAATGGCTGACCGAGCGGGGATATTCCTCGACGCTGGACTACGTCCGGGCAGCCTCGATCCGGGTTCTCGAGGAGACGGGGTTGCTGCCTCACCTCAATCCAGGGGTGATGAGTGCCGACGAGATGGCCCGGCTCAAGCCGGTGGCGCCGTCGATGGGCATGATGCTCGAGACCACCGCGCGAAGGCTCTTCACCGACAAGGGCAGCGCCCACTACGGCAGCCCCGACAAGGACCCCGAGGTCCGC
Source organism: Nocardia sp. 348MFTsu5.1 (assembly GCF_000383535.1). Lineage (NCBI taxonomy): Bacteria > Bacillati > Actinomycetota > Actinomycetes > Mycobacteriales > Nocardiaceae > Nocardia > Nocardia sp. 348MFTsu5.1. The sequence goes on from NZ_KB911510.1 coordinate 124,943, forward strand.
ATGCAGGTCCTCATCGACGCGGGCCGGCTCTCGGTGCCGTTCACCACCGGAATCCTGGTGGGCATCGGTGAGGACCTCACCGAACGCGCCGACTCGCTGATCGAGCTGCACAAGGTGCAGAAGGCGTTCGGCAACATCCAGGAAGTGATCGTGCAGAACTTCCGGGCCAAACCCGATACCGCGATGCGCGGTGTCGCCGATGCCGAGTTCGACGAGTTCCTGGCAGCGGTGGCGGTGGCCAGGATCATCCTGGGTCCGCGGATGCGGATCCAGGCCCCTCCGAATCTGGTGTCGTCGGCCGAATGTGCCGCACTGGTCGGTGCCGGTGTGGACGACTGGGGTGGTGTGTCGCCGCTGACGCCCGACCATGTGAATCCCGAACGGCCTTGGCCGCATCTGGATTCGCTGGCCGCCATCACCGCCGAGACCGGGTACATCCTGACCGAACGTGTTGCGGCACAACCCCGATACGTTTTGGCCGGCTCCCCGTGGATCGACGAGCGGATCAGCGAACACGTGTGGGCGCTGGCCGATCCCGAGACCGGGCTGGCCGCGGACGTCATCCCCATCGGGCGTCCCTGGAGCGAAGCGGGCGAGGACTGGGAACCCGTCGACGCAGGTCTGCATACTGCATGAAGTTGCCTCTGCCGACCGCACAACCGCTCTCGGACACCGACGTTGCGCGTCTGCTCCACCGGTCGACCGGGGTGATCGGTTTGCTGCTCGCTGCGGCCGACAGTGACCTGTTCGGTGTAAAAAGCAGGACATTTCGGGGTGCGGATCAGCAGCCCGGCAGTGTTGACGATGCTGACAGGGCTGACGAGGCTCTCATCGCCAAGGTCATCGGCACCGTCGGCGATTCGTTCGTGTGGGCGGCCGACGCCGCCGGATTGCCCGGCACCGCGCGGTGGACCGGCTGGACGCCGGCACAGCGTCGTGACTGGTGGATCAATCGGGTCGGTGCCATCACGACCGTCGGCGTTGCGTACCCGGGTGTCTTCGGACCGCTGGTGAAGCGGCTGCCCGTCCAGACCGCGCTGGGATTCGGGAACCAGGCGATTCTGCTGTGTGCGGTCGCGCGCGCCTACGGCATCGACGACCGGTACCGGCAGACCGACCTGCTCGCCGAGGTCCTGTGCCGTCGGAAGATGAACTCGCGGGCGCTGCTCACGGGTGAGGCAGACGACCGCAGCGATAAGGAAAACGACGCCCGGGTGAAGGACCTGTGGTCCGGTATCGAGAAGTCGCGGGCGGCTCTCGGTGAGCTCGAGCGGCGGCCGTCATCGAAGCAGCCGTGGCGGCTGCTGACCGGGTTGCCGCTGGTCGGTGCGCTCGCCGGGTACATCGGCGAGAGCGACGCGCTGCGACGGGCATCGGATGCTGTTGTCCGCGAGATTGTTTGACGTCGTAGTCGGCAGCCGGATCAGCGTGAGGTGCCGCTGATGCCGGCGGCGATGAGTGCCTCGTAGCCGCCGATCACGTCGGTGGCGCGGTGCAGTCCGAGCAGTTGCAGCGACGCCGCCGCCAGGCTCGAGGTGTAGCCCTGCGAGCAGATCACCACCCACGGGACGTCGTGGTCGACAGCCTCGGGGATCCGTGCGTCGGAAGCCGGGTCGAGGCGCCATTCGAGGACGTTGCGTTCGATCACAAGTGCGCCGTCGAACTCGCCTTCCTGTGCGCGCTGCGCCGCCGGGCGGATGTCGACGACCAGTGCGCCGTCGGCGAGTGCGGTCGGGAGTTCCGGTGCGCTGATCCGATCGAGTCCGGCCCGGGCCTGCAGGAGAAGGTCGTCGATGGTGGTCACAGAACTCATGCTGCGCCACCGTCGGTGAGAACGGTCTTCGTCCGGCGAAGTGACTGTGTATCGGTCACCTCGTAGTACGACATCGCGCTCAGCGGCGGGGAGTAGGCGTGGACACTCAATGTGGGTTCGCTGGTGACCGGGGCGGCGGGGTTGCGGACCACGTCGTGCACCCAGCCGAGCGGGAACGAGGCCTGGTCGCCTTCGTCGAGGGTGCGGGCTCGCAGTTGGCTCCCGGTCCAGCGGTACTCGGTCAGGGCGCCGGAGAGGACGGTCAGCGCGCCCAGGGATCCGGCATGGTCGTGCAGGTCTGTCGACTCGTCCGGGGTCCAGCTGATCAGCCAGACATCGACGTCATCGTCGTAGTGCAGGCGGGTGGCCCACCGGTTCTCGCGGTCCCAGCGCTTCGGCAGCAGGTGGTCGTAGATGCCGTCGATCACGTCGGAGGCGCCCTGGTCTGTCAGCCGCAACAGGTCAGCGGGCCGCAGCCGGGTGGGAAGGTGGTGACTGTGCAATCCGGCCACAGACGGGCGGGACAAGGTAGAGGTCATGCGGGGAGGCTCCTAGGGAAGGTTCGAATGAGTTGAGGGTTGCGATCAGCAACAACACATTCGGTTCCACGGGAGATTTCGGCGCAAGGTCACGTCGACAACAGTGCCTTCCGGGCCGGTTCCGGTAAAGATTTACGCGCTCACTGATTTGAAACCCGCGTATGGCGGCGAAGTGTGCGCAATGCGCGGCCCGCCGCCTCGCGGACCACGGGTGGGGTCGGTTTTGACTTGACATCGGTGACCCGGATACTGGAAGGCGACAAGCGGGCAGCCGACGTCAACCTGATCGGATGGCATGCCCGCTTTTGAGCGCGTACAGCCCACGCGCTAGGAACTGAATTGATGAGGAGGGTTGTCGGTGACATACATCATCGCTGAGCCTTGCGTTGACCTCTTGGACAAGGCCTGCGTGGAGGAATGCCCGGTCGATTGCATCTACGAGGGTGAACGGATGCTCTACATCCAGCCCGACGAGTGCGTCGACTGTGGTGCCTGTGAACCGGTGTGCCCGGTCGAGGCGATCTTCTACGAAGACGATGTGCCCGACGAGTGGGAGCCGTACGTGAACGCCAACGTCGACTTCTTCGACGATCTGGGTTCGCCGGGTGGTGCCAGCAAACTGGGCAAGGTCGCGTACGACTCCCCGTTTGTGAAGGCTCTGCCTCCCATGAACACCGAGGAATGACGGTCGGATGACCTCGATGCGTCGTGGCCGGGCCCCTGTCTCGTCGCGGTTGCCGGAGTTTCCGTGGGACACGCTCGCCGATGCCAAAGAGCGTGCGGGTAAACATCCCGATGGCATCGTCGATCTCTCGGTGGGTACCCCGGTCGATCCGGTGGACCCGCTGATTCGCGATGCTCTCTACGCGGCCTCGGATTTCCCCGGATATCCGGTCACGATCGGCACCACCATGGTCCGGACCGCGGCCTGCGCGTCGCTGGAACGCCGACATGGGATCACCGGCCTCGACAACTCGATGATCTTGCCGGTGATCGGGACCAAAGAGGTCATCGCCGGTCTGCCCGCCACGCTCGGGATCGGTGCCGGCGATGACGTTGTCATTCCGGAGATCGCCTATCCGACCTACGAGGTCGGTGCGTTGCTGGCCGGGGCCCGGCCGGTTCGGGCCGATTCACTGACCCAGCTCGGGCCGACTTCACCCGCGCTCATCTACCTGAACTCGCCGTCCAACCCCACCGGCAAGGTGCTGCCCGTCGAGCATCTGCGCAAGGTGGTGCAGTGGGCGCGCGAGCGCGGCTCGATCGTCGTTTCCGACGAGTGCTACCTGGGTCTGGCCTGGGATGACGAGCCGGTGTCGATCCTCGATCCACGGGTCACAGACGGTGACTTCACCGGGTTGCTGGCCGTGCACTCGCTGTCGAAGACCTCGAACCTGGCGAGCTACCGGGCGGGATTCCTCGCCGGCGATCCGGCTCTGATCGGTGAACTGCTCGCGGTCCGCAAGCATGCGGGCCTGATCGTGCCGTTCCCGGTGCAGGGTGCGATGGCAGCGGCCCTGGACGACGACACCCACACCGCACAGCAGCGGGAGCGCTACCGGGCGAGGCGCGAGGTTCTCCGTGCGGGCCTACTCGGTGCCGGGTTGCGGATCGACGAATCGGCGGCCGGCCTGTACCTCTGGGCCACCCGCGACGAAGACAGTCGCGCCACCGTCGACTGGCTGGCCGATCGCGGCATCCTGGCGGCGCCGGGTGAGTTCTACGGTCCCCGCGGAAACCGCCATGTCCGGCTGGCCCTCACCGCCACCGACGAACGGATTGCCGCAGCAGCGCAGCGCCTTTCTGCCTGAATCCTGTTCAGCACCACCTGAATTTGCACCGCCCACCGGCAATTACCGGTGGGCGGTGCAAATTCGGATGGAGGACGAGGGACCCTCGCTCAGTTGGCGTGCAGGATGGCGTTGAGCTCGATGCCGTCGCCCTTCCACGGCACGACCTCGACCGCGCCGGTGGTGCTGTTGCGGCGGAACAGCAGGTTGCTCTGGCCGGACAGGTCGCGGGCCTTGATGACCGTTCCGTCCGGGCCGGTCACCTTGGTGCCCGCGGTGACGTAGAGGCCGGCCTCGATGACGCAGTCGTCGCCGAGGGCGATGCCCAGTCCGGAGTTGGCGCCGAGCAGGCAGCGCTTGCCCAGGGAGATGATTTCTTTGCCACCGCCGGACAGGGTGCCCATCGTGGAGGCGCCGCCGCCGACATCCGAGCCGTCGCCGACGATGACGCCGCCCGAGATGCGGCCTTCGATCATCGAGGCGCCGAGGGTACCGGCGTTGAAGTTCACAAATCCCTCGTGCATGACGGTGGTGCCTTCGGCGAGGTGGGCTCCGAGGCGGACGCGTCCGGCGTCGGCGATCCGAACCCCGCTCGGCACAACGTAATCGACCATGCGGGGGAACTTGTCGATGCCGTTGACGGTCACCTGACCGCGGGCCTTGAGCTTGGCACGGGTGAGCTCGAAACCTTCGACGGCGCACGGTCCGAAGTTGGTCCACACCACGTTCGACAGTTTGCCGAAGATGCCGTCCATGTTGAGGCCGCGCGGGATGACGAGCCGGTGGGAGAGAAGATGCAGACGCAGGTAGGCGTCGTGTGCGTCGGCGGGGGCGTCGGCCAGCACGATGGACGTGCGAACGGCGACGGTGCGAACACCGCGGTCGGCGTCGGTGCCGACCAGCGAGGTCAGTTCGGCCGGGGTCTCGTCGGCGGCGAGCTCGGTGGTCCCGGACGTGGCCGACTCACCCAGCTCGGGGGACGGGTACCAGGTGTCGAGCACAGCGCCCGAGTCGGTGATGGTGGCGATGCCGATTGCGGAGGCTCCAGATGCGTTGGTCACGCGGAGGAGTTTACGCGGGAGCGTTTCACCGGATCAGCCCAGCGCGGCGTAGAAGTCGACGCCATTGCCGTCCGGGTCCTTCACAGTTGCGTACCGCTGGCCCCAGAACGCGTCGAAGGGCTCGAGCTCTCCGACATGCCCGGCCGTGGTCAGCGCCGCATATCTGGCGTCGACCTCGGCTGTGGTCGCGCATTCGAAGGCCAGCGAAATGCGTTGGCTGCCGGACGGCGCCGACCAGGTCCGGCCGAACGAGGCGAGACTGTCGGCGGTATCGAAGAGGATCCGGAATCCGCCGGCAGCCGTGGTCTCGGCGTGCGGGGCGGTGTCGGCGTCGTCGGGGAAGTCCAGTCCGCAGGCGCGGTAGAACGCCAGCGATGCAGCCATGTCGTCGACGACGATGGAGATGGCGTTGAGTTTCGGTGTCGGGGAGTCGGAGGACGTCATGACCTCGACGCTATCGCTGCCGGGGCAGCCGGTCATCAACATTTCGGCCATCGGGGAGTCGTGCCCGCCATGGGTCGGCGACTACCGTGTTCACCGTGACCACCACCGCTTTGGACCTGCACGCCGACCCGATCGATCTGACGGCGGCGCTTGTCGACATCGCCAGCGAGAGCCACGACGAGGCGGTGATCGCCGATGCCGTGGAAGCGGCGCTGCGCGAGCAGACCACCGGCTTCGAGATCCTGCGCCACGGCAATTGCGTGCTGGCCCGCACCAGCCGCGGCCTGGGCCGCAGAGTGATCCTGGCCGGACATCTCGACACCGTCCCGATCGCCGACAACGTGCCGAGCCGGCGCGAGCGCGACAGCCCCGAAGGTGATGTGCTCCATGGCTGCGGCACCGTCGACATGAAGTCCGGTGACGCGGTCTTCCTGCATCTCGCGGCCACCCTCGACGAGCCGACCGCCGATCTCACCCTGATCTTCTACGACTGCGAGGAGATCGCGGCCCAGTACAACGGGCTGGGGTTCATCGAACGCGAACTACCCGACTGGCTGCAGGGCGACGTCGCGATTCTCGGTGAGCCGACCGCCGGCCAGATCGAGGCGGGCTGCCAGGGGACCCTGCGCGCGCGGCTGACGGCATCGGGCACGCGGTCGCATTCGGCGCGTTCGTGGCTGGGGGACAACGCAATCCACAAACTCGGTTCGGTGCTGCAGACGATGGCCGACTACAAACCGCGCTGGGTCGACATCGATGGCTGCGAATACCGCGAAGGCCTGTCCGCGGTCCGGATCGACGGCGGTGTGGCCGGGAACGTGGTGCCCGACGCGGCGAGCGTGGACGTCAACTTCCGCTTTGCCCCGGACCGTTCGGTGGAGCAGGCCACCGCGCATGTTCGGGAAGTGTTTTCTGCCGCAATCGATTCCGGATTGGTCACGTTCGAGATCACCGACGCGGCCGGCGGTGCATTGCCGGGATTGTCCAACCCGGCGGCGGCGCAACTGGTTGCCGCGGCCGGTGGCCGGTTTCGCGCCAAGTACGGGTGGACCGACGTCTCGCGATTCTCGTCGCTGGGTATCCCGGCGGTGAACCTCGGGCCCGGCGACCCGAACCTTGCCCACAAGCGCGACGAGCGGGTGCCCACCGCGCAGATCACCGAGGTGACGGACATCCTGCGGCGGTATCTGCTCGGCTGATGTGACAGTGACCTTGGCTGTCCGACGATTCGGATTGCACATTGCTAGCGTCTCCCTATGGCACAACCCGATCGCGATACCCGGCTCAACTACCGCGGCGCAGCTCGGATCCGCGAAGACCAGAGCGCACCCACCCAGACGACCGACCAGCGTTTGCTCAGGTCGGCGGATTCGGCCCGAGATCCGTGGCGAGTCCTTCGGATCCAGTCCGAGTTCGTCGAGGGGTTCGACAACATGTCGACGGTGCCGCCGGCCGTCACCGTGTTCGGGTCGGCCCGTATCGCGCGCGACACCCCGTACTACAACCTGGGCCGTGAACTCGGTGCCGCTCTGGCCGGGGCCGGGTATCCGGTGATCACCGGCGGCGGACCGGGTCTGATGGAGGCGGTGAACCGGGGGGCCTGCGAGAGCGGTGGACAGTCCATAGGTTTGGGCATCGAGCTCCCGTTCGAGCAGTCCCTGAACGAGTGGGTCGACCTCGGCATCAACTTCCGGTACTTCTTCGTCCGGAAGACGATGTTCGTGAAGTACGCGGAGGCCTTCATCTGCCTGCCGGGTGGGTTCGGCACCCTTGACGAGCTGTTCGAGGCACTCACGCTGGTGCAGACCCGCAAGGTGACCCAGTTCCCGATTGTGTTGCTGGGCACCGAGTTCTGGGGTCCGCTGCTCGACTGGATCAAGGGAACGCTGACCGAACAGGGCTTTGTGTCGCCGGCCGACGTCGACCTGCTCCAGGTGACCGACTCCGTCTCCGAAGCGGTCGAGATCGTCAAGGCGTCGCGGCAGCGGCAGTCAGAAGGGGAGGCCCGGGCATGAGCGCGATCTGTGTCTACTGCGCATCCGGACCAGTGGCCGACAACTACCTGGCGCTGGCCACCGAACTCGGGACCGCGCTCGGTGCCGGCGGGCACACGCTGGTCTCCGGCGGCGGCAACGTCTCGATGATGGGTGCGGTTGCCCACGCGACCCGTGCGGCCGGCGGCCATACCATCGGGATCATTCCAAAGGCGTTGGTGCAGAGGGAAGTAGCCGACCTCGATGCCGATGAGCTGGTGATCACCGACACGATGCGTCAGCGCAAGCAGCAGATGGAGGACAGGGCGGACGCCTTCATCACACTGCCCGGCGGTATCGGCACGCTGGAAGAGCTGTTCGAAACATGGACTGCCGGGTACTTGGGTATGCACCGCAAACCGGTGGTGCTCCTCGATCCCGACGGTCACTACACACCGCTGCTCGACTGGCTGCAGACGTTGACCGAATCAGGGTTTGTGTCGACGTCAGCGCTGGACCGGCTGGTGCGGACCACCACGGTCAGAGAGGCGCTCGCGCGTTGCGCGGTTTATCTGTGAATATCGGTAACCTTATTCGCCGGGGGGCCTTACCGTGATAGTCGAGTGAGCATCTCGACAGTCGGGCCCAGACACATCACGAGCATCGGAGCTTAAGTGGCCAGTGAAAACCGGACGAATGTTGGACTGATCGACGTCGCCAAGGGAGCTTTGGCGATGGTCCCCGATCTTCCGGGGGTCATCCGGCACGCACCAGGACTGGTACTGCGACGTCCTAAGGCGAAAGACACCATCGGCTCGGTCTTCAACGATCTGGTCGCCAAGCATCCGGAACGTCCCTTCATCCGGTTCGAGGGCAATTCGATCACCTACGGTGAGGCCAATCGGAAGATCAATCGCTATGCCGACCACTTCACCCGCAACGGTGTCGGTGTCGGTGACGTCGTCGGAGTCCTGGCCAAGAATCATCCGCAGACGCTGCTGGTGATGCTGGCGACGGTAAAACTCGGTGCGATCGCCGGGATGCTCAATTACAACCAGCGCGGACACGTGTTGTCCCACAGCCTCGGCATCCTGGATGCGAAGGTGCTGGTGGTCGACCCCGAGGTGAAAGACGCTCTGGATTCGATCGACAAGTCGCAACTGCCATCCCTGACAGTCGACTTCACCGAACTCGATGAGCAGGCGCAGGGATTGAGCGAGCGCAATCCCGAGGTCACCGCCGACCTTCCGTCGTCGACGAAGGCCTTCTACATCTTCACGTCCGGCACCACCGGGCTTCCGAAGGCCAGCATCATGTCGCACTACCGCTGGATGACGAGCATGGACGGTATCGGCGGCATGGGTGTGCGGCTCCGGCACACCGACACCATGTACTCGGTGCTACCGCTCTATCACAACAATGCGCTGACGGTCTCGCTGTCATCGGTGCTGGCGTCGGGTGCCTGCCTGGCCATCGGCAAGTCGTTTTCGGCCTCCCGGTTCTGGGACGATGTCGAACTCAACCGGGCCACCGCGTTCTGCTACATCGGCGAGTTGTGCCGGTACCTGTTGGCCCAGCCCGAAAAATCATCCGATGCCACCAACGGGATCAAGACCATTGTCGGCAACGGGATGCGCGCGGAGATCTGGGACGACTTCGCCGGCCGGTTCAAGATCGAGCGGGTGGTCGAGTTCTACGGTGCATCGGAACTGAACCTGGCCTTCATCAATGTTTTCAACATCGACCGCACGGCCGGCTTCTGCCCACTGCCGTTCAAGATTGTGCAGTACGACCAGGAATCCGGTGAACCCAAGCGTGATTCGCAGGGAAAGCTGACAAAGGTCTCCAAAGGTGAAGCAGGCCTTCTGATCTCCGAGATCTCCGCCAAGGTCCCCTTCGACGGCTATACCGATGACGACGCGTCGACCAAGAAGATCATCACCGACGCGTTCAAGTCCGGCGATCGCTGGTTCAATTCCGGCGACCTCGTCCGCAATCTCGGGATGGGTCACATCGCATTCGTCGATCGTCTCGGAGACACCTTCCGCTGGAAAGGCGAGAACGTGGCCACCACCGAGGTCGAGGGCGCGCTGGATGATGTCGAGGAGATCGACGGAGTCGTGGTCTACGGCGTCGAGGTCCGCGGCGCCGACGGCAAGGCGGGGATGGCCGCCATCACCCTCCGCGAAGGCGCGGAGTTCGACCCCAAGGCGTTGGCGGATCACCTGTACGGGGAACTGCCGGCCTATGCCATCCCGCTGTTCGTCCGGGTGGTGCCCGAGCTCGAACAGACCTCGACCTTCAAGAACCGGAAAGTTGAGCTCCGCGAGGAGGGGTTCTCCGACGTCGGCGACGACGATCTCTATGTTTTGACCGGTCGCGGCGACGGGTACGTCAAGTTCTACGATGACTACCCAGATGATGTCGCAGGAGCGAAAGTACCCAGAGGCTAGCGCGCGTCCCGATGGCACCGGGGCGGGTTCCGACGCGCCCGGGGTTGTCGGGACCGAGGTCTCCGACACGTTGTGCGGGCGTCCGGTTGCCACGGATCGGGCCTTGGTGATGGCCATCGTCAACCGCACGCCGGACTCGTTCTACGACCGCGGAGCGAGCTTCTCCGACGATGCGGCGAAGTCGCGGGTCGATCAGGTGGTCGCCGAAGGCGCCGACATCGTCGATGTCGGGGGCGTGAAGGCGGGCCCGGGTGACCTCGTCGACGCAGCCGAAGAGATTCGGCGGGTGTTGCCGATGATCGCCTGGATCCGCGATCGCCACCCCGGCCTGATCGTCAGCGTCGACACCTGGCGGGCCGACGTCGCGCGCGAGGCCGTTGCCGCGGGCGCAGACCTCATCAACGACACCTGGGCGGGTGCCGACCCGGACCTGGTGTCGGTGGCGGCGGAACTGTCGGTGGGCATCGTCTGCTCGCACACCGGTGGAGCCGTCCCGCGCACCCGGCCGCACCGTGTCCGGTACCCGGATGTGGTCGCCGATGTCCTCGCCGAGGTGACCGGTGCGGCAGATCGAGCCCTCGCGGCGGGGGTGCGACGCGATTCGATTGTCATCGATCCGACCCATGATTTCGGAAAAAATACCCATCACGGGCTCGCTTTGTTACGTCAGGTAAACGTTCTGGTTAATACCGGTTGGCCAGTGCTGATGGCGCTCAGTAACAAGGATTTTGTAGGGGAGACTCTGGGTGTAGGCCTGGAAGATCGGTTGGAGGGGACTCTGGCCGCGACGGCACTTGCCGCCTCCGCGGGGGCTCGGGTGTTTCGCGTACACGAGGTAGCCGCCACTCGAAGGGTGGTCGACATGGTGGCCGCGATAGTGGGCACCAGGCCACCTGCCCGAACAGTAAGGGGTTTGGCATGACCGCTGGGAAGCAAGTCACCGGAAAGACCGAACGTGTGTGGGCGCCGATCGCATCGGCACCGCAGGACTCACCTTCGGCCCGCTGGGCCGCCGACCACAGTTGGGACCGTCCTGACTGGACCGTCGAGGAACTTGTCGCGGCCAAGAACGGCCGGACCGTGTCGGTTGTCCTGCCGGCATTGAATGAAGAGGACACCGTCGCAGATGTGATCGCCTCGATCCGTCCGTTGCTCGGCACCCTCGTCGACGAGCTGATCGTCCTGGACTCGGGTTCGACCGATGCCACCGCCGAGCGGGCGACCGCGGCCGGCGCGCGGGTGGTCAGCCGGGAAGAGGCGGTCCCCGAGATCGAGCCGGTCCGTGGCAAAGGCGAAGTGCTCTGGCGCTCGCTGGCCGCGACCACGGGTGATCTGATCGCCTTCGTCGACTCCGATCTGATCGATCCCGATCCGATGTTCGTCCCCAAGCTTCTCGGGCCTCTCCTCATCAACACCGAGATCCAGCTCGTGAAGGGTTTCTACCGCCGTCCGCTGCGCACCGGACACGTCGAGGACGCCAACGGTGGCGGCCGGGTCACCGAGCTCGTCGCCCGTCCGCTCCTGGCCTCGTTCAAGCCGGAACTGACCGCAGTGCTGCAGCCGCTGGGCGGCGAGTACGCCGGTACCCGCGAGTTGCTGTGCGCGGTACCGTTCGCACCGGGTTACGGCGTGGAGATCGGCCTGCTGGTCGACACCTACGACCGGTACGGCATGGCGGGCATCGGCCAGGTGAACCTCGGCGTTCGTACACACCGCAACCGGCCGCTGGTCGAGCTCGGTGTGATGAGCCGCCAGATAGTCGGGACGCTGATGGGCCGCTGCGGGATCGTCGATTCCGGTGTCGGGCTCACCCAGTTCAAGATCCAGCCCGACGGCACATTCAGCCCGAAGACCACCGAGGTCTATCTGACCGACCGGCCGGCGATGAACACGCTGCGTCCGCAGGTGCCCGTACGCGGTCGCCGAGCCTCATAGCGCCGCCCTCCAAACGAGCCAGATATACGAAGACGAGCCACAAATACGCGGCTCGTCTTCGTGTATCTGGCTCATTTGCGGCTCGGGCCAGCTACCGTGGCTAGAACACGTTCTAGTTCTATGGGGAGAGTTGGTCGATGGCGGATTCGATGGCGGGTAAGTCAGTTCTGGTCACCGGTGGTGGCAGTGGGATCGGGGAGGGCATCGCCACACTGCTGTGTGAGCGGGGCGCGCAGGTCACGATCGTCGGCCGCGGCGCCGAGCGCCTGGAGGGGGTTGCCGCCAAGCTCAATGCCGGCACCGGACGCGGTGCCGTGTTCGCTCACGCCGCCGACATCACGGTCGAGGATCAGGTGGCCGCAGCGGTCGCCGCGGCCACCGCACACACCGGGCGACTCGACGGAATCGTCGCCTGCGCAGGCGGCAGTGAGACCATCGGACCGATCACCCAGATGGACACGGAAGCCTGGAAACGCACTGTCGATCTCAATCTCAACGGCACGATGTTCACGATCAAACACGGTGCGCGCGAACTGGTTCGGGGTGGCGGCGGTTCCATCGTCGCGATCTCGTCGATCGCCGCGAGCAACACGCACCGATGGTTCGGTGCCTATGGGGTCACGAAGTCCGGGGTCGATCACCTGGTGGCGCTGGCGGCAGACGAATTGGGCGCGAGCAATGTTCGCGTCAACGGCATCCGGCCGGGTTTGACGCGAACCGAACTCGTCGGGCTCGTCACCCAGGATCCGGCGCTCAGTGAGGACTACCGGATCAGCACGCCACTGCAGCGGGTCGGCGAGGTCGAGGACATCGCGGGGCTGGCCCTGTTTCTGCTCGGCGCGGAGTCGACGTGGATCACCGGACAGGTGATCAACGTCGACGGTGGCCAGATGCTGCGTCGTGGGCCCGATTTCAGCTCGATGCTCGAACCACTATTCGGCGCCGAGGGATTACGTGGTGTGGTCGCTGCCGACGGAGCAGCGTCATGACCGCGTACGAGGTTCTCGGCACCGAGGTGCAGATGCCGGTCCGGATCAGGCACGCGAGTTGCTTTGTGGCCGGGTACACCGCGTCTGCCCCTGCGGCACAGGCGATGATCGCCGACACCGGACTACGGGTGATGCAGGTCAGGCCGGGCCGCACCATGTGCATGCTGGTGTTCGTCGACTATGTCGATGGAGATCTCGGACCCTACAACGAGTTTGGGGTGTGCCTGCTGCTCGAAGATCCCGACACGCCCGGGAAGGCGACGATTTCGGGAAATCTCCGGACGCTCGCGACCGGTCAGGCCCGTGCCCTGGTGCATCGACTACCGGTCGATGGTGACTTCACGCTTGCTGCCGGACGCGGGATCTGGGGTTTTCCGAAAACGTTGGCGGACTTCGACGTCGACCATGCGTCCGCCACGAAGCGAGGTGTGGTCAGTGAAGCGGGCAAATTGATTGTCGCGCTCACGGTTCGGCCCGGGATCAAGGTTCCGGATTCCGATGCGACGGCGGTGCTTCGGGCGTATTCGTATCTGGACGGTGTGACGCGCGAGACCCCGTGGGTGCTCAACCGGACCGGCGATACCCGGACCCGATTGGGAGGGGCGAGCATGCAGCTCGGATCACATCCGATCGCCGACGAGCTGCGTCGGCTGCGGCTGAGTCGACATGCGCTGATGACATCGTCGGTGGGCCATATCGAAATGACCTTCGAGGAGGCCCAGGAGCGGAGCAGCCCGCAGACCATCGCTGATGACCTGGAATAGTGGATGAGGTGCTGACCCTTCTGCTGTACCTGCTGATCATGGTCGCGGTGATCGGTGTGGTGTTCGCCGTCGTCTGGCTGGTCTTCGGCCGGTCGGAGGATCTTCCCCCACTGGAACGCGGAACCACACTCACGCGCCTGCCGCGAGCCGGAATCACCGGCGAAGACGTGCGGTCGTTACGCTTTGTCCAGGTGACCCGCGGCTACAAAACCGGCGAGGTCGACTGGGCGCTGGAGAAACTCGCGCGCGAGATCGACGAACTCCGGATCGCACTGCACGATCTTCAAGCTCGTGAAGACGCCGAAAGCCCTGCGCAACGGGGAGAATAACCGCTCTGCGATCCGTAGTATGGATCGAGACCACGCAGCACCGAAACGTGCGGTGTCAGCATTTGTTGGCATCGACCTAATAAGATCAGACTTCGACGCCGACTGCGGCAGCGAATCTGAAGGGAGCAGAAATGGCGGCGATGAAGCCACGGACCGGGGACGGTCCCCTTGAAGCAACCAAGGAGGGGCGAGGAATCGTTGTTCGCATCCCCATCGAGGGCGGTGGCCGACTGGTTGTCGAGCTGACCTCGGACGAGGCGGCGGCTTTGGGTGAAGAATTGCGCGCGGTGGTCGCCTGACCAGCGCGCCGTAGGGCAACTGAGGGAGACGGTCGACTCGTGTTGTCCACAGTGGTCGATCTGTTGAGTTGCCCGGTGTGTCGAGCATCGCTCGAATTGGCCGACCGCACACTGTGGTGCCCGGCCGGTCACAGCTTCGACCTCGCTCGACAGGGTTACGTCACCCTGTTGGGTGGGGCCGGCAGCAACTTTCGTTCAGACACCGCCGACATGCTTGCCGCGCGAACCCGTTTCCTCGACAGCGGATTCTTCGATCCGATCCTGTCGGCCGTCTCGCGGCAATGTCCTCCGGCAGCAACGATTCTCGATGTCGGCGCCGGAACCGGGCACTACCTTGCCGCCGCAGTCGATGCCTGTGGCGGTCGCGGTGTGGGACTTGATCTTTCCAAGACGGCTGCCCGCCAGGTGAGCCGACTGTCTGATTCCATCGGTGCGGTCGTGGCCGATGGCTGGCAACCGTTCCCGATCGCCGATGAGGTGATCGATGTTGCTCTGTCGATCTTTTCGCCCCGGAACGTCTCCGAATTCGCGCGTGTTCTCCGCCCTGGCGGGACGCTGGTCGTGGTGTCTCCGACCCCTCGCCATCTGGGCGAACTGGTGGCACAGGTCGGAATGATCGGTGTCGACAAGGACAAAACCGAACGCATCGGCAACAGCATGACCGGCCATTTCGTCCGCACCGAACGCACACTGGTCGAGTACCAGATCGACCTCGGGCACAGCGACATCGCGGACGTGGTGCTGATGGGCCCGTCGGCCTTTCACCTCACCAAGGCGCAGGTGGATGCGAAGCTGGCCGCGTTGCCCGATCCGATGACGGTCACCGCGTCGGTGACCGTCGGGGCGTATCAGACCGGCTTGCAGACGGATTCGTAGATCCGCAGAGTCTGCTCCGCGATGGAATCCCAGGAGAAGTCGGCGATGGCCCGCGCGCGTCCCGCCTCACCCATCGACCCCGCCAGTTCGGGGTCGGCGACCACCCGGTTCACCGCATTCGCGAGATCGTGTTCGAAGTCGCGGCCCTTGTCCGCGTCGTAATGCACCAGGAGTCCGGTGATCTCGTCACGCACCACTTCGGGAATGCCGCCCACGTCGGACGCGACGACGGCTGTCCCGCAGGCCATTGCCTCGAGATTCACGATGCCGAGGGGCTCGTAGATTGACGGGCAAATGAAAACTGTTGCTGCGGAGAGTATTTCGCGAATCTTGTCGGTGGGAAGCATTTCGCGGACCCAGAACACACCAGACCTGGATTCGGAGAGTTGTTCCACGGCCGCGGCGATCTCGGCGCCGATCTCGGGGGTGTCGGGGGCGCCGGCGCACAGGACGAGCTGGAGATCGGGATCCATGTGGTGCGCCGCGTCGATCAGATGCCGGACGCCCTTCTGCCGGGTGATCCGGCCGACGAACGCGGCAACCGGCCGATTCGGGTCTACCCCGAGGGCAGTCAGGGCGGTGTCCGACTCTGCGCGATCCACCGGATGCCACGTCTGGGTGTCGATGCCGTTGCGGACCACGTGCACCTTTTCCGGATCAAGACGGGGATAGGCGTCGCAGACATCGATGCGCATGCCTGAACTCACCGCGATGACCGCGTCGGCGTACTCGATGGCGTTCTTCTCGGCCCAACTCGAGACCCGATAGCCGCCCCCGAGTTGTTCGGCTTTCCACGGCCGTCGCGGTTCCAGTGAATGTGCCGTCAGCACATGGGGTATGCCATGGAGCTGCGCGGCGAGATGCCCGGCCAGGCCGGTGTACCAGGTGTGGGAGTGCGCGACCTGGGCACCTTCGGCGGCAACTGCCATCCGCAGATCCGACGACAGCGTGGTGATCGCCGGATTGGCCCCGACCAGCGCCGGATCGATGCCGTGCACTTCGGCGCCGTCGCGTTCGGCGCCCATGCAATGAACATCGACGGTGGCCAATGAGCGCAGGTGCCGTACCAGTTCGGTGACGTGGACCCCGGCCCCGCCGTAGACCTCAGGCGGATATTCCCTGGTCATCATTGCCACGCGCATGACCTTGACGCTAGTCGGCTCAGTGGTCGCACGCCAACGCTGGGAGAAAAGTTCACAGGTCTGGGGCCGAGAGTTTATTCGGGCGGGGGCAAGCGATTTCGAAAGATGTCCGCCTGTCTCTGGCCGCGAACTCTGTCGGCGGGATAGGTTGGGGGGGTGATTTCACAGCGCCACGTCCTTGGGATCGTCCTTGCCGGCGGCGAGGGCAAACGACTCTTTCCCCTGACGATGGACCGCGCCAAACCGGCTGTCCCCTTCGGGGGCGGATACCGCCTCATCGATTTCGTTCTCAGCAACCTGGTCAATGCCGGGTATTCACGTCTATGTGTGCTCACCCAGTACAAGTCACATTCACTCGACCGCCACATCTCGCAGACGTGGCGGCCGTCCGGATTCAACGGTGAATACATCACGCCGGTGCCGGCGCAGCAGCGACTCGGACCGCGGTGGTACACCGGCAGCGCCGACGCGATCTTCCAGTCGCTGAACCTGGTCTACGACGAACAACCCGACTACATCGTGGTCTTCGGTGCCGATCACGTGTACCGGATGGATCCGGAGCAGATGGTGGAGGCGCACATCGCCTCCGGTGCCGAGTGCACGGTTGCCGGTATTCGCGTTCCGCGTGATGAGGCGACCGCGTTCGGTTGCATCGATTCCGACGACAGCGGCAAGATCACGCGGTTTCTCGAGAAGCCCGCGAATCCGCCCGGAACCCCTGACGATCCCGACGCCACCTTCGCGTCGATGGGCAACTACGTGTTCACGGCGGCCGCACTTGTCGAGGCCATCAAACTCGACGCCGACAACAGCGACTCCGACCACGACATGGGCGGCGACATCATCCCGGCGTTCGTCGAGCGGGGTGAGGCGTTCGTCTACGACTTCAAGGACAACCAGGTGCCCGGCGCCACCGACCGCGACCGCGGGTACTGGCGCGACGTCGGCACGCTCGACGCCTTCTACGACGCGCACATGGATCTGGTCTCGGTGCACCCGATCTTCAACCTGTACAACCGGCGCTGGGCGATCCACGGGTCCTCCGACTACCTGGTGGCACCGGCGAAGTTCGTCCAAGGCGGACTGGCACAGGAGTCGATGGTCGGGTCGGGCAGCATCATCTCCGCCGCCACAGTCCGCAACTCGGTGCTCAGTTCCAACGTCATCATCGAGGACGGTGCGACCGTCGAAGGCAGTGTCCTGATGCCGGGCGTCCGGATCGGTAAGGGTGCCGTGGTCCGAAAAGCCATCCTGGACAAGAACGTTGTGATCTCCGACGGCGAGATCGTCGGCGTCGACGAACAACGCGACCGCGAACGTTTTGCATTCAGCGCCGGTGGCGTGGTGGCGATCGGTAAGGGCATTCGGGTCTGACCGGTCAGAACCGGCCGAGGGCGGTGGTGATCAACTCGGGGATCGCCGGATGTTCGGTGTTCTCCGGTAGCGCATCGATCGGCCACCACCGCAGGTCCACCGACTCGTCGCTCTGCACGAACTCGGGCAGTGAGCCATCCGGACGGTCCGGCGCGAATGCGGCGAACCGCAGGTCGAGATGCCGGGTCGGGACGCCGAGCGAGCAGGTGATCGGATGGGTGTGGATCTGCACCAATTCGTCGATGACTCCGAGTCCGGCGATGCCGGATTCCTCCCGGGCCTCGCGGGTGGCCGCATCGGTGATCGTGGTGTCGTCCTCTTCGCAGTGGCCGCCGAGTTGGATCCACTTGCCGACCCGTGGATGCAGCGTCAGCAGCACGTGGGTGCGCGCGGCGTTGAACACGATCGTCGACGCGGTGATGTGGCCGGCGGCGGATTCACGCAGACACCCGTCGGGGGCGGCCGCGAGAAAAGCCAAGATCGTGTGGCGCAATGAATCCTGGTGCGGATCAGGGGTTTGCCACCGGGTCAGCAGATCGGTGGCCGATGCGTGCAGGGACTGCCGGCTCACAGTTCCACCACCAGCGAGTCGATGGCCGCGGCCGGGCGCGGCTTGTCGCTGGGTTCGGTGGGGAAACCGATGGCGACGGCGCCCAACGGTTCCCAATCACCCGGCAGGTCGAGCTCGTCACGCACCAGTTCGGGAGCGAATATCGTCGACCCCACCCAGCAGCTGCCCACCGACCGGGTCGCCAGGGCGACCAGCAGGCCACCGACCGCCGCGCCGCCGGCCACGGTGAACATGGTGTGCTCGGCAGCGCTGCGCTCGGCATCGGGATAGTCGTGGCGTCCATCGCCGGTCAGCACTGGGATGACGATTTCCGGTGCGGTGTACAGCAATTGGCCCCGGGCCACGCGCTTGGTGACGGACTCTGGGGCCTTGCCGTCGGCCCTCAGATGCGCCCGCCAGCGTTCCGCCATGGCATCGAGGAGTCTGAACCGCCGCGCATCGTCGCGTATCCAGATGAACCGCACCGGGTGACTGTGGTGCGGAGCCGGCGCGGTCAGGGCTTCGGCGAAGGACGCCCGCATGATCTGCTCGGGAACCCGCTCGTCGGTGAACTTGCGCACCGACCGCCGCATCAGCAACGCCTGCTGACGGCCGAGCTCCAGCGCCTCGGCGGTACCGAGCCAGAACAGGTCCTCCTCGCCCGGGCGCACGAGATCCCTTGCAGTGGTGCCGTTTTCGCGAGGTTGCAGACCTCGGACGACGGCCACCGGGATCTCGCCGATCTTGCCCTTGACCAGATCGGCGGCGGCGGCCAGTTCGTCGGCGATCGCGATCTCGGTGACGATGAGGGGGTTGCCGTATTCGTCCACCGAACCCTCGTACGGGTGCGTGACAGCGATTCCTGCGGCCCCGATCGCCGCGTCGGTCTGTCCGATGCGCCAGGCCCGTCCCATCGTGTCCGTGATCAGCACAGCGACGTTTACGCCGAGGCGCTCCTTCAGCGCCGATCGCAGGGCTGCCGCACTGGCATCGGGATCGACCGGGAGCAACGCCAATTCGTCGCTGCCGACGTTCGAACCGTCGACGCCGGACGCCGCCTGCACGATGCCGAGTTTGTTCTCGGTGATCAGCGTGCGGTTCTTGCGCGCCAGCACTCGGACGGCTTCGGCGTCGACCAGTGCCCGGCGGGCGGCGTCGCGCTCGTCGGGGTCCGACGGCGCCGGGACCATCCGGCCCTCGACCTTCGAGATGATCTTGCTCGTGACGACCAGGATGTCCCCGTCGCGGATCCATCCGGCAGTGTCGGCCAGCGCCGCGGCGAGGTCGTCGCCCGGGTTGAACCTGGGCAGGCCCGGGATCGGGATGATCTCGATGCTGCCCGCCGAAGCGTGATCAATGGGGGCGTGGTCGGCCGGGGTCTGCTCACTCATACGAGACACCCACCAGATCGCAGGCGTCACGGACCATCTGGGCGGTGGTGGCGGGATCGGTCATCAGCAGCGGTACCGAGGCGACCTTCACGCCGGGGATGTCGGCGGAGTCGCCGGGCGCGATGAGCCAGCCGTCGAGCACGCCATTGGCGCTGCGGGCGCCGTAGTGGCGGCCGACCGCTTCCGGGGTCGTCTCGACGTCCACCACCGACAGGCATTCGTCGGCCATGCCACGCAACGGGCTCGTCCCGATGATGGGGGAGACGCCGACCACGGGAGCTTTTGCGGTGCGCAGGGCACCGCGGATACCGGGCACGGACAGGATGGCGCCGACGCTGACCACCGGATTCGACGGGGCGAAGAGGATGATGTCGGCCTCGGCGATCGCTTCCAGCACACCGGGTGCCGCCTTGGCGTCATCGGAACCGACCTGCGCGAATCCATGCGTCTGGATCTGGGCGCGGTGCCGGACCCACCACTCCTGAAAGTGGATCGCCACTTTCTCTTCGGACGCCTCGGTCCCATCGGCGGCCTGCTTCGCTGCGTCGATGGGGCGAGTGACCACCACGTGGGTCTCGTGCCGATCGTCGGTGGCGGGCAGCAGGCGTACGCCCGGATCCCACCGCCGGCACAGAGCTGCGGTGATGTCGCTGAGCCGGTATCCGGCGTCGAGCATCTGGGTGCGGATCAAATGCGTGGCCAGGTCGCGGTCACCGAGTCCGAACCAGTCGGGGTCGGCGCCGTAGGCGGCCAGTTCCTCTTTGGCGTGCCAGGTTTCCCCGCGCCTGCCCCATCCGCGATCGGTGTCGATCCCATCGCCGAGGGTGTACATGCAGGTGTCGAGATCCGGGCAGATACGGACGCCGTGCATCCACGCGTCGTCGCCGACGTTGACCACCGCCGTCACCTCGTGCTCCGAGGGAGGCAGGCCCTCCGCCAGCACGTCGGGGAACGACGTGCGTCCAAGGAGTTCGCGAACACCCTGCAAAAATCGGGCGCCACCGACGCCACCAACAAGAACCGTCACCTTCACAAGCAACCACCCTAGGGCCCCGGGGCTTCGGCCTCGCACCGTGTCGGCGCCACGTAGCATTGACCGGGCCGGCAGACGGTGTCGCCGGGTGTTCGAAGTGTTCGAATCGCGTCGGTGTCTTTTTGGCTCTCAACCCCGTGTCGAGACCTGGGAATGACTCTTCGGGGTGGTAAAGCAATTTCGCCGCGCGGCTTGACCTGGACCCCTGAACCGATGTCTAATCACATCAGTGTCATTCCCAGTTTTAACAACGAGAATTGTTGCGGGGCATGGGAATCGATCACATGTTCGAATATTACTGACCACCTGCACAATTCGAAGTGAGATGAGGAGGCGGGGCGATGGCTCTGGAACACATGGCTACCAACAGCCTTGAACCGCAAGTCGATTCGCAATTGAACGCACCCGAAGACCGTCAGAACGAACGTCCCCGGCTCAGCCTGGTCACCACTGCATTCGACGAGATGTTCGACATCGTCGAAGATCAGTGGCAGGACCGGGCACTCTGTGCCCAAACCGATCCTGAAGCATTCTTCCCTGAAAAGGGTGGCTCGACCCGCGAGGCAAAGCGGATCTGCCAGGGGTGCGAGGTCCGTGCAGAATGCCTCGAGTATGCGCTGCACAAGGACGAGCGGTTCGGCATCTGGGGTGGCTTGTCGGAACGCGAACGCCGGCGCATCAAGCGCGGCATCGTCTAGTTCGGGGGATTTCGGTCACCGACCATCGGTGACGTTCACGGGGGTGACATCGGGGGATGGCCGCGCAGTGTGAGCTGTTGCGGCACTTTGTTTTTCGGCACATCGCGACCCGCAGGCCCTATTGGGGCGGCGGGTCGATTGTGTCTTCGTCGACGCCCAGATGGGCGGCAACCTGCTGGACGAGTACCTCGTGGAGGAGGTCGAGCAGGTCTGCGCCCTTCTTGGCGCGGCTTTCCAATGGTCGCCGGAACAACAGGATGCGAGCCTTGGTCGCCCGGCCGTCGCCGTCCATACCTGGCGGGATGAGCCGGGCCAGCGGGATCGGTCCATCAGCGGTGACCTCTGCGGGCCACTGCACGGTGTCGGGGTCCCGCGGCAACATCCGGGGTACCTCGTCGACCGCGATGTCGAGTCCGGTCAGCCGGTCGTGCCAGCGGGCGTCGATCTCGGCAAAGGCCTCCAGGACGACCGCATCAAACGATTGGGATCGGCTCGTCCAGGCCGGCACATGGGTGGGGAGCAACGATGATCGCAGGCCACGGCCACGACGATCCCGGACCCGGAGGACGCCTCGATCCGATCGTCGGCGCCGTGGTCGGGCCAGCGGAGGACGAATGGGTGCCATAAGTCGCAAGTCTAGGCAGGTATGTGCGGTGTGTCCTGCTTCGACCCGCCCGGAGAACGGGATAATCTTCCACCCGTGAGGCTTCCACGTCAGTGTTCTCGGCCCGGCTGCGCCAACCCGGCGGTCGCAACGCTGACTTTTGTGTATTCAGATTCGATCGCGGTGGTCGGGCCGTTGGCGACGACTCCCGAACCGCACTCGTGGGATCTGTGCGATACCCACGCGACCAGGATCACGGTTCCGCGTGGTTGGGAGATGCTGCGCAGTGAGGGTGGATTCGCCGCGCCGTCGCGTGATGAGGACGACCTGACCGCATTGGCCGAGGCCGTCCGCGAAGCCTCCGGTGGCTCGTTGGTGTCACGTGTCTCGTCGGTGCCCGACGCTGCGCCTCACCTCAGTCGGGCGCAGACGCAGGTCAGCGGTCCCGAGCCGCTTCCGCGCCCGCGACCGGGTCGACGTGGACACCTTCGAGTGCTGCCTGATCCCGTCGACTGAACGACACTGTGGCCGATTCCATCTCCGCGGCTTCGGCGACATCCGCCGGGCCGCGTCCTTTGCGCCTGTACCAGGCCTTTTCGCCGTAGTTGCAGATCACCATCACCAACGCGGCCAGACTCCACCCCAGGATCAGGTCGATGACGTAGTGCTCGGCCGAATACACCAGGGTGAACCCCATCACCAGGGCATAGCCGGTGAATATCGTGCGGCCCAGCGCCCGCGTCCGGCCCCACATGAACATGGCGAGCAGGGCGGTGACCCCGGCGTGCAGTGAGGGGATCGCGGCGACCTGGTTGGACTTGTCCTGTCCGACCTCGATCACATCCCGGACCGGACCGATGTGCAGTGCTTCCCAGCCGCGACTGGAGATCCGCTCGACGTACGGCGCCGCGCCGTCATGGACGGGCACCACCTGGCCGAGAAGGTTGTTGGGCACGACCTGCTCGGGCGTGGTGATACACGTGGGGAACGCGGGCCCGTCGACGACCTCGACGGAGGTGCACTTTGCCGCGGCCCACGGCGGAGCAGCGGGAACCATCACATAGCCGATCAGCCCCAGGAAGAAGATGGAGATGAGGCGGAGGGTGAACTTGCGCCACTGGTCCCGGTCGCGGAGCCACAGGAAACCGGCGACGGCGTAAGGGACGACGAAGTAGGACATGTAGACAAAGCTCGTGAACACCTCCCACCACTGGGCTTCTGCCAACTTCAGGTGCGCCTGCAACCAGACGGTGGGCACCACGCCGAACATCCACCGGTCGGCGTCGACGGCCAGATGCCACCGGGTGGGCATGCCGAGGAACGCGGCGATCCCGCGCGTGGAGTCGTACACCGTGAGCAACACACCGAACGGCAGCCAGTCGCGGATCACCGACAACAGGTTGCGGCGACCGATGGACGCCGCGGCGAGTCCGATGGCAACTGCGACAAGCACATACGAACGGCCGAATGACATGGTCCGGGTGGCGAGCAACACAACGATCGTCAGCGCCCAGATCGTCACGGTCAGGCGCCGGATGAGCACCAGGTTGAATCGCTCCGCCCCGAGGCGGGCAACTTTGAACTCGGCGAAACGCAGTCGCGAGTACCAAGATGATGGAGGGGCGTCGGTCTTCGGGGTCTGTGTCTCCGTCATGATTAGGCGGTGACCCCGCGCTCGACTGCCGGGACCACCGGCGAGAACTGACCGCAATGGACCGGCTGCGCCCGCGCGGGTGTGTATGCAAGATCGTAAATCTGTACTGACAGAGAAGGAGTCAACCCGTGGAACGTCCCGCGCAACTCTTCAGCCAGGAGCTGGTGAGTGCCGTCATCAAGGCCTACGACGTTCGAGGGCTTGTCGGAGAGCAGATCGATGCCGATTTCGTCCGTGCTGTGGGAGCTTCCTTTGCACGCCTGATGAAGGGCGAAGGCCAAACCGCGATGGTGGTCGGACACGACATGCGGGAGTCGTCCCCGGAACTCGCCGCGGCGTTTGCCGACGGTGCGCTGGATCAGGGGCTCGACGTCACCCTGATCGGGCTGGCCTCCACCGACCAGCTGTACTACGCCTCCGGAGATCTCGACCGGCCGGGCGCGATGTTCACCGCGAGCCACAACCCCGCGAGCTACAACGGGATCAAGATGTGCCGGGCCGGCGCAAAACCGGTGGGCCAGGACAGCGGTCTGGCGACCATCTCGCGTGAGCTGGTCGAGGGTCCGGGAGCCGAGACGGCGGGACCCGTCGCCCGGGGTTCGCTGGACGAACGCGACGTACTGAAGGACTATGCGGCGTTTCTGCACAAGCTCGTCGATCTTTCCGGTCTGCGGCACTTGACAGTCGCCGTCGATGCGGGCAATGGCATGGGAGGTCACACAGTTCCGGTGGTCCTGGGTGGTTCCGAGGGGTTCACCGTGCGTTCACTGTACTTCGAGCTCGATGGAACGTTTCCCAATCATGAGGCCAATCCGCTCGATCCGAAGAATTTGGTGGACCTGCAGGCCTATGTGAAGGACACCGGGGCCGACATCGGTCTGGCCTTCGACGGTGACGCCGACCGGTGCTTTGTGGTCGATGAACTGGGCGATCCCGTGTCTCCGTCCGCGGTCACCGCACTGGTTGCCGAGCGTGAGCTCGCCAAGAATCCCGGCGGTGTCGTCATTCACAACCTGATCACCTCGCGGGCGGTTCCGGAGCTGGTCCGGGAACTCGGCGGTGAGCCCCTGATGACCAGAGTTGGCCACTCGTTCATCAAGGCACAGATGGCCGAGACCGGTGCGGTATTCGGTGGCGAGCATTCGGCTCACTACTACTTCCGGGACTTCTGGGGCGCCGATTCGGGCCTGCTCGCCGCCATGCATGTCCTGGCCGCTCTCGGGGCCTCCGATCAGCCGCTGTCGAAGATGATGGCGCGTTATGAGCGCTATGCCGGTTCCGGTGAGATCAACTCGACGGTGGACGATCAGGCCGCACGCACCGCCGCGGTGCTGGCGGACTTCGCCGACGAGATCACCGACATCACTCGGATGGACGGGGTGACGGTCGATCTCGCCGACGGTTCGTGGTTCAACCTGCGGGCGTCGAACACCGAACCGCTGCTGCGACTCAATGTCGAGGCGGCGACGACCGAACGGGTGAATGTACTGACCGAACGAATCCTGGGGGTCGTTCGGGGCTGATTCACACTAGGCTGGACCCATGTTGACCGGAGCGCCCGAAATCGACGACGTCGCCGCGTTGCTCGACGCCGATGTCGAAGGTCTGCTGCCGGCTTCGGCGATGGCCGGTGCCCAGTGCCGCGCGATGGCCGCGGCCCGGGACGAAGGTGTGCTCGAACCACTCGAACAGCTCCGGCCCCGCGCGGTGGTGGTGGTCTGTGGTGACGGCACCTCCGGGCGGGCAGTGGATCTGGTGATCGCGCTCGCCGGTCCGCATATCGATGTCCCGCTGATCAAGTGCGCCGCGGTGCCGCCGTGGATCGGGCCGCTGGATGTGGTCGTGATCGCCGGTGACGATGCCGGTGATCCACGCCTGGCCGATGCGGCTGCGCGGGCCGGCCGGCGTCGCGCCGAAGTTGTTGTCGCGGGACCGGTCGAGGGACCGTTGCAGGAGGCCCTGGTCGGTCCGGTGGTGGATCTCTCACCACGCGTGCATGTCCCCGCCGCCTACCGCTTCTCGCACTATGTCGCGGCGCTGTTCGCGGTGCTCGACGCTTTGCGTGCGGTGCGGTTCGAGGGCCGGCACCCGGACCTGTCGGCGATGGCCGACGAGCTGGATACCGAAGCCGCCGGAAACCATCCCGGCCATGAGCTGTTCCACAACGCCGCAAAGGAACTCGCGGTCCGAGTTGCGGATCGCAGAACCGTGTGGACAGGGGATACCGCAGCCGGGATGGTCGTCGCGGTGCACGCGTCCCGCGCGATTTTTGCCGGTGCCGGAGTCGTCAGTACCGCAACGGATCTGGGCGAGGTGGTCGCGGCGGGGACGCTGTCGGCAGGGTACGGTGGCACCATGCCGTCCGACTACGATCCGATCTTTCATGACGTCGAGATCGACGGTCCGATACCGCGTGAACCGATTCGCGTGCAGGTCCTGACCACCCCGGATCGGGAGTGGCTGGTGCGCCGCCTGACCGCTTCGCTGACCGACGTCGACGTCCGCACCAGTGGGCCCGCCGAACAGTCCTCCGCCGAGCCCCAGCCCAGGGGTTCGGGGATGGAAGACCTTGTGCCTCTGATGATTCTCGCCTTACGCGCCGATATGGCCGCGGCCTACCTGCGGTTGGTCGGTAGCCGCTGATGCACTTGCTCGACGGTGTGATCAGGCCATACGCCTGGGGTTCCCGAACCGCGCTTGCGGAATTGCGTGGACTCCCGACGCCGAGCCCGCATCCGGAGGCCGAGCTCTGGTTCGGTGCACACCCGGCGGCTCCGGCACGGGTCGGCGGCGGGTCGGACGACCAAACCCTGCTCGATGTGGTCGACGCGGATCCGCGTGGTCAACTCGGTGGCGCGTGCGCAGACCGATATCGGGGCCGGCTGCCCTTCCTGGTGAAAGTCCTTGCGGCAGATGAACCCTTGTCGTTGCAGGCCCATCCGAGCCTGGAGCAGGCCAAAGACGGATTTGCCCGGGAGAATGCCCAGGGAGTCGAGGTGGGTGCGCCCAACCGCAACTACCGCGACGACAATCACAAACCCGAATTGGTCGTGGCCATCACAGAGTTCGAGCTGCTGGCCGGTTTCCGCAATGTCGCCGAGACCGTCGACCTGCTGCGGGCACTGCAAGTGCCCGAACTCGACGCCTACCTCGGAATGCTGGCGGGACAACCTGATTCGCAGGGCCTGCGGGCGTTGTTCACCACCTGGATCACCCTTCCGGAGTCGGCGCTGGCAACTCTGATCCCGGCGGTCATCGACGGGGCCATCGCATATCTGGCGTCGTCCGGGAACGGTCAGTTCGCGGCCGAGGTCCGGACATTTCTGGAGATCGGTGAGAACTATCCGGCCGACTCGGGCGTGCTGGCCGTACTGCTGCTCAACCGGATCTCGTTGCGTCCCGGCGAGGGTCTGTTCCTGCCCGCCGGCAACCTGCATTCCTACCTGGGCGGTACCGCTGTCGAGGTGATGGCCAGCTCCGACAACGTCTTGCGGGGTGGTCTGACACCGAAACACGTGGATGTGCCCGAACTGCTCCGGGTCCTCGATTTCACGCCCGTCTCGCGGTCCGAGGTCACCCCGACGATGCACACACTCAATGCCGAGTTGATCTACCAGACACCGATTTCGGAGTTCCGGTTGTCGATGGTCGAACTCGACGGCACCGGCATCCACAAGCCGTCATCGATTCTGTTCGATGTTCCCGGGCCACAGATCCTGCTGTGCACGTCCGGTGCGATCGAGTTGCGGGGTGCGGGCACCAGTCTGCTGGTCCCGCAGGGCCAGGCGGTGTGGCTGGCCGACTGCGATCCGGACGTCGTGGTGCACGCCGGCAGCGCACGAAGCATTTTCTTCCGGGCTCTGGTCCCCGGTCAGTAGACCGGTGCGGCCCCGACGGCAGCATCCCGCTCGGGCGCTGGGCCACCCGATGCCCGGGCGGCGTTGGTCGAGGGCAGGCTGCTTCCGATGAAACTGATCTCATCTCCGGTTGCCACCATGGTGACCATCGCCGAACCACCTGGTGTCGAGATCCAGATGTCCTGGGGGGCAGCATGATTCTGGACGAGCCGGATATCGGCCGGCTCGGTGTGGGTGCCGGGGGGTGCCAGGATGACGGTCGTCGGCGTATCCACCGTGGTCGGGGTGAGACCGTCGAACATCGCCACCGTGAAGTGCCCCGGAAAGACGCGCCCACCGGCCAGGGCCACGAGTCCGGGATCGCCCACCGCGGTCACGAATTGCTGCCAGTCGGCGGGCCGGTCGCTGTAGATCAGCACACGGGCACCGACTCCGATGGCCCGCAGGAGTACCTGCTGGGCGAGGTGCAGTCCGCCGGCGATCGAAATGCGATGCGGGCGCCCACCGAGTAGATCGACCGCCACCGCGCGTCCGTTGTGATCGGCGCCGATGAGCTGGCCACAACCCGCAGCGGCCAGGAAGACGCGGGCCAGATCGTCTGCGGCGACGGTGTGTTCGGAGATCGGCGGCAGTCGGTCGGCAGGCCCGACGGGCAGGCTCGCGGCCAGGGCGGCGCGCTGACGGCCATGGAGGGGGATGAGTCCCTCGATCGGCGGCCCGCTGATCGGTGTGTGTTCGGTAATGATCGTGTTGAACCTGACCAGGGTTCGCAGGGAGATTTCCCCTTCCGCGGTCGGCCGAAGTCGGGTGGTGACGGTCGTCGACACCGACGGCACCGCCCACACCTCGTCGAGATTGCGCGCGAGATGTTCGGGGGAGACCGCAAACGTGGACATCTGCAGTCGGCCGACCGACACCGACTCCCAGCGTTCGGAGACCTCGCCGCCGCCGGCTCCGTGAGCGAGTTGAGTTGTCGCTGCGGTGATCTCCGCCCCAGTCAATGCGGTTGTCGACAGCCCGCGGCCACCGATCCGGTTGGCGACCCGGCGGGTGGCGACGAGCGCGGTGCGCAGTGCGCCCTCGGACCCGCCGCCGCGGCGGGCCACCGCCTCCGGGCATCGGGAGGGATCGAGGCGAAGGACCACCAGCACCGACCGGTAGGCCGTGGCCGGGAGCGGGCCCAGCGTGCGCAGGTAGACCTGCGCCACACGGCCGGCGCCATGCGAACGGATGCCGTGGCTGATGACGTCGATCGATTCGAGTTCGATGTCGAATTGGCGAACACTCTCGGCGAGCGCCGTCAGCGGGATGCCCGCAATCCCGGTGGTCGGGACACCCGGGTTGAGCAACGCGATCGTCGGCGGCGGAGTGTCGATCCGCAGAACGGTGATCAGGGAGGTGCCGTCCCAGCGGGCTCCGATGGGTGTCTCGTCAGGGACCGGGATATCGAAGGGTGCCTGGTCCGGCCTGGATCCGTCCGGTTCGGATCCTCGCAGAAGGCGTCGACGCCATAGTCCGAACCGCAACATCGACAACCGCGCCACCGATGTCCGGCCAGGCGGTGCCACCAGCATCGCCGACAAGAGCACAGCGGCGATCAGCGCAGTCCACCACAGCGGGCCGTTGTCATACGCGAGCACCAGCGCGCCGGCGATCAACAGCTCGATCGCGACCACAACAGTCATGAATTCCCCCCACAGCCATCGGCCCCGATCCAATGGTCGAGCGCCGGACGTACCCCGGCGCTCAATGCTGCTATACGCTACACCGCGGGAGGACTGGGGGGATGTTTTGCCTGCTCAATTGACGACAAAGGCTCAGGTCAACGGCTACCGCTTTTTGCTGCGCCGACTCGAGCACGCGCTGATCCGGCGTGATGTACGGATGTTGCACGATCCGATGCGGTCACAGTTCCGTTCGCTGGTGGTCGGGCTCGTGCTGGCGTTGCTGGTACTCGCCGGATTCGGCGTGTACGGACTCATCAAACCGCAAGGCACCGTGGGGAACTCGAAGATAATCGTGAGCAAGACGGCCGGCGCGATGTATGTCGTGGTCGACGGCCGATTGCATCCGGTTCTCAATCTTGCGTCCGCCCGGTTGATCAGCGGCAGCGACGAGTCGCCGAAATCCATCGCCGAGAAGAAGCTCACGGGGTACCCGCGGGGACCGTTGCTCGGGATACCCGGTGCGCCACCGGCATTGCCGGGACCGCTGTCCGCCGACATCTCGCAGTGGACGGTCTGCGACATGGTGTCCGATGATGCCGCAGTCACCACGGTGGTCGCCGGAGAGCCCGAACTCGGCGACCGGGTGAGGGCGGCGACGACGGGCGATGCCTCCCTGGTCACCGCCGGTGACGACACCTATCTCATCTTCGACGGGAAGCGGGCACGGGTCGATACCGGCAGCGTTCCGGTGCGGCGTGCGCTGGGCATCGACGGGGCGCCGGTGCGAACGGTGAGCCCGGGCTTGCTCAATTCCCTGCCTGAGGTCGAACCCATTGTGGTTCCGGCGATCTCGGGTGCGGGAACGCCGTCGGCGCTGGGCGACGACATCTCCGTCGGAACGGTGATCAAGGTGACGGGCCTGTCGGGTGCGACGACCTACTACGTCGCACTGGGACGGGGTGTCCAGCAGGTCGGTGAGGTGGCTGCCGAGGTCATCAGGCAAGCCGACACGGCCGGTGGTGGCACTGTCCCGACGATGGGTCCGGGTGCGCTGACCGGTGTCGACACCATCGACGAATTGCCGGTATCGGACTTCCCTTCGGTGACGCCGGTCCTGACCGACGTCGATGCCGACCCGGTGTTGTGCAGCGCGTGGGTGCGGTCGAAGGACGATTACCAGGCGGTACAGAGCGTGCTCCTCGGATCGACGTTGCCGCTCGGTTCGAAAGAAGCGCCGGTGGTACTGGCCGGAGCCGATGGACCCGGTGCCGGACTCGACGCGGTGTTCGTCGAACCGGGCCGCGGGCATTACATCCGCGTCACCGGTTCGGAACCGGACAGCACACGCGCGGAATCGCTGTTCTACGTGAGTGATTCGGGTGTCAGATTCGGTGTCCCGGATCAGAACACGGGTATTGCCCTCGGGTTGGGGGACAGCCCGGTCCCGGCACCGTGGTCGATCGTCTCATTGCTGGCCACGGGGCCGACTCTGTCGCAGAGCAATGCGCTGGTGTCGCACGACGGGATGGCGCCCGACCTCGCCGGGACACAGATCGGCGCACCCGAGAACTGAACCGGCCGAACGTGGTTCAGCCCTTCATGGGCTGCAGTGACCGGACCAGGGATTCCCACTGATCGGCGATCTGGTCGAACGGCATGTGGTCGTGGTGATGCAGGTGATAGATGGCCGGTGGGTCCAGCGGAGCGAGCACCGCGATGCACATCAACTCGAGGTTGCCGTGAAAGCCCATGGCCTGGAGCAGTGTCCTTGTGTGGATGACCGACACGATGCGGGTGGGGTGCCGAAATCGTTGGGGGCCACCTTCTTCGGCTTCCAGGAGAATATCGAGGTGGGCGGCGGCGGTTGTCAGCCGTGCGCGTCCGTAGGCGATGAGCCGGTCGAGCGGGTCGACCTTTTCGCCGGGGGCGCCGGGGCCGAGCGGAGCGGGTCCGCTCAGGAAGGCCTGCTGCAACTGGGACTCGGAGTGATCGAGCAACGCGATCATGAGTCCGGATCGATTGCCGAAACGGCGGAAGACCGTGCCCTTGCCGACACCTGCCTCCTTCGCCACGGCGTCCATCGTGACGGCGGATGCACCATGGCGATCGATGAGCCGGGTGGCTGCTTCGAGCAGGAGTTGGCGATTGCGGGCGGCGTCCGCGCGCTCCGACTCGGCCGGCGCGACGAGCGATGGCCCAGTCGGGCGCCGCAGGGGAGTCGGTGGCGGCGTCGTCAGCAGAGGTAGTGCGCCGACAGGTGTGCCGGATTGCTGCTGGTCTGCACCCGGGGCCGGGTGCCGAGGGGGCGTGGACACAGCACTGACTGTAACGGTAGCCACACCGGGAATAGTTTCGGACTGCGGTCCGGTTAACCTGAGTAGGTTTGGCAATTAGCTGCAGAAACGAATAGGGAGTGACCTTGACCGACAACGCTACTGATACGAACAAGGCGTCTGGCGCCACCGCAAAGGTTCTGGTTCTGGTGGGAAGTCTGCGGCGCGATTCCGTCAACCGGGTGCTCGCCCAGGTTGCGGCGGACAATGCGCCCGCCGGTGTCGAGGTCGCGTTGTACAGCGGACTGGAGAAGCTGCCCTTCTACAACGAGGACCTCGACACCGATCAGGTCGACGAGACAGTGACCCGGCTGCGTGACGCCGTGGCCGGCGTCGATGCGCTCCTGATCGCCACCCCGGAATACAACGGCACCATCCCCGCCGTGCTCAAGAACGCGATCGACTGGCTCTCGCGTCCCTACGGTTCCGGTGCGATCAGCGGCAAGCCCGTGGGTGTGCTCGGTGCGGCACTCGCGCAGTACGGCGGCAAGTGGTCACACGCCGACACCGCCCGCTCGGTGGGCATCGCCGGCGGCAAGGTTGTCGAGGACGTCGACCTGCACCTGGCGATCGGAAGCCTGGAAGGCAGGGCCGTCGCCGACGTTCCCGAGGTCGTCGAGACCCTTCGTGCGGCAGTGGCGATCCTGGTCGACCATGCGGTGACCGTCGACGCCTGAGTTTTCGGGAACTCTGAGTTCTAACCGGCCGGGTGTCCTGGACATCCTCGAGCCGCTCCACGGAGCGGTTGGGGGGCGTCCCAGGGCACCCGGCCTTCGTCTGTGTGGAGGCCACTTGTCGGTGGTGAGGTGTTGGATGTGGGTGTGTGGTGGCAACGCGTGACGGTTGTGACCGGTGGGACACGCCCGACGCGCCGAGACACGCCGAAATTCATGTTGGTGTAGTTCCCGTGACCTGGGACTTTCATGAATGTGATTCGCAACGTGTTGTGTTGTTCCGAATGTCAGACACTAGGTGTAGTGTTTGGAACACCGAACGGCACCACGGGGTTGGAACTGAAGGACAACGAAGTTCTCCTCCCCGAAGCCGCCGGGATAACTATTTGAAAGTCAAATCTGGACCGCTATCTGGTGCTGTTGTGGGTAGCAATCACCGGTTCCGTCACAAAGGAGTTCTGGGAATATGACTACTGCGACAACCGCCACCATCACCGTCTACACCAAGCCTGCTTGCGTGCAGTGCAACGCCACCTACAAAGCCCTCGACAAGAACGGCCTCGACTACGAGATCGTCGACATCACCGAGGACTCCGAAGCCCGCGACTACGTCATGGCGCTCGGTTACCTGCAGGCTCCCGTTGTTGTCACCGGTGACAGCCACTGGTCGGGATTCCGTCCGGACCGCATCAAGGCGCTTGTCGCAGCAGCTGCCTGATCTTCGTCATTCGTCAAACGTTCTACCTGTCATCTATTTCGTGGAGGTCGGGACATGGGGAAGGTTCCCGTACACACCACAGATGCAGACACGAAGGCGACGCCGGAGCTCGACCAGTTCGCCGGAAATCTCTCCGAGGCGCCGCTGATCGTCTATTTCTCGAGCGTCTCGGAGAACACGCACCGATTCGTCGAGAAGCTCGGTCTGCGAGCCCGGCGGATACCGCTCATCGATCGAGACGGCAGTTTCACCGTCGACGAACCTTATGTCCTGGTCTGCCCCACATACGGGGGCGGCAAGGCGTCTGGTGAGGCCGGCGGATTCGTGCCCAAGCAAGTCATCAAGTTTCTCAACGACAAAGCCAACCGTTCCCTGATCCGTGCGGTCATCGCCGCCGGCAACACCAACTTCGGGGAAGAGTTCTGTTACGCCGGAGACGTCATCTCTCGCAAGTGTCGGGTGCCCTATCTCTATCGGTTTGAACTGATGGGCGACAGCGAGGACGTCGAACGTGTCAGAACCGGTCTCTACCATTTCGCGCAATCGTCAGATCTTTCTCACAAGGAGTCGCCACAGTGTCGCCAACCGCAGCCTCAGTAACTGATGTGAGAGCAGCAGAGCGCTCGGCCATCAAATCAGGCACGCATGCCGACCCATCGGGGCGTGAACCGGGGGAGATGGACTTCCACTCGCTCAACGCGATGCTGAACCTGTACGACGCCGACGGCAAGATCCAGTTCGAGAAGGATCGGGAAGCGGCCAACCAGTACTTCCTCCAGCACGTCAACCAGAACACGGTCTTCTTCCACAACCTGGATGAGAAGCTCGACTACCTGGTGGAGGAAAACTATTACGAGGCAGAGGTTCTCGACAAATACGACCGTGCGTTCGTGAAGGGTCTCTTCGACCACGCGTACAGCAAGAAGTTCCGGTTCCCGACCTTCCTGGGTGCGTTCAAGTACTACACCTCGTACACGCTCAAGACATTTGACGGCAAGCGCTACCTCGAGCGGTTCGAGGATCGCGTCTCCATGGTCGCTCTCACCCTGGCCGACGGCGACACTGTTCTCGCGCGGGCACTGGTCGACGAGATCATCGACGGACGGTTCCAGCCGGCCACCCCGACGTTCCTCAACTCGGGCAAGAAGCAGCGCGGCGAGCCCGTGTCGTGCTTCCTCCTGCGTATCGAAGACAACATGGAGTCGATCGGCCGCTCCATCAACTCCGCCCTGCAACTGTCCAAGCGTGGCGGCGGAGTCGCGTTGCTGCTGAGCAACATTCGTGAGCACGGCGCTCCGATCAAGAAGATCGAGAACCAGAGCTCGGGTGTCATCCCGATCATGAAGCTGCTGGAGGATTCGTTCAGCTACGCCAATCAGCTCGGTGCCCGTCAGGGTGCCGGCGCGGTGTACCTGCACGCGCATCACCCCGACATCTATCGCTTCCTCGACACCAAGCGTGAGAACGCGGACGAGAAGATCCGGATCAAGACCCTCTCGCTGGGTGTTGTGATCCCGGACATCACGTTCGAGCTCGCCAAGCGCAACGACGACATGTACCTGTTCAGCCCGTACGACGTCGAGCGCATCTACGGTGTGCCGTTCGCCGACATCAGTGTCAGCGAGAAGTACCACGAGATGGTCGAAGACCGTCGGATCCGCAAGACGAAGATCAAGGCGCGCGAGTTCTTCCAGACCCTCGCCGAGCTGCAGTTCGAATCGGGCTACCCGTACATCATGTTCGAGGACACGGTGAACAACGCCAACCCGATCGACGGCAAGATCACCCACTCCAACCTGTGCTCGGAGATCCTGCAGGTCTCGACGGCATCGACGTTCAACGACGATCTGTCGTATTCGACCATCGGCAAAGACATCTCGTGCAACCTCGGGTCGCTCAACATCGCCAAGACGATGGATTCGCCCGACATCGCACACACCATCGAGACCGCGATCCGCGGACTCACCGCGGTGTCGGATCAGACGGCCATCACCTCGGTGCCGTCGATTCAGAAGGGCAACGACGACTCCCACGCGATCGGTCTGGGGCAGATGAACCTGCACGGGTACCTGGCGCGTGAGCATGTCTACTACGGTTCCGAAGAGGGCATCGACTTCACGAACATCTACTTCTACACGGTCCTGTTCTACGCGCTGCGGGCATCGAACCGGATCGCCAAGGAGCGCGGCAAGGCGTTCGGTGGCTTCGAGCGATCGAAGTACGCCACCGGTGAGTTCTTCGACAAGTACACCGAGAAGACCTGGGCTCCGGAAACCGACAAGGTCCGAGAGTTGTTCGGGCAGGCGGGGATTGCGATCCCGACACAGGACGACTGGCGCGAGCTGAAGGCAAGCGTGCAGGAACACGGCATCTACAACCAGAACCTCCAGGCGGTTCCGCCGACCGGTTCGATCAGCTACATCAACCACTCGACGAGCTCGATCCACCCCGTCGCGGCGAAGGTCGAGATCCGCAAAGAGGGCAAGATCGGCCGCGTCTACTACCCGGCGCCGTACATGGACAACGACAACCTGGACTACTACCAGGACGCGTACGAGATCGGCTACGAGAAGATCATCGACACCTATGCCGCGGCGACGCAGCATGTCGATCAGGGTCTGAGCCTGACCTTGTTCTTCAAGGACACCGCCTCCACCCGCGACGTGAACAAGGCGCAGATCTACGCATGGCGCAAGGGCATCAAGACGCTCTACTACATCCGCTTGCGTCAGATGGCCCTCGAAGGCACCGAGGTGGAGAATTGCGTCTCATGCATGCTGTAAAGGTCCGCGCTGTGAACACCGCCGACACACCATCTTCGACCAGCACATTTTCGAACATCAGGGGAGCACGATGACGTCCACCCACAGCCCCGCAGACGGAGCACCCATCAAGTTGGTAAGCCGGGTGTCGGCGATCAACTGGAACCGGGTGCCCGATGAGAAAGACGCCGAGGTCTGGGATCGCCTGACCGGCAACTTCTGGCTGCCCGAAAAAGTGCCCGTGTCCAACGACATCCCGTCGTGGGGCACCCTCACCCCGCTCGAGCAGCAGCTCACGATGCGCGTCTTCACCGGACTGACCCTGCTCGACACCATTCAGGGCACCGTCGGCGCAGTCAGTCTGATTCCGGATGCGACCACACCGCACGAAGAGGCGGTGCTGACCAACATCGCGTTCATGGAGTCGGTGCACGCCAAGAGCTACAGCTCGATCTTCTCCACGTTGTGTTCCACCAAGGAGATCGACGAGGCGTTCCGCTGGTCCGAGGAGAACGAACAACTCCAGACCAAAGCCCGGATCGTCATGGACTACTACCGTGGCGACGACCCGCTCAAGCGCAAGGTCGCCTCGACCCTGCTCGAGTCGTTCCTCTTCTACAGCGGCTTCTACCTGCCGATGTACTGGTCTTCTCGTGCCAAGCTCACCAACACCGCCGACCTGATCCGGTTGATCATCCGTGACGAGGCCGTCCACGGGTACTACATCGGATACAAGTATCAGCGTGCTCTGGAGACCCAGACGCCCGAGCGCCGGCAGGAACTGAAGGACTACACCTTCGAGTTGCTGTTCGAGCTCTACGACAATGAAACCGATTACACGGAAGCGCTCTACGACGATGTCGGCCTGAGCGAAGACGTGAAGAAGTTCTTGCGGTACAACGCAAACAAGGCCCTGATGAACCTGGGCTACGAGGCGATGTTCCCGCGGGATGAGACCGACGTGAACCCGGCGATCCTGTCGGCACTCTCACCCAACGCCGACGAGAACCACGACTTCTTCTCGGGGTCGGGCAGCTCGTACGTCATCGGCAAGGCGGTCATCACCGAAGACGACGACTGGGACTTCTGACCTCAGACCTGCACGCCAAACAACATCCGCACCGATACTTCGGTGCGGATGTTGTTTTTTCTGCCCACTCGACGGTCGGATCGGCCCGCTCGACGGTCGGATCGGCCCGCTCGGCGGGGGTCCACCGTCGAGCGTGCCGAAATCACCGCCGAGCGTGCCCGCGTTTCCATCGAGTGGGCCGAAGATCAGTCGTATTGTGGTGTCCGGAGGTGGTCACGATGGCGACCATGTTGAACCAGTACCTGATGTCGGCGCTCGGGAGTCTGCGGTACGAACCCACGGTCAAAATGGTGACGGTGACGTCGGCGGAGCAGGTCCTCGCGCGCACCGATCATGCCTACCTGGTCTGGGAACCGCAACGCATCGTTCCGTCCTACGCCGTTCCGGTCATCGACCTGCAAGAGCCGTTGGAAGATGTCCGTCCATACACGGCCGACGCGATACCCACCGGGATGCTCGATCCGAGCAACGCCTTTGCCCAGCACACCTGCGCCGGTCGCACGGCAGTCGTGCATGGTGCCGGCGGTCCGGGTGAGGTGTTCCTGCCCGACGACCTCGACGGGTACGCCGTGCTCGACTTCAGTCCCTTCGATTGGTTCGAAGAGGACGAGCGGATATTCGGGCATCCGCGAGATCCCTTCTCACGCATAGACATCCGGCACAGCGCCCGCGTGGTACATATCGTTTCCGGTGGCGACATCCTCGCCGAATCCGGGCATCCACTGATGCTGTTCGAAACCCACCTGCCGCCGCGGTTCTATCTCTCGCCGGGGGACGTGCTGGCAGATCTGGTGCGCAGCGACACGTCGACAACATGTGCGTACAAGGGAGAAGCCACCCACTGGTCCGCGCCGCGGCTCGGCGACGCCGGCATCGACATCGCGTGGAGCTACGAAAATCCGCCGCCGGAGATGCATCAGATCACAGGGCGAATCTGCTTCTATCAGGAAAAGGTCGACTTCGTCATCGACGGAGTCCGGGGCGAACGGCCCGTCACGCCGTGGTCGCAGTGAGTTCACCTGAAACGATTCTGGATCACGCGGGACGAGTTCTCTGGCAGGGCGGTGGTGGCACCCTCATCGGACGTGCCCGGGCGCCGGAGCATCCGGGTCCGGGACGTGCCTCGCGCAAGATTGTGCCGCGGCGCTCGCTGGGGGTGTGGAACCCGGCGACCCGCGGCCACGACGCGCTAGAGACGATCCTGGCGCAGAACGCGATCCGCGCCGCCGACCTGCTACCGATCCGGCACGGACGGATGAGTCAATCGCCGTGGACGTACTACCGGGGCGCAGCGGCGGTGATGGCGGCCGACCTCGCCTCGACACCCGATACCGGTATCACCGTCCAACTGTGCGGTGATGCGCACGTTCTCAATTTCGGATTGTGGAACACCCCTGAGCGCACCCTCGCGTTCGATCTGCGTGATTTCGACGAGACCCTGCCGGGGCCGTTCGAGTGGGATGTGAAGAGGTTCGTGGCAAGCCTGGTGGTACTCGCCCGCAGCAACAACGTCTCGCCGTCGGACGCCAAAAGGGCTGTGTCGGAGGCATATCGCGGTTATCGCGAATGGATCGGGATCTACGCCCGGATGCCGGAGATCGACGTCTGGTACGACCAGGTCGACGTCGGTCAGCTCATCGGATACACAGCTGAGGACGACGAGGACCGCCTCGACGCGATGATCGAGAAACAGGCGCGCAAGCGGTCGAGTCGCGGTGCATCGAAGAAACTCACGAATGTGATTGACGGACAACGGAGGATCAGTGAAGATCCGCCGTTCCGAACCCATGCGCTGGCCGAGTACGCGGGGCTGCTCGATCAGATCATCGGGATGTACCAGAGTTCGGTACCCGATCACGTCTCGAGCCTGCTGTCGCGCTTTGACGTTGTTGATGCGGTCCGCCAGGTCGTCGGGGTCGGCAGCGTCGGAATGCGGGTGTTCCTCACCCTCATCGAGGAACGCCGCACCGCCGATCCGTTGTTCCTGCAGATCAAGCAGGCCGGCCCGTCGGTGTATGAACAGTTCCTCCCGGCCAGCCACTACGCCAACAACGGTGAACGGGTTGTCCACGGCCAGCGCATGATCCAGAGCGCAACCGACTCATTCGTCGGATGGACGACCATCGACGACATGGACTTCTACGTCCGGCAATTCCGCGACGGCAAGGTGATTCCCAAAGGTGAGGTCGTCGCCTACCGGCTGCCGCAGTTCGCCTCGGCCTGCGGGCACGTCCTGGCGAGGGCGCATGCCCGCAGCGGAGACGCCGCCGCGATCGCCGACTACCTCGGGACCTCTGACAAGCTCGAGGACGCATTCATGTCGTTCGGCTTTGCCTACGCCGATCAGAACGATCGTGATCACGCACAACTCGTCGAGGCGATCGACGACGGCACCATCGAGGCAGTCGACGGCTGGCCGGCGTAGCGCTGCAGCCGGGTGGTCACACCGCCGCGGCGCTGCCTTCGATGGCGGAGACAACCAGATTGCTCTTGGGTAGAACCGCGCCGGCCGCGGCGGCATCGGTCCATTCGGCGGTGGTCGCGACAGCCGCGAAGTTGGACTGCAGCAGCACCATGAGTGTGTTGTGCAGGTTCTCGGCCGAGACCTTTCCTGCCTCGTTGGCCAGGTGAATTGCGCCGCTGGCGTCGGAGAGGATCTCGGCGGCAAATCCCAGTCCCTCGGCCTCGACGGCGGAGGCCAGATCGCAGTTGTTGGTCATGAAGCCGGCCAGCGTGATGGTGTCGATGTTGTTGTCGCGTAACCATTGTGCGAGATCGGTGCCCGCGAAGACACTCCCGTACTGCTTGTGGATGCGCTTTCTGGACCCATCGGCGACCGACTCGACCTCGGGGTGAAGTTGCCATCCCGGCGTCCCCTCGACAAACACCGGAGCGCCGGCCGGCATGTGATGCTGCACGACGACCACCGGGATGCCGCGAGAGTCGGCGACTCCGATGGCGCTGACGATGTTGGCCAGCGATTTCTCTCGGGGAGGGTATTGGATCTGCAGCGGTCCGTCGAAGTACTCCTGCTGGACGTCGACAACAACGAGGGCGCGGCGCGGTGCGGTCATGTTCACTCCTGTGGACGGGATCTTGCGGTGAAGGTTCGTTCGATTCCCATTGTTTCCCCGGTTCGAGCGCGAGCGTGAGTGGCATAGATGCATAATTTCGATGAGATCAGGCCAACTTGGGAGGACGTATGCGGATCGGCATCTACGCATTCGACGGCATCACGATGTTCCATCTCGCGGCGCCGCTGATGGTGTTCGGCGAGCTCGGGCGCCTCGGTTTGGCAACAGATTGGGAGACCCGACTGTGGTCGGACCACAGTGGCTCGGTGCGGACGGCCGAAGGTTTTCCGGTGGGGGAGTTGGCGGATTCGAGCACGATCGAGTGGGCCGACATCGTGATCATTCCGTCCTGGCCGCTACCCCTCACGCCGCCCACGGACACATTCCGACGCGAGGTGGTGCGGGCGCACGAGCGAGGGGCGCTGATCGCCGGTCTGTGCCTCGGCGCTTTTGCGGTGGCGGATGCCGGTGTGCTCCAAGGGCGTTCGGCGGTGACGCACTGGGAGATGATGCCGATCCTGGCAGAGCGCAGTCCCGGCAGCCAGATCGATGCTTCGGTGCTCTACATCGATCACGGCGATGTGATGACGTCGGCCGGAACCGCATCATCGATCGATGCCTGCCTGCACCTGGTACGCAGGTACCTCGGATCGGCGGTCGCGACCCGCGTCGCACGCAGTCTTGTGGTCGCCCCGCACCGCGATGGTGGACAGGCGCAATACATCGAGCGTCCACTGTCGCGGCCCGCCGAGGCTACTGCGATATCGGTGGTGCAGGAATGGGCACTGGGCCGGCTCGGCGAGACATTGTCGGTCGACCGGCTCGCAGAGCAGGCCCGGATGAGCCGCCGGAGTTTCGTGCGGCAGTTCCATCGGGCGACCGGCACCACACCGGCGCGCTGGGTGCTCGAGCAGCGGCTCAATGAGGCACGCGTGCTGCTCGAGACAACCGACTGGGGTGTCGACGAGATCGCGACGGCGTGTGGATTCGGTAGTGGGGTCACCTTCCGGCAGAACTTCGTATCCGCTTACGCCACAACACCGACGACTTATCGTCGGCAGTTCGCGAACTCCGGCATGTGATCACCCGGGTCGGAGTCTGATTGGTCGGATTTACCGCGTCAAGTCTGGAGTCTTCCCGGCGTAGGCGGCGTTTGGCTGCCATACTTGGCATTTCGCCCATGTACAGCGAGGTGCAGAAATGACCGTCACACCGGTTCCCGAAACCCCGGTTCCCGAAACTCAGGCTCCCGAACACACAACAGCAGGCCGCGAGGCCAGGGAGCGCGTCCACCGGCGAGAGTTGGGTAAATGGAACCCGGCAACACGGGGACACGATGCGTTGGCAACGATCCTGGCGCAGAGTGACATTCGCGCCCCAGATCTGCTGCCTATCCGACACGGACGAATGAGCCATTCGCCATGGACGTACTACCGCGGCGCTGCTGCGGTGATGGCCGCAGATCTCGCCTCCGCACCGCACACCGGGATCATGGTCCAGATGTGCGGTGACGCCCACATCCTCAACTACGGGCTGTGGAACTCGCCCGAGCGGAAACTGCTCTTTGACCTCCGCGACTTCGACGAGACCCTGCCGGGACCGTTCGAGTGGGACCTGAAGCGCTATCTGGCCAGTGTGATCGTTTTGGCCCGGGACAACGGATTGACGGAATCCGTTGGGCAGGAGGCGGTTCGGAACGGCTACCGCAGCTATCGAAAGAACATCAGGCGCTACGCCCAGACACCGCAGATCAAAGTCTGGTACGACCAGATCGACGTCGAACGGCTCCTTCAATATGCCAAGAAGGAGAACGAGGAGGCGCTCGATCAGCTGATCGAGAAAAGCGCGGGAAAGCGCACCAGTCGTGGTGCGTCGAAGAAGCTCATCGCCACTGTCGAAGGTCGGCGACAGATCACTGAAGATCCGCCTTACCGGACCCATCGGCTCGGCGATGACGCCGAGGCCGTTCTTCAGAGTGTGTTGGACGAGTATCGCAAGTCGGTGCCCGATCAGCTCAAATATCTGCTGAGCCGATATGACGCAGTGGATGCGGTGCGTCAGGTGGTCGGCGTCGGCAGCGTCGGGATGCGGGTCTTTTTGACGCTGCTCGAGGAACAACGCTCCGGTGAGCCGCTGTTCTTTCAGGTGAAACAGGCCGGCCCTTCGGTGTACGAACAGTTCCTGGGCAAGAGCCAATACGAGAACCACGGCGAGCGAGTTGTCCAGGGGCAACGGCTGATTCAGAGCGCGACGGACATGTTCGTGGGCTGGACGACGTTCCAGTACCCCCCGATGGATCTGGACCTGGACTTCTACGTCCGGCAGTACCGGGACGGGAAGGTCATTCCGAAGGGGGAGGGCGTGGCCCTGGGGCTGCCGCGCTTCGCCGCCGCCTGCGGGCATGCACTGGCGCGCGCCCATGCGCGCAGCGGTGATGCTGCGGCGATCGCGGATTACCTCGGCAACAGCAACAAGGCCGAAGACGCGTTGGTCGAGTTCGCCAGCGCGTACGCCGACCAGAACACGGCCGACCATGCCCAGCTGGCCAGGGCCGTCGAGAATGGCGACATCCCGTCCGAGAAAGGCTGGCCGGACATCCCGTGAAATGTGCCGGCGGACGCTGAATCTGCCTGTGCGACAGCAAAAAAGCTCCACCAGCGCATTGCTGGTGGAGCTTTTTCGTGAGATCCGATCCGGTGGATGGAGTCAGACCTCGACCTCGTTGAGCTTGCCCGTGGCGACATCGAAGACGAACCCGCGCAGCGAGGTTGTCTTGGTGACAAACGGCGAGTTCTTGATCCGCGTGAGTGACTGCTTCACATCTTCGTCCACGTCAGGGAAAGATTCGGCAGACCACGGCGGCTTGACGCCGATCTCGTCCTGGATCCCGCGCTTGAAGTCGTCGTCGGTGAACGTCAGCATGCCGCAGTCGGTGTGGTGGATCAGGATGATCTCGGTGGTACCGAGCAGGCGCTGGCTGATGGCAAGGGACCGGATCTCGTCGTCGGTGACCACGCCGCCCGCGTTGCGGATGACGTGTGCCTCGCCGTCTTTGAGTCCGAGAATGCGGTAGACGTCGAGCCGGGCATCCATACACGCGACCACTGCGAGGTGCCGACTGGGTGGCAGCGGCAGCGGGCCAGAAAAGCTCTCCGCGAAGGTGCGGTTGTTTTCCAGGTATTCGTCGGTAACAGTCATGCATTCATGCTCGGCGCCGCATGAGCGGGGGACAAGATTTCGGTCACCACGATCGAAACCTCACAACAGTTCTGACCTGCGTGAACCGGTTCGTCAGAGGGTGTTGCGGAGGTTGAGGAGAACGATGGTGGCTGCCGACAGTCCGCCGCTGCCGAACCAGACCTCGTCCTCGACGATCCACGTGCGGCCCCAGCTCGGCGCGCCCATGTCGAGCCAGCGGTCGGTCTTCAGGATCGAGGTGCCGTAGTCCTGACCTTCTTCGCCGTCGAAGCCGGCGTAGATGACATCACCGTCGGCGATCTCGAAGTTCTTGTCATCGAGCACCGTCGGTTCGGGCTCACGCTGACCCGGGGGGCGCTGCGCGCCGACGTCGGTGAGTACCCGGGCGGCAAACGCGTCGGTACCCATCACAATCGTGGAATCTGCGGTGAATCGCACCAGCGATGCCTGTGTATATCGCGCGCCCACCCGGATACCGAGTGCCTTCGCCGCGTCGAGGTATCCCTGCAGGCGTTGGTCTCCGGCCCCGGTCCGGCCGACCGCGGCTGCGACGGCGACAAACCGCTGTTTCCAATCCGCAGCGGGATCGACGGTGGCGTCCGGAACATCGGCGAGGGCGTCGGTGACGGGGGAGTTCCCGACAGTCAGGACGAGATCGGGATCGGATGAGACTGCCTTGGCCGGATCCGGCGCCGCGACATCGCCGATGGTGGGCAGCGAGTGCACCGCATCACCCATATAGGTAGGAACTGTGCCGTCGATGGTGGTCGTGGCGACCACGCGGTCCTGCAGCCCGAGCGCACACAATGCGTCGAGCAGGCTCGGATCGGCGACCAGGATGCGCTGCGGATCCGGCGCGCCGGGATCGAGCGCTGCCGTCGGCTGACATGTCGTGTTGGCATCCCGATCAGGGTTGACCAGATCGACCGCGGCAATACGTGATGTCGTCCGGGCGACCGAACCCTCGCCACCGGGGACCGACGAATCGATACACGCTGTCGCACCGACGCTGACGAGCGCTGCCAATGCCAACACCGCCATGCCGCGCGGACGGCGGATCACATCGCTCACTGCCACTCTTTCGGTGATGTCTTCCAGATGGTCGAATTCCCGACCAAACTAGCACTGTGCGAAACGATCGAGGTTCCCCTCGGCGCGCCGGATCGGGCACACCGCATCGAAATACGACAGTTCGTAGGAGCCCGCGCGGTCCCGTCGCGGGGGAGGGTTTACGATTCTCCTCAGCGCACATTCATCGCCGTGCCCTCATGTCGTGAGCGGAAGCTTTTTCGCCGCGACGGACCGGAGTGGCCACGCAGGTAGGAGGATCAGTGACCGCGGTAGACCAGCCCACCACGCAGGTGGCTCCGGTTAGGCCTTACCCCGAGCGCACGGGGCCCAAGGGGTCGTTCATCTACAAGATGCTGACGACAACTGATCACAAGATGCTCGGCATCATGTACTTGGTTGTGTGTTTCGCGTTCTTCCTCATCGGTGGCCTGATGGCCCTGCTGATGCGAAGCGAGCTCGCCGCACCCGGCTTGCAGTTCTTGTCGACCGAGCAGTTCAACCAGTTGTTCACGATGCACGGCACCGTGATGCTCCTGATGTACGCGACCCCGATCGTGATCGGCTTTGCCAACGTCGTCCTGCCGCTGCAGATCGGTGCTCCCGACGTCGCGTTCCCGCGTCTGAACGCCTTCAGCTTCTGGCTGTTCCTCTTCGGCTCGAGCGTGGCGCTGCTCGGCTTCATCACCCCCGGTGGTGCTGCTGACTTCGGTTGGACGGCCTACACCCCACTGACCGACGCGGTGCATTCACCCGGCGCCGGTGCCGACCTCTGGATCCTGGGACTCGGCGTGTCCGGTCTGGGAACCATCCTCGGTGCGGTCAACATGAT
Organism: Nocardia sp. 348MFTsu5.1; assembly: GCF_000383535.1. Taxonomy (NCBI): domain Bacteria; kingdom Bacillati; phylum Actinomycetota; class Actinomycetes; order Mycobacteriales; family Nocardiaceae; genus Nocardia; species Nocardia sp. 348MFTsu5.1. The sequence continues at coordinate 169,927 of NZ_KB911510.1, forward strand.
CACCACCGTCGTCTGCCTCCGGGCGCCCGGCATGACCATGTTCCGGATGCCGATCTTCACCTGGAACATCCTGGTCACCAGCGTCCTGATCCTGCTGGCCTTCCCGCTGCTGACCGCCGCACTGATGGGCCTCGAGGTCGATCGCCAGTTCGGTGCCAACCTCTACGACCCGGCCAACGGCGGTGTTCTGCTCTGGCAGCACCTGTTCTGGTTCTTCGGTCACCCCGAGGTGTACATCATCGCGCTGCCGTTCTTCGGCATCGTCTCGGAGGTCTTCCCGGTGTTCAGCCGCAAGCCGATCTTCGGTTACAGCGGCCTGATCTACGCCACGCTGTCGATCGCTGCACTGTCTGTCGCGGTGTGGGCGCACCACATGTACGCCACCGGCGCCGTGCTGTTGCCGTTCTTCTCCTTCATGACATTCCTCATCGCGGTGCCAACCGGTGTGAAGTTCTTCAACTGGATCGGCACGATGTGGAAGGGTCATATGACCTTTGAGACGCCGATGCTCTTCTCGGTCGGCTTCATCATCACGTTCTTGTTCGGTGGCCTGACCGGTGTGCTGCTCGCCAGCCCGCCCCTGGACTTCCATCTCTCGGACAGCTACTTCGTGGTTGCGCACTTCCACTACGTGCTCTTCGGCACCATCGTGTTCGCCACCTACGCCGGCATCTACTTCTGGTTCCCGAAGATGACCGGACGCATGCTCGATGAGCGTTTGGGCAAGATCCACTTCTGGCTGACCATGATCGGCTTCCACACGACCTTCCTCGTCCAGCACTGGCTGGGCAACGAGGGCATGCCGCGCCGCTACGCCGACTACCTCAGTACGGACGGGTTCACCACGCTCAACGTGGTCTCGACCGTGGGTGCGTTCATCCTCGGTGCCTCGACCCTGCCGTTCCTGTGGAACGTCTTCCGTAGCTACCGCTACGGTGAGGTCGTCACCGTCGACGACCCCTGGGGCTTCGGCAACTCGCTCGAATGGGCCACGAGCTGCCCGCCGCCGCGGCACAACTTCACCGAGCTTCCCCGGATCCGCTCGGAGCGGCCCGCGTTCGAGCTGCACTACCCGCACATGATCGATCGCATGCGCGACGAAGCACATGTCGGACCCGGACACGGGAGCAGCAGTGACCACGCCGAAAAGGCGCGACGCGATCCGCTGACGGTCGGCAGCCACGAGTCGTCCACCGACCCGGATCCGATCTGACCCGGGTTTCACACCACTGAAGCCGGTCATCTCCTACGACAGTTTGTAGGAGATGACCGGCTTCAGTGGTCTTTTGGGTTTACGATCAGATCCAAGAATCGTGCCGAGCTCTTACGCCGCGGTCACTGATCAAGATCTGTGTGACATCGCGGTCGACCTTTGCAGGTAGGAGGATCCGTGACCGCGATAGACCAGCCCAAATCTTCAGTGACGCCCGTGAGGCCCTACCCCGCTCGGACGGGCCCCAAGGGGTCGTTCATCTACAAGATGCTGACGACCACCGACCACAAGATGCTCGGCATCATGTACCTGTGCGCCTGCTTCGCGTTCTTCCTCATCGGTGGCCTGATGGCGTTGTTGATGCGCGCGGAGTTGGCCGCACCGGGCTTGCAGTTCTTGTCGACCGAGCAGTTCAACCAGTTGTTCACGATGCATGGCACCGTGATGCTGCTGATGTACGCGACTCCGATCGTGATCGGGTTTGCCAACGTCGTCCTGCCGCTGCAGATCGGTGCTCCCGACGTCGCCTTCCCGCGTCTGAATGCGTTCAGCTTCTGGCTGTTCCTCTTCGGCTCGACCGTCGCACTCCTCGGCTTCATCACCCCTGGTGGTGCCGCTGACTACGGCTGGACGGCCTACACACCGCTGACGGACGCGGTGCATTCACCCGGCGCCGGCGCCGACCTCTGGATCCTGGGACTCGGCGTGGGTGGTCTGGGCACCATCCTCGGTGCGGTCAACATGGTCACCACCGTGGTCTGTCTGCGGGCGCCCGGTATGACCATGTTCCGGATGCCGATCTTCACCTGGAACATCCTGGTCACCAGCGTGCTGATCCTGCTGGTCTTCCCGCTGCTGACGGCCGCGCTGATGGGTCTCGAGGTCGATCGCCAGTTCGGTGCGAACATCTACGACCCGGCCAACGGCGGCGTGATGCTGTGGCAGCACCTGTTCTGGTTCTTCGGGCATCCCGAGGTGTACATCATCGCGCTGCCGTTCTTCGGCATCGTCTCGGAGATCTTCCCGGTGTTCAGTCGCAAACCGCTCTTCGGTTATTCGACGCTGGTCTATGCGACGTTGGCCATCGCTGCGCTGTCGGTCGCGGTGTGGGCGCACCACATGTACGCCACCGGCGCGGTGTTGTTGCCGTTCTTCTCGTTCATGACGTTTGTCATCGCAGTCCCGACGGGTGTGAAGTTCTTCAACTGGATCGGCACCATGTGGAAAGGCCATCTGAGTTTTGAGGCGCCGATGCTGTTCTCGGTCGGCTTCATCATCACGTTTCTGTTCGGCGGCCTGACCGGCGTCATCTTGGCGAGCCCGCCCCTGGACTTCCACATCTCGGACAGCTACTTCGTGGTCGCCCATTTCCACTACGTGCTCTTCGGCACCATCGTGTTCGCCACCTACGCCGGCATCTACTTCTGGTTCCCGAAGATGACCGGGCGCATGCTCGACGAGGGTCTGGGCAAGTGGCACTTCTGGCTGACGTTCATCGGCTTCCACACGACGTTCCTGGTCCAGCATTACCTGGGCAACGAGGGTATGCCGCGTCGCTACGCCGACTACCTCCCCAGTGACGGCTTCACAGCCCTGAACGGGGTGTCGACGCTCGGTGCGTTCATCCTCGGTGTGTCGACGCTGCCGTTCCTGTGGAATGTCTTCAAGAGCTACCGGTACGGCGAGGTCGTCACCGTCGATGACCCGTGGGGCTTCGCCAACTCGCTCGAATGGGCAACCAGTTGCCCACCGCCCCGGCACAACTTCACCGAGCTCCCGCGCATCAGGTCGGAGCGGCCTGCATTCGAATTGCACTACCCGCATATGGTTGACCGCATGCGCGAAGAAGCACACGTGGGTCACCTCAGTGAGAAGGCCGAAAACAAGAAGCACCAGCCGCTAGAGGTCGGTGCCCACGAATCCTCTACAGAATCCGATCAGAACTGACGTGACGAGCAACATCAATCCCGCTGCCGTCGGTGCCGCGGGAGCAGGAACGACTGTCCTCATCACCGTCACCGGGCACGACAAGCCGGGCGTGACCTCGGTGCTGTTCGGGGCACTGTCGACTCGTCAGGTCAGCATTTTGGACGTCGAGCAGGTTGTCATCCGGGGGCGGTTGACCCTGGGCGTCCTGGTGCGGTGCTTCGGCGACAGTGAAGAACTCCAAGAGGTCATCGAGCAGGCGATGGATTCGCTGGGCATCGACGTCACCGTCGAGGTCGGCGCCGACAACGAGACCCGACGGCTGTCGACCCACGCCGTGGTTGTTCTCGGAAGCCCGGTCAGTGCAAAGGGATTCAGTGCACTTGCCGGAGAGCTGGCCCGCCAGGGTGGCAACATCGACTCGATTCGCGGCATCGCCGACTATCCGGTCACCGGCCTCGAGCTGCTGATCAGCGTCGACCGTGACAGCGTCGCCGCCGACGCCGCGCTCCGCAAAGGCCTTGCCGTGGTCGCGAGCAGCCACGGTATCGATGTGGCCGTCGAACGCGGTGGCCTGGCCCGGCGCGCCAAACGACTGATCGTCTTCGACGTCGACTCGACCCTCATCCAGGGCGAGGTCATCGAGATGCTGGCCGCCCGTGCCGGACGTGAGGCCGAGGTCGCTGCCGTGACCGAGGCCGCCATGCGCGGCGAACTGGACTTTGCCGAATCGCTGCACGAGCGGGTCAAGGCGCTCGAGGGCTTGGACGTGTCCGTTCTCGAGGAGGTCGCGAGCGAACTCGAGCTGACGCCCGGCGCCCGAACGACCATTCGCACACTGCACCGGATGGGCTACCACTGCGGCGTGGTGTCCGGTGGCTTCCGTCAGGTCATCGAGCCGCTCGCGCATGAACTCGAACTGGACTTCGTGAAGGCGAACACCCTGGAGATCGGTGCGGACAACAAGCTCACCGGCCGGGTGATCGGCGAGATCGTCGACCGGCCCGGAAAGGCCACCGCGCTGCGGGCGTTTGCCGACAGCGTGGGTGTCCCGATGGAGCAGACGATCGCCGTCGGTGATGGCGCAAACGACATCGACATGCTGACCGTTGCCGGATTGGGCATCGCGTTCAACGCCAAGCCGGCACTGCAGGAGGTTGCCGACGCCGCGCTGTCGCATCCCTTCCTCGATGCGGTGCTGTTCATCCTCGGTATCACTCGCGACGAGATCGAGGCGGCCGACGCGGTCGACGGTGTCTTGCGTCGCGTGCCACTCAACTGACGATGGAACCCGGGCAGGCGGGGAGTCCGGACGCTGCCGAGCGCCCCGCTGATTCCGAGAACACCGACACGTTCGGGCAACGCTACCGGCGACTGGTCGGATACGTTGGCGGACACAGTGATCCGGACGATCCCGGTCAGGTGCTGGCCATGCAGATGGTGTTGCACATCCCGAAATCGGAGCCGGTGAACCGGACCGAACTGCTCACCGCAGCCGCCTCGGCGGTGGCTCTGCTCTGTCTTGATGAGCGCAGTGGACCGGATGGGCCGTGGGCGACCGAGATGGACAACTGGTGTGACGCCAGGATCCGGAAGATCGCCCGACGAGCCCGCGGTGCGCATTGGGAAGCGGCCCAGGACGTTCCAGGGGTCACGGCCGTCCACGGGTCCGCGCAGGCCCGGGCGATCGTGCCGGGTCCGGTGGGGCAGACCGATCGCCGGATCGCTCGCCTGCAGATCGGTGGCACCGAGGTCGGCGACAGCGGTGCCGGCGACAGCGGTGCCGATGACACAGCCGTTGTCGATGGCACCGCGTCCGCGATCCGTCCGACGCTGTGGGTGAACCCGACCCTGGAGATGTCGGTCGGGAAGCTGGCGGCGCAGGTCGGCCATGCGTCGATGCTCGCGGTCAAACTCATGGACCAGGACCAGGCCGCACAATGGTTCGCTGACCGATGCCCGGTTCGCGTTCGGACATCGGCCGAATCCCGGTGGGAACAGCTGCTGTCCGCTGATGCGGCGGGTACGGCGGTCGCCGTGCGCGATGCCGGGTTCACCGAGATCGCACCGGGTTCGGTGACGGTGATCAGCACGTTCTGACGGGAATGTGCCCCGGTGATTAGTCTCGATCCATGACAGAGCTTCCGGATTGGGCCGTGAACCTGGAGTTGGAGCCTCACCCGGAGGGCGGGTTCTACCGTCAGACCTGGATCAGTGATCTGACGCTTCCGAAATCAGTGCTACCGCAGGGCTATCCCGCCGATCGGTCCGGTGGCACCGCGATCCTGTTCCTGCTCATGCCCGGACAACAATCGGCGTGGCATACCGTGCGCGGATCCGAGATCTGGCTGCATCACCGCGGCGCCCCGGTGGCGTTGGGACTCGGCGGTCAGGGCAGCGGGCCCATCGACGAGCGCACCGTGTACGTCGGCTCGGATGTGCTCGCCGGTCAGCAGCCCCAATATGTGGTGGCGCCGGGTGAATGGCAGCGTGCGTCCCCGCACGGGGATGAAGCCTCGCTGGTCAGCTGTATTGTTGTGCCCGGCTTCGATTTTGCCGATTTCGCGATGGTCGAACCCGGTTCCGGTACCAACTGATTTCGGGTTCGATTCCCGACACTCCACTGTGGGCGCCGTGTGAGCGGTCGGCGTGCGGCACGATAGGGGGGTGCGTGAAACGGATCCAGACCTGCTGATCGACTTCGAAGATGTGGCGCTGCGGCGTGAGGGCAACAACCTCGTCGGGCCCATCACCTGGAAGGTGGAACTCGACGAACGGTGGGTGATCCTCGGACCCAATGGTGCGGGCAAGACCTCGCTGCTGCGGATGGCCTCCGCCGAAACCCATCCGAGCAGCGGAAGCGCTTTTCTGCTGGGGGAGCCGGTGGGGCGGACCGAGGTGCGCGAGCTGACCGCACGGATCGGCGTGACGTCGGCCCTGCTGGCCGATCGCATTCCGGTCCACGAGGTGGTCAGTGATCTGGTGGTCTCCGCAGGTTATGCGGTCCTGGGTCGCTGGAAAGAGGTATACGACCAGGTAGACCGCGACCAGGCCCTGGAGATGCTCGAGTCGATGGGCGCCGAGCATCTGGCGGACCGGGCGTTCGGCACGCTGTCCGAGGGTGAGCGCAAGCGAGTGCTCGTGGCGCGGGCGCTGATGATCAATCCCGAACTGCTGCTGCTCGACGAACCGGCGGCCGGTCTGGACCTCGGTGCTCGTGAAGAACTGGTGGCGCGTCTGGAGGTGCTCGCCGCCGACCCCGACGCTCCCGCGACCGTTCTCGTGACACACCATGTGGAGGAGATCCCGAACGGGTTCACTCACGCGATGCTGTTGAAGGAGGGCGTGGTGGTCGCACAGGGACTATTGGAAGACGTCCTGACATCGGCGAACCTGTCGGAGGCGTTCAGCCAGTCGATCGTGCTGAGCAGGGCCGGTGGCCGGTACTTCGCCCGTCGATCGCGCCGTGCCGGTGGCCACCGGAGAAGGAGAGCCGAATGAGCTTCACACTTGCCGAGAATCCGGAATCGGTTCCGATCCGGGACGCCGCGACCGTGGTGCTGATCCGTGAGAGTTCGCAGTCGGAAACCCCGATCGACGTGTTCCTGATGCGCCGGGTGAAGGCCATGGACTTCGCCGGCGGAGTGACCGTCTTTCCGGGCGGCGGCGTCGACCCGCGTGATGCCGAGGCCGATCTCGCCTGGGAAGGGCCGGACGAGCACTGGTGGGCCGAGCAATTCCATACCGATGCCGCAACAGCCCAGGCGCTGGTGTGTGCGGTCGTCCGGGAGCTGTTCGAAGAATGTGGTGTGTTGCTGGCCGCCGATGCCGACGGGAAGTTTCCCGACACGTCGGTGTTGACCGCCGAGCGTGCGGCGCTGGTCGACAAGTCGCTGTCGTTTGCGCAGTTCCTCCGCGACCACACCCTGCGGTTGCGGGCCGACCTGCTGCGTCCGATGGCGCACTGGATCACCCCGCTGGGTGAGCGTCGCCGCTACGACACCCGGTTCTTCCTGGCGGTCCTCCCGGAAGGACAGGAAGCCGACGGCGAGACAACCGAGGCCTCTGAGAGCGGCTGGACCACACCGCAGGCCGTACTCGCGGACTGGGAAGCCGGAAACACCTTGCTCCTGCCCCCGACCTGGGCACAGCTACATGACCTGATCGAATCCGGCAGTGTCGACCACGCCCTCGCCCGCGAGCGCCACATCGAAGCCATCATGCCCAGCCTGGTATCGACCGGCGAACGCGTTCGGATCGTGTTCGACGAAGAAGACACCTACGGAATCGAACGCACATTCCTGAATTGACCTGACCGTCGAGCGTGCCTCCGTCGTATCACTGTGCCGAACAGGCCGTCGACCGTGCCGACATTGCCGTCGAGCGTGCCGACATCGCCGTTGAGCGTGCCGACATTGCCGTTGAGCGTGCCGACATCGCCGTCGAGTGTGCCCAAACTGCCGTCGAGTGTGCCCAAACCGTCGGTCAGTCGGGGTCGGGTGTGGGTTCGGCGCCTTCGCGTTCATCGCGGTCTGCCCACTCCAGGAGCGTGTCCAGACGGAATGCCTTGTCGTCTATCTCGCTGTGGAGATCGCCGAGTTCGGCGAACCGCGCCGGCACCGTGGCAATCGTGAACTCCCGGGGTTCGACGTCGTCGATCTCGTCCCACGTGATCGGTGTCGAGACTGTCGCCTCGGGATTACCCCGTACCGAGTAGGCACTGGCGATCGTGTGGTCGCGGGTGTTCTGGTTGTAGTCGACGAAAACGGTTGTCGGGTCGCGGTCTTTGCGCCACCACGTGGTGGTCACCTCGGACGGCGCGCGTCGCTCGACCTCGCGGGCAAAGGCGTGGGCGGCCCGTCGGACATCGGCGAAACCCCATTCGGGTTCGATCCGGACGTAGATGTGCAGCCCCGAACCGCCGGATGTCTTGGGATAGCCGCGGATACCGAGTTCGTCAAGCACCTCGTGCGCGACGTGGGCGCTCCGGCGGACCTGGTCGAACGGACAGTCGGGCATCGGATCGAGGTCGATCCGCCACTCGTCGGGTTTCTCGGTGTCGAAGCGGCGTGAGTTCCATGGGTGGAACTCGACGGTCGACATCTGCACCGCCCAGATAACACTGCCGAGTTCGGTGACGCAGACCTCGTCGGCGGTCCGGCCGAATCGAGGGAAGTAGATGTTGACGGTTTCGAGCCAGTCCGGAGCGCCCGCGGGGATGCGTTTCTGGTGGACCTTCTGACCGGTGACTCCCTTGGGAAATCGGTGCAGCATGGTCGGCCGGTCTCGCAGCGCCCGGACGATCCCGTCGCCCACCGAGAGGTAATAGTGGACAAGATCGAGCTTCGTTTCGCCGCGGGCCGGGAAGTACACACGCTGTGGACTCGAGACGCGGACGAGGCGCTGGCCGACCTGGACTTCGACCGGCTCGCCATGCGAGCTTGTTGCCATTACCCGACAGTAGGGTATCGGGGCTGGACCCGGTAGCCTGCTCGGCATGCCTGAGTTCGTATCGTTGCAGACCTCTGAGGACTTTCCCGGGGTCGGAACCATCCTTCTGAATCGCCCGCCGATGAACGCGCTGAGCCGCCAGGTCCAGACCGAATTGGCCGAGGCCGCCCGTGAGGCGACTCTCCGCGATGACATCAAATCCGTGGTTGTCTACGGCGGCCCGAAGGTCCTCGCGGCCGGCGCCGACATCAAAGAGATGAACGACATGGAATACGCCGAGATGCGCAAGGTGGCCGGCCGGCTGCAGCGCGACATCGGCTCGATCTCGACCATCCCGAAGCCCACGGTCGCGGCCATCACCGGCTACGCGCTCGGCGGGGGACTCGAAGTGGCGCTCGGCGCAGACCGCCGTATCGCCGGTGACAATGCCAAGCTCGGTGTGCCCGAGGTGTTGCTCGGCGTGATCCCCGGCGGCGGTGGCACACAACGCCTCGCACGTCTGATCGGTCCGGCCAAGGCCAAGGACCTGGTCTTCACCGGACGTTTTGTCGGTGCCGCGGAAGCCCTTCAGATCGGACTGGTCGACGAGGTCGTCGCACCGGACGAGGTGTACAACGCCGCGCTCAAGTGGGCCTCGCAGTTCAGTGGTGCCGCCGGTGTGGCGATCGCCGCCGCCAAGGCAGCCATCGACGAAGGCCTGGACGTCGACCTGGCGACTGGCCTGAAGATCGAAGAGCATGTCTTCGCCGCGCTGTTCGCCACCGAGGACCGCAAGATCGGAATGGCCTCGTTCATCGAGAACGGGCCAGGCAAAGCAAAGTTCGTCGGCAAGTAATCACCTCAATGCGAAAGTGGTTGTAGAACACATGACTTCGTCTCCCAACGATCCAGCGCCCAATCCGCACGCCACCGCGGACGAGGTACAGGCAGCACTGCAGGACAGCAAGCTCGCCCAGGTGCTCTACCACGACTGGGAAGCCGAGTCCTACGACGACAAATGGTCGATCAGCTATGACGAACGTTGCATCGACTACGCCCGAGGCCGATTCGACGCGGTCGCCGGTGGCCAGCCGCTGCCGTATGAGCGAGCGCTCGAATTGGGTTGCGGTACCGGATTCTTCCTGCTGAACCTGATGCAGGGCGGTATCGCGAAGAAGGGGTCGGTCACCGACCTCTCGCCGGGCATGGTCAAGGTCGCGCTGCGCAATGCCGAGCACCTCGGTCTGGACGTCGACGGCCGCGTCGCCGACGCGGAGACCATCCCGTACGACGACAACACGTTTGATCTTGTGGTCGGGCACGCTGTGCTGCACCACATCCCGGACGTCGAGAAGTCGCTGCGTGAGGTCATCCGGGTGCTCAAGCCGGGCGGCCGGTTCATCTTCGCCGGTGAACCGTCGACCATCGGTGACTTCTACGCGCGGTGGTTGTCCCGGGCGACCTGGGCCGCGACCACCACTGTCACCAGGTTCGGACCGCTGCAGAGTTGGCGTCGACCGCAGGCCGAGCTCGACGAGTCGTCGCGGGCCGCAGCACTCGAAGCGGTCGTCGACATCCACACCTTTGATCCGAGCGACCTCGAAGAGATGTCGAAGTCGGCCGGTGCGGTCAACGTGAAATCGGCAACCGAAGAGTTTGCCGCCGCGATGCTCGGATGGCCGGTGCGTACCTTCGAGGCGGCTGTTCCCCCGGGGAAGCTGGGCTGGAACTGGGCCCGTTTCGCGTTCGGTGGCTGGCGAAGTCTCACCTGGGTGGACGAGAACATCCTGCGGAAAGTGGTGCCGCCGAAGTACTTCTACAACGTGATCATCACCGGCACCAAGCCGCAGTAGCTGCCGAAATTGGTGGGTTCTGGCGAGTGAACGCGCAGGTCGCGGTCACCAAAACCCACCAATTTCGGGTTAGCAGGCGGCCAGGATCTGGGTCATCGCGTTCTTTTCGGCTGCGGTGACCCAGATTTCGTATCGGGCCTTCACGTCGATCTGGCGGGCGATGTACGTGCACCGGTAGGCCTTGTTCGGCGGTAGCCAGGTGGCGGCGTCGCCGTCGCTCTTCTGTTGATTTGTCGGCCCGTCCACGGCCTGCAAGTTGATCGGATCGTTGGCGAAATCGGTTCGCTTGAGCACATCCCATTGCGCGGCGCCCTTCTGCCAGGCATCCGACATCGCCACGACATGATCGATCTGCACTGCGGTAGAGGTCTTTTCGCCCCGGACGAAGTCAATCGTCTTGCCCGAGTACGGATCGGCGAGCACGCCGGTGACCACCACACAGTCGCGGGTGCCGGGTTTGTACGTGACGACGGTGAGGTCGCGGCGCAGGATGTCGTTGCGCGTATCGCACCCGTTGTGGCCGTATTCGACGTTCACGTCGTCGGTCCAGGACTGGCCGAACTCGTCGCGGGAGTAGCCGGTCTTCGGTGCCCGGCCCTTGACGGCGAGACCCTCCAATTGGGTACGAGCAGCGTCGAAATCATCCGAGGGGTGTGCAACGGCTTCCGGTGGGGTGGTGAGTTGCCCGGTGGCCGAGGGCGGGGTTGATACGGCGGTGTCGAGTGTTCCCGTACAGGCGACTCCTCCGACCACAGCCGCGATCACGACCGCCAGGATTCCCGTGCCCCGAGATGTGCTGGTCACGATCTCCTCGAATTCGACATCGTTACAGTTATACCCGTGGGCTACGACTTCTCGATCGACGACGTTGCGTATCTGCGGTCCGATGCCGGTCGCAGCGCCCTGGCGTTCGCTGATTCGCTTGCGCTGCAACCGGACACGATGCTCGGTGATATCGAGAAGCTGGCGAAGGGGTATTCGCCCCATCAGGCCGCGTTGGTCGAGACCGTGACCTGCCGGCGCAAAGCGGTGGGCAAACTTCGAGATCCCGAGCGCCTGCTGCTGACCGCGGATGCACTGCAGCAGGCCACCGCCTATCCGGTGGCCGATCATCGAGCGGCCGAACTCGCTGCCCGGTACCCGGGGGCCACCGTCCACGACGTCACCTGTTCCATCGGCGCGGACCTCGCCGCACTGGCGCGAACCCGCGGACTCGGTGATGTCATCGGCAGCGACCTCGACGAGGTACGACTGGCGATGGCGCAGCACAACGTCCCCGAAGCGGCGGTGAGCCGGGCCGATGCCCTGGTGCCCAGCAGCGATGCCGATGTGTTCATCGCCGACCCCGCCCGTCGCAGTGGGGGCCGCCGCACCTTTCGGATGGATGACACCGAGCCGCCGCTGCTCGACGTACTCGACGTCTATGCCGGCCGGCCCCTGGTGATGAAATCGGCACCCGGCCTCGACTACACACTTCTGCGTGAGCGCCACGGATTCACCGGCGAGGTGCAGGTGGTTTCGCTCGACGGGGGAGTCCGCGAAGTCTGTCTGTGGTCGGAGCCGACGCCCGGTGTGACGCGGCGGGCCACCGTGATCCGGACCGGAACCAACACGACCTACGAGATCACCGACGCGGCCGATGACAGTGCCGCTGTCGACGATGCCGGCACCTGGATCATGGACCCCGACGGCGCGGTGGTTCGCGCAGGTCTGGTGCGGCACTATGCCAAAGCCCACGGTCTGTGGCAGCTCGATCCCCAGATCGCTTACCTCAGCGGCGACGAACTACCGGTCGGGGAGCGGGGATGGCGAGTGCTGGAGCAGCTGGTGTACTCGGAGAAGCAACTCAAGCGCCGACTGGCCGAACTCGACTGCGGCGCAGTGGAGATTCTCGTCCGCGGTATCGACACCGACCCCGATGCGTTGCGTAAACGGCTGAAACTCAAGGGTTCCCGGTCGCTGGCGGTGGTGATCACCCGCATCGGCCGACGCGGCGTCATGTTCATCTGCGAGGCCGGAGCCCGCCGCACCTGAACCACCCACAAACGAGCCACTTATGCAAAGACGAGCCACATACTTCCGGCTCGTCTTCGTAAAAATGGCTCGTTTGCGGGGGTGGTGGGTCAGTTCTTGGGAGAGTCGAAAAAGTAGACCTCGCCGAGATGGGTGGCCACGGCGACCTGTCCCGACCCGGACACGGCAACGCCGGTGGTGAACCCGAGCGCGCCGGGCATCTCCAGGGTGCGTTTGGTGGTGCCGTCGCCGGAATCGAGTTCGGTCAGCGTGAGGTTGTCTTCGCCCGGTTCGCGGACCACGGTCCACGCGGTCCCGGAGTCGGTCAGCGTTGCGAGACTGACGGACCGCAGATCGGTGCGTTCCCACACCGGAACCGCCTTGTCGCCTTCGTCTCGGAAGGCGCGGACCGGTGAGCCCAGCAGACCGGTCGGGATGAACGTGCCGTCCGGCGCCACGGTCATCGTGGCGAAGCCGAAATTGCCGACCGAGTAGTCCCATTTGCGTTCACCGGTGTCGGCGTCCAGCGCATAGATGCTGCCGAGACGGTTGAACACATACAGCGTTTTGCGGTCGCTCGACAGCGTCGGCGGTCCGATGACACCGCCGGGGATCTCGGTGCTCCAGGCCTCCCGGATGGAGCGACTGTCACCTTGTCTGCCGTAGTCGAAAGCTCGTACACCGGAAGCGATCTCGCCCTGCGGCCAGTAGTTGAGGTAGAAACGCTCGCGGTTGTCGTCGACGGCGGGTGGGGCCTGCACCGGACATGCGGGCCCGCCTGTCACGCAGTCACCGAGACCTTCGAGTGGTTTGGTGGGGTCGGCACCCGGACGCAGAGCGATCCCGGGGGCCTGCAGTTTGCCGGACTGCGAGTCGAACAGCAGGATCTGCCCGAGGTGAGTGACCATCAGCACCGATCCGGGGCCGGCGAACTTGGCCGACACCGGGACACCGACCACGCCGAAGCGCCACCGGGTGTCGCCGCCGCCGTTGAGGCCGTAAAAGGTTCCGGCCTGGCCGATGTACGAGTTCTCGTATTGATCGACCAGCATCGAGTTCAGCGCGACACCGTCACCGAAGTACTTGCAGAAGTTCTTCCGGCCGGCGAGATCGTCGAACTGGAAGATGTTGCATCCCCCGCCGGTGGTAGCGGTGACATTGACATTGGAGCGCCCGGAGACCGTCAGGGGAGCGCTGATCTCACCACCCACCGGCCGCGACCACGACAACGTCAGGTCGCTTTTGACCGTGGCGTCGGTGAAGTTGGAGTTCTCCGCGTTACCGCCATAACTCGGCCAGCCTGCACTGGAGTCGGACCGCACATCGTCGACACCGTCCGAGCAGGAGCTCAACAGGACAGCGATAAGCGTCAACATCACCGCGGCAGCCCAACGCGCAGGCCCGCTCCTGGTCGAGCTCCGCTTCGCTGCGTCTCCCGTACAACTCATCTGACCCGTGTTTTCCCTTCGCCTTGATCGGGCCTGAGCCTATCGTGAGAGACCCGTGCCACCGGGTATCGGCGTCCGCACACCCCATTCTTTCGGGCGGGTGTCGCGCGTTCGGGCGCCGACGTTAGTCTTCGTAGCCATGACGAGCATGTGGAATGCGCCACTGCGTCGCCGCTGGCGGGCAGGCCTGCGCGGCGATCAGGGTCAGGCACGCTTCCTCACCCGGGATTCGCTGCGCTGGGTGATGCAGAACAGGGCGTATACCCCTTGGTACCTGGTCCGCTACTACCGGTTGGCCCGGTTCAAGCTGGCCAATCCGCACATCATCCTGCGGGGCATGGTGTTCCTCGGCAAGAACGTCGAGATCCATTCCACGCCCGAGCTCGCGCGGATGGAGATCGGTCGCTGGGTTCACATCGGCGACGGCAACTCGATCCGTTGCCACGAGGGTTCGCTGCGGATCGGGGACAAGGTCGTCTTCGGTCAGAACAATGTGGTGAACGCCTACCTCGACATCGAGATCGGCGCCTCCACGCTGATCGCCGACTGGTGCTATATCTGCGATTTCGACCACAAGATGGACGACATCACCGTGGCGATCAAAGACCAGGGCATCGTGAAGGGCCCGGTCCGGGTCGGCCCGGACACCTGGATCGCGACCAAGGTCTCGGTGCTGCGCAACACGATCGTCGGACGGGGCTGTGTCCTGGGGGCGCACGCCGTGGTGAAGGGCACCATCGGAGACTTCTCGATCGCGGTCGGATCACCGGCCCGCGTGGTGAAAAACCGCAAGGACGACTGGGCCTCCAATGCCGAGGAGCGCGCCGAACTCGAGCGCGCCCTGGCCGATATCGAACGCAAAAAGGCTGCCGCGCAGGCGAATAGGGACGCAGCGCGGAAGAGGTAGACCGCAGGCCTGCCGCAGAGAACCCGCCGGCCGGCCTATTCGGCAGGCAGCACGACGGCCACCGGTACCGCGGGGTCGCGGTCGGGCAGTGGGCGTTCGACGATGCCCGGACGTCCCATCGGGCGCCGGATGCGGCGTTTGGCAGCGATATACACCCCGGCGGTTCGTTCGGCGACCTGGTTCCAGGCAAAGCCGTCGGTCACCCGGTCCCGGGCGGCGACGGCACGTTGTTGTGCGGCAACCGGATCGCCGAGGACGCCGCGGATCGCCGCCGTCAGGCCGGTCACATCTGCGGGCGCAAAACTCAGGCCGGTCACACCGTCGGTGACGGCCTCGCCGAGACCGCCGGCGGTGGAGGTCACCAGTGGGATACCGGTGGCGGCGGCCTCGAGGGCGACCAGTCCGAACGGTTCGTACCGGCTCGGCAGCACGATCGCGTCACAGGCGTGCATCAGCGTTGTCAGGCCGACGCGGTCCACGCTGCCGACCCAACGGATCGCCCGTGACACACGGTGTTTCCGAGCAATCTCCTGTAGCCAGTCCAGCTGTGTGCCCTCGCCGGCGACGGTGAGTGTGGCGCCGGGGAAGGTCCGGCGGATGCGGGCCAGCGCGGCAATCGCGTCCTGCAGGCCTTTCTCGTATTCGAGGCGGCCGGCGTAGAGCAGATTCGGCGGCCCGGGGTGAGGGGTGCGCAGTGCGAACGGCCAGGTCTCGACGTCGATGCCGTTGTTGATGGTGTGGATCTCGGCGAGTTCCGGACCGAACAGCCGGTTCACCTCGTCGTGCATCGATTGGGAGCAGGCGATCAGCGCGTCGGATTCGGCGGCGAGCCACCATTCGACGGAATGCACCTGCCGATTCACGCGCCCGCTGACCCATCCGCTGTGGCGACCGGCCTCGGTGGCGTGGATGGTGCTGACCAGTGGCACGTCGAAGTGCTCGGCCAGTGCGATCGCCGGGTGGGCGACCAGCCAGTCGTGGGCATGGACGACGTCGGGAATCCACGGACCCTGCGCGCCAAGGTTTTTCGAGTCGCCGAGTTTGAGGCCGGCGCGGAGCATGGAATGTCCCATCGCGAGGGTCCAGGCCATCATGTCGTCGCCGAACACGAAGTGCGGTGGGTCCTCGGCCGCGGCGATCACGCGCACGCCCTCGTCCTGCGCGTCGGTGCCGGGATGGGTCAGGCCGTCAGTGCCCCCGGGTTGCCGCGACAGCACCACCACGTCGTGTCCGGCGCGCGAGAGTTCGACGGCGAGATGGTGGACATGCCGACCCAGTCCGCCGACGACCACCGGTGGGTATTCCCACGACACGATCAGAACCTTCATAGCGCCCCCACCATTCGAATCTCGGTCGAACTCATAGTGATTCCCGCCCCGTCACGGTCGATCGACTGCGTCGAGAAAAGTCAGCCGCCGTGCATCGAGCCCCGGGAACAGATTATCCGCCCGATTCCACTGCGCAGCCAGCTGTGCCGCGACGGATTCCCGCCCCCGGTCGGCGGCATCGCAGATTTCCCTCGTCGCATGGGCATGGGTGTAGAGGCGATTCCGCGCATAGTCTGCCGCGGTCTCCTTCGACACCATGAAGGGCCAGTCCGACGAGAGCGTCATCAGGGTTTCGCGCAGGATCTGATCGCTGACGTGGTCGCGCACGGGTTGCTGATCCCGTCGCTTCTGGACGGTGGCCAGCGCCGCCGACACCACCTCGGCGTTGATCTGGACCAGATCGTCGACGACGGGACCGTTCCAGACCCGCCAGTCCTTGCCCGAACCCCAGGACGATTCGCTCAACTCCACGGGGTTGCCCACGTAGCCCTCGTCGCGTGCGGTCTGCAGCGTTCCGACAGTGATGCCGGCTTCGGGCAGGGCGCGCAAGACTGCTTCGAGCCATTGCGGACCTTCGTGCCACCAATGCCCGAACAGTTCGGTGTCGAACGCGGCGACCACATGTGCCGGGCGCCCGATGCGTTCGCTCTCGCTGATCAGGCGGTCCCGGACGCTGGTGATGAAGTCGTCGACGTGGCCTTGCAGGGCGGCCTGCGCACGGGCCGGTTCGTACGGCTTCTTGTCCGCGCCGGAGACGGTGCGCCCGGTGACGCGAGCCGGCTTGAGCCCGAATTGATGGTCGTAGGTATGGAAGTCGCGGTAGGCGCTGTGACCGGGGTAGCCGGATTTGGGCGACCACACCCGGTAGGAGACCTGCAGGTCGCGGCCGAAGGCCACCACGTCGCTCGTTCCGACGGTGCGGCCGAGGCTGGTGTCGCCGTGCAGGGCGGGTCCGTCGACCATGAAGTGCCGGACCCCGGCGGCCTCGTAGTCCGACTCCATCCCCGGTGCATATGCGCATTCCGGCGCCCAGATCCCTTGTGGGCGGGTGCTGAACCGCGCCTCGGCGTCGTACAGGCCTTCGCGGAGCGAGAAGTCGCGCAGTCGGGGATCGAGGAGGGGCGCGAACGGATGGGCCAGCGGTCCGCCCAGCAATTCGATTGTGCCGGAATCGACCATGGACCGGATCAGTGCGGATCCGCCATGGCGCCAATGTTTTTCGAAGTCGCTCAATGCGGCCGCGGCAGCGCGGTATTCACGGGTTCCGAGCTCGTTGATCGACGACGTCGGACGCGCGGTGCTGCCGGTGTCTTCGCGGCTGATGGCGGCCTCGGCACCGCGGAGCTGCCAATCGGCGAGCCACTCGTACATCGACGTCAGGCAGTGGGGATCGTCGAGTTGTGCGGCCAGGACCGGTGTGATGCCCAGCGACAGCTGGTTGGTGAAGCCGTCGGCGGCCAGTCGGCGCAGCGCGGCGAATACCGGTTGGTAGGACGCGGCCCACGATTGATACAGCCATTCCTCGCCGACCGGCCAGCGACCGTGGTTGGCCAGCCAGGGCAGATGAGAATGCAGCACCAGGGTGAACATGCCCGGTACCGGGCTCGCCTTGTCGCTCAAGGCTTCACCGCGACGAACAGCAGGTCGAGGCTCGCGTCGAGATCGGTACCGGTGATGTCGAAGTCGGCCGTCGCGACACCCGCGACGTCGTCCGTCAGTTCCGCAGGCCAGGGTTCTTCGGAGAGGGCACGTTCGATTTGTGCGTCGATGAACGAACCGCCCCACTTGCTGTCGAGGGCCTGCATCCCGGCACCGTGGAAGACACCGAGCGCGTCCGTGACCGCGAAGCCGGCGTCCTCCAGCAACTCCCGCAGCTCGCCAGGATTGAGTTCCCGGGTGTGGAAGGGATTGAGCGGGGTGTCGCGGCCGGGGGAGAACGTGATCCGGTTGGGCGTCGAGATGAGCAGTTCGCCGCCGCTTCGCAGGACGCGCAGGCATTCGGCCACAAAGGCGGGCTGGTCCCAGAGATGTTCGATCACCTGGAAGTTCACGACCAGGTCGACGGATTCGTCCGCGAGCGGCAGGTCGATCAGGTTGGCCTGATGGATGGTCAGCCGGGGATAGCGGGCGCGGGTGTGTTCGACCGCAGAGAGGTCGTAGTCGACACAGGTGACCCCGGTGGCCACGGTCGAGATCAGATCGGCGCCGTAGCCCTCGCCCGACCCGGCTTCGAGCACGTCCTTGCCCCGGCAGCGCTCGAGGATGTACTCGTAGGCCACCTCGTGGCGGCGGAACCAGTAATTCTCCTCGGCGATCCCCGGGACCGTTCGTTCGCCGGTCAGGGCAAGCGTGGGCGGCACGGAATCACCCAGATCAGGTTGGCTGATGGTGTCGTGTGATCCACGCGTGCGGTTGGCCATTTAGGGGAGCCTAGTGGTCGCGGAGTCGGACCTGAAGGCCGACTTGGAACCGGAGTTCAGATTCTCGTCGGGGATCGTTCCTGGCGGCCGGAATGTGACGGAGGTCATTGTGACGAGAATCGGGTGCTAGACCTGCAGTTGGTGCGCGCTAAGGTGGTACAGAACCAGGAGTACTTACCGACGGGTAAGTTGTCCAGAACCCTACGCAGGAGGTCGACGTAGACCCATGACAAATATTGTCGTACTGATCAAGCAGGTCCCTGACACCTACTCCGAGCGCAAGCTCAGCGACGGTGATTACACCCTCGACCGTGAAGCAGCCGACGCCGTGCTCGACGAGATCAACGAGAAGGCTGTCGAAGAGGCTCTTCAGATCAAGGAAGCAAACGGCGGTGAAGTGACCGTGCTCGCCGTCGGCCCCGCCCGGACCACCGACGCGATCCGTAAGGCTCTGTCGATGGGTGCCGACAAGGCGATCCACGTCCTCGATGACGCGATGCACGGCAGCGATGCCATCCAGACCGCATGGGTTCTCGCCCGCGCACTGGGCACCGTCGAAGGCGTCGAGCTGGTCATCGCCGGTAACGAGGCCACCGACGGCCGCGTCGGCGCTGTGCCCGCGATCATCGCCGAGTACCTCGAACTGCCGCACCTGACCCACCTGCGCAAGCTGACCGTCGACGGCGAGAAGCTGATCGGTGAGCGCGAGACCGACGACGGCATCTTCCACCTGGAGTCGGCGCTTCCGGCGATCGTCAGCGTCGGCGAGAAGATCAACGAACCCCGCTTCCCGTCCTTCAAGGGCATCATGGCAGCGAAGAAGAAAGAGGTTCAGGTTCTCTCGCTTGCAGACATCGGCGTAGAACCCGAAGAAGTCGGTCTGGCCAACGCCGGTTCGACGGTCACCACCTCGACCCCGAAGCCTGCGAAGACCGCCGGCGAAAAGGTCGTCGATGAGGGTGACGGCGGCACGAAGGTCGCCGAGTACCTGGTCGGCCAGAAGATCATCTGATCTCGCCGCCCACCCCCACCACATCGACCACCATCCAAGGAGTAAAAAACCATGGCTGAAGTACTTGTCCTCGCTGAGCTGGACGCCGAAGGTGCCCTGAAGAAGGTCACCTCTGAGCTCATCACCGCTGCCCGTGCCCTGGGCAGCCCGTCGGTGGTTGTCGCCGGCAAGCCCGGAACCGCCGACGGCATCATCGACGGACTCAAAGAAGCCGGCGCAGAGAAGATCTACGTCGCAGAGTCCGACACGGTTGCCGGTTACCTGGTCACCCCCCAGGTCGACATCCTCGGCACCCTCGTCGAGCAGGCCTCCCCGGCCGGCGTCCTCGTGGCCGCCACGGTCGACGGCAAGGAGATCGCCGGACGCCTGGCCGCACGGCTCGGTTCGGGTGTGCTCGCCGACGTCATCGAGGTGAAAGAGGGCGGCATCGGCGTCCACTCGATCTTCGGTGGCGCGTTCACCGTCGAGGCTCAGGCCGGCGGCGACGTCCCCGTGTTCTCCGTCCGCCCCGGTGGCGTGGAGGCTGCCCCGGCAGCCGGCGCCGGTGAGCGTGTCGACATCGAGGTGCCCGAGGTACCCGAGAACGCCGTCAAGATCACCAAGGTCGAGCCCAACGTCGGTGGCGACCGCCCCGAGCTGACCGAGGCCGGCATCGTGGTCTCCGGTGGACGTGGCGTCGGCAGTGCCGAGAAGTTCTCCGTCGTCGAAGAACTCGCCGATTCGCTGGGTGCCGCCGTCGGCGCTTCGCGTGCGGCCGTCGACTCCGGTTACTACCCGGGACAGTTCCAGGTCGGTCAGACCGGCAAGACCGTCTCGCCCCAGCTCTACGTGGCACTCGGCATTTCCGGTGCGATCCAGCACCGGGCCGGCATGCAGACCTCGAAGACCATCGTCGCTGTCAACAAGGACGAAGAGGCACCCATCTTCGAGATCGCCGACTTCGGCATCGTCGGCGACCTGTTCAATGTCGCCCCGCAGCTGACCGACGCCATCAAGGCCCGCAAGTGAGCGCATAGCTCCACCGCTCCACAGCACATAAACGACCCTCTACCCGGTATACGGGTGGAGGGTCGTTTGCTGTTCACCCACTTTGCACCAACATCTAACGTGTTCGCTGCCGCCTGATAGGGCAGGGTCCGTACACCTAGGCGCATGAGGACATATGCCGCACCGCGCGACACCGCACTCGTATCCGGCCCCACCTACAGCCTGTATCTGAGCAACGACCTCACCGACATCGACACCATCGCCCGGCTGCGTTACCGGATCTTCGCCGCCGAACCCGGCTTCAGCGCGCCGGCATCGGCAGCTGCCGATCAACGCGACTCCGACCGCTTCGACGAATTCTGCGATCACCTGATGGTCCGGCACAATCACACCGGACAGGTGGTCGGCAGTTACCGGCTGCTGCCGCCACCGGGGGCGATCGCTGCCGGCGGACCTTATCTGACAACCGAATTCGACATCACCGAACTCGACCCGATCGCCGCCCAAACCGTCGAGATGGGACGGGCGTGCGTGGACGCAGAACACCGGTCCGGTGCGGTGCTGGCACTGATGTGGTCGGGAATCCTGGCCTATCTCGAACGCAGCGGATATTGCTACCTCATGGGTGCCACCTCGGTACCGATCTGCACCGACCCGACGCGGGACCGGCCCGGAGCCCAGGTCCGCAGGATCCGGGATTTCGTGAGGGACCGGCACGCCGGACCGTGGCAGGTCCGCCCTCATCGCCGGGTCGAACTCGACGGCAAGGGGCTCGATGACATCGATCCGGCGCCGCGCCTGCAGATGCCGCCGCTGCTCAGCGGGTACCTGCGGATGGGGGCGGTCATCTGTGGGGAGCCTGCCCACGATCCGGACTTCGGTGTCGCCGACTTCGTGACGGTCCTCGACGGTGAACTCGTCAACCGCAGATATCTGGATCGGCTACGACAGGCGACGTCCGGAGCCGGGCAATGACCACGGCCGCGACCACAGTGATGACCACGGCCGGCACCCCCGGCGCGGTGGCTGTGCCGGACCGGCACAGCTGGTTTCCGGTGAGTGGCTGCGACACCAGTTGCGTGCGCCCAGGTCAGCACCGGGCCGGACGGATCCGGCGGGGCCGGCGGATGGTGGCCTTGCCGCTGACCATCGGCTGGGTCCTGGCGATCGGTGTGATGGTGACAGCGGCACCCAGGCGCTTTCGGGCCGCCTATCTGCGGTTCGCCGCCCGGCGGCTCCTTGCCGCGCTCGGGCTGCGTCTGGACATCGACCGCGGGGTCGGCGGCAGCGGTGCGGTTGATGGCGGGGCGGCGGGTGGTCTGATCGTCGCCAACCACATCTCGTTTCTCGACATCCTCGCGGTGGCCGCGGTCAGCCCGGCGCACTTCGTCGCGAAGTCCGAGGTGATCGCGTGGCCGGTGATCGGGCTGGTGACCAGGAGTATCGGTGTCATCGGCCTGCGCCGCGAGTCGCTGCGGGAGTTGCCGGCCGCGGTCGACGCCGTCCGCGCCGATCTGGTCGCCGGTGACAGCGTGGGCGTGTTCCCCGAAGGAACCACCTGGTGTGGTCGCGGTGGTGGCCGGTTCCGGCCGGCGTTCTTCCAGGCGGCGATCGATGCGCAGGTCCCGGTGCGCCCGATGGTGGTGAGTTTCCACACATCAACGGGCGACATCAGCACTGAACCCTGCTTCATCGGCGCCGACAGCATCGGGGACACGCTGCGACGGGTGATGCTGGCCAAAGGACTGACCGTGCGGGTTCAGCTTCGTGAGCTGCAGTTTTCCGACGGAGATCGTCGAGAACTCGCGGCGCGGTGCGAGCGGATCGTGTTCGGGGTGCCGGATCTGATCGACCGGCGCGGCACCGCGGGTGTGGCGCTGGCCGCCTGAATTGCTGGTGCTGCGGTGGTGGAAATACCGAGGGCGGTGATGCGGTTATCCTTGGTTGGTTATGTTTTCCGCTGATCGCACGCCTATTTACCTCGACCACGCCGCGTCGACCACGATGGTCCCCGCCGCTGTCGTGGCGATGAATGAGCTCTTGGGCATCGCGGGCAACGCGGCGTCGCTGCACGGATCGGGTCGACGGGCCCGTCGCCGCCTCGAGGAATCGCGCGAATCGATCGCGGCCTCACTGGGCGCGCGGCCCTCTGAAGTGATCTTCACCGGCGGTGGCACCGAGAGTGACAACCTGGCCGTCAAGGGCATTTTCTGGGCGCGCAACAAAGATCCGGAAACCCCGCGCAAGCGGATCATCGCCTCATCCATCGAGCACCACGCGATCCTCGATCCCGTCCTCTGGCTCGCCGATTACGAGGGCGCCGAGGTGACCTGGCTGCCGGTCGACGCGCAAGGCCTCGTCGATCCCGCCGTCCTTCGCGCCGAGCTGTCGGCGCATGCCTCAGAGACTGCGCTGGTCAGCGTGATGTGGGCCAACAACGAGATCGGCGCGATCGAGCCCATCGCGGAGCTGGCCGCCATCTGCCGCGAGTTCGCCGTGCCGATGCATTCCGATGCGATCCAGGCCGCCGGGCATCTGCCGATCGACTTCGGGGCCAGTGGCCTGTCCGCGATGAGCATCACCGGACACAAGTTCGGTGGCCCGCACGGAATCGGTGCGCTGCTGCTCGGCCGCGATGTCGAATGTGTGCCGCTGCTGCACGGCGGCGGACACGAGCGCGACGTTCGTTCCGGCACCCCCGATGTACCTGCCACGGTGGGTATGGCTGTGGCACTGGATGTTTCGGTTCGCGAGCTCGACACCACGATGCCCGCTGTCGCGGCGCTGCGGGACCGCCTCTTCGAGGTGCTCAGCGAATCGAGCGCGGGATGTGTCGTCAACGGACCGATCGGGCCGCATCGACTTCCCGGAAATGCGCATGTTTCTTTCCCCGGCTGTGAAGGTGATTCGCTGTTGATGTTGCTCGACGCCAACGGTATTGAATGTTCCACCGGTTCGGCTTGCACCGCCGGAGTGGCGCGGGCGAGTCACGTTCTGACCGCGATGGGGGTGTCGACCGCCGATGCCCGTAGCTCCCTGCGCTTTTCGCTCGCGCCGACCACCACGGCCGAAGAGATCGAGGCGGTGGGTGCGGTGATCGGTGAGGTCGTCGCCCGGGCTCAGGCGGCCGGTATGGCCACCGCGATGGCGGGTGATCGCTGATGCGGGTACTTGCTGCCATGAGCGGTGGCGTCGACTCGGCCGTGGCCGCGGCCCGTGCCGTCGAGGCCGGGCACGAGGTTGTCGGTGTGCACCTGGCGCTGTCGACCGCCCCCGGTGCGCTGCGTACGGGTTCGCGTGGTTGCTGTTCACGGGAGGACGCCGCCGACGCGCGTCGTGCCGCGGACGTACTCGGGATCCCGTTCTACATCTGGGACTTCGCCGACCGGTTCAAGGACGACGTCATCGACGAGTTCGTGGCCGCCTACGCTGCGGGCCAGACGCCCAACCCCTGCTTGACCTGCAACGAGAAGATCAAGTTCTCCGCGCTCTCCGAGCGCGCGATCGCCCTGGGCTTCGATGCGGTGGCCACCGGTCACTACGCCCGGCTCGACAACGGTGAGCTGCGCCGGGCCGTCGACCACGACAAGGACCAGTCGTACGTGTTGGCCGTGCTGACCGCCGATCAGCTCTCGCGGGCGATGTTCCCGGTGGGGGACACCCCGAAGGATCAGATCCGCGCCGAGGCCGCTGCGAAAGAACTGTCCGTGGCCGACAAGCCGGACTCACACGACATCTGCTTCATCCCCACCGGTGATACGCGGGCCTTCCTCGGCGCCACCATCGGTGTGCGGCCCGGCAAGGTCGTCGACGCCGATTCCGGTGCCGAGCTCGCCGACCACGACGGTGTCCACGGATTCACCATCGGTCAGCGCAAGGGCCTCGGTATCGAGGCCCCGGCCACCGACGGCAAGCCGCGTTACGTCACCGAGATCGACCCGGATTCGGGCACGGTCACGGTCGGTTCCTCCGAGCATCTGCAGGTCTGGAGCATCACCGCCAACCGGGCGATCTGGACATCCGGGCAGACGCCGGCCGCGCCGTTCGAGGCGATGGTCCAGGTGCGGGCCCATGGTGGCCTGGCGCCGGCGACGGTCGAAGCGATCGACGACGGCACCGACGGCATTGAAGGTCCGGGTATCCGGATCCGACTGCAGGCCCCGCTGACCGGTGTGGCCCGTGGTCAGGCAGCGGTGGTGTATCTACCCGATGCGGTCAACGGCGATCTGGTGGTCGGCAGCGGACGCATCGTGGTGACCGGTTCGGTGCCAGGTGACCTGGTGAGCAGTACCGGCGCGTGAGCGTCCTGCCAGTCGGATCGGGCACCGGGGTCGGCTCCATGCCGGGCACCGACCCGCGCATTGCCGCCGAGATCAGCGTCGGTGAAACAGAATTCGCGTTTCTTCCGGAATTGCCTGCCCGTGGCCTGGGCGCCGACATGGTCGGCCGCGCCGCAGTGCTCCTGGTGGACATGCCGATGGACGTCGCGCCATCGGGTTACCGACTCTCGGGTCGACAGTCGGGTCTGAGCCGGCGGGCCAGGGACTTCCTCTCCGCCGATCTGGACGCCTTCGAAGAGGCCTGGGAGCGCGCCGGTCTGATCGGGACCGACCGCACCGTCAAAGTGCAGGCCTGCGGACCGTTCACGCTCGCGGCATCGGTCGAATTGGCCGGTGGCCACAAGATCCTCCACGACGAGGGCGCGTGGTCCGACCTGGTCGAATCGATGGCCGAAGGGCTACGGGTACATGCCGACGATGTTCAGAAACGGACCGGCGCAAAGGTTGTCGTCCAGGTGGACGAACCGCTCATCGGCCGGGTGATCGAAGGGTCGATCAAGCCGCTGACGCGGTTCAACATCATCAATCCGATCCCGGTGCAGGTGGTCGCCGAGCACTACGACAACTTCATCACCGTGGTCGACCGTCCGGTGATCCTGCACGACTGCTCATCGCAGGTGTCGTGGGACCTGCTGGCGCGGAGCCGATTTGCCGGCGTCAGTGTTGATCTCGCACAGATCCGGACGGGCGATCTCGACGGGATCGGGCAATTGCTCGACGAAGGTACGGAAGTGGTTCTGGGCGCCGTACCGGGCACCGCGCCCGACAAAGAACTCGCTCCCGAGCAGGTGGCCGCCAACTGTGCGGAGCTGACCGACCGAATCGGGTTGTCCCGCAAGGTGCTGGCGGAACAGATCGTCATCAGTCCGGCCTGCGGTCTGGCGGGCGCAGACGCGGACTGGGCAACAGCGGCACTGACGTTGTGTGGCAAGGCCGCTGGGGGCCTGCACGCCGACCCCACCTCGGTCTGAACAGCGGGTCTGAACCCGGTCCGGAAATCACACTCGGGAACATTCCGGGGTGCGCCGCGACTCTGACCACTATGAGCAACTACAACGTCAGGGTGTGTGAGCACCCGACGCGCAGAAGCCGAAGGCGTCCCCGATCAGGCAGCGCGCCTACCCACCCACCAATGCCAACCCGCCGTCACGATCAGGGCCCCGACGATCGAACCGATGATGCCGCTGATGTGGAAGCCGATCCCGTCGCCCGAGATCAGGCTGATCAGCAATCCGCCGATGAATGAGCCGACCAGGCCGGCGATGATCGCCAGCGTCCAGTCGATGCCACCCTTCGGCTTGCCGAGGATGAGCTGGGCTCCGGCACCGATGAGCATGCCGAACAGGATGATTCCGAGGATGAGCATGTGGGGAGTATATGCAGTGGAGTGACCGGGAACGGCGGTTGCACCCGGGTATTGGTTCGGCGGGTGCAGTCGGTCGGGGTTGCTCAGTCGAGTTCTGCCGGACGCTCACCGGCGTCGAGTCGGGCGATGAGTTTCTTGGGGGCGATCATGCGGTAACTCGTGTCGAGCAATTCCGCGACTTCGGTCCAGTCCGGTTTCCCGGAGAGGTCGAGGCCCAGCCACCCGTACGCGCCCACGTACGCCGGGAAGAAGAATCTCCGATCCTGTTCCAGCGCAGTTCGTTCGGACTGTTCGACCTTGAACAAGATCGAGGCGTCGTACCGCGGGCCACCCTTGACGCCACCGCCATACATCCCGAACATCTTTCCGCCCCGAAATGTGGGCCTGCCGTGGGCCACGACCTCGGTGGCGTCGGGAAATGCGAGAGCGATGCCGCGTAGCCGTTGCAGGACCGGGTCGTCGTCGGAGAACATGATCGGGTGCGGCATGGTCACAAGCGTAGAACGATGACATGGCCGGTTTCGACTGTTCGGCCGCGGCCGGAATGATCTGTCGGTCGCCTCGACTATCTTCATAGTGTGTCCGACAGTGCAGATATCGAGGAGCCGACGCCCGCGGAACCCACCCCGTCGGGTGTGCGTGAGCAGTGGTCGAAGCTGGCCGAAGAAGTGCGCGAGCACCAGTTCCGCTACTACGTCAAAGATGCCCCGATCATCACCGACGGTGATTTCGACAAACTCTTGCAACAGCTACAGGCACTAGAGGATGACTATCCCGAGCTGGCGGTGGCCGACTCACCGACCAAGCTCGTCGGTGGTGGTTTCGCGACGGAGTTCAAGGCTGTCGATCACCTCGACCGCATGATGTCGCTCGACAACGTCTTCGACGAGGACGAGATGCGCGCCTGGGTCGGTCGCGTCGAAGCCGACGCCGGGGTGGGTCTGGAATACCTGTGTGAGCTGAAGATCGACGGCGTTGCGCTGAGTCTGGTGTACGAGAAAGGTGTGCTGGTCCGCGGCACCACCCGCGGCGACGGACGCACCGGTGAAGACGTCACCCTCAACGCCAAGACGATCAACGATGTCCCACACCGGCTGACCGCATCGGAGAAGTACCCGATCCCGGATCTCCTGGAGGTCAGGGGAGAGGTCTTCTTCCGGGCCGAGGACTTCGAGGCGCTCAACGCGTCGCTGGTCGAGGCGGGCAAAGCGCCGTTCGCCAATCCGCGTAATTCCGCGGCCGGTTCACTGCGTCAGAAGAATCCCCAGATCACCGCACGTCGCCGATTGGGCATGATCTGCCACGGACTCGGCCGGGTCGAGGGCGCCGCACCCAAAACGCTGCATGACGCCTATCTCGCGTTGGGTGAATGGGGGCTGCCCGTGTCGACGCACACCACCAAACTTGTTGGTGCCCAGGCAATCCTGGACAAGATCGCGTACTGGGGTGAGCACCGCCACGACGTCGAACACGAGATCGACGGCATCGTGGTCAAAGTCGATGATTTCGGTTTGCAGCGCCGCCTCGGCTCCACGTCGCGGGCGCCGCGCTGGGCGATCGCCTACAAGTACCCGCCCGAAGAGGCCACCACGAAGCTGCTCGACATCCTCGTCAACGTCGGCCGGACCGGTCGGGTCACACCGTTCGCCTCGATGACACCGGTGCTGGTGGCCGGCTCGACCGTCGCGATGGCAACGCTGCACAACGGGTCGGAGGTCAAGCGCAAGGGCGTCCTGATCGGTGACACCGTCACGATCCGCAAGGCCGGCGACGTCATCCCCGAGGTCCTCGGGCCGGTGGTCGATCTGCGTGACGGCACCGAGCGTGAGTTCGTGATGCCCACGCACTGCCCTGAATGCGGCACCGAACTCGCGCCGCAAAAAGAGGGTGACGCCGACATCCGGTGTCCGAACAGCCGGTCGTGCCCGGCCCAACTGCGGGAGCGGCTCTTTCATCTCGCCGGTCGCGGAGCCTTCGACATCGAGGCACTCGGATACGAGTCCGCCGGGGCGCTCCTGAGTTCCGGGGTACTGGAGAACGAAGCCGATCTGTTCAGTCTGACGGCCGACGACCTGCTCGAGACGGATCTGTTCACCACCAAGGCCGGGGCGCTGTCGGCGAACGGCAAGCGGCTGCTGGCCAACCTCGACGCGGCCAAGAAGGTACCGCTGTGGCGGGTGCTGGTGGCGTTGTCGATCAGGCACGTCGGCCCCAGTGCGGCCCGTGCGCTGGCCACCGAATTCGGCACCCTGGAAGCCATAGAGTCGGCGACTGTCGAGCAGCTCGCTGACGTCGAAGGTATGGGAAACACGTTGGCGCAGAGCGTCGTCGACTGGTTTGCCGTCGATTGGCATCGCGAGATCGTCGACAAATGGCGAGCCGCCGGTGTCCAACTCGAAGACGAGCGCGACGAGTCGATCCCACGCAACCTCGAGGGGCTGAGCATCGTGGTCACCGGATCGTTGCAGGACTTCTCCCGCGACGGTGCCAAAGAGGCGATCCTGGTCCGCGGGGGCAAGGCATCGGGATCGGTGTCGAAGAAGACCGCATTTGTGGTCATCGGAGACGCACCCGGCACCAAAGCGGCGAAGGCCGAACAGTTGGGCGTCCCGATCCTCGATGAAGACGGCTTCAAAAAGCTGTTGGCCGAAGGTCCGCCTGCGACGGACGCCGCCGACGCCGCAACCGAGCTGGATGCGGCCGGCGAGACCGACGCCGACTAGCAATCCTGGTCAGACAGCTAGCTCTGGGAGAGCACCGTGGTGACGATTTTCGCCAGGTAGCCGATGCGGGCGATTTCGGATGGCCGGAAGTCGGGGCCGCCCGGGCGTCCGAGCAGCATCGCCTTGCCTGGTGTGCCGATGGGGGCAGCAGCCAGGCGAATGTCCATGTCGCGCCAGGACTTTGGGACCCATGGCGATTCGGGATTGAGTTCGGCGGCTGCGGCGATGGGCAACCAGCTGGCGTCGGTCAACTGGGTTTCGGGCGCACTGGAGCTGCCGAACAACTGGATTGCGCCGCCACCACTGCCGGCGGTGATGATGGTCGCCCAGTCGACGCGCAGCACGCGCGGCGCGGAATCGACCAGAACCTGCAGACGGTCGCGTCCGGCGCCGGCGATGTCGTTGACCAGTTCGAGTTCGCGATGGGTCTCGAGTATTCCGGTGTACGGCCGGATCGAGTCGACGCGGACGCCGTCCACTTTTTCCGCCGCGGTGATCAAGGTGTCGGGCAGCGCGCCGCGGGGGACCTCGACGACGATGTCGTCGACTGCGTAACCCTCACCGCGCTCGACAACGTCGAGCGAGAGGATGTCGGCGCCGACATTTCCGAGTGACACGGCCAGCAGACCGAGTGAGCCGGGGCGATCTTGCAGGTAGACGCGCAGCAGATAGGACACGCGGGTCATTGTCCCACCGCTGGTGCTCCTGCGCCGCTCAGGCGGGTGGCACCGGGACCGCGAGGTGCGTGGTATCGGGCGATCAGGCCTGGGGTGGGTTCCCGGCCAGGGGTTCGATGACGACCGCGGTGCCGTACGCACAGACCTCGATGCCGGTGCCGGAGTACTCGGTGGTCTCGAATCGGAATGCGACCACAGCATTGGCACCCCGCTGCCCCGCTTCGGTGGCCAGGCGTGACAGCGCTTCCTGGCGGCAGTCGTGCAGCAGGGTGGTGATGCCCTTGAGTTCACCACCCACCATCGACTTGAATCCGGCGCCGATGTTGGAGCCGAGGTGGCGTGAGCGAACGGTCAGCCCGAAGCACTCGCCGAAGGTATGGGCAATGCGGTACCCCGGAACGTCGTTCGATGTGACGATGATCATGCGCAAGGCTATCTGGATATCCGGGTGACGGAACGGACTCCGAGCGCATTCTTGGCCGTATCCGGGTCAGCGGACGGCCGTGCCCGCGGCCGGTTGCAGGCCGACTACTCTGGCTCAAGGGTTTGACCACATGTCGTGGCCACCCCTACCGACAAGAAAGGGTGCATCTGCGTGTCTGCCATCTCGCGTGATGAAGTAGCGCATCTGGCCCGGCTGTCCCGGCTGGCGCTGACCGACGACGAACTCGACCACTACGCTGGTCAGCTCGATTCGATCCTGTCGCACGTCGCGAACATCTCCGAGGTCGCTGCCGCCGACATCCCCGGCACCGCGCATCCCGCCGACCTCGCCAACGTGCTGCGTCCGGATGTTGTTGTGCCCGGGCTGACCCCCGATGAAGCCCTGTCCGGTGCGCCCGCCGTGGAGCAGCAGCGGTTTGCCGTCCCTCAGATCCTCGGAGAAGAAGAGTGAGCGCCCCCACCAGAGAGTCCGGTGTCATCACCGGACAGTCCGCCGCCGACCTCGCCGCGAAGATCCACGCCGGTGAGTTGTCCGCGGTGGAGGTCACCCAGGCCCACCTCGACCGGATCGAGGCGGTGGACGGTGAGCTGAACGCCTTCCTGCACGTGGGTGCCGAGCAGGCGCTCGCGACGGCAGCCGAGGTCGACAAGGCCGTCGCAGCGGGTCAGGCCCCGGCCTCACCGCTGGCCGGAGTTCCGCTGGCGCTCAAGGACGTGTTCACCACCACCGACGCGCCGACCACCTGTGGCTCGAAGATCCTCGAAGGCTGGGTTCCGCCGTACGACGCCACCGTCACCGCCAAGCTGCGCGCGGCCGGCATCCCCATCCTGGGCAAGACCAACATGGACGAGTTCGCGATGGGTTCGTCCACCGAGAACTCCGCCTACGGCGTGACCCGGAACCCGTGGGACACCACCAAGATTCCCGGCGGCTCGGGTGGCGGTAGTGCGGCTGCACTGGCGTCGTTCCAGGCGCCGCTGGCCATCGGTACCGACACCGGTGGTTCGGTGCGTCAGCCGGCATCGGTCACCGGCACCGTCGGCGTCAAGCCGACGTACGGCACGGTGTCGCGGTACGGGCTGGTCGCGTGTGCGTCCTCGCTGGATCAGGGTGGCCCTTGTGCCCGAACGGTTCTGGACACCGCGCTGCTGCATCAGGTGATCGCCGGCCATGATCCCCGCGACTCGACGTCGATCAACAAGCCCATCGCCGACATGGTTGCCGCTGCCAAAGCTGGTGCCGCCGAAGATCTTTCGGGTGTCCGGATCGGAATCGTCACCGAGCTCCAGGGTGATGGATACCAGGCCGGTGTATTGGATTCCTTCAATGCCGCCGTGACGACGCTGAAGGAGCGCGGCGCCGAGATCGTCGAGGTCTCCTGCCCGCACTTCACCTACGCGCTCGGTGCCTACTACCTGATCCTCCCGTCGGAGGTGTCGAGCAACCTCGCCCGCTTCGACGCGATGCGGTACGGCTTGCGCGTCGGCGACGATGGCACCAACAGCGCCGAGCAGGTCATGGCGATGACCCGTGACGCCGGATTCGGTGCAGAGGTCAAGCGCCGCATCATGATCGGTACATACGCACTGTCGTCGGGCTATTACGACGCGTACTACGGCCAGGCGCAGAAGGTGCGGACGCTGATCGCCCGTGACTTCGCCAAGGCCTACGAGTCGGTGGACGTCCTGATCTCGCCGACCACCCCGACAACCGCGTTTGCGATCGGCGAGAAGGTCGACGATCCGCTGGCGATGTACCTGTTCGACCTGTGCACGCTGCCGGTGAACCTCGCGGGCAACTGCGCGATGTCGGTGCCGTCGGGTCTGTCGGCGGACGACGGTTTGCCCGTCGGTCTGCAGATCATGGCGCCGTCGATGGCCGACGAACGTCTCTACCGTGTCGGTGCCGCCTACGAAGCCGCCCGAGGCCCCATCATCTGACCCGAAATTGGTGGGTTTTGGCGAGCAAAAGTCCAGGTGGCGCTCACCAGAACCCACCATTTTTGGATGTCGGTGAAAACCCGTAGCTCAGCCAGAGTCGAGGATCGGTTGCACAATTGACTTACGGCGGGAAAACGCCCGCCGTAGTGACGCCGGAAACTGATTGTCAGACGAGGAACGGGACACCTGATGCGCATTGGAGTGCTTACCGGTGGCGGCGACTGCCCAGGATTGAACGCGGTCATCCGTGCGGTGGTCCGGACCAGCGAGGTCCGCTACGGTTCGGCCGTCGTCGGGTTTCTCGACGGCTGGCGGGGGCTGTTGGAAGACCGGCGGATCCATTTGGCCGCCGATGATCGGAACGACCGGTTGCTGGCCAAGGGCGGCACGATGCTCGGGACCGCCCGGACCCACCCCGACAAGCTCCTTGCCGGGCTCGATCAGATCAAACAAACGTTGGATGACAACGGAATCGACGTCCTGATCCCGATCGGTGGCGAGGGCACACTCACGGCGGCGAGCTGGCTCGCCGATGAGGGCGTGCCCGTGGTCGGGGTGCCGAAAACCATCGACAACGACATCAATTGCACCGACGTCACTTTCGGTTTCGACACTGCCCTCAACGTTGCCACCGATGCCATCGACCGCCTGCACAGCACTGCCGAGTCGCATCAGCGCGTGATGCTCGTCGAGGTGATGGGCCGGCACGCCGGCTGGATCGCACTGCATTCGGGGATGGCGTCCGGAGCGCACATGATCCTCATCCCCGAGCAGCCCTTCGACGTCGAAGAGGTCTGCCGCCTCGTGAAGCGCCGGTTCCAGCGGGGTGATTCGCACTTCATCTGTGTGGTGGCCGAAGGTGCCAAGCCAAAGGAAGGCACCTTTGCCATGGCCCAGGGCGGCCTCGACGAGTTCGGGCATGAGCGCTTCACCGGTGTGGCGCATCAACTCGCCATCGAGATCGAACGGCGGATCAACAAAGAGGTCCGGACCACGGTGCTCGGGCATGTCCAGCGCGGTGGCAAACCGACCCCGTTCGACCGTGTGCTGGCAACGCGATTCGGCGTCAACGCGTCAGATGCCGCCCACAACGGCGACACCGGCATGATGGTCAGCCTGCAGGGTCCCAACATCGGTCTGGTGCCGATCGGTGAGGCCACGAAAGAGCTCAAACTCGTCCCACAGAACCGTTACGACGACGCCGCCGCCTTCTTCGGCTGACCTCCCGACCCCGATGATGTGCCCTTCTGGCGAACAAAACCCCAGGTGGGCGCCGCCAGAAGGGCACATCATCGGGGGTGGGGGAGCCAGTTAAACTCGTGTCATGACTGACTTGCTCGACTATGACGATGTGATCGCGGAATTCGACCCGGTGATGGGCATGGAAGTCCACGTCGAGCTCGGCACCAACACCAAGATGTTCTGTGGTTGCCCCACGACATTCGGCGCCGAGCCCAACACTCAGGTCTGCCCGGTGTGCATCGGACTGCCGGGCTCATTGCCCGTCGTCAACGAGACGGCCATCGAATCGGCAATCCGGATCGGGCTCTCACTGAACTGCTCCATCCGGCCGTCGAGCACCTTCGCCCGGAAGAACTACTTCTACCCGGATCAGCCGAAGAACTACCAGATCTCCCAGTACGACGACCCGATCGCGTACGAGGGCTACCTCGACGTGCTGCTCGACGACGGCACCACCTGGCGGGTCGAGATCGAGCGCGCCCACATGGAAGAGGACACCGGTAAGTCGTTGCACGTCGGCGGAACCGGACGGATCTCCGGTGCCAGCCACTCGCTGCTCGACTACAACCGTGCGGGTGTCCCGCTGATCGAGATCGTCTCCAAGCCCATCGAAGGTGCCGGCGCCCGCGCACCCGAGGTCGCCCGCGCGTATGTCACCGCGTTGCGCGATCTGCTCAAGGCGCTCAACGTCTCCGACGTCCGGATGGACCAGGGCTCGATGCGTTGCGACGCCAACCTGTCGCTGATGCCCAAGGGCGCCACCGAGTTCGGAACCCGCACCGAGACCAAGAACGTCAACTCGCTCAAGAGCGTCGAGGTGGCGGTGCGCTACGAGATGCGCCGTCAGGCCGCGCTGCTCAAGGCCGGTGTCGCGATCGTCCAGGAGACCCGGCACTTCCAGGAGACGGACGGTTCGACGTCGGCCGGCCGCCGCAAGGAGACCGCCGAGGACTACCGCTACTTCCCGGAGCCGGATCTGCCTCCGGTACAACCGGATTCAGCGTGGATCGAAGAGATCCGGGCAACCCTGCCGGAATTTCCGTGGCTGCGCCGGGCGCGGATCCAGGAAGAGTGGGGTGTCTCAGACGCGGTGATGCGTGACCTCGTCAACGTCGGTGCCGTCGACCTGATCATCGCGACGGTCGACGCCGGTGCGCCGGTCGAGGCCAGCCGCGGTTGGTGGGTGTCGTTCCTCGCCCAGCAGGCCAACTCCCGCAATACCGAACTGGCCGACCTGCCGATCACCCCGGCGCAGGTCGCGACCGTCATCAAGCTCGTCGAGGACGGCAAACTGACCAACAAACTCGCTCAGCAAGTGGTGACGGCAGTACTCGACGGCGAGGGCGAGCCCGAGCAGATCGTCGCCGATCGTGGCCTCGAGGTCGTCCGCGACGACTCCGCGCTGCAGAAGGCCGTCGACGAGGCACTGGCCAACAACCCCGACATCGCCGAGAAGATCCGCAGTGGCAAGGTCGCGGCGGCCGGCAAGATCGTCGGCGACGTCATGAAGGCCACTCGCGGCCAGGCCGATCCGGGCCGGGTCAAAGAACTGGTACTCGCTGCCTGCCAGTAGCCGCCCAGATGTAGACAATGCCTGGCCCCGGGTGACCGGGGCCGGGCATTGTCATATGTGTGCCGGCAGGCTCACATATTGGTGTCAGCGGCGCCCGCGGGCAGCGGAACGATGACCACGCGGTCGTCGGTCGGACCCGCCGTACCGGTCTGCTTGTTCACGGTTCCGACTTGAAGTAGTCCGGCCGGGACCGCGGTGAGGCGGCCGAGGGATCCGTATTTCTTCTCCAGGAACGTCGTCGGTGCGTCGATGCCGGGTTTCTCCTCGGTGGGCGCATTCAGGTACTGCAACGCCTGGGTCCGGGTCTGTGACACCACGATCATCCCGCCGACGGCCGCGCAGCCCGCGGTCTCGGGCTTGTCCGGCCAGGTCCAGAGCACGCGGCCGACGCCGGTGGGGCTGATGAGCTGCAGACGGTCCTCGGCCGGTGCGCGGTCGGTCAGATACAGCGCGCCGGTGGTGACATCGGGGCACAGTGCCGGGTTGGCGCCGAGGCCGGAGGTCAGAATCTGCGGTGGCGTGGTGCTGCCCGACGACAAGTCGGTGACCGAGAGCAGCTTCCCCGCAAGCGAATTGGGGTCGGCGGCGGCCTGTGGATCGCCGGCGTCACCGGTCGCGACCAGCAGTTCGGTGGGGCTCTTGAAGTAGATCGTGCCCATGTTGCCGGTGTCGCCCTTGGGGATCCCGACCAGAATCGGCTTCGGGACGTCACCCGCGGCGATCCGGACGACGCGGTTGTCGGTCGCGGTGGTGATGTAGGCGTAGAGCAACTGATCCTGCGTGTAGTCCGGGGACGGCGCGAAGTCGAGCAGGCCGCCGTCACCGGAGGCGTCGACGTCGAGCGATGCGACCTCCACCGTCGGGCCACCGCGTTTGGTCCGCACGATCTTGCCGGTGACACGTTGTGCGACCACGGTCGAGGTGGCGTCGGCGCTGGCCGCCAGGACTCCGCTGGTGGCGTCCAGGCAGGTTGCGATGACCGCCGGGTCAGGATCGGGACACGGACCGTTGTCGCTGCCGGGGTCGGTGGGCGGAACGCTGGGCTCGGTTTCCGTGGGTTGTTGCATCGGCGGGTTCTGATTCTCAGAGAAGTCCCCGGCCTCGAGGTTGCGGTCCTGCTCGGCAAAACCATCGCTGCAACCGGTCACCATCAGGGCTGCCGCCATCAGCGCGACCATGAGTCGGGCAAGCGCAGGCCGGTGGCGCAATGTCATGGCGTCCACCCTACTGATTGCCCCCGAAGCGGCTGACGCGGAACTGGCAGAGCCGAGGGGGCCCGGTGAACGCGACCCCGCGTGAGACAACCTCTATGGTCGCTTGTGTGACCAAACGAGATCCCGACGGCCAAGGGTCGAGCCCGTACGACGAACCCACCGAACAGATCGAGTTGCCTTTGACGCGCGCACATGACCCGCGTCGGGCACACGAGGAAGGGGACACCGGAGAGCACGGCTACGCGCCGTACCGAGCCCGCGGCTTCTCGGATGGAGGTGGTTTCTCAGACGCCGAGACCGAGCTCGAGGAAACAGAGCAGATACCGACCATGCGCAAGCGCCAGTCGAACGATCCGGTTCCGGCCGAGATCGCCGATCGGGACACCGACGTGGTCGCGACGACACGGGCCGCCGATGCACCGCCGTCGAACTCGACAACGCAGATCCCGGTCGGGACGGTCGACCGCGACGACTTCCACCGTGAGTTCGGCCCGCAACCGCGCTATGACGACGACGATGATTTTGCAGAGCGCGGTCCGGCCGAACCAGAACCGGTTGGTTCGGCCGTCACC
Source organism: Nocardia sp. 348MFTsu5.1 (assembly GCF_000383535.1). Lineage (NCBI taxonomy): Bacteria > Bacillati > Actinomycetota > Actinomycetes > Mycobacteriales > Nocardiaceae > Nocardia > Nocardia sp. 348MFTsu5.1. The sequence continues at coordinate 206,556 of NZ_KB911510.1, forward strand.
GAGGTCCCGGCGCGTCGCGGCACGCTCGATCTCGGGCTGCTCCTGCTCCGGCTCGGCGTCGGTCTGATCGCGATGGCACATGGCAGCCAGAAGCTGTTCGGTTGGTGGAACGGGCCGCGCCTGTCCGGGTTCGAGGACTACCTGATCAATACGCCCAACACCGCGATCGGTTTCAACGCGGATGCCGCCAAACCTCTCGCAGTCCTCGGCGCGCTCTCGGAGACCATCGGTGGCCTGATGCTGGTGGTCGGTCTGCTGACACCGATCGCCGGCTCTGCCGTACTCGGTGTGATGCTGCTGGCAGCGGCCTACAAGGCAACTCTGGCCGGCGGTGTGTGGTTCTTCGCCGCCGACCCGGACAACACCGGAGGCGGCATCGAGTTCGAGTTGTTCGTGGCGCTCGCCGCCGCGGTGATCATCCTGACCGGACCGGGCCGCATCTCCCTCGACTTCGGTCGGGGCTGGGCGACCCGTCCATACATCGGTTCGGTGATCTGGCTGGTGATCGGCATCGCCGTCCCGATCACAATCTGGTTCGTGTTCAACGGAACTCATCCGTTCGAATCCCCGGGCAATCCCACACCCTGACCCAAACGCTCCAGAAATACGAGGACGCTCCACAAATATGTGGAGCGTCCTCGTATTTCCGGAGCGTTTGTAAGGGCCGGGGTCAGTCGACCTTGCGGACCGCGCCCTTGTCGGCCGATGTGGCGAGTTTGGCGTAGGCACGCAGCGCGGTGGTGACGCGGCGTTCACGGATCTCACGTGGCTGCCAGGGCCGCTCGGAGGCCTCGATCTTGGCGCGGCGCATCGCCAGGGTCTCGTCGTCGACGAGGACCTCGAGCTTGCGGGTCTTGACGTCGATGAGGATCTGATCACCGTCTTCGATGAGACCGATCACACCACCGGAGGCCGCCTCGGGTGAGATGTGCCCGATCGACAGACCCGACGAACCACCGGAGAACCGGCCGTCGGTGATCAGGGCGCATTTCTTGCCCATGCCGGTGCCCTTCATGAAGGCCGTCGGATGGAGCATTTCCTGCATTCCGGGTCCACCGGCGGGACCCTCGTAGCGGACCACCAGCACCTCTCCGGCCTGGATGGTCTTGCTCAGGATCACCTGCACCGCCGCTTCCTGTGACTCGACAACACGTGCCGGACCCTGGAAATGCCAGAGATCCTCGTCGATGCCGGCGGTCTTGAGGACGGCACCGTCCTCGGCGAGGTTGCCCTTGAGAACGCAGAGGCCACCCTCGACGGTGTAGGCGTGCTCGAGGTCGCGGATGCAGCCGCCGGCCGCATCGGTGTCGAGTGTGCTCCACCGGTTGGCCGTCGAGAAGGGCGTGGTGGTGCGGACGCCACCGGGGGCGGCGTGGAACAGCTCGAACGCTTCGTCGATGGCCTTGCCTCCGCGGATGTCCCAGTCGTCGAGGAAGGTGCCGATGGTGGGGGAGTGAACGGTGCTCGCGGTGTCGTCGATGAGTCCGGCGCGACGCAATTCGCCCAGGATCGCGGCGATTCCGCCGGCCCGGTGCACATCCTCCATGTGGTAATCGGAGTTGGGCGAGACCTTCGACAGGCAGGGAACCTTACGGCTGATCTCGTCGATGACATCGAGATCGAAGTCGTCGACCTCACCTTCCTGCGCGGCGGCCAGCACGTGCAGCACGGTGTTCGTGGAGCCGCCCATGGCGACGTCGAGGGCCATGGCATTGCGGAATGCGGTGGGGGTGGCCACATTTCGTGGCAACACCGACTCGTCTTCTTCGTGGTAGTACCGCATGGCGGCCTCGACGACGACGGTGCCGGCGCGGGTGAACAGGGCGTGCCGCGCCTCGTGGGTGGCCAGGGTCGAGCCGTTGCCGGGCAGTGCCAGACCCAGAGCTTCGGTGAGGCAGTTCATCGAGTTGGCGGTGAACATGCCCGAGCACGATCCGCACGTCGGGCAGGCCGCGAGTTCGACCTCACGCAGCGCATCTTCGTCGACGGCGTCGTTGGCGGAGGCGGAGATGGAGGTGATCAGATCCGACGACGGGTGAACGGTGTCGCCGACGACGACGGCCTTGCCGGCCTCCATCGGGCCACCGGAGACGAACACGGTCGGGATGTTCAGGCGCATCGCGGCGTTGAGCATTCCCGGAGTGATCTTGTCGCAGTTCGAGATACAGACCAGCGCGTCCGCGGTGTGGGCGTTGACCATGTATTCGACGGAGTCGGCGATGATCTCGCGGCTCGGCAGGGAGTACAGCATGCCGTCGTGACCCATGGCGATACCGTCGTCGACGGCGATGGTGTGGAACTCGCGAGGCACGCCGCCGGCAGCGCGGACCGCGGCGGCGACGATCTCGCCGACGTCCTTGAGGTGGACGTGGCCGGGGACGAACTGTGTGTACGAATTGGCAATGGCGACAATCGGTTTACCGAAGTCGTCATCGGTCATACCGGTGGCGCGCCAGAGTGAGCGTGCGCCCGAGGCGTTGCGTCCGATGGTGGTGGTTCGTGACCTCAACTGCGGCATGACTATTGGTTCCTCGACTGTCGACCAGTTCCGACCGGGGCTGCGGTGCGGAGAGTTGCGCGGCTCACGCTACTCCGCTACGCGGCGCTGTTTCAAAACGGTGATCAGGAGGTCTTCTCGTCGGAGCTGCTCCCGGCCGTCGCGTCCTGAGCTGCGTACGGGTCGGGGATTCGCCCCTTGCTGGCGGCAGACAGACGCGGGAGGTCCCGGAAGCTGATCGCGGGGAGCTTCAGCGTCGAATCGTCTCGGAGCACCGCCCGGACCGCGCCCCAGCGCGGAAACTGGATTCCGGAGATCTGGTCCCAGGTCGCGCTGCGCCGTCCGCGCAATGTCTGTGTGGTGAGCCCGTCCTCGGTGACGATGGTGCGCAGGCGATGGACCCACACTCCCGCGAGAACCGGTACGAAAAGCGTCCAGCCCAGGTAGGGCAGTGAAACCCCGGCAAGTACGAGTGCGGAAACCGCCATCATGAAGACGGCGAAATAAGAGATGGGATGGATGCGGAACACCGCGGGCAACTCGATTGCTTCTGGCTCAGACACGCCTATATTGTTCCATCCCGCAAGAGTGGCCTGTGACAGTCCGGTGCGCCAAGGCTTCGTGACCTGCGGATTGAGCCGACGATCCCATGATGTGGGATCGGTGGGGGACGAGTTTGACTCTGTGAACCCACAGTTCTAGCCTCGTTAATTGTGATGCAAAAACAGATTCTCGTACTCGGCCGGCGCGTCTTCGCCTGACCGGGTACTCGAAGTACTCACAAAGCATCGACGCGCCACCCTCGCACAGCACCGCTGTCGGGGGTTTTTTGTTGTCCACCGACGTTGCGCCCCTTCGGGTCGCACGTCTGAGTAGAGGGAAGGTGCAGTGAGCGCACCAACAGCACGCACCCAGCAGGGGCCAGGCCCCCGCGGAACGGGATCGCGCAACACGGGCAATGGCGCCCCGGCCGTACCGGCGCCGCAGCAGCGGCGCACGGTCGCGCCCGAGCGTGTCAGCGGGGCGCAGGCAGTAGTGCGCTCACTCGAAGAACTCGGCGTGACGTCGGTATTCGGTATTCCCGGCGGAGCCGTCCTCCCTGTCTATGACCCGCTCTTCGACTCCAAGCAGGTTCGCCACATCCTCGTTCGCCACGAGCAGGGTGCCGGTCACGCCGCCACCGGGTACGCACAGGCCACCGGCCGCGTGGGTGTCTGCATCGCGACCTCGGGTCCCGGCGCCACCAACCTGGTGACCCCGCTCGCCGACGCCCAGATGGATTCTGTTCCGGTGGTTGCGATCACCGGACAGGTCGGCCGGGCGCTGATCGGTACCGACGCGTTCCAGGAAGCCGACATCTCCGGCATCACCATGCCGATCACGAAGCACAACTTCCTGGTCAAAAATGGTGCGGAGATCGCCAAGGTGATGGCCGAGGCCTTCTACATCGCCGAAAGCGGTCGTCCGGGCGCCGTCCTGGTCGACATCCCCAAGGACATCCTGCAGGCGCAGACCACGTTCTCGTGGCCCCCGCAGATCGACCTGCCCGGCTACCGTCCGGTGACCAAGCCGCACGGCAAGCAGGTTCGGGAGGCCGCGCGGATGATCGCCGCGGCTACGTCGCCGGTTCTGTACGTCGGCGGCGGTGTCATCAAGGCCAACGCATCGGCCGAATTGCTCGAACTCGCAGAACTGACCGGCGTTCCAGTGGTCACCACCCTCATGGCCCGCGGCGCTTTCCCAGACAGCCACAAGCAGCACCTGGGAATGCCCGGAATGCACGGCACCGTCGCGGCGGTTGCCGGTTTGCAGCGAAGCGATCTGCTGATCACCCTCGGCGCTCGCTTCGATGACCGTGTCACCGGCATGCTCGATTCGTTCGCGCCGGACGCCAAGGTGATCCACGCCGACATCGACCCGGCTGAGATCGGCAAGAACCGTCACGCGGACGTTCCCATCGTGGGCGACTGCAAGGCGGTCATCACCGAACTGATCGAGGCGGTGCGCGACGAGCGTGCGACCACGGCCGATGCCCCGGATCTGAGCACCTGGTGGTCGTACCTCGACGGCATTCGCCGCACGTACCCACTGAGCTATGACCGCCCGTCGGATGGCGCCATGTCTCCCGAGTTCGTGATCTCGGCGATCGGCAAGACCGCCGGACCCGACGCGATCTACTGCGCCGGCGTCGGTCAGCACCAGATGTGGGCCGCACAGTTCATCTCGTACGAGAACCCGCGGACCTGGCTCAACTCCGGTGGTCTGGGCACGATGGGCTACGCAGTGCCCGCAGCCATGGGCGCCAAGCAGGGTATGCCCGACTCCGAGGTGTGGGCCATCGACGGCGACGGCTGTTTCCAGATGACCAATCAGGAACTCGCGACGTGTGCCATCGAAGGCATCCCCATCAAGGTGGCCGTGATCAACAACGGCAACCTGGGCATGGTCCGGCAGTGGCAGACACTGTTCTACGACGAGCGGTACTCCAACACCAATCTGTCGACGCACAATGCGGATCCGTCGCAGCGCATCCCGGACTTCGTCAAACTGGCGGATGCCCTCGGTTGTGTCGGACTCCGTTGTGAGCGTGAGGAAGACGTCGACGCCGTGCTGGCGGAGGCCCGCGCGATCAACGACCGGCCGGTCGTCATCGACTTCATCGTCGGTGCCGACGCGCAGGTGTGGCCGATGGTCGCTGCCGGTACCGGCAATGACCAGATCATGGCGGCCCGGGGCATTCGTCCGCTGTTCGACGACGACGAAGCCGCATCCACCCATCCCGATGAGATCCATCAGGCGATGACCCGCAGCGTCGAGAAGGGCGAGCAGAAGTGACCACCCACCACACGCTCAGCGTGCTTGTCGAAGACCGTCCCGGCGTTCTCGCCCGGGTGGCGTCACTGTTCTCCCGGCGGGGATTCAACATCGAGTCGCTGGCCGTCGGTGCCACCGAACTCAAGGGCATCTCGCGGATGACCATCATGGTCTCCGTCGAGGACTTCCCCCTCGAACAGGTGACGAAGCAGCTCAACAAGCTGATCAACGTCATCAAGATCGTCGAGCAGGACCCCGACACCTCGGTGGCCCGCGAGCTCCTGATGGTCAAGGTGCGCGCCGACGCATCCGCCCGCGGAGAGGTCATCGAAGTGGTGAACCTGTTCCGCGCCAAGGTTATCGACGTCTCACCCGACTCGATCACCGTCGAGGCGACGGGTACGCAAGACAAGCTCGACGCGCTGTTGAAGATGCTCGATCCGTACGGCATCAGGGAGATCGCCCAATCGGGCATCGTCGCCCTGGGCCGTGGCCCCAAGAGCATGTCCGCGGCTCGCTGACACAATCAAGGCAAAACAGAACTGATCCCTGGCCAATGAGGGCCGGGAGATTCACCAAAGAAGGGAAGTCAAGTGGCAGTCGAGATGTTCTACGACGACGATGCCGACCTGTCGATCATCCAGGGCCGCAAGGTTGCGGTCATCGGATACGGCAGCCAGGGTCACGCGCACTCACTGAGCCTGCGCGACTCGGGCGTCGAGGTCCGCATCGGCCTCAAAGAAGGCTCGAAGTCTCGCGCCAAGGCTGAGGAAGCCGGCCTGACCGTCGGTACGCCGGCCGAGGTTTCGGCATGGGCCGACGTGATCATGGTGCTCGCACCGGACACCGCTCAGGCAAGCATCTTCACCGATGACATCGAGCCCAACCTCAAGGATGGCGACGCGCTGTTCTTCGGTCACGGCCTGAACATCCACTTCGACCTGATCAAGGCCCCGGAGTTCGTCACCGTCGGCATGGTTGCACCGAAGGGCCCCGGTCACCTGGTGCGTCGTCAGTTCGTCGACGGCAAGGGTGTCCCCGCGCTCATCGCGATCGATCAGGATCCCAAGGGTGAGGGACAGGCTCTGGCGCTGTCCTACGCCAAGGGCATCGGTGGCACCCGCGCGGGCGTCATCAAGACCACCTTCAAGGAAGAGACCGAGACGGACCTCTTCGGCGAGCAGGCCGTGCTCTGCGGCGGCACCGAAGAACTCGTCAAGATCGGCTTCGAGGTCATGGTCGAGGCCGGCTATGCACCCGAGATGGCGTACTTCGAGGTTCTGCACGAGCTCAAGCTCATCGTCGACCTCATGTACGAGGGTGGCATCGCCCGCATGAACTACTCGGTGTCCGACACCGCTGAGTTCGGCGGTTACGTGTCGGGCCCGCGGGTCATCGACTCGGGTACCAAAGAGCGCATGCAGGGCATCCTCAAGGACATCCAGGACGGCACTTTCGTCAAGCGCCTGGTTGCCAACGTCGAGGGTGGCAACAAGGAGCTCGAAGGCCTGCGCAAGCAGAACGCCGAGCACCCGATCGAGGTCACCGGCCAGAAGCTGCGCGACCTGATGAGCTGGGTTGATCGCCCGATCACCGAAACCGCCTGATACTCAAGCGACTTCATAGAAAGGCCCCGGACCGTTGGTCCGGGGCCTTTTTGTCGCGTGGGGTCAGGCCAGGCGATAGCCGGTGACGCCCCGGCGCTGGAGATCCTGCATCACCGGGCCGATGTTGGTGCCCTTCTCCGGACCGAGGCACGCGATCTCGAAGTAGGCGTTGACCATGCCGATGAGGCGGTCGCCGACCACCACCGGGCTGCCGGAGTCACCTTCGATGACGCACATCTGGGTGATGTGCACCTCGTGGCCCGAGATCCAGACGATCCCGCAGGTGTGGCCGGAGGTCCGGCCGTCCTTGCACGCGATGTCGGGGAATTGCGGGGGAGTCACCTGGACCGACCGGATCGTGACTCCGCCAACCGTCCTCAGTGGTCGCACGGCGGAACGGTCGAACCGGATCAGCGCGTAGTCGAGGTCGCTGTTGACCTGATCGATGACGCCCACCGGTCCGCGTAGCGGCCACAACTCGGACAGGACCGTCGACCCGGCGTCACCGCAGTGCCCGGCGGTGAGGCCGATGAGTTCACCGCGCTGGTCGTAACCGATGGTGGTGAGGGTGCACAGTGCGGCCGAACCGTCGGTTTGCAGGATCGCGATGCCGGAACCGCCGCCGAGCGGGGCCATCCCGGTAGTCGCCGAAGCCGGAGATGTCACACCGGTCAGCGTCAAAATGGCGGCCGCAGCCATGATCAGCAGGCCTTTGCCGACGGTTGAATGGTGCAGGCGGATACGTGATCGGATCACTCATGACTCGTTTCTCGGCACCCCGACGGGCCGCAGGTGCCTCGACCGTAGCCGAGGTCAGCGCGGTGTGAGTGCGATACGAGCGGGTCAGGCCACCTTGAATCCGGCGACCCCGCGCAGAGGCAGGTCGTCGAGGATCGGCTTGATGTTGGTGCCCGTCTCGGGGCCGATACAGCCGACGTAGTAATAGGCGTTCACCATGCCGATGAGGCGATCACCGACGACCACGGGGCTGCCCGAATCGCCTTCCAGGACACAAATCTGGCTGATGTGCTCGACACCGTCCGCGAACCAGGTGACACCACAGGTGTTCCCGGTGGTGCGGCCCTCCTTGCACGCGATGTCGGGGAAGGCGGGGGGCGTGGTCTGTACGGTCCGGATGGTCACGTTGCCGACCGTGCGGGTGGCGGCGACCTTCGACGAATCGAACGCGATGATCGCGTAGTCGAGTTTGTGGTTGGAGAACGTGATCCGGCCCAGGACACCGCGATTCTGGAACTCCTCGGACGCGACCCGTTGTCCGCCTTCACCGCAGTGTCCCGCGGTCAAGCCGTAGAGGGTGCCGGTGTTGTCGGTGCCGATGGTGGTCAGCGTGCACGCCGACGCGCTGTTGCCGCCATTGAGGATCAGGATTCCCGAGCCGCCGCCCAAGGCCACTTTCGCCGGAGCCGCGACCGCCGTCCCGCCCCCTGTGACCAGCAGTGCAGCAGATGCCAGCGCCACGCAGGCGACAAGCAATTTCTTCAACATCTGATCCCCAATCATCGTTCATGGTGCAACCCGGTGAATCTCCCCCGACGCCGGAATGCCCTAAGTGGAAGATAGTCGTAATCGATCTCACAGGCGGCATTTCCCTGGTGACAGGACCGACGGATCCGATTCGTGCAGGTCCGCGCGGGTTCCTCGGATATACCCGGGAACAGTTCGCTGTGGGCGGCAACTAAGCTGATCGCTGGAGTTGCCACTTTCGCTGGCTCCCGGTAAGCGCCGGGCGCTACCCGACCCCAGGAGAATTCACTGTGAGCCCCACCGGCCGCCCAGTCGTCTTGATCGCCGACAAACTGGCACAGTCCACGGTTGCCGCCCTCGGCGAAGATGTCGAGGTGCGCTGGGTCGATGGCCCCGACCGCCCGAAGTTGCTCGAGGCAGTCAAGGATGCCGACGCCATTCTCGTGCGTTCGGCCACCCAGGTCGATGCCGAGGTCCTTGCCGCCGGCCCGAACCTGAAGATCATCGCCCGCGCCGGCGTCGGACTCGACAATGTCGATGTCCCGGCCGCCACCGGGCGGGGTGTGATGGTCGTCAACGCGCCCACCTCGAATATCCACACCGCCGCAGAGCATGCGGTCAGCCTGCTGCTGTCTGCCGCTCGTCAGATCCCGGCCGCCGACGCCACCCTGCGTGAGCACGAATGGAAGCGTTCGAAGTTCAACGGCGTCGAGATCTTCGGCAAGACCGTCGGTGTGGTCGGCCTCGGCCGGATCGGACAGCTGTTCGCGCAGCGTCTGGCCGCCTTCGAGACCCACATCATCGCGTACGACCCCTACGTCTCCCCGGCTCGCGCCGCACAGCTCGGTATCGAGCTGGTGACCCTCGACGAACTGCTCGAGCGCGCCGACATGTTCTCGGTGCACCTGCCCAAAACCCCGGAGACCCTCGGTCTCATCGGTGCCGAGCAGCTGGCCCGCACCAAGAAGGGCGTCATCGTCGTCAACGCCGCTCGCGGTGGACTGATCGATGAGCAGGCCCTGGCCGATGCCATCAAGTCCGGCCACGTCTTCGGCGCCGGCCTCGATGTCTACGCCACCGAGCCGTGCACCGACTCGCCGCTGTTCGACCTCCCGCAGGTTGTCGTGACCCCGCACCTGGGTGCCTCGACCTCGGAGGCCCAGGATCGCGCCGGTACCGACGTCGCGAAGAGCGTGCGACTGGCACTGGCCGGCCACTTCGTCCCCGATGCCGTGAACATCACCGGTGGCGCAGTCGACGACGAGGTCGCGCCGTGGCTCGAACTGACCCGCAAGCTCGGTGTCCTCGTGGGCGCCCTGTCGGGTCAGGTTCCGGCGAACCTCAGCGTCGACGTCCGCGGTGAGATCGCCGCCCGCACCGTCGACGTCCTCGGACTGTCCGCGTTGCGTGGTCTGTTCTCCGCGGTCATCGAGGATCCGGTCACCTTCGTGAACGCACCCGCGCTGGCCGCCGAGCGGGGTGTCACCTCCGAAGTGACCACCGCTCCGGAGAGCCCGAACCACCGCAACCTGGTGGACCTGCGTGCGGTATTCGGCGACGGCACAGTCCTCAACGTCGGCGGCACCCTGTCGGGTCCGGCCGAGGTCGAGAAGATCGTCAACATCAACGGCCGCAACTTCGACCTGCGTGCCGAGGGCCTGAATCTTGTTGTCTCCTATGGAGATCAGCCCGGGTCGCTGGGTAAGATCGGCACCCTGCTCGGCAACGCCAGCATCGACATCCAGGCCGCCGGACTGTCTCAGGACGCCGAGGGTAGCGGCGCGACGATCCTGCTGCGGGTGAGTCAGCAGATTCCCGAGGCCGTGCTCGCGGCCATCGGCGAGGCCGTCGACGCCACCCTGATCAAGCAGGTCGATCTGTCATGAAGCTCGCTGTAATCCCAGGCGACGGAATCGGTCCCGAGGTTGTCGGCGAAGCGCTGGCCGTCCTGGAACAGGTGCTGCCGGGTGTCGAGCCCACGCACTTCGATCTCGGTGCCCAGCGGTACCACCGCACCGGTGAACTGCTGACCGACGAGGATCTGACCGCCATTCGCGGCCACGACGCGATCCTGCTGGGTGCGATCGGCGATCCGTCGGTCACCCCGGGCATCCTCGAGCGCGGGTTGCTGCTGAAGATGCGCTTTGCACTCGATCACCACGTGAACCTGCGGCCGAGCAAGCTGTACCCGGGCGTCATCTCGCCGTTGGCCGGTAACCCGGACATCGACTTCGTGGTGGTCCGTGAAGGCACGGAAGGCCCGTACACCGGCAATGGCGGTGCCATCCGCGTCGGAACCCCCAACGAGGTCGCCACCGAGGTCAGCGTCAACACGCGCTTCGGTATCGAACGTGTTGTCCGCGATGCCTTCAAACGTGCGCAGGCTCGTCGGGGGCACTTGACGCTGATCCACAAGACGAACGTCCTGACGTTTGCCGGTTCGATGTGGAAGCGCACCGTCGATGAGGTCGCGGTCGAGTACCCCGAGATCACCGTCGATTACAACCACATCGATGCGGCGACCATCTATATGGTCACCGACCCGGGTCGATACGACGTCATCGTCACCGACAACCTGTTCGGCGACATCATCACCGACATCGCCGGCGCTGTCAGCGGTGGAATCGGCCTGGCGGCATCGGGCAACATCGATGCCACCGGTACCAATCCGTCGATGTTCGAGCCGGTCCACGGAAGTGCACCCGACATCGCCGGTCAGGGGATCGCCGATCCCACGGCCGCGATCCTGTCCGTGGAACTCCTGCTGCGTCATCTCGGCCACGAGACCGAGGCCGACCGGGTCTCGCAGGCCGTTGCCGCGGATCTGGTGAGTCGCGGAAAACTTCCGGTCAACACCAAAGAGATCGGAACCCGGATCCGGGCCGCCCTGGTCTGACGCCTACCCCAGAATTCGCTCCGCTTCCCCTGCGTCCGCTCCTGTTGCAACAGGAGCAGACGCCGGGAAGCGGAGCGAATTGCGTTGTGGGGTGACCGCCCGGGTCAGGGCGCCGGCGCCACGGCCAACGCCTTGCGTTCTTCGTCCGGAGGGACCAGGCCGATCGCCGCGGCCGGGGCAGCGGCGGCGATGAGGAAGGCGGCCGGATAGCCGAAGGCTCCGATCGCCATGCCGAACAACGGTGTGGACGTGGCCATCCAGAGGTACTGCCCGGTGTTCTGGACCGCCAGCGTGCGGCCGCTCCACCCCGGCCCGGAGAACTCGGCGATGGCGGTGAACGCCAATCCGTTGTCGGCCACCGTGATCACGCTCGCGGTCACCATGACCACCGCCGCGGTGGGGCTGTTGCACCAGTCGGTGAAGGCCAGCAGACCCACCGATGCGGTGGCACCGATCGCGATCAACCGGATCGGTTTGGTCCGTGAGCCCCAGACATCCGACCAACGGCCGGCGCCGATCCGGCCGGCGGCACCGAGGATCTGACTGACGGTCACCAGCACGCCTGCCGTCAGCGGAGACCAGTTGTGCTCCACGATCAGCCAGGCGGGCACGAAGGTCCAGAGCATGCTCTGCGGGACCGCGAGCAGAATGCTCACGCCGTGCACACGCGGCAGGAACTGGCTTCCGCGATAGGGATTCGACGCTGCGTGTGCCCCGGAAGCCGAGGACGACGGCCTCGGTGGGTCTGCCACGACAACCAGGACGACCACGGTGGCGATCACCGTCACGATCAGCGGTACCGCCAGACCGGCGCCGACGCCGAATTCGCGGGACAGGACCGGGATGGTCAGTGCGCTGACGCCGATGCCCAGTGGCTGGGCTGTCTGCCGGACACCCATTGCGGTGCCGCGTTTCTCAGGTGGGAACCATCCGACGACGATGCGGCCTCCGGCTCCGTTGGTGGCCGCCGAGGTCACGCCACCCACCAGCAACGCCAGGCCCAGAACGGACGTCGGTGCATCCCACATATTGGCCAGGCACGCCGTTGTCATCGCGGCGATGGTGAGGGTCAGCGACAGCAGCAGGATCCGGCGTTCGCCGAACCGGTCGAGCGCGATGCCCCAGACGTAGGTCGACAGCAGCAGGCCGAATATCGGTGCGGCGGCGAGAGTTGACGCCTCGGTCAGCGACATGCCTTCGGAGCGGTGCAGTTCGGGGATGAGGAAGGCGACTCCGCTGACAACGCAGGTGGTTGCCATGGCGGACAACAGGGAGGCCGCGAGCATCGCCCAGCGGCGGGCTTCGGTGGGCATTACTGAACCTCCTCGGTGGTTTCAACGGGTCCGGTGTCGTGATTCCATTCCGTGTCTCATTATGTGAAACGGAATGCCCATATACTAAAACAATGGTGGAGTCGGGCCAAGCCGACTCCCGGCTGTTGGGATATGCCGGGTGCGATAGTGTGGCGGCCATGCGACTAGGTCGAATTGCCAGCCCTGACGGGGTTGCTTTTGTCAGTATCGAGGGCGACGGCGACGCCGCCACGGCGCGAGAAATCGCCGAACATCCCTTTGGGACACCCACCTTCACCGGCCGTAGTTGGCCGCTGGCAGACACCAGATTGCTGGCGCCGATCCTGGCCAGCAAGGTCATCTGCATCGGCAAGAACTACGCCGCTCATGCGCAAGAGATGGGGTCTGAGGCGCCGGAGAATCCGGTGATCTTCATCAAGCCGAACACGTCGATCATCGGTCCCCAGGTGCCGATCCTGCGTCCGAAGTCGTCGGACCGCGTGGACTACGAGGGTGAACTCGCGGTCGTGATCGGACAACCCTGCCGCGACGTCAAGGCTGCTGCGGCGAAAGGCGTCATCCTCGGTTACACGATCGGCAACGACGTCACCGCCCGCGATCAGCAGGCGGCCGACGGACAGTGGACCCGTGGCAAGGGCCACGACACGTTCTGTCCGCTCGGGCCGTGGATCGAAACCGAACTCGACCCCGCTGATCTCGAGATCCGCACCGAACTCAACGGTGAGGTCAAGCAGCGCAGTCGCACGAGCCTGATGCTGCACGACATCGGCGAGATCGTGGAATGGATCAGCGCCGTGATGACGCTGCTGCCCGGCGACGTGATCCTCACCGGCACGCCCGAAGGCATCGGACCGATGGCCGCCGGCGACACCGTGAGCGTCACCATCGAAGGCCTTGGCACGTTGACCAATCCGGTCGCCGATAGGCGGTAGTGGTGCGTCCTTCGCCGAAAACAGCTCAGGTCAACGGGATTTCGCTCAGCTATGAAGATTCCGGATCTGGTCCACTGGTGGTGATGGTGATGGGCAGCGGCAGCCCGGGCCGGGTCTGGAAAGCCCATCAGCAACCCGCTCTGGTCAAGGCGGGCTATCGCGTCGTCACCTTCGACAATCGTGGAATCGCCCCGTCGAGTGAATGTCCCGAGGGGTTCACCATCGCCGACATGGTCGCCGACACCGCCGCGCTGATCGAGTTTCTCGGTGGTGAACCGGCAGCAGTGATCGGAACCTCGCTCGGTGCCAAGGTCACTCAGGAACTGGCGTTGGCCCGGCCCGATGTCGTCCGGTGTGCCGTCATGATCGCGACGTACGGACGTAGTGGGCCGCTGCAGAAGTGGATCTCCGAGGGAGAACGGCAGATCTACGACCAGAAGATCACGTTGCCGCCGCACTATCAGGCGGCAATCACCGCCCACCTCAATCTGTCTCGTCACACACTCGACAACGACACCTCGGTGCGCGATTGGCTCGATGTCATCGAGTTCTCCGGACAGACGATGACACCGGGTATGCGGGCGCAACTCGCTCTGCACGACGGTGAAGGTGATCGGCTGGCGGCATACGCCGGGATCACCCGGCCGTCTCTGGTGATCGGATTTGCCGACGATCGTTCGTTGCCACCACATCTGGCTCGTGAGGTCGCCGACGCGATACCCGGTGCGCGGTACGAAGAAGTCGCCAAGGCCGGCCATTACGGCTACCTGGAGCAGCCCGCTGAGGTCAATGCCCTCCTGGTCGAGTTCCTGGCGCAGCAGAGCGCCTGAAGGTGCGGGGGTGAGCGCGGCACTGTTACCCCCGCGTAATCTGGCCGCATGAGTGAATCGCAGGTCCGCGTCCGTTTTTGTCCATCTCCGACCGGCACGCCACATGTCGGGTTGGTGCGTACCGCGTTGTTCAACTACGCCTACGCCCGGCACCACGGTGGCGCGTTCGTGTTCCGGATCGAGGACACCGACGCCGCCCGTGACTCGGAGGAGTCGTACGCGGCGATTCTCGACGCGCTGCGCTGGCTCGGCCTGAACTGGGACGAGGGCCCGGAGGTAGGTGGCCCGCACGAGCCGTATCGCCAGTCGCAGCGCAAGCCGTTGCATCTCGATGCGGTCGCCAAGCTCCTCGACGCCGGCGAGGCGTACGAGGCGTTCTCGACCGCTGACGAGGTCGAGGCCCGGCACAAGGCGGCCGGCCGCGACCCCAAGCTCGGCTACGACAACTTCGACCGCAACCTGACCGAAGAGCAGAAGCAGGCTTTCCGTGACGAGGGTCGTCCGGCCGTCGTCCGGCTGAAGATGCCCGACCGCGACATCTCGTGGGACGACCTGGTTCGTGGCACCACCACCATCCCGGCCGGGACCACGCCCGACTTCGCACTCACGCGTGGCAACGGAGATCCGTTGTACACCTTGGTCAATCCGGTCGACGACGCGTTGATGGAGATCACCCACGTCCTGCGTGGTGAAGATCTGCTGTCGTCGACGCCGCGTCAGATCGCGCTCTACGAAGCGCTGGCCCGTGTCGGAATCGCCAAGGGGACACCGAAATTCGGCCATCTCCCGTTTGTGATGGGGGAGGGCAACAAGAAGCTGTCGAAGCGTGATCCGCAGTCGAGCCTGTTCCACCACCGCGACCGTGGGTTCATCCCCGAAGGTCTGCTGAACTACCTGGCGCTGCTGGGATGGGGCATCGCCGACGATCACGACATCTTCACGCTCGACGAGATGATCGCGGCTTTCGACATCTCAAAGGTGAACTCGAATCCCGCGCGGTTCGATCAGAAGAAAGCGGACTCGATCAACGCCGAGCACCTGCGCCGGCTCACCCCGGAAGACTTCGCCGGACGCCTGCGGGGGTACCTCGTCCACGGCGGCCTGCTGAGCGAACCGATTGACGATGCCCAGTGGGCGATTGTCGCCGATCTGGTTCAGACCCGCATCCAGGTTCTCGGGGACGCGTGGGGACTCATCGCATTCCTCTACGTGTCGGACGACGATTTCAGCATCGACGAGGCGGCCGCCCGTAAGAACCTCGGAGCCGATTCGGCGCCCGTTCTCGACGCGACCATCGAAGCGCTGTCGGCATTGCCTCAGTGGACGACTGAGGCCATTGAAAGCGCGCTCAAGGAAGCGTTGGTGGAGCGGCTCGAACTCAAACCGCGCAAGGCGTTCGGTCCGGTTCGGGTGGCGGTGACGGGGTCGCACATCAGCCCGCCGCTGTTCGAGTCGCTGGAGCTCCTCGGGGCCCAGCGGAGCCTGGACCGCCTGCGGGCCGCACGCGCGACAATCGCATAAAAAAGTCCCTCTGACCTGGCGATTACAGGTTCGGGCGCAGGGTTTGATAATCTCTTTCTCGGCGCTTTTCCAGCAGCCACAAGCCGCTGGAAGAGCACCGAATGGGGTATGGTGTAATTGGCAACACAGCGGTTTCTGGTACCGCCATTCTAGGTTCGAGTCCTGGTACCCCAGCGACAACAGAGTAATACTGTGTCAGTTCTGGCCCCGTCGTCTAGCGGCCTAGGACGCCGCCCTCTCAAGGCGGTAGCGCGGGTTCGAATCCCGTCGGGGCTACAACGAAAACCCTTCTCCTGCATCGCGGGAGGAGGGTTTTTTCTTGTCCGGGTGACCGCATTGCACATCACCTGTCGGCACGCATTCTTCAGCGAGATGCACAACCTGATCGGCGCCGGCCGCATGCTCGACGATGTGGCCCCGCGTGATGCCGAGGTGATGCGCGCGGGCGTCCGTCGTCGCCCCCTCTGGCCGGCTGGCTGACGCACCCCAGCGGTGACAACCTCAGGCCCCCGGCGGCGCTGGTGCGAACGCCGTCCGCGAGGCCACGTATCAATTCAGGGTTGAACCAACCGGCAGCGGAGGGGCAGCATTGTCCGATGACCAAAAAGACGACAAAGAACGAGTTGCTCGCCGAATTGGATCTCGAAATCGAATCGGCGTCGCCGGACCTGGCGTCGTCGGGGGAGACCGCGCCTGCGAGTGTGGCCGATGTCGAGGAGCGGCACCGCACGTTGACCGGGTGGCGCGAACAGATCGAGGCCGCCGACGACGATGATCCGATCATCGAGGAGATCGCGGCAAAGCTCGACTCCTGACCCGCCAAACATCAACGGCCCCCGCATCCGATGGATGTGAGGGCCGTTGGCGTAGGCGATTACTTCGCCAGGAACTCCGCCGTGGTTCCGGCGAGTGGTACTTCGGGGAGTCCGAGCTTGCGGTGGTCCCAGCTGCGGACGCGGTCGGCCTTGATGCGGACCGCAACCCGCTTGTTCATCATCTGATCGACGTATGGGCGCATCTCGTCGGTGTAGGGGCCGTTGTAGCGTTCCCACACACTGATGCCGCACTTCAGGATCGAGTCCGGATCGTCGAGGATCTCGCCGGTCCCTTCGATGGACACACCACGAAGCTGGTTGTAGGTGAGGCCGTCCTCGATCATCACCGTGCACGTCGGATTGCGGCGGATGTTCACGGCCTTCTGTGATTTCGCCTTCGTCTCGAACCAGATCTCGCCATCGATGACGCCGTACCACATGGCCACGAGGTGGGGACGGCCCTGCGCGGACACCGTTGCCATCGTTGCGGTGCGACTGCGGATGATGAAGTCGTCGATCTCTTCGTCGCTCATCACGATCTTGCCGCGCTCGTTGGTTCCCATCGGTGTCCTTTCGCAGTCCCTACCGGGCGACTCGGAGGCCATGGCAGGTCAATGTCTTTCGATGATGTGATTCTCGCTACTCACCTTAGAGCCGCGCAAGAAACTTCAGACTCGCGACTCTAGAGCCGCTTGTTGATCGCATCCGCTGCGGCCAGTAGGTCGGCGGCCCAGCGTGATCCCGGCCGCCGGCCCATGCGGTCGATCGGCCCGGAGACCGAGATCGCCGCAATCACTTCGCCGGCGTTGTCGCGTACCGGCGCCGAGATACTGGCGACACCCGGCTCGCGCTCGCCGATGCTCTGCGCCCAACCCCGGCGGCGGACCTCGAGCAGTGTCCGTTCGCTGAAGCCGTTCTCACCCAGGAGGAGCCGGGCCGTGGCCGGGTCGGCCCAGGCGAGGAGGACCTTCGCCCCGGAGCCGGCGTTCATCGGCAGCCGGGCTCCGACCGGGACGGTGTCCCGGAGCCCCGACGGCGGCTCGATGGCGGCGACACAGATCCGGTCCGCACCCTCTCGGCGGTAGAGCTGCACGCTTTCTCCGGTTATCTCCCGCAGTCTGGGCAGCACCAGCCCGGCGGCCTCGCGCACCGTGTCGGTGGCCCCTGCGGCGAGTTCGCCGAGCGCGGGGCCCGGGCACCACAGTCCGGATACATTGCGCGCCAACAAGCGGTGGGTTTCGAGCCCGACGGCGAGCCGGTGCGCGGTGGCCCGTGGCAATCCGGTCCGCGTGCACAGCTCATTCAGGTTGCACGGCCCCTCGGCGACGGCGTGCAGGACAGCGACGGATTTATCCAGAACACCTATCCCGCTGACTACTGCCGATGCGGTATCATTTCTCACAAGCCGATACTATGCTCTCGCATAGTGAGATGCCAGCCCATCTCGTAAGAAGAAGAAATTTGGTGATCATGATGACCGAACGTCCAATGACCTTGGCCGAAAAGGTGTGGGAAGAACATGTTGTGGTGCGTGGTGACGGTGAGGGTGCCGGACGCAAACCCGACCTGATCTACATCGACCTGCACCTCGTCCATGAGGTGACGAGCCCCCAGGCATTCGACGGTCTGCGTCTTGCGGATCGTCCGGTGCGACGCCCCGATCTGACGATCGCGACCGAAGACCACAACGTGCCCACGGTCGACATCGGCAAGGTCATCGCCGATCCCGTCTCGCGACTGCAGGTCGACACGCTTCGCAAGAACTGTGAAGAATTCGGAATCCGATTGCATTCCATGGGGGATGTCAATCAGGGCATCGTCCACATCATCGGACCGGAGCTCGGTCTGACGTTGCCGGGTATGACCGTCGTCTGCGGTGACAGCCACACGTCCACGCACGGTGCGTTCGGGGCGATCGCCATGGGTATCGGTACATCTGAGGTCGAGCACGTCCTGGCGACGCAGACGTTGTCGTTGCGCCCGTTCAAGACGATGGGGATCAATGTGGACGGCGAGCTGCCGCCCGGCGTTACCGCCAAAGATCTCATTTTGGCAGTCATTGCGCAGATCGGAACCGGCGGTGGCCAGGGATATGTCCTCGAGTACCGCGGCACGGCCATCGAGAAGCTCTCGATGGAGGCCCGAATGACCGTGTGCAACATGTCGATTGAGGCCGGAGCCCGGGCCGGGCTCATTGCACCCGATGACATCACGTTCGACTACGTCAAGGGGCGCCCGCATGCGCCCACCGGCGCCGACTGGGATGCCGCGGTGGAGAACTGGCGTCAATTGCGTACCGACGACGGTGCGGTCTTCGACGCCGAGGTCCATATCGACGCGACCACGCTGACGCCGTTTGTCACCTGGGGAACCAATCCGGGACAGGGTTTGCCGCTGGGTGCTTCGGTGCCCGACCCCGCCAAGATCGCCGATGCGGCGGAAGCCGAGGCGACCGAGAAGGCGCTGCGGTACATGGATTTGACCCCCGGTATGCCGCTGCGTGAGGTCGAGGTCGACACCGTTTTCGTCGGCTCCTGCACAAATGGTCGTATCGAGGATCTGCGCGCGGTGGCCGAGGTTCTCGAGGGCCGTCACGTTGCCGACGGCATTCGGATGCTGATCGTTCCCGGGTCGGCTCGCGTTCGACTGCAGGCCGAAGCCGAGGGTCTCGGCGACATCTTCGAGGAGGCCGGCGCCGAGTGGCGGCAGCCCGGATGCTCGATGTGCCTGGGAATGAACCCGGATCAGCTCTCACCCGGCGACCGGTCCGCATCGACCTCGAACCGCAATTTCGAAGGGCGGCAGGGCAAGGGAGGCCGAACCCACCTCGTGTCACCGGCGGTGGCCGCTGCCACGGCAATCCGGGGACGCCTCTCCGCCCCGACCGACCTGACCGATCCAGTTCCCGCGGTCTGAGCGCGGACGAGAAGGAGAATTGACGATGGAACCGATCAACATCCACACCGGAATCGGTGTGCCACTGCGCCGGGGCAATGTCGACACCGACCAGATCATCCCGGCGGTGTTCCTGAAGCGGGTGACTCGCACCGGCTTTGAGGACGGTCTCTTCAGCGCCTGGCGCAACGACCCGAACTTCATCCTGAATGTCGAGCCGTACAACCATGGCTCGGTCTTGGTGGCTGGTCCCGACTTCGGCACCGGATCGTCTCGCGAGCATGCGGTCTGGGCGTTATCGGACTTCGGATTTCGGGTCGTGATCTCGTCCCGCTTCGCCGACATCTTCCGCGGCAATGCCGGAAAAGCCGGTTTGGTGGCCGCTCAGGTGGACCAGGCTGACGTCGAACTGATCTGGAAACGGCTCGAGGAGCAGCCCGGACTGGAATTGACGGTGAGCCTTGAAGATCAGACGGTCACCGCAGCGGACCTAGTGGTGCCCTTCGCAATTGATGAGTACACGCGATGGCGTCTGATGGAGGGTCTGGACGACATCGGATTGACATTGCGGCAGGTCGAAGCCATTTCTGAGTATGAAAAGGCAAGGCCCGTATGGAAACCGAAGACCCTGCCGGAGCCCGCTTCGGGGAGCTGAACGGAGGCGCAGCCGTAACCTGTTAGACGGCATACCTTTCGCCACGCCGAGCGAGTTTGGCGCGTATCGTGGACGTTTTGCGATTTGACGTTTACCGTATTCATTTAGATGGCCCAAAGTGGGTCAACAGTTTGCGGAGGTTGAATCCATGAACAAGGCAGAGCTCATCGATGAACTAACAAAGAAGTTGGGGACCGATCGCCGTACGGCCACAGATGCCGTCGAGCACATCGTCGACACAATCGTGCGGGCGGTGAACAAGGGTGAGAGCGTGACGATCACCGGTTTCGGTGTCTTCGAGAAGCGTCGTCGCGCTGCTCGGGTTGCTCGCAACCCGCGCACCGGCGAAACCGTCAAGGTACGTCCGACGTGGGTACCGGCATTCCGTCCGGGCGCACAATTCAAGCTTGTCGTCGCCGGCAAACAGAAGCTGAGCGCTTCGGGCCCGGCCGTCAAGCGTGGCAGTGCAACTGCCACTGCCGCACCGGCCAAGAAGACCGCAGCCAAGAAGGCCGCACCGGCCAAGAAGGTTGCCGCCAAGAAGGTTGCACCGGCAAAGAAGGCCGCACCCGCCAAGAAGGCTCCCGCCAAGAAGGCTGCACCGGCGAAGAAGGCCGCACCCGCCAAGAAAGCTCCGGCGAAGAAGGCAGCTCCCGCCAAGAAGCGTTGACGTACACACGAAAAACCCCGGTGGACCTTCCCTCCACCGGGGTTTTTTGGCGCTGCAGGCATATCGGTTATCGGCAGCTAACCCATCGGGCTGTCGATATGGTTGGCGGCGACGAGCTTTCCGTCGTGCAGCGAGAGCACCCAGAAACTTGCTTTCCGGTTGCGCGCCGCCGGAAGTTTCACCTCGTCCTGTGCGGCCCACCATTTGAGCAAGTGAGGAATCACCTTGCCCTGGCTGCACACGACGCGAATCCCGGCCGACTGTCCGATCTCTCGAATCCGGTGGCGACCGGCCTTCGGATCGTCGGCATAGGACTCTTCGGTCAGCGCCGGCTCCTCTTCGACACGGACATCGAGTTCATCGGCGAGGGGTGCGACGGTCTGTACACATCGCACCCGATCTGCTGAGTGGACGTGCGTGGGGCCGAACAACAACAGCTGCGACAACAGGGCCTCGGCCTGGGCTCGTCCCACCTTCTCGAGGGGGCGCAGCCGGTCGTCACCCTTGTAACGGGACTTCCGGCCCGCCTTGGCATGGCGCACCAACAGCACGATGTCGAGCTTTGCCGGCAGTGTCTGAAACGACTTCAGGACCTTTCGGTCCAGATGGTACGAGATCAGCGAATCCGCGGATTCGATTGGTAGCCAACGTAATTCGTCGACCTCGTGATTGGGTGCGAACTCGCCGCAGACATACTCCGCCGACCAGTAGTGAACGTGCTTGCGGCCGGGGCCGCGCAGGTCGTAGCTGACCATCCGCACGTGCCTGCCGAGCCGGACGTGATAGCCCGTTTCCTCTTGGATCTCGCGGACGGCGGCACTGAGGAAGGTTTCCCCGTCCTCGAGCTTTCCCTTGGGGAGTGTCCAGTCGTCGTACCGGGGACGGTGCACGAGGGCGACCTCGACGTCCCCGGCCGGGTTTTCGCGCCAGACAACGCCGCCGGCCGCGTACACGACTGCGCCGTTGCCGTTTGCGGACTTGCTCATTGGCTCAGGTCGGCCCGGCGGCGGTTGCGGCGCATCATCTGGCGCTGATGATCGCGGACTTCCTCACCCGCGGCCGGTGACGCCGTCCAGCCACCGTTCTCCCCGAGTGTCCAGCAGCGGGTGGTCGGATCCATCGCCGAGGCAAAGACGTAGTCGAGTTCGCGGGTGAGTCGCGGGTCGCGAACCTGAGCCATCACCTCAACCCGCCGATCGAGGTTGCGGTGCATCATGTCCGCGCTGCCGAACCAGAACTCGTCGATCGACTGGAAGTGGAAGACGCGTGAATGCTCCAGGAACTGACCGAGGATGGACCGCACCGTGATGTTCTCGCTCAACCCCGGAACGCCGGGGCGCAGCGCGCAGATGCCGCGGACAACCACGTCGACCGGAACGCCGGCCTGCGACGCCCGGTACAGCGCGTCGATGACCTGTTCGTCGACGAGCGCATTGGCCTTCAAGCGGATTCGGGCATCGGAATGTCCGCTTTGGGCCCGCTCGATCTCGGCAGCGATGCGGTCGACGATGCCCGCCCGGACGCCGTGAGGGGCGACGAGCAGGTTGCGGTACTCGACTTTCCGTGAGTATCCGGTGAGCGTGTTGAACAGGTCGGTCAGGTCGGCACCGATATCCGGTGCGGCCGTGAACAAGCCGACGTCTTCGTAGAGCCGCGCGGTCTTGGGGTTGTAGTTGCCCGTTCCGATGTGGCAATAGCGGCGGATGGTCGAACCCTCACGCCGGACCACCAGACACGTTTTGCAATGTGTCTTCAGTCCGACGAGTCCGTACACCACGTGTACGCCGGCCTGTTCGAGCTGCCTGGCCCACTTGATGTTTGCGTGCTCATCGAAGCGCGCCTTGATCTCGACGAGTGCCACCACCTGTTTGCCGGCCGCGGCCGCGTCGATGAGGGCGTTGACGATCGGGGAGTCGCCGGAGGTGCGGTAGAGCGTCTGCTTGATCGCGAGGACATCGGGATCAGCGGCTGCCTGTTCGATGAACCTCTGCACGCTAGTGGAGAAGGAATCGTAGGGGTGGTGCACCAGGACATCGCCGTCACGCAGCGTGGCGAAGATGCTCTTGGGGGTTTCGCGTTCGCCGAAAGCCGGGTGGGTGGCCGGGACAAAGGGTGGGTTCTTGAGCGCGGGGCGATCGATTCCGGCGACCTGGAAAAGGCTCGAGAGGTCGAGAAGGCCGGGCACCTCGATCACGTCTTCCGGATCGACATCAAGTTCGCGCAGGAGCAATTCGAGCATGTGCTCGGTCATGTCGCCGGCGATCTCCAGCCGGACAGGTGAACCGAAACGGCGGCGGGCGAGTTCGCGTTCGAGTGCCTGGAGCAGATCTTCGTCGCGATCTTCTTCGACCTCGAAGTCGGCATTCCGGGTGATCCGGAATGCGTGGTGCTCAACGATCTCCATGCCGGGGAACAAGTGGTCGAGATGAGCGGAGATCAGGTACTCGAGGGGGAGGAGTAGCGGTTTTGCCGGTGCTGATTCGGTTTTCGCGTACAGGTGACGGAACTCGGCGGGCATCAGGCGGTCGACCCGGACAAAACGGTCCACGTTGTCAGGGACCTTCACGCGAGCAAAATGCTCGCCGCCCTCTTCGACATCTTTTACCGTCACGGCCAGATTCAGGCTCAGTCCGGAGATATAGGGGAACGGGTGCGCCGGGTCGACGGCCAACGGCGTGAGAACGGGGAAAACCACTTCGTGGAAATACTCGCTCATCCGGCGGCGTTCGTCGTCCGTGAGGACATCCCACGTGACGATGTGAATGTTGTTGTCTGCCAGGGCAGGTTGTACCGAGTCGAGGAACGCGCGGGCATGCCGGTCGGCAAGCACCTGCGTGCGCTGGGCGATCAGAGCCAACTGTTCGCGCGGCGACAGGCCGTCGGCGGAGCGGACCGACAACCCGGTTTCGTGACGGCGTTTGAGGCCGGCCACCCGCACCATGAAGAACTCATCGAGATTGGCGGCGAAGATTGCGAGGAAATTCGCACGTTCGAGCAGCGGCATCGAGGTGTCCTCGGCCAGCGCCAGAACCCGGGCGTTGAAGTCCAGCCAGCTCAGTTCCCGATTGAGGTAGCGATCTTCAGGAAGATCGGTGGTGCTGGTGGGTAGAGCGGTTGCCGCGGGTGGTGCTGTCGGCATCGAAGAGTTGGGAGACGACTGATCCGTCGCATCTGTTGTGCTCACGTGACCATCATGGACCATCCGGCCGGAGTGTGGAATCCGGAGTTTGTGTTTGTTCACTCAAGCGCAGGCGGGACAGAATCGCCGATGTTGACGGGCCGAGGCCGAACCGGGCGGCGGTCAACAGATCATCCACGGTGTCCACATCGATCCGCAGGTCCGGCCAGCGGTCGGAGTCGGAGGTGAGATCGATGGCGCCGTGGTCGGAATGACGCTGCGCCGAGTCGGCCCCGAACTTCAGGAAGTCGGCAGCGTGTGGACCTTTGAGATCGAGAAACAGTGCGGTGGTGCCGGTCCCGGCATGGTCGGGGATGTACGACGACGGCAGCGGTGCCGACTCCTCGACGGCTGCGGTCAGGCTGGCCGGAGTCGCAGCAGGGAGATCGGCCTGCAGCACCAGGATTCGGCTGTCGGGCCACCGGGTCAGCGCGTGATCGATCCCCATCGCAAACGCTCTGTTGAGTACGTCACCCCGGTCGACCACGGTTTCGGCGCCGAACGCGCCGGCGGTGGTGGCGACCGCTTGGTCCGGTGACACGACGACCACGCGCTCGAGTCCGGTGCCGGCCACCGCGGTCAATGTGTCCTCGAGCATCGCCAGCACCAGGGCGCGGCGGGCGTCGCGGTCGAGGGCCGGAGCCAGTCGCGTTTTGGCCGCGCTCAGTTCTTTGACCGCAATGACAACTGCGACCGGGCGCGTCTCCATGAGGTCCATCATGGTCGGCGCCCGTGCCGGGGTGAAAAGGTACCCCGCCTTGGCACCGCCCTCTAGGCTTGGATCGTCGCGGAGAGACCGGACAGCCGAGGAGACAGAGGGTGGGTGGCGTTATGCGCGCGGTCGTCATGGGCTCGGGTTCATGGGGCACAGCGATGGCCAAGGTCTTGGTGGAGGCCGGCACCCCGACGATCCTGTGGTCGCGGCGGGCCGAGTTGGCCGACGCCATCAACTCGACGCACACCAATCCCGACTACCTCCCCGATGTGCCGTTGCCCGAGGGTTTGCGCGCCAGTGCCGATCTGGCAGAGGCGCTCGGTGGCGCGGATCTGGTGGTGTGTGCGGTGCCGTCGCAGTCGTTGCGTTCGAGCATGCAGTCATGGCTTCCGTATCTGAGTGACACCGCGACGCTGATGTCGTTGGCCAAAGGCATCGAGACCGGCACCCTACTGCGGATGAGTGAGGTCATCATCGAGGTGACCGGAGCGAGTCCCGATCGGGTGGCGGTGTTGTCGGGTCCGAACCTGGCGGGAGAGATCGCCATGGGGCAACCGGCCGCCACGGTGGTGGCGTGTGCCGATGAGGTTCGTTCTCGTGAGATTCAAAAGGCTTGCAGCACCAAATATTTCCGGCCGTACACCAACACCGATGTGGTCGGATGTGAGGTCGGGGGGGCCGTGAAGAACGTCATCGCACTGGCCTGCGGCATGGCGTCGGGTGTGGGTCTGGGCGACAACACCCGCGCGTCGATCATCACCCGGGGCCTGGCCGAGACCATTCGACTCGGTGTCGCACTCGGGGCCCGTCCGGAAACGTTGGCCGGGTTGGCCGGCATCGGCGACCTGGTGGCCACCTGTTCGTCGCCGCTGTCCCGCAACCGGACCTTCGGCAGTCGCCTCGGAGAAGGCAAGTCGATCGCCGAGGCGCAGGAAGCGACCAATGGTCAAGTGGCCGAAGGCGTCAAGTCCTGCTCATCGGTGCGCGCGCTCGCGCAGAAGTACGGTGTCGACATGCCGTTGACCGAGGCAGTGCACCAGGTGTGTCACGAAGGTCTCACCGTCACCGACGCCATTTACCAACTGCTCGGTCGCCGGACAAAACCCGAGTGACTCCGTCACGCCGAGCCGGAGTGGCCGGCACCGCCGCCTTCCGCCCGGATTGCTAGTTGCCCAGATCGATCGGGGCCGTGGGCAGGTGTTCGTCGATCAGTTGCGAAATCTGTTGGATCGGCCCGTTGCCCACGTTTTCGGGAAGCCAGATCGCCACATAGGGTCGGTGGTCGACGGCGTACCAGAGGAAGCCCGGGTCCTCGGTGGTCGCCGGCACCAGGAACCACTGGACGGGATCGACCACCTGCAGGCCCGAGGTGGGGGAGAGGGATTCGGGTCGTTCGACGCCGCACCGCAGCTGGACGGGTCCGGGCACCTGATTCCCGGGCGGCCAGCTGACCATGCCGTCGTCGGACGTCGTCTTCTTGCCGAATCCGTCGAAGGTCTCGGGTAGCGCGGCGATCAGGGCGGCGCAGTCCGGCGATGAACTCTCTGGAGCCGACATCGCCTTCAAAGGCGTGTCCGCGGACGTTTTGTCATCGGTCTTGATGACCGCATAGGTGATGAAGGCCACGATCACCATCACCGGGATCGTGATGATGGTCGCAATGATCGCCGGGCTGAGCCGGCTCGGGGCCGCCTCGCTCACACCTGCCTCGGGATGCCCGTCACGACCGGGCATGTCAGGGTTCGAGTGATCCCATCCACCTGCTGAATCTTCGGAACAACATCCTCGGTGAGGTGCGCTGCGTTGGTCGCGTCGACCCGCACGATGACGTCGTAGGGACCGCTGACCTCCTCGGACGAGGCAACACCGGCAATTTCCGAGATCGTTGCTGCCGCTACGGCAGCCTTACCGACCTCGGTCTGGATCAGTATGTAAGCCTGAACCACGGTGTTCCTTTCGTTCACGACGACGATCAGCCGGTGGCTGACCCAAATAGACTGGCACATATTGTCACCGACAACGGTGCCGAGTGCCCAATCAAGCGAGCCCACATGAAAACGAAAGGCGCGGTGAGAACGCTGTCCACCGATCCGGTTCCCACGGTCAGTGAGGTCGGCGAGCAAGTGCTGATCGATCTGTTCACCACCCCCGACGAAGATTCGCGGGGGGATCATGTGGTGCTGGTCGGCCCCGGCGACGACGCTGCCGTGTTGGTCGGCGGCGGACCCGTGGTGGTCAGCACCGACGCACTCGTCGACGGCCGGCACTTTCGCCTGGACTGGAGCAGCCCGCATCAGATCGGGTTCAAGGCGGTGGTCGCGAATGCGGCCGACGTCGTCTCCATGGGCGGGCGGGTCACCGGATTTCTTGCCTCCGTGACCTGTCCGAAGGACATCCCGGTCACCACCCTGGTGGGTTTGCGCGATGGCATGCGGGAGGCCGCCCGTCGATATGGGGCGAATGTTGTCGGCGGCGATCTGACCGCAGGCGATCAACTGGTGCTCGCGGTGACGGCGATCGGCGCCATGGACACGCGTAAACCGGTGCGTCTGTCGGCCGCGCAGGTCGGTGACGTCGTCGCGGTCTCGGGCCCCCTCGGCTCATCGGCCGCCGGTATGGATCTGCTGTCGGCCGGCATCAGCGACTTCGCCGCTCTGGTGCAGGCACATTGTGCGCCGGAGCCGCACCTGGAGCTGGGCGTGGCAGCCGCCGAGTCAGGTGTTCATTCGATGACCGACATCTCCGACGGATTGGTGCGAGAGCTCCACACGATGTCCCGGGCGAGCGGGTTGAGGATCGAGATCGACGTCGCCGCGATCCCGGTGGTGTCCGAATTGCCCGCTGCCGCAGCCAGGCTCGGTGTCGACATGAATGTCTGGACAACAGCCGGCGGCGAAGATCACGAGTTGCTGGCCACCTTCGCTCCTGGCGACCTTCCGGCCGGGTGGACGGCGATCGGATCGGTGCATGCCGGGCCGGCAGATCCACCCGTCACCATCAGCGGCATGGATGCCGACCCCGAAGCCGGATGGCACACCTTCTGACGGGTGCGCTGTTCGATCGCGGCTACCGATACTGTGACGTGTATGGCTGTTTACGCACTCGGTGACCGCGAACCCCAACTTGGCGAAGGTGCATATGTACACCCCGATGCGGTGGTGATCGGCGCTGTGACACTGGGGGCCGGAGCTTCTGTGTGGCCCGGGGCCGTGCTCCGCGGTGACTACGGGACGATCCACATCGGTGAGAAGACGAACATCCAGGACGGCACCGTCATCCACTGCACACCTGTGCATCCGACGGTGATCGGTGCGGGTTGTGTGGTCGGGCACAACGCCCACATCGAGGGCGCGACCATCGGCGACAGCGTTCTGATCGCATCAGGTTCTGTGGTGCTCAACGGTTCTCGTATCGGCGCGGGGTCGATCGTCGGCGCCGGTGCGGTGGTCGCCTACGGCTTCGAACTTCCCGAACGGTCGATGGCGCTGGGTGTTCCGGCGAAGATCCGTGAAGGCTACGAGGTCGCCGAGGGACACATCGAGATGAGCGTCGAGAACTACGCGGCGAACGCGGCGTACTACCGCACGGCACTCCGCCGGCTCGACTAGTGCCATTCGCTGCGCAACCAGCGGCAGGGGGATCCGAATTGCCTGACGCACAACCACTGTCGGCCCTGGTCGATCCGGGCTGGGCCGATGCGCTTGCACCGGTCGCCGACGATGTCACCCGGATGGGCGTATTCCTCCGGGGCGAGCTCGCCGATGGCCGCAGCTACCTGCCCGAGGGCGTACATGTGTTGCGCGCCTTCACGAATCCGTTCGACGACGTTCGGGTTCTGATCGTCGGGCAGGATCCCTACCCGACGCCCGGTCACGCTGTCGGCCTGAGCTTTTCGGTGGCTGCCGATGTGAGACCGGTGCCACGGAGCCTGGGCAATATCTACACCGAGTACTGCGACGACCTCGGATTCGAGCGGCCGTCGAACGGCGACCTGACACCGTGGGCGAAGCAGGGCGTCCTGCTTCTCAACAGGGTGCTCACCGTCGCACCGGGGGCCGCGGGAAGTCATCGGGGCAAGGGCTGGGAATCGGTCACCGAGTGCGCCATCAAGGCGCTGGCTGCGCGGGACCAGCCGTTGGTCGCCATCTTGTGGGGTAAGGATGCCGCGTCGCTGCAGCCATGGCTGCCCGGTGTCACCACCATCGTGTCGCCGCACCCGTCGCCGCTGTCGGCCCGTCGGGGATTCTTCGGTTCCAAACCCTTCTCGCGGGCCAATGCGGCATTGGTGGAACAGGGTGCAGGCGAAGTCGATTGGCGCCTGCCCTGACCGTGCCTTGAATTCAAAAATGGCCACCCGTCGTCGCGGGTGGCCATTTTTTGGTTTGAACAGCTCGTCAGTTCACGAGGGGTCAGCTTTGTGCGTTCACAGACGCGTAGTCGGGCTTGGTCTTGCCGACAAACGCGTTGACACCCTCGATGCCGTCCGGAAGCGCGGACAGTGCGGCGATCGACTCGGCTTCGGCGTCCAGCTGCTCGGTGAGCGAGCGGGTGGCCGATGCAGTCAGGAGCTTGCGGGTGGCCGCGAGCGTGCGCCACGGGCCGGCCGCGATCGAAGCTGCCGCAGCCTCGGCGGTGACCAGCACCTGATCGTCTTCGACCACACGCGAGAACAGACCGAGGTCGAGGCCCTCGGCGGCGTCCACCGCGCGGTTGGTCAAGATGATGTCGCGAGCACGCGCGGCACCGATGACCCGCGGCAGCGACCAGGTGAGGCCGCCGTCGGGGGACAGTCCGATGCCGAGATATGCCGGACGGAGCTTCGTCGAGGTACCGGCGATCGCAACGTCACAGTGTGTGACGATGCTCATTCCGGCGCCCGCGGCCCAGCCGTGCACAGCGGCGACGATCGGTACGTTCGCAGCAGTCAGTGCACGGATGAAGTCGTGGAAGTCTCCGGCCAGTCCGGCCAGGAACTCGGCACGATCGTCGGCGGAAGCGAAGTCACGGACGTTGCCGCCCGCACAGAAATTCGCTCCGGTACCGACGAGCAGCACCGCACCCGCCTTGATCTCGCCGCGAGCCAACTGACGCAGTGCAACAGCACCACGATCGAAGTAGGCCCGGTCAAGCGAGTTACCGGCCTTGTCTGAGGCGACGGCGATGCGGAGCACACCATCGACGAGTTGAACTGAGTCGGAATCGGTCGGAGTGGACCGCAACTCGGTCACACTCAGCCCCGAACGACTTTGCCGGCCTTCAGGCAGGAGGTGCAAACGTTGATGCGCTTGCGGTTTCCGGGGGCGACCTGCGCACGCACGGACTGGATATTCGGGTTCCAGCGCCGGTTTGTACGCCGGTGTGAGTGCGAGACCGACTTACCGAAGCCGGGGCCCTTGGCGCATACGTCGCAGACGGCAGCCATCGTCGAACTCCTTCATGAGAAAATTAGGTGGTCATCGGCCCAGTGGTGCCGACATGGATGTCAGCGCCCAATGGGCAACCCTGCAAGGATAGCCGTTGGCACACCTGCGATCCAAATGCGGTGGAAACGCCTGGCCAGATGGTCGCGAACGGCCCCCAGGAAACTGGTCGAGAGCAGTACTGACGGTCCCTCAGATTACTCTGTGGGTCAGACCACAAGAAGGAGGTGCGGCACGTGGTGGATCAGGTCGGGGCACCTGCGATGGACCCTGGTGTGTTGCGGGACTGGATCCATGGCGCCGTCACCAGCCTCGATGCGGTGCGCGCCGAGATCAACGATCTGAACGTCTTCCCGATCCCCGACTCCGACACCGGCAGCAACATGCTGCACACCATGAGGTCCGCCGCGCAGGCCGTCGATGCTCTCGACGACGAGGCCGACACCCCGACGGTCGCCCGGGCGATGGCCGAGGGTGCTGTGGCCAAGGCCCGCGGAAACTCCGGGATCATCCTGTCGCAGGTCCTGGTCGGCCTGGCCGATGCCGCCGAGATCAATGCCGTCGAACGCCGCGTCTCCTTCAACAGCCTCTGGGTTGCCGGGCTCCGCCTGGCATCGCTCGCCGCGACCAGGGCGGTCAGTGAACCACGGGAGGGAACGGTCCTGACCCTGCTGCGGCGCTCCGCGGAGAACGCCGCCGGCCACGCCGAAGCCACCCCGGCCGACCTGGCCCGCGCCATCGCCGACGGTTGTGCCGACGACCTCGAACTCACACAGTCGCAGTTGGACGTCCTCGCCCAAGCCGGTGTCGTGGATGCCGGTGGCCGCGGATTGCTGGTCATCTTCGATGAGCTCGTGAAGGTACTGACCGGTGTCTCGGTTCGCCGCCGCCGGTATCAGGGCGCGTTGGTCGGTGGCGGGGATCGGATCGGGCACCAGGTCGGTGAGCCGTGCGAGGGCGATGACGAGATGGACTTCGAGGTGATGTACCTGCTGGGCGGTGCCGCCCCCGATCAGATCTCGACGCTGCGTACCAACCTCGGCGAACTAGGCGATGCCGTGGTGATCGTCGGGGACAGTGCGGATGACGGTGCCGGCGAACGCTTTTCCATCCACGTCCACACCTGCGAGCCCGGCGCCGCGATCGAGGCCGGCGTGGCGCTCGGCCGGGTCAGCGACATCAGGATCAGCTGTTTTCTCCTCGACTCGTATCGGGGACAAGGCGACAAGGCCCCGCGCCCGCCGCGTCGCAAGCGCGCGGTGATTGCCGTTGTCACCGGCGACGAGGCCGCGGAGCTGTTCGAGCAGGAAGGCGCGGTGGTGGTCCGGGCCGATGCCGGTGGGGGCGGCGAGCTGGATGCCGAGGTGCTGGCCAAGGCGATCATCGATGTCGACAGTGCACATGTGATCTTGATGGGTAACGGGGCGTTGCCGGCCCCGGACCTCGTTGCTGTCGCCGCGGCAGCACGTTCTCGCGAGCGTTCAGTGGTGATCCTGCCCGGCGGTTCGATGGTGCAGAGTCTGGCGGCGATGGCCGTGCACGACCCCAGCGAACTGCCCGACGACGACGCGTACGCGATGGCCGATGCCGCTGCCGCCACCCGGTTCGGTGCGGTGGTCACGGCCACCGAGCGAACCCTGACATTTGCCGGTACCTGCGAACCCGGTGATCACTTGGGGCTCATCGGCGATGGTGTCCTCGTGATCCATCCCGAGATCATCGGCGCGGCAGCAGGTTTGGTTGATCTGCTACTCAGCACCGGTGGTGAGATGGTCAGTGTGCTCGCCGGGCGCAACCTCGAGCCCGAGGTGCTCGAGCAACTCGAACATCATGTGAACACCCAGCACCCCGGAGTCGAGTTCGTGAGTTTTCCGGGTGGGCAGGTGGGCGAACTGCTTCAGGTGGGAGTCGAATAGCAGTGGTGGCATTGTCTGAGTCGCTCGATGTGGTTCTGGGAGCCAAGGCGGCGGATCTGCTTGCCGAGCAGATCAACGTGCACACCGTCGGCGAACTGTTGCGGTATGTGCCGGACCGCTACGTCAAGCAGGGCGACCTCTCCGGTGAACGCAAACCGGAAGCCGGTGAACGGCTGACGGTGGTCGCCCGGGTCGAGGAATGCAGGACCGTCCAAGCCCGGAACTCGCGAACCAAGTTGACGAAAGTTGTTGTCTTCGACGGGAATGTCCGAATCTCGGTGACGTTCTTCAATTCGCCGTGGATTGCCTCGAAGCTCCCGAAGGGCTCTCGGGTGATGATGGCCGGTCAGGTGAAGTATTTCAACAACGAGATGCAACTGACACACCCCAACTGGCTGAGGCTGCCGGAAGACGGCACGTCGATCGAGGCGGACGACGCGGTGGGCTCGGCTCTGATGCAGGGCATCGCAAAGGCGTTGGCCACGGACGCCGGTGGCAGCGGTGAGAACACCGACCGCACAATCGATTTCTCAGATTTCGTGCGCGACGTGATTCCCGTTTACCGGGCCACCGCGAAGCTGCAGGCCTGGACCATCTGGCAGTGCGTGCGGGCGGTGCTGGGATGGCTTGATCCCATCGAGGATCCGCTGCCCGACTCTGAGCGCGAGGCCCGGGGTCTGATCGGCGTCGACGCCGCGATCCGCAAGATCCACGTTCCCGAGGGGCAATACGACATCGATCAGGCGTCGACGCGCCTGAAGTTCGATGAGGCCCTGGCATTGCAGCTGGCGCTGGCACAACGCAGGTATGTCGACCGGGGCGCCGAAGCACCGTCCTGTCCGCACGTCGCCGGTGGTCTCGAAGACCGGTTCTCCGAGCGTCTGCCGTTCACGCTCACCGACGGACAGAACGAAGTCATCGACGAGATCACCGCGGACATGGCGCGTCCCGAATCGGCCGGACTGACCAAGGTCGCGCCGATGAGCCGGCTACTGCAAGGTGAGGTCGGATCGGGAAAGACCCTGGTGGCATTGCTCGGTATGCTCCGCGTCATCGACAACGGGTATCAGTGTGCGTTGCTCGCCCCCACCGAAGTACTTGCCGCGCAGCACTTCCGGACACTTCAGACCATGCTCGGCGGGCTGGCCAAAGAGGGTGAACTCGAAGGGGAGGAGGGTGCCACCCGCATCGCACTCATCACCGGGTCGATGAAGACCGCGGCCAAGCGCACCGCACTTCTCGAGACGGTCACCGGGCAGGTGGGCATTCTGATCGGCACGCATGCACTGCTCCAGGAGCATGTCGACTTCTTCAACCTCGGATTCGTGGTTGTCGACGAGCAGCACAGATTCGGCGTGGAACAACGGGATACGCTCCGGTCGCGGGGCCGCGACGATGTGGTTCCGCATCTGCTGGTCATGACCGCGACCCCGATTCCGCGCACGGTGGCTATGACCGTCTTCGGCGATCTGGAGACGTCGACATTGAAGGAACTGCCGCGGGGTAGGCAGCCGATCACCACCAGCGTGGTGCCCAAGGGCAAGGCGTCCTGGGTGCAGCGCACCTGGGAGCGTGTCGACGAGGAAGTACAGGCCGGCCGGCAGGTTTATGTTGTGTGTGCCCGGATCGGGGACGACGGTACTGCGGCCGGCCAGAAGTCGGCGCAGAAGTCTGCTGAGGCGGGCGGGGAGCCGGCCGTCGCGGCGGTCGACATGTTCACGACGTTGTCGACGGGCCCGCTGGGCAAACATCGAATCGAGTTGCTGCACGGGCGGCTTCACGCCGACGACAAAGCTCAGGTGATGGCCGATTTCACCGCCGGCAACATCGACATCCTGGTGTCGACCACCGTGATCGAGGTCGGTGTCGACGTGCCGAACGCCACGACGATGGTGATCGTCGATGCCGAGCGGTTCGGTGTCAGCCAGCTGCACCAGCTACGTGGTCGTGTCGGTCGTGGTGGGCTGCCTGGCCTGTGCCTGCTGATGAGCGGAGCGGCGGATATGTCTCCGGCGATGGAACGGCTGCGGGCCGTTGCTGCGTCCAATGACGGGTTCGAATTGTCGCTCGTGGATCTGGCTCAGCGGAGGGAGGGTGATCTGCTTGGCTCGCTCCAGTCCGGTGAGACGTCCTCGCTCCGGTTCCTCTCGCTACTCACCGACGCCGACCTCATCGATGACACCAGGGCGATGGCCGACGCGGTCGTCAGCGCCGACCTCACCCTGGTGGAACACAAACCGATGGCGGCACTGGTCGATTCGATCCTGGGGCCGGTCCGGTTGGCGTTCCTGGACAAGTCCTAGCGGGGGTCGGCTCCCGGTTCGCGTGTGGGCCGGGCTGATCGCGTTTGCAATCTCTGCTGTGGTGGTGGCCGGTGTCGGCGTCGCGATCAACCGTCCGCCCGACATTTCACCCGATGCGCAGCGGCTGCTCGGTGAACTGGCGCTCATTCCGGCGCTCGCCGCCCGGCCGGATCCGCCCGACTATGACCGCAGCGCATTCGGTGCGGCCTGGACCGACGACACCGACGCCGGCGGCTCGGGCAACGGGTGTGACACCCGCAACGACATCCTCGATCGCGACCTGCGAGACAAGACGTTCGCAGCGGTCGACAGCTGTGCCCGGGCAGTGGCGACAGGTGAGTTTCGTAGCCCGTACAGCGGTGCCTGGATCACCTTTCGACGCGGACAGGGGACCGGTGCCAAAGTCCAGATCGACCACATCGTCCCGCTGTCGTTTGCCTGGGATATGGGTGCGCGGTTGTGGAATCCTGCTGTGCGGCAACGTTTTGCCAACGATCCCGCGAACCTCGTAGCGGTCGATGGCGATGCCAACCAGGACAAAAGCGACAAACAGCCGTCGCAGTGGATGCCGGCGAACAAGGGATTTCATTGCCAGTATGCGGCGCAATTCGTGGTGGTGATGCGTACCTATGGGCTCTACCTGGATGCCCCGTCGGTGCCGGTCTTGCGGTCGGCCTTGCGTCGCTGCTGATGTGCGTGCATTTAAGGCACACTCAACGGGCTTTTCGGCACGGTCAACGGATTCCGTTGAGCGTGCCGAAATAACCGTCGAGCGTGCCCAAATCGCCTGCGAGCGTGCCGATCAGACTCCGGTGGTCACAAAGGGGACCGCTGCTTCACCGGTGTAGACGAGGAAGGTGAAGGACTCCTGGAAGTACAGGTTGACGCCGGTGGCGTCGTGGGAGTCGTAGCCGATCGAAACGTCTTGTCCGATGGTGAGATCGAAGTCGCCGCCGCGGGTGCTCAGCAGGAAGGCCGAGTCGATTGCCGGAGCCCACACGATGTCGCCGTCGATCAGACGCTGCAGGTGCTGGATGATCGGATAGCCATGGTTGGAGGTCTCATTGACCTTGAGCCACACGTCGGCGCCCAATGCGAGTGAGTAGGGGCCGTTCACCGACGACAGGCGAAGACGGCTCAGCGCCTGGCTGATCGCCTCGGGGTATTCGCGGACATCGCTCGGGAGCTTGACCGGATCGCCGGGGGACTGGCTGCGAATGCCTGAGATACCGGCTGCCGCATAGCCTTCGAAGATGGCGCGGTCCTCGGCCTGCGCGAGGCTGCGGGCAGCTTCGATGACCGGATCCCAGTCGGAGTCCTGTGCGCCGCGGTCGACGTCGTCGACAGCCTGGCGGCTGACTGTGAACGGAACCTTGAACTCCACGAGCTGCTGCGACGTGCGGGCGCTGGCCTCGATGCCGGGACGAGGTGCGTCGATCGGCAAGCGACGACCGGTGGTGACCGCCGCGAGCTCCAACCCGTGCGGACCGTTGACGTCGACCAGTCGACGACCGGCGCTGTTGCGCTTG
This sequence comes from Nocardia sp. 348MFTsu5.1, assembly GCF_000383535.1. Classification (NCBI taxonomy): domain Bacteria; kingdom Bacillati; phylum Actinomycetota; class Actinomycetes; order Mycobacteriales; family Nocardiaceae; genus Nocardia; species Nocardia sp. 348MFTsu5.1. The sequence continues at coordinate 242,547 of NZ_KB911510.1, forward strand.
AACGTACGGGTCGCCTCTTCCTCGATCGCCTCCCATGCTGCAGACGAGATGGGTGCGAGTTCGCGGTGCAGGTTGTTCATTTTTCCTCCGTGGTCAACTGCCGGCGCCGGGAGAGGTCGCCGATCCGAAGTGATCCCATGCTGGGGTCGACGTCGGTGGTGATCGTTTCGGGTTCGTTCGTTTCATTGTCGACGGCAGGCAAGGCCGGCGGATCGTCGAGAAAATCGATGGTGGGCGCGAAGTATCGGCTGCCGGTGACAGCAGTGGAAAAGTCGAGGAGCCGGTCGTAGTTGCCCTCGGGTTTGCCGATGAACATGTTGCGCAACATCTCATCAGTGACCTCGGGTCCGGCCGAGTAACCGAGGAAGTAGGTCCCGAACTCGTCCTGGCCGACCCGGCCGAACGGCATGTTGTCGCGCATGATCTGGATTTGCTCACCGTTGTCGTCCTCGATGACCGTCAGCGCGGTGTGGGAATTGGACGGCTTGGTGTCGTCGTCCATTTCGATGTTGTCCCACTTGGTCCGTCCGAAGACCCGTTCCTGTTCGTCGGTGCCGGCGGCGTTCCATGCGGTCATGTTGTGCAGATACTTCTGGATCAGCACGTAGCTGCCACCGGCAAAATCGGGATCATCGTCCGCGCGCACGGTCACGGCCCGCTCGGCTGCCGGCCCGGCCGGATTCTCGGTGCCGTCGACGAATCCCACCATCGAGCGCATGTCGAACAACCGGAATCCGTGGACTTCATCGACCACCGTCACCGCACCTTGCAGCGCGTAGGTGATCTGGGTGGCCATCTCGAAACAGGCGTCCATGGTCCGGGCCCGGATGTGGAAGAGCAGATCGCCATCGGTGGCGGGGGCGGTGTGGACGGCTCCCTGCAGGGCGATGAAGGGCGCCAGGCGTGCCGGACGTGGTCCGGTGAACAACCGGTCCCAGACATCCGACCCGATGCCGACAACACAGCGAAGCCGGGAATCGGGAACCCGTGAGGCGACCGATCGGATGAGACCGGTGATACCGGAAAGGAAGTCCCAGACCGCTTCTTCGGCGTCTGTGTTGACGGTGGCAACCAAGAAGATTGCTGCTTCCGGCAACCGCGCCAATATGGGTTGCGGTGTCGGATCGTTGGAACCGCTGATGATCGTGACCTTCCGCCTGCTGTTAGACCTGTCCGAATCACGTTAGCGTTTCTCGGCACGGGACGGGTTGGCAGCACCATCACAGAGATTCGCCCGCGGCCCTCGCATGGCGGTCATGAGCCGAACGTCCCTGCTGGGCATCGGTGCACGAGGTCGAACGAGTGCACGAAAACGCCTGCCCGCAGATGGTGCAGCGCGCTAGGTTCGGGGTACCAGCCGACCCGGGAGGTGGGGCGCAGATGACACCGACTTTGGTGAACGTGGATCGGGACGGTCCGGTCACCACGATCAGCATCAACCGCCCGGAGGTGCGCAACGCTGTCGACGGTCGGACCGCGCAAGCGCTGGCCGACGCCTTCCGCGCGTTCGATGACGATCCCGGCGCCTCTGTTGCGATCTTGCATGGCGAGGGTGGAACATTCTGTGCCGGTGCCGATCTCAAGGCGGTGGCGTCCGGGCACAACGTGAATCGGATATCGGGTGAGGGTGATGGTCCAATGGGTCCGACCCGAATGCGGTTGTCCAAGCCCGTGATCGCGGCCATCAGCGGCCACGCGGTGGCCGGCGGCCTCGAGCTCGCGTTGTGGGCGGACCTCCGCATCGCGGAGGAGGACGCCGTTCTCGGGGTGTTCTGCCGTCGCTGGGGCGTACCGCTCATCGATGGCGGCACCGTGCGATTGCCGCAACTGATCGGGACGTCGCGTGCCATGGACCTGATCCTCACCGGACGCGCGGTGTCCGCGGAGGAGGCCGCACACATGGGTCTGGTCAACCGGGTCGTGCCACAGGGCGAAGCGGTGCCGGCGGCCAAGCAGCTCGCGCACGAACTGGCCGCGTTCCCGCAGACCTGCATGCGGCAGGACCGGTTGTCGGTGCTCGAACAGGAGGGGCTGTACGAGGAGGACGCGATCCTCAACGAATACGTCCACGGCCTGACCTCACTGGCGGCCGACACGATCGACGGGGCAACCCGGTTCGCCGGGGGAGCCGGCCGGCACGGGTCGTTCGACAAAGAGCGATGAGCGGTGGGCGTCGGTCGGCGAGAACGCCGATCTCATCACCACCTATTCTGGGTAGATGAGTGCCACCACCACGACTCCGGCCGACGTCGAACAGATCGTGCGCGCCCAGGCGACCGCCGCAAAAGCCGCATCGCGTGTGCTGGCGGGCCTGACCACCGACCAGAAGAACCGGGTTCTGAACGACGCCGCCGAGGCGTTGCTCACCCAGTCCGATGCGATCCTCGCTGCCAATGCCGAAGACGTCGCGCGGGCCGAGGCCGCCGGAACCGAGGTCAGTCTGATCGACAGATTGCGACTGACGGTCGACCGGATCGACGGCATCGCCAGTGGTCTGCGCCAGGTCGCCGGTCTCCCGGACCCGATCGGCGACGTCATCGCCGGCAAGACGTTGCCCAACGGCATGCAGCTGCGGCAGGTGCGGGTACCGCTCGGTGTTGTCGGCATGGTCTACGAAGCCCGCCCCAACGTCACCGTCGACGCCTTCGGAATCGCCCTCAAGTCGGGCAATGTGGCGCTGCTGCGTGGCTCGTCGTCGGCGGCGAGCTCCAATGCCGAACTCGTCCGGATCCTGCGTGAGGTGCTGACCACCGCCGGACTCCCGGCCGACGCGGTGCAGTTGCTGCCGTCGGAGGACCGGTCCAGCGTCACCCACCTGATCCGGGCCCGCGGGCTCGTCGATGTGGTGATCCCTCGCGGCGGCGCCGGTCTGATCAAGGCCGTCGTCGAGAACGCGACAGTGCCGACCATCGAAACCGGAACCGGCAACTGCCACATTTACATTCACTCGGCAGCGGACCTCGACATGGCCGAGGTCCTGGTCCTCAACTCCAAGACCCGTCGGCCGAGCGTCTGCAACACCGCCGAGACCGTCCTCATCGATCAGGCGATCGCCGACACCGCTTTGCCCCGACTGACCCAGGCGCTGCAGAGCGCCGGTGTCGTCATACACGGCGACGAGCCGGGCATGGTCCCGGCCACCGAAGAGGATTGGGCCGACGAATATCTGACGCTCGACATCGCGGTGAAGATCGTCGCCGGCATCAATGAAGCGATCGACCACATCGACCTCTACGGCACCAGCCACACCGAGGCGATCGTCACCGCCGACCTCGCGGCGGCCACCGAGTTCACCCAGCGGGTCGATGCCGCGGCAGTCATGGTGAATGCCTCCACGGCGTTCACCGACGGCGAGCAGTTCGGTTTCGGAGCCGAGATCGGTATCTCCACCCAGAAGCTGCATGCGCGCGGGCCGATGGGACTCCCCGAACTGACGTCCACCAAATGGATCGCCTGGGGCAACGGACAGATCCGGCCCCGCTGACAACACGCCAGTCCGGGTCCAATCACATCTTCTTAGGAGCAACACGATGGCCGTAGAGCCCAGTTTCACCGACGTGCCCGGCGTACGCGAGACGCTTGCCGGCGTCGGGTACCTGGCCGACGAAGCAACCTCGACGTCGGTGTTCCTGGCCGACCGGCTGGGCAAGCCGCTGCTCGTCGAAGGACCCGCCGGTGTCGGTAAGACCGAGCTGGCCCGTGCGATCTCGCAGACCACCAACGCCGAACTCGTCCGGCTGCAGTGCTACGAGGGCATCGACGAAGCCCGCGCGCTCTACGAGTGGAACCACGCCAAGCAGATCCTGGCGATCCAGGCGACCGGTCAGCGCGGCTGGGACGAGACCAAGGCCGACATCTTCTCGGACGAGTTCCTGCTCCCGCGACCGCTGCTGAAGGCCATTTCCAACACCGGACCGACCGTGTTGCTGATCGACGAGGTCGACAAGGCCGACGTCGACATCGAAGGCCTGCTGCTCGAGGTGCTCAGCGACTTCGCGATCACCATCCCGGAGATGGGCACGGTCACCGCCGCACGGCGACCGATCGTGCTGCTGACGTCCAACGCGACCCGCGAACTGTCCGAGGCCCTCAAGCGGCGCTGCCTGTACCTGTACATCGACTTCCCGGATGCTGCGCGCGAGCGTGAGATCCTGGCCAGCCGGGTTCCCCAACTCGCCGAGTCCGTCGCCAGGGAACTGGTCCGCATCATCGGCGTCCTGCGCACCCTCGACATCCGTAAGAAGCCGTCGGTGGCCGAGACGATCGACTGGGCCAACACCCTGCTCGCACTGGGCGTCGGCGAGAAGCCGGGGTCGGAGATCGACAACGCGATCATCGCCAAGACCCTGGGCGTCGTCCTCAAGCACCGTCCGGATGTGGCCACGGCCCTCAAGGAACTGAAGCTGAGCTGAGCACGCTGTGACTGCCCCCTTCATCACCCAGCTCACCGGGTTCGTCGACGACCTCCGGGCCCGCGGGATCGTGGTCGGTCCGGCGAACCTGATCGATGCGGGTCAGGCGACCGCAGTGCTGGACCTCCTCGACCGCGAGAGCTTCCGCGAGGGGATGGCCTGCACGCTGCTCCACGACAACGGACACCGCAAGGTCTTCGACTCGGTCTTCAACCTGTGGTTCCCGCTGGGCGCGGGCGACCGCAGCGGCGACCTCGACGACGCCTTCGCCCTCGATGCGGACGGCAAGATCGACAGGGAGGCGGTGCGTGACCGCCTCGCACAACTCCTGGCCGAGGATTCTCCGGAATCGGAGGCCGAGCTCGCCCGATTCGCGGCGATGGTGGTCGCCGAGATGGGTAAATACCAGTCGACCCGGGATTCGGCGTACTCCACCTATCAGGCGATGTCGGCGATCGACCCGCAGACATTGATCGCACGGATCGCCGCGGCGATGGCCGTCGGCGCCGGCAATGATGCCGACGGCAGGGATCCGGTCTTCCGGAAGGCGGCGGCCGACCGGGTGAAACAGTTCCGGACGATGGTCGACAACGAGACCAAGCGCCGGATGGCCGAGCGCAACGGACGCGAACGGGTGTCGCAGTACGCGGTACCGCACCTTCCCGAACGCGTGAACTTCCTGTCCGCCGGGGCAGCCGACATGGCCGAGGTCAAACGCACCATCGCGCCGCTCGCCCGGCTCCTCGCATCCCGGCTGGAGATCCGCCGGCGGCGCGCTCATCGCGGTGCCATCGACGTCCGCAAAACGTTGCGGGCCTCGATGTCGACCGGCGGTGTCCCGATCGATCTGGTCCGCCGCAAGCCGCGTGTCGGACGCCCCGAACTGGTGGTGCTCTGCGACGTGTCGGGCTCGGTGGCCGGGTTCTCACAGTTCACCTTGCAACTGGTTTACGCATTGCGGCAACAGTTTTCAAAGGTCCGGGTTTTTGCATTCGTCGACACCGTCGACGAGGTGACCGAGTTCTTCGACGGCCCCGACCTCGATTTCACGGCGGCAATTCACGACATGATCGCCTCGGCCCGTCTGATCACGCGCGACGGTCACTCCGACTACGGCCATGCGTTCGACGGCTTTGCCGGCGAGTATCTGGACGCGCTGACACGGCGTGGTGCGTTGCTCATCCTGGGGGACGGCCGCAACAACTATCGCGACCCGAAACTCGACGCGCTGGCCAAGATGGTCGACCACACGCGCCACGCCTACTGGCTCAATCCGGAGGCCGCGACCCACTGGGATTCCGGCGACTCGATCGCCGCAACCTACTCCGATGTCATCGACATGCACGAATGTCGAAACGCCTCTCAACTGGCCAAGGTGATCGCCAACCTCCTGCCCGTATGAGCTGATCAGTAGACTCAACCCTCATGCCCGATCCGACACCCATCTCCCGCGCCTCCACCGGTCGGAAGATCGGTGTCATGGGCGGCACGTTCGACCCCGTTCACAACGGCCACCTGGTCGCTGCGAGCGAGGTCGCGGACCGTTATGGCCTCGACGAGGTCATCTTTGTCCCCACCGGTCGGCCGTGGCAGAAGTTCCAGGACGTCGCCGCCGGGGTCAGCCCGCCCGAAGACCGCTACCTGATGACCGTGATCGCCACCGCGTCCAACCCGCGGTTCTCGGTCAGCAGGGTCGACATCGACCGTGAAGGCGACACCTACACGGTCGATACCCTGCGCGATCTCAAGCGTCAGAACCCGGATGCGGAATTGTTCTTCATCACCGGTGCGGACGCGCTGGCATCGATCTTGTCCTGGCAGGACTGGGAAGTGCTGTTCGAGTTGTCCAACTTTGTCGGGGTGTCACGCCCCGGCTACGAACTCGGCGCCGCACATCTGGACAGGCATCTGCAGAAGCTTCCTCCCGATACCCTCCATCTGATGGAGATACCGGCGTTGGCGATTTCCTCGACCGACTGCCGCAAGCGTGCGGCGGCCGGACGGCCGGTCTGGTACCTGGTACCGGACGGAGTGGTGCAGTACATCAGTAAGAGAAAGCTCTACCAATCGAAAGGCACTCTGTGACAGCGTCACCCGAGGCGGTCGCCATGGCCACCGTCGCCGCCCATGCGGCCGCCGACAAACTGGCCGCAAATGTGATCGTTCTCGATGTTTCCGAGCAGCTGGTCATCACTGACTGCTTTGTCATCGCATCGGCCGACAACGAACGACAGGTCAGCGCCATCGTTGACGAGGTCGAGGAGAAATTGCGCGAAGCCGGCCACAAGCCGGTCCGTCGTGAAGGTGCGCGTGAGGGGCGCTGGACACTGCTCGACTACGTCGACGTCGTCATCCACGTACTGCATGAAGAGGAGCGGGAGTTCTATGCCCTCGAACGTCTCTGGAAGGACTGCCCGACGGTCGACATCCCCGGGCTTGACACCCCAGTGATCGCGACCGGCGGTGACGAAGAAACCGAAAGCTCGGACCATGAATGAGTTGTTGCGTCCGGACAGCCACGACTCCAGCGTCGAGCGGATGACGCCGGTGGTGCGTCGGCTCGTGCTGCTGCGGCATGGGCAGACCGAATACAACGCGACGAGCCGGATGCAGGGTCAGCTCGACACCGATCTGTCCGAACTCGGCGTCCGGCAGGCTGCTGCCGCGGCGAAGGTGCTGGCCGCCCGTGAACCGCGTCTGATCATCTCCTCGGACCTGCGGCGCGCGCGGGACACCGCGGCTGCTCTGGCCGACCAGGCCGGCCTCGAGGTCGGCCTGGACAAGCGGCTGCGCGAAACCCATCTCGGCGACTGGCAGGGACTGACCCACCAGGAGGTCGATGCGAAGCTCCCCGGTGCCCGCCGGATCTGGCGTGACGATGCCACCTGGACGCCACCGGGTGGGGAGAGTCGCGTCGACGTGGCGCGCCGGAGCGTGCCTCTGGTGGAGGAACTCGTTGCCGGACTTGGTGATTGGGGTCGCGGCGACACTCCTGACGCACCGGTTGTCCTGGTGGCACACGGTGGGGCGATCGCAGCCCTGACCGCCGGGCTACTGGGTCTGCCCATCAGCCACTGGCCGCTGTTCGGCGGACTGGCGAACACCAGTTGGGTGCAGCTCAGCGGACACGGTGAAGACAACGACACCACCTGGCGGCTCGACGTGTGGAACGCGTCCGCCGAGGTATCCGATCCCGCGGTGCAATGAGCCAGGACATCGCGCAGCCCACGCGGGGCAGCCTCTTGGTGCTCTCGGACTCCTTGTCCTATTACGGCCCCAAGGGCGGCTTGCCAGCCAACGATCCGCGGATCTGGCCGACACTCGCCGCGCAGGAGCTGGGGCTCGAGCTCGAGCTGTTCGGGCGGATCGGCTGGACCAGCCGCGACGTCTGGTGGGCACTGACCCAGGATCCGAACATCTGGGCTGCCGTTCCACGGGCGAGCGCGGTCGTTTTTGCGTTCGGCGGGATGGATTCTCTGCCATCTCCACTGCCGACCGCCTTGCGTGAGCAAATCCGCTACGTCCGGCCACCGCGACTGCGTCAGTACGTTCGCGACGGCTACGGCTGGCTTCAGCCGCGGCTGGCCCGCACCGGGTGGCCGTTGGCACTGCCGCCGGCACTGACCGCGGACTACCTCGGCAAGATCCACGAGGCTCTGATCACGATCCGCCCCGACCTGCCGGTGGTGGCCTGCCTGCCCTCGACACATCGCAGTCCGTACTACGGCAACGTGCACAAGGGCCGGCCACAAACGGTGGCCGCGATGACCACGTGGGCGGAGTCGGCGCAGGTGCCTCTCGTCGACCTCATGCCGCCGACCGCCGCACATTTTGATCGTGGTGAAGGCAACCCGGATGGCATCCACTGGGGTTTCGGGTGTCATCGCGAGGTGGCCGATCTCGTCCGGTCCGCGGTGTCCGACGTCCTCACGACTCCCGACGTCCCGACGACTAACGTGGCCCTGTGACCGTTGTCGTCGTGACCGATTCCTCGGCGCGCCTGCCTGATGCGCTGCGCGAGCGGTACCACATCATTTCGGTGCCGCTCCATGTCCTGTCGGGGGATCTGGATCTGCGCGAGGACGTCGACGAGATCGGCCCCGAGATCTACAACGACTCGCAGACCACGACGTCGGGTGTGACACCCGCCGACCTCGAGGCCGCGTATGCGCGCGCCATCGAGGCGAGCGAGGGCGATGGTGTCGTGGCAGTACATCTGTCCCGGCGGTTCAGTGGGACCTGGGGCACTGCGCAAGTGGTGGCCGAGAAGTTTCAGGGTCATATCCGGGTGGTCGACTCACGGACCGTGGGGCTCGGTGTCGGCTTCGCTGCCCTGGCGGCGGCGCAGCAGGCGGAATCCGGGGCCGATATGGACCGCGTTTATGAAGCCGCGATCCGAGTCGGATCGACGACGGAGTGTCTGCTGTGTGTGCAGCAACTGGACAATCTGCGGTCGAGTGGTCGGATCGGCGTCGCCACCAGGTTCTTTGCGTCCGCTCTGGCGATCAAGCCCATCCTGAGGGTGGTCGACGGGACGTTGGCGCTGAAGGACAAGCAACGGACCACATCCAAGGCCATCGCCAAGCTCATCGAATCCGGCATCGAGATAGCCGATCAACGACCGGTGACACTGGGCGTACAGCATTGCGAGGCACCGGATCTCGCGGAGCAGATCATCGACGCGCTGCAGTCGAAACTGACGATCACCTCGCTGGTGCAGTCCGATTTCGGTCCGGTGTTGTCGCGGCATGTGGGGACCGGAGCCGTAGGCATCGCTGTGACAACGTCACTCGACCCGATTGATTTCACCTGACGTTGTCCACAGTTCGCTGCAGATCTCACAGGTTCGGACCTCTGGTCGCTCTGTTCGGGTGAATCGCCGGATTCGCTTTCTACGGTTCTGCCATGAGAAGCAATCTCGATCGCTTGGCGGGATCGGGTGCACCCGTAACAGGTTCACCCTCGGCGTCGGCCGAACCGACTCGGTCTGAATGGCCTCAGTCCGAATGGTCGCAGCCGGGACCGGCACCGGACGATGCGCCGTGGCCGCAAGAATCCGCGCCTGATCCGGTCGCACCGGACTGGTTGGGATCGGCGCAGTGGTTGCACGGCAATCGATCAACCGAGCCTGATCGCGATGGTCGCGGTGGTGACACCGATGGGACCGATGACGTCGACGACGGGTATCGACCTCGCTGGGCTGATGACACCGGGGACCCGCAGGCCGACGGGCCGCTGAGACGGCGATGGCGATCGACACCCGCGGCGGCGATCGCCCTGGTGGCGGTGGGACTCAGCGCCACGGCCATCGCCCTCTACACGGCATTCGCCAGTGGTGACACCGGATCGCAGGTGCCGGTGAACTTCCCCGCCACCGCGGGCGTGGCCGCACCGAGTGCGAGTGCCGCACCTCCTGAAAGTGCCCAGCCCCCAGCCGAACTCGTGGTGAGTGTGGTGGGTCTGGTGCACCGGCCCGGTCTTGTCCATCTGCCTCCGCAGTCCCGGGTGGCCGATGCCATCGACAAAGCCGGTGGTGCAAAGAACGGAGCAGACCTGTTGTCGTTGAACATGGCTCGGCCACTTCGCGATGGCGATCAGATCCTGGTCGGTTTCGCGGATCCGGCGGGTGGTGTCCAGATGCGGAGTGCGGTGGTCGCGGTGGACGGCGCCGGTGCCACTCCGGGCAGCGCTGCACCCCAGGGATCAACCGCGCCGGGAACCGAACCTGCCGGGGGACTGGTGAATCTCAATACCGCCACCGACGCCGAACTGGATACCTTGCCCGGGGTGGGTCCGGTGACCGCCGCCGCCATCATCGCGTGGCGGCAGGCCAACGGGCACTTTGCATCCGTCGATCAGCTCGCCGAGGTCGACGGGATCGGTCCGGGACGTCTGGAGAAGATCCGGGGCAAGGTCACGGTGTGACCGGCCGCGAGCCCACCCGGCTCGACCTGCGGTTGGTGCCGGCGGCAGTCGGAAGTTGGCTCGTCACAATGCTGGGTGTGATCGGCTCGATCCCGGTCACCGGTGCTGCCGCCGGTACGGCGTCGCTCTGCACCATGCTGTTGATCGTGGCGTTGATACGGCGGTCACGAATGATGTTGTTGCCGATACTGATCGGTCTGTCGGGGACCCTGGCCGGATTCGGGTGGGCAATGGTCTTGCGGCAGCACCACATCGCGTCGAACCCGTTGTCCGATGAAGGCGCTCAGCGGAGTAAGGCCACGGTCACGGTCCGCATCTCTGACGACCCGAAGATCGTTGCCCGCACCGATCGCGTCGTGGTGGCGGTCTCCGTGGTGAGAGTGCGAGGCAGTGCGGTTCCGAAAGCCGGAGCCACTGTGCTGGCCCCGGTCGATGGGTGGCTGGAATTGATTCCGGGGCAACAGGTCTCTGCGGTGTTCACGGTGTCTGAACCCCGCAGACCCGATCTCACCGTTGCCACCCTCACCACGTCGAGCGCGCCGAAGGTTGTGCGTGGTCCACCGGCCTATCAGCGATGGGCAGACGCGGTACGGGCGCAGTTTCGGCAGGTGTCCTCGCAGGCGTTGGGGGAGCCGGAGTCCGGTCTGTTGCCGGGACTGGTGCTGGGGGACACATCCGCACTGAGCGACGATCTGAAGGACAACTTCCGAACCTGTGGGCTGACGCATCTGACCGCGGTGTCCGGTGCCAACTTCGCGATCATCATCGGGGCACTGCTGTTGGTGGTCCGATGGCTCGGTGCCGGACCTCGGCCGGCGGTCGCGCTCACCGCGATCGCCATTGTTGTGTTCGTGATCCTGGTCCGGCCGAGTCCGAGTGTGGTCCGGGCGGCGGTGATGGGTGGCGTGGGATTGTCGGCGCTGTTGATCCGTCGACGGTCGCAGGCCATGCCCGCGCTGTGTGCGGCGATCATGACGCTGTTGATGATCTGGCCGGCTTTTGCGGTCCAGCCGGGATTCATCCTGTCGGTGACGGCCACTGCCGGGCTCATCGTGATCGCGCCCGTGGTCGCGGAATGGCTTCGGAATCATCGTGTCCCGGGCGGTGTCGCCGAACTGCTGGCCGTGGCCGTCGTTGCGCAGGCAGTGACCACACCGACCGTCTTGATGATCAGCGGACAGATCAGCACGGTGGCGATTGTGGCGAATCTGGTGATCGCGCTGGTGATTGCACCGATCACGGTTCTGGGTACCTGCGCATCCGTGGCGGCCTTGGTGTGCCCGCCGGTCGCGGTGCTCCTCGCGCGATTCACCGGTCCGGAATTGTGGTGGATGGTGTGGGTCGCCGAAAAGCTCAGTCGCATCCCGTTCGCGACATTGACGCTGTGGTGAACAGCCGGGACGCGGGAGGTGTCGCGGTGCTCTGGCACGATGACAGTGTGAACAGCGTGCGCCTGATCCTCGGTGATGACGAATTTCTTGCCGAACGCGCGACGTCCGCGGTCATCGCCGAGGTTCGTGGTGCGGTCGACAACCCCGACGACATTCCGATCACGCGACTGCGGGCCGGTGATGCGACGGCACCGGAACTGGCTGAGCTGCTGAGTCCTTCGCTCTTTGCCGAGGACCGGATCATCGTCCTGGAGGCAGCGGGTGAGGCCGGAAAAGAACCGGCGAAGCTGGTCACCGAGGTGGCGGAGAATCCGCCGGAGGGTGTGACACTCGTCATCTGCCATTCAGGTGGTGGCCGCGCGAAGTCGATGGTTGCGGCACTGCGCAAATCGGGCGCCGAGGTCCACGATTGCGTCAAGTTGCCGCCCTGGGAGATGGGCACGTTTGTGCGCGCGGAGTTCGGAAGACTCGGCGTCAAAGCGAACCGCAACGTTGTCGACAAACTCGTCGAATCGGTCCGCGCCAATCTGCGTGACCTGTCGGCGGCATGCGCGCAGCTCGTTGCCGACACCGGTGGCAAGGTCACCGTCGAGTCGGTCACCCGTTACTACTCGGGGCGTCCGGAGATCAAGGGATTCGACGTTGCCGACCTCGCTGTCGGCGGAGATCGGGCCGGAGCTCTCGAAGCCCTGCAGTGGGCGCACCACCACGGTGTTCCCCATGTGCTCGTGGCCGATGCGCTCGGTGAATCCATCCACGGGATCGCACGGGTGTACGGCATGGGCAAACCCAATCCGCAAGCCATCGTGTCGGAGCTGGGGATGCCGCCGGGCCGGGCCAAGCGGGTGCAGGCTCAGGCCATCGGGTGGGATCCGCCGTCGATCGCGCGTGCGATGTCTGTGGTCGCGACGCTGAACGGGGACGTCAAGGGCCAGGCTGCCGACGCCGACTTCAGCCTGCAACGCGCCGTCGCCGCCATCGCCGATCTGCGTCCGTCACCACGTCGCTGACCGGTCGGCCGGTCTCGCGGGTCATTGCCCTGGACCCCGGCGACCCGCGAAATGAGCTGAACATCTTCAGCGCACGACAAAAACCCCGGCGACTGCGTGGGAGCCGCCAGGGTTAGCGCGTCTTGCTGAAGTTATCGTGCCCGGTGAAGGGCGGGGTAGATCAGAGCTTGTTCAGCGCCAATGCCATTGCCGACTTCTTGTTGGCGGCCTGGTTCGAGTGGATGACACCCTTGGTGGCAGCTTTGTCCAGCTTCTTGCCGGTGGCGACGAGGAGCTCGGAAGCCTTGTCCTTCTCGCCGGACGCAACGGCCTCGCGGAATGAACGGATCGCGGTACGCAGGGCCGACTTGGTCGACTGGTTACGCAGTCGTGCAGCTTCGTTGGTCTTGTTCCGCTTGATCTGAGACTTGATGTTTGCCACGCGTGTATTTTCCTTAGCTCAAAGATTGTGGTTTTGGTGTCAGCACCAGCGAGCCACGTTACCAGCCGCAGGACTGCCACCCAAATTATCGGACCGTGACGGGCAATACTGCGCTGAGCTCTGCCGATTTTCGTCTCTTGCGGCACCATAAGTCACATGATTGCGGCAACAACAGCAGGTTCAAAGCGCGCGAGCGCGTCTCGGGGGACCGGAACCAACGTGGCGGGCGACACCCCGCCGGTGAAGAAAAAGGCCGCAAAGGTCGCAGGTACGGGCGCGGCGCGGGATAAGGCGCCGGCGAAGAAACCTGCGGCCGGCACCACCGCAAAGTCGACTGACTCGGCGGGGATCTTCGAGGGATATGGCGCCGGACCGTACGGCGGAGCCTTCGACGAGATGTTCGACGGCTACGACAGCGCGGACGTCCGCGGCCCGTACAAGGGCATCCACAAGGCACTCGGCAGCTATGACGGCGCCGATCTCGAGACCCGCGTCGACGCCCTCGGCCGGGCATTCATCGACCAGGGCATCACCTTCTCGCACTCGGGCCAGGAACGGCCTTTCCCTCTCGATGTTGTTCCCAGAGTCATCTCCGCCGGCGAGTGGGCAAAGCTCGAGCGCGGCATCACCCAGCGCGTCAAGGCGCTGGAGATGTTCCTCGACGACATCTACGGCGACCAGGTCATCATCCGTGACGGGGTAGTGCCGAAAAGGCTCATCACCTCCTGCGAGCACTTCCATCGTCAGGCGATGGGCATCCGCCCGCCCAACGGTGTGCGTATCCACGTGGCGGGTATCGACCTGATCCGCGACGAGCACGGTGACTTCCGCGTCCTCGAGGACAACCTGCGGTCACCGTCGGGCGTGTCATACGTGATGGAGAACCGGCGAACGATGGCTCGGGTGTTCCCCGATCTCTTCGCCTCTCACCGAGTACGGGCGGTCGGCGATTACTCGTCGCACCTGCTGCGTGCCCTGCGCGCGTCGGCGGCATTCAACGAGGCCGACCCGAACGTGGTGGTTCTCACACCGGGCGTGGCCAACTCGGCATACTTCGAGCATTCATTGCTCGCTCGTCAGATGGGTGTCGAGCTCGTCGAAGGCCGGGACCTGTTCTGCCGCGACAACGTTGTGTACATGCGCACCACGGAGGGTGAGCAGCGCGTTGACGTGATCTATCGTCGCATCGACGACGACTTCCTCGACCCCATGCAGTTCCGCCCCGATTCGATGCTCGGCGTCGCCGGGCTGCTGAATGCCGCGCGGGCCGGCAACGTGGTCATCTCCAGTGCCGTCGGCAACGGCGTGGGCGACGACAAGCTGACCTACACCTACGTTCCCGAGATCATCGAGTACTACCTCGGTGAGAAGCCGAGCCTGGGCAACGTCGACACCTTGCGCTGCTGGCTCGATGAGGAGTGCGAAGAGGTCCTCGACCGAATCGACGAACTGGTCGTCAAACCTGTTGAGGGTTCAGGTGGTTACGGCATCGTATTCGGCCCGGATGCCACGGCCGACGAGCTGAATGTATTGGCGAAGAAGGTCCGTTCGGACCCGCGCGGGTGGATCGCGCAGCCGGTGGTGCAGCTCTCGACGGTGCCCACGAAGATCGGTGGACAGCTGTCGCCGCGGCATGTCGATCTGCGGCCATTCGCGGTGAACGACGGCGAGTCGGTGTGGGTGTTGCCCGGCGGCCTGACCCGCGTTGCGTTGCCCGAAGGGTCGCTGGTGGTCAACTCCAGCCAGGGCGGCGGCTCCAAGGACACCTGGGTGCTCGCCTCACGCAGTTCTGCCGAAGAGCGCGAGCTGGCCGGTGAAGAACTGGTCAGCGCGTCGGGCGCGGCGCCGAGTACACCAACGGAACAGGGGCCGGACATCACGTCGCAGCAGGAACAACAGCAACAGCAGCAGGAATTGCAGCAGGACCAGCAGGGCGGTATCCGCTGATGATGCTCGCTCGAAATGCCGAATCCCTCTACTGGATCGGCCGCTACGTCGAACGTGCCGACGACACCGCCCGCATCCTCGACGTCGCCGTCCATCAGCTTCTCGAGGACACCACCGTCAACCCGGATGCCCGTTGCCGGCTGGTGCTGCAGGTCCTCGGAATGGAGTTGCCGCCCAAACGCGAGTCGCTCGATGCATGGTCGCTGACCGAGCGGGTGGCGTACTCGAAGACCCTGCCCGGGTCGATCGTCGACAGTGTCGGGCAGGCTCGTGAGAATGCCAGGGGTGCAAGGGAAGTCACATCCAGCGAGATGTGGGAATGCCTCAACACCACCTACAACGGACTCGCCGATGCCGAGCGAGCCTCACGGAAACTGGGCCCGTACGAGTTTCTCTCTTATGTGAAGAACCGGGCCGCGATGTTCGCCGGCCTGGCCGACGCCACCCTGAGCCACGACGACGGATACCGGTATCTGTTGTTGGGGCGTTCGGTGGAGCGCGTCGACATGACGGTCCGAATGCTGTTGTCGCGAGCCGGCGACCGGTCGGGTTCACCGGCATGGGTCACCGTATTGCGTTCGGCGGGTGCGCATGACACGTATCTGCGGACCTATCGCGGTGCGCTCGACGCCACGCGCGTCGTCGAGTTCATGTTGCTGGACCGGCTTTTCCCGCGATCGGTGTTCCATGCGATCAATCTCGCGGAGCAGCAGTTGCTCCATCTCGACAACCGCCCCAGTCGCGTCGGCGCGCGGGCGGAGGCGGAGCGACTCCTCGGACGCGCTCGCAGTGGACTGGAGTTCATGCAGCCGGGAATGTTGTTGGAAGACCTGCAACCTCGGTTGGTGGATCTGCAGGAGACCTGCCGGGAAGTCAGTGAGGCCGTGACGGCGCAGTACTTCCACGTGTCGCCTTACGTCGCATGGGCCGGGGTTTCGGCCAGCGATTCGGTCAATCGTTTCATCGAGGAGAGTGAACTGTGAGCTGGCGTCTGCGGGTTGTCCATTCAACGGGTTTTGCCTACAACGCCCCGGTCACGTCGTCCTACAACGAGGCCAGGCTCACGCCGCGCAGCGATGCGCGTCAGAACGTGATCATCAACCGTGTCGAGACGATTCCGGCCACTCGTTCGTACCGTTACACCGACTACTGGGGTTCCGCGGTCACCGCGTTCGACCTCCACGCACCGCACGAGGAGCTCGAGGTCTCGGGGATGTCGGTGGTCGAAACCGAACCCGACGAAATGCCCGGTGAGGAAGACCAACTCGATTGGGAGGAGTTGCACTCGTACAAGGTGGTCGACCGGTACGACGAGTTGCTCACCAGCACCGGTTATGTGCCGGACAGTCGCCAACTGGCCCAGGTCGCCAAGCGTCTGACCAAGGGGATGACTCCACAGGAATCCGTGCTCGCGGTGTGTCAGTGGGTCCATTCCGAGATGGAATACGTGCCGGGCACGACCGGGGTTCACACCTCGGCTGTCGATGCCTGGAAGGCAAAGAAGGGTGTCTGCCAGGATTACGCGCATCTATGCCTGGTGTTGTTGCGCAGCCTGGGTATCCCGTCGCGCTATGTCTCCGGCTACCTGCACCCGAACAGCAAGGCGACGATCAACCGGACCGTCGAAGGACAGAGCCACGCCTGGATCGAGTCCTGGACCGGCGGATGGTGGGGTTACGACCCGACCAACGATGTGTCGATCACCGAACGTCACGTGTCGGTCGGTGTCGGCCGCGACTACTCCGACGTGACACCGCTCAAGGGCATCTACACCGGGGCCGGCGCGAAGGACCTCGAGGTCAAAGTCGAGATCACCCGGCTCGCCTGACGGCGTCGTACCCCTGAAACCTGTTGAAAAGGGGCAGGGCGAGGGCAAATAGCCCTCGCCCCTTTCCTATTCGTCAGTTTTCAGGGCCGGTTGTCAGTGCCAGCCGTATTTGGTGCGCAGGATCGCGGCCACCTGATCGAACTGTGCGCGGGGCACGATCGCACCCTCGCGGCGGATGCCGCTCTCGGCGATGTCGAGAACGCGGTCGAGGCGGATGAAGCTCTCGCGGTGCTCGCTGTCCCAGGACCCCGAGCCGATGCTGACCCAGTTGCGGTCGTCGCGGCGATGTTGCTGGCTCGAGAGCATCAGTCCCAGCAAGGTGTTGTCGTCGCGGCCGACGACAAGTACCGGCCGGTCTTTGCCCTGACCGGAATCCTCTTCGAATTCGACCCACGTCCAGACGATCTCGCCCGGATCAGCTTTCCCGTCCGGTTCGGGGGAGTACTCGAGTCTCCTGGCGCGCTGCCGGCTGGGTCGCGTCGGAGTAGGGCCCGTTTTCGCACCGCCCGTGGTCAGCTGGCGGAGCAGCTTCGGTCCGTGTTCCCGGACAAGCGACATCGCCATCCGACTGAATTTTCCTGCCATCAGATCAGCCTATTCACGCCTCGGGGATCGCGAAGAACTCGAACACGGCGTCGGCGGCGAGTCGGGGGGCTCCGGAGCGGTCGGGTTTGAGATCGTGTCCCACTTTTGGCAGGTCGATGAGCCGGGTCGGCGCGGGGATCAAATCGAGTGCACTGGTGAGTTCGTCGGTGGTGCCGAACGGATCGCTCGCGCCGTGGACCACGAGGACCGGCCGGGTGATCGACGGCAGGTGCTCGGTGCGGAGGCGGTCGGGCTTGCCGGGTGGATGCAGCGGGTACGACGTCAGCAACAGTCCGTCGGCGACGGACGGATCGTCGGCCACCACCATCGAGGCCTGTCGTCCGCCGTAGGAGTGACCACCGACGAGCAACGGGCCGGCGGATTCGCCCCGAAATGCGGCGCATGCCGCAACGATCCCGGCGCGATCGGTGGCAGCACCCGACGGGCTGGGTGGACCCTTGGGCCGCTTCTGCCGGTAGGGCAGGTCGATCCGGGCGACCGCCACATCGCGTTCGCAGAGCAGCTCGGCCACCGCCCGCAGCATCGGTGAATTGTGATTTCCGCCGGCGCCGTGCGCGAGGACCACGACCGCGGCAGCGGGGCCGGACGGGCGGTGCAGGGCCCCGACCACCCCGTCGGAATCCCAGTCGATGACAGTCATGAACTCACGCTAGCTGCTGCGCAGCACACCGAATGGCAGCTCCGCGGCCCGGTCATGAGAAACTGGAGGTCATGCGTCAGCTATGACGCCGGCGAAGCTCGACCAGCATCACCGCGTCACCCAAGGAGTGAGTTCAATTCCCAGGCTTTCCGACACCACGTTCACTGATCCTGCCAAGATCAGGAACTTCTGCATCATCGCGCACATCGATCATGGCAAGTCGACGCTTGCCGACCGGATGTTGCAGGTCACCGGAGTTGTCGAGGGTCGCGACATGCGCGCGCAGTATCTCGACCGGATGGACATCGAACGCGAACGCGGCATCACCATCAAGGCGCAGAACGTGCGACTGCCGTGGAACGTCGACGGCACCGACTATGTGATGCACCTGATCGACACGCCCGGCCACGTCGACTTCACCTATGAGGTCTCGCGGGCGCTCGAGGCGTGTGAAGGTGCCGTGTTGCTCGTCGATGCGGCTCAGGGCATCGAGGCGCAGACGCTGGCCAACCTGTATCTCGCGCTCGACAAAGAACTGACCATCATTCCGGTGCTGAACAAGATCGACCTGCCGGCCGCCGACCCGGATCGCTACGCCGCGGAGATCGCGCACATCATCGGCTGCGAGCCCGGCGACGTGCTGCGGGTCTCGGGCAAGACCGGCGTCGGCGTCACCGAGTTGCTCGATGAGGTCGTCAAGTTGATCCCGGCTCCGGTCGGCGATTCCGATGCTCCGGCCCGCGCGATGATCTTCGACTCCGTCTACGACACCTACCGCGGTGTGGTGACCTACGTGCGTGTGGTCGACGGCAAGATCGTGCCCCGCGAGAAGATCAAGATGATGTCCACCGGCACCACCCACGAGTTGCTCGAGGTCGGCATTGTCTCGCCCGACCCGAAGCCCTCGAAGGGGCTTGGTGTGGGTGAGGTCGGGTATCTCATCACCGGCGTGAAGGACGTCCGGCAGTCGAAGGTCGGTGACACGATCACGTTGGCCCGCAACGGCGCCATCGAACCGCTCACCGGCTACCGCGAGCCGCGTCCGATGGTCTACTCGGGTCTGTACCCGGTGGACGGATCCGACTATCCGGTCCTGCGTGAAGCGCTCGACAAGCTGCAGCTGAACGACGCCGCGCTGGCCTACGAACCGGAGACCTCGGTCGCGCTGGGATTCGGATTCCGCTGTGGATTCTTGGGCCTGCTGCACATGGAGATCAGCCGCGAACGCCTCGAGCGCGAGTTCGGCCTCAACCTGATCTCTACCGCACCCAACGTGGTCTACCGCGTCGAGATGGAAGACGGCAGCGAACACGTCGTCACCAACCCGTCGGACTGGCCAGAAGGCAAGGCCCGCAACATCTTCGAGCCGATCGTCAAGACGACGGTGATTGCGCCGAGTGAGTTCGTCGGCTCGATCATGGAACTGTGCCAGCAGCGGCGCGGTGAGCTCGGCGGCATGGACTACCTGTCGGAGACCCGCGTCGAACTGCGCTACACGCTGCCGATGGCCGAGATCATCTTCGACTTCTTCGACTCCCTCAAGTCACGTACGCGTGGCTACGCCAGCCTCGACTACGAGGAGGCCGGCGAGCAGGTCTCGAGCCTGGTCAAGGTCGACATCTTGTTGCAGGGTGAAGCAGTCGACGCCTTCAGCGCGATCGTTCACAAGGACGGCGCTGCCGCCTATGCAACCAAGATGACCACGAAGCTCAAAGAACTGATCCCGCGCCAGCAGTTCGAGGTGCCGATCCAGGCTGCCATCGGATCGAAGATCATTGCGCGTGAGAACATCCGGGCGATTCGCAAGGACGTGCTCGCCAAGTGCTACGGCGGTGACATCAGCCGTAAGCGCAAGCTCCTCGAGAAGCAGAAAGAGGGCAAGAAGCGCATGAAGACGATCGGTCGCGTCGAGGTGCCGCAGGAGGCATTTGTGGCGGCGCTGTCGTCGGATGCGTCGAGCGACAAGCCGAAAGGCAAGTAGCGCCCACACATGTCGGTGTGACACTACGATCGGCCCATGGCATCGAATCCTGTCCTGGTCCCGAGTACGCACCTGCACGTCCTGCCCGACTTTCCGTCGATCAGTGACGACGACTTCCTGCCGGCGTTCGACGAGGCGATGGGCGAGCATCTGCGGGAGGTCGAGAAGATCGCCGCCCTCAAGGCCGAGCCGACGTTCGCCAACACGATCGAGGAGCTCGAACGAAGTGGCCAGTCGCTGGGCACGGCGGCGGGGATCTTCTTCAACCTCAGCGGTGCCGATACCAATCCGCAGCGCAACGCGATCTCCCGGGAGCTCGCGCCCAAGCTGACGGCGCATGCGAACACGATTGCGCTGCACCAGGGTTTGTTCGCTCGGATCAACCAGCTCTTCGAGACCCGCGAGACACTGGGCCTCGATGAACCGTCGTTGCGCTTGCTCGAGAAGCGTCATCGTGATGCGATCCGGGCCGGTGCCGGGCTCGATCTCGACCAGCAGTCGCGGATGCGTGAGATCTCGGAGCGGCTGGCGACGCTCACCACCGAGTTCGGGCAGCGAGTCCTCGACGGCAGCAACGAGGCCGCGGTCCTCGTCGACTCGGCCGACAAGCTCGCGGGATTGTCCGACGGGCAGATCGCCGCGGCGCGTCGGGCAGCCAAGGAAGCCGGCCATCCGTCGGGGTATCTGCTGGCCATCGAACTGCCGTCGAGCCAGTCGACGGTTGCGTCCCTGGAGGATTCGGAAACCCGCCGCCGGGTGTTCGAGGCGTCGGTGAATCGCTGCGCGCAAGGTGGCCCCAACGACACCCGCGAGCTCGTACTCGAGATCGCCGCGCTCCGAGCCGAGCGGGCGCGGCTGCTCGGCTACCGCGATCATGCGGAGTTCGTGATCGCCGAAGAGACCGCTCCCAGTCCGGAAGCCGTTGAAGATCTGTTGTCCGACCTGGTGGCCTCTGCCATGCGGGCCGGTGGACGCGAGCTGACCGGGCTCGCTGCCGAGAACGGGACCGACATCGGAGCAGCCGACCTCACTTATCAGTTGGCCAAAGCCGAACAGCAGCGGTCCGCGGTGCCCCTGGACACGTTCTCCGACTACCTCGAGCTCAACTCGGTCCTCACCAAAGGTGTGTTCTATGCGGCCGGGCAGCTCTACGGGCTGCGATTCCAGGAGCTGACGGATCTGCCTGTGTATCACCCCGATGTGCGGGTATGGCAGGTGCTGGATGCGACAAATCGGTCGGTGGGCCTGTTCCTCGGTGACTTCTACGCCCGGCCCAGCAAGCGCGGCGGGGCCTGGATGAACACCTTCGTCGACCAGAGTTTCCTGCTCGAGAAGAGGCCGGTGGTGGTCAACGTCCTCAACCTCACCAAACCTGAAGCGGGACAGCCCTGTTTGCTGACGATGGATCAGCTGACCACACTGTTCCACGAATTCGGGCATGCGCTCCACGGGTTGCTGTCGGCCGTCAAATACCCGTCGCAGTCGGGGACGTCGGTGCCGCGTGACTTCGTGGAATTCCCGTCCCAGGTCAACGAGATGTGGGCGCTGCATCCCAAAGTGCTCGACAACTACGCGAAGCATCACCAGACCGGTGCCTCGATTCCGGCGGAATTGGCCGAGGCGGCCCGCGCCAACGCCGACGTCGAATCAGCCCACGGCACAATTGAATACCTGGCGGCCGCGGTCCTCGACTTGGCCTGGCATCGGATCACTGTCGAAGACGAGATCACCGATGTCGAGACCTTCGAGAAAGCCGCATTGGTGAAGGCGGGCGCGTCGTCCGAGCTGATCCCGCCGCGGTATCGCAGTGCGTATTTCAACCACATCTTCGGTGGCGGCTACTCGGCCGGTTATTACTCCTACATCTGGTCCGAGGTTCTCGACGCCGAGACCGAGCAGTGGTTCCTCACCGGTGGTGGACTGTCCGCCGACCTCGGCGCCGACTTTGTGGAGCACACGTTGTCCCGTGGCGACAGTGTGGATCCGATAGCGGCACACCAAGAACTGCTGGGTCGTCCGGCGCAGATCGAACCACTCCTACGCAGGCGGGGACTGCTCCCCGCCTGATCCGCCGAGCGGGCCCAACCGACCGCCGAGCGTGCCCAACCGACCACCGACCGTGCCCAAATCGCCGCCGAGCGTGCCCAAATCACCGCCGAGCGTGCCGAACCGACCGCCGAGCGTGCCGAAGTTGTTGGAGGCCAGACATTTTCGGCACGGTCAACGGTCGGTTGGGCACGCTCGACGGCGTTATGGGCACACTCGACGGATCAGTTGGCGGGGATGAAGGTGTTGTGGCCCAACGATTCTTCGGCCCGGATCACGTGCATCACGGCATTGATCAGGGCCAGATGGGTGAAAGCCTGAGGGAAGTTGCCGAGATGGCGACCGGTCTGCGGCTCGATCTCCTCGGCGTAGAGTTTGAGCGGGCTGGCGTAGTTCAGCAGCCGCTCGCACAGGGTCTTCGCCCGTGCCAATTCGCCGATCTCGACGAGCGCTGACACCAGCCAGAACGAACAGATCGTGAACGAACCCTCTTCGCCGGACAAGCCGTCATCGGTCTCTTCGACGCGGTAGCGCAATACGAGCCCGTTCTCGCTGAGTTCGTCGGCTATGGCGATCACGGTGTTCCGTACCCGGGGGTCATCCGACGGCAGGAACCGCAGGAGCGGGACCAGCAGCAGTGAGGCGTCGAGAGCGTCGTGCCCGTAGCGCTGGGTGAAGATGCCACGGTCGTTGACGCCGAACTCGAGGATGTCGGCCTTGATCTCGTCGGCGATCTCGGCCCACGTCTTCGCGTAGGACTTCTCGCCATGGATGGCCGCGAGTTTGGCGCCGCGGTCCAGCGCGATCCAGCACATGACCTTGGACGAGGTGAAATGCTGTGGCTCGCCGCGGACTTCCCAGATCCCGCGGTCGGGTTTGCGCCAGTGCTTGACCGCTTCTTCGACCTGGGCTTTGAGGACCGGCCACAACGTCTCGGACACCGTTTCGGTGGTCTTGGTGTTGAGGTACACCGAGTCGAGCATGGTGCCCCAGATGTCGTGCTGGCTCTGGTTATAGGCGCCGTTGCCGATGCGGACGGGCCGGGCGCCGTCGTAGCCGGAGAGATGGTTGAGTTCGGCTTCTTCGAGCGTGCGTTCGCCGCCGACGCCGTACATCACCTGCAACGGATGATGCTCACCGTTGGTGGCGCCGGAGACGTCGGCGATGAAGGAGAAGAAGTCGCTGGCCTCGCGGTCGAGGCCCAGGGTGTACAGACCCCACAACGCGAAGGTCGAATCGCGCACCCACGCGTAGCGGTAGTCCCAGTTACGTTCTCCCTGAGGGGTTTCCGGCAACGAGGTGGTGGCTGCCGCCAGCAGGGCACCGGTGGGTGAGTAGGTCAGCCCTTTGAGGGTGAGGGCACTGCGCTGCAGATAGTTCCGCCACGGGTGGTCGGGGAAGGTGCCGATGTTGATCCACTGCCGCCAGCACTCGGAGGTCTCCCACATCATCTGCGCGGCCTCCGCCCAGTCCTGCGGAGGTGGCTGGCTGCCCCAACTCATGGCGACGAAGTGGTTGTCACCTTCGACCATGCGGGTCCGGGCGCGGGCTTCACGGCCCTCGAGTCCGAGCTTGAGGCTGGTGGTCAGCTTCAGCGACTGGACATCACCGTCGACACCGGTCGCGCCGGCAATCGCTTCGCCGTACGCCGGGCCGGAGTATTCCCATTTGGTACCGCCCCGGTGGTAGTCGAACGCCGGCTCGCAGCTCATCGCCAGTTCCACGGTGCCGTTCACACAGCGGACCGTACGGAGGAGGACGTGCTTGGCATCCCAATCGGTCGGCGTGCGCTTATGCGTGCGCGACCGGGCTTCGTTGTCGTGCCATTTGCCCATCACCAGCGCGTCGCGAACGATGAGCCAACCGGTGTCGGTCTGCCACGTCGTCTCGACCATCAGGCTGCCGGGCAGGTACCGGCGGTCGACCGGAACGTTGACGCCGTAGGGCGCCAGTCGGAAATGGCCGGCGCTGCGGTCGAGGACCGCGCCGAAGACACTGGGGGAGTCGGGACGGGGGACACACATCCATTCCACCGAACCGTTGCGTGCGATGAGGCAGTTGCATTCGCAGTCGGACAGGAACGCGTAGTCGCCGATCGGCGGGAAGGCATTCTGCGGCATTCCGGGAGACGCGCCGATCGCCGGCGAGCTCAGTGCGGAATGCTGGCGCTTGGGGACGGCGCCCGCACCGGTGGGCGCGGTGTGGCCGGTATTGGTGAGGCCAGCGATACTGCTGTCCTCGGATGTGGTTGTCATGGCTCTATCATGCTGGCGGTCGTACTCCGCTGCCACCGCTGCAGAGATTCTGTTCGGACCCGGATTCTCGGGCCGGGGACCCCCGGTGATTGCGCCTCCGGACTTTTAATCACGGTGATCAAAAATCGAGGGGCTAGGCTGGCCCGGTGGATTCATTGACCCGATGGTGGGATGGCGTCGAAGAGTGGCTGACGTCGATGTCGTTTGTGCCGCAGCTCCTTGTCTGCGCGGCGATCGTCATCCCGCTTGCAATCGGCATCGCTGTGTTGATGAATGTCCTGGTAGATGCATCGTTTCGGCTCTTTGACCGTCGCGATTCAACTGATGTCGATGGAGGGGAACGGTAATGCCGCGCTCGAAGGTCACCGTCGCTTTGATCGGTCTGGTTGTTTTGGTTGTCGTCGCCTGGTTGATCCTGCGCTGATCGGGCCTCACCCGACCCCTTGTTCGTGAGGTTCACACGCCAAATTCTGGTGCTAATGTTCCGCCTATGTCTGCAGCCGACGGTTACCGCGTGCACCACACACTGGTGCTCTTTGCGGTCGAATATCGCTCTGTTTTTGACGCACTCTGTCGTTGAACGCCGTCCAGATTCGGGCCGTCGCCCACGACTCGCTCATCCATAGACCTACTGACAGTGAATATAAGGGGATACAACTATGCTTTTCCGATCCTCGCGCCATGCGCGGCCACGGGGGCGAAAGCGGAGCTGGACAGATCTGTCTGTGGCCGGTTCGCTCTCCGTGCTGGTCGTATCGGCGTTGGTGTTGTCGGGCTGTGGGGGCGGCTCGACAGACGAACCCGGAGGTCAAGATATCTCCAGCGGTTCGCATCACCTGAATTTGTACGCGTACGCGGTGCCGAAGGTCGGCTACGACGCGATCATCCCGGCCTTCCGGGATACACCGGAAGGCGAGGACATCGGCTTCTCGGCGTCCTACGGGGCCTCGGGTGACCAGTCGCGCAAGGTCGCCCGCCGGGTTCCTGCCGACGTGGTGAACTTCTCGGTCGCGCCCGACATCACCCGCCTGGTGAAAGCCGGTGTGGTCGACAAGGATTGGGCCGAGCAGTACCCCAACGGAAGCACGCCTTTCGGTTCGGTGGTCGCGTTGGTGGTCCGTGAGGGCAACCCCAAGAACATTCAGACCTGGGACGACCTGCTCAAGCCGGGCGTCCAGGTGGTCACTCCGAACCCGGGTAGCTCGGGATCGGCCAAGTGGAACTTGCTGGCACCGTACTCCGCGAAGAGCAACGGCGGTGTCGACAACCAGGCCGGCCTCGACTATGTCGCCGAGCTCGTCCGCGATCACACGAAGGTCCAGCCGAAGTCCGGACGCGAAGCCACCACCGCTTTCGAGCAGGGTCAGGGCGACGTGCTGATCAGCTACGAGAACGAGGCGATCTTCCTCAAGAATCAGAATGCGACCGCCGAGCCGGGGGAGCGCGTCGACTACGTCATTCCGTCCGAGACCTTCAAGATCGAGAACCCGGTCGCGGTGGTGAACACCACCGAGGAGAAGGACGCCGCCAACGCCTTCGTCAGCTACCTGTTCACCCCGGAAGCGCAGCGGATCTGGGCCGAAAACGGATTCCGCCCGGTTGATCCGGCGGTGCTCGAAGAGACCAAATCCCTGTTCCCGGGTGACATCGCGAAACTCTGGACGATCAAGGAGTTGGGTGCTGTGCTGGGCGAGGGGACGGCCGCCAAGAACGACGGCAAGGACCTGAAGGGCTGGTCCGCTGTGGACAAGGCGCTGTTCGGTGCGTCGGGTGCCATCACCAAGATCTACAACGCCGGAGGCAACGTATGACCATCACCGAAGTGGCGCCACCGGTCGCCAAGTCCAAGCCCACCAGACGCACCTGGGGCAGTGTGGGACCGCTGGGTGTCGGAGTTGCAATGCTGTGGCTCACCATCATCGTGCTCCTGCCCCTCGCCGCGATCACCAGCGAGGCGTTCGACGACGGGTGGAGCGGTTTCTGGGATGCGGTCACCGCCGAGGGTGCTCTCAACGCACTCAAGATCACGGTCCTGGTCTCCCTGGTCGTCGCCGTGATCAACGTGGTCATGGGCACGATCATCGCCTGGGTTCTGGTTCGTGACGAGTTCCCCGGCAAGCGGTACGTCAACGCACTGATCGACCTTCCGTTCGCGCTGCCGACGATCGTCGCCAGCCTCGTGTTGCTCTCGCTCTACGGCCCGAACAGCCCGATCAACGTCGAGCTCAACGCCACCCAGCCCGCGCTGGTTATCGCCCTGGCCTTCGTGACGCTCCCGTTCGTGGTGCGTCAGGTCCAGCCGGTGCTGATCGAGATCGACAAAGAGGTCGAGGATGCAGCCGCTTCGCTGGGCGCCAACAACTGGGTCATCTGGTGGAAGATCGTCTTTCCCGCACTGGCCCCGGCAGTCCTTTCCGGTGCCGGCCTCGCCTTCAGCCGCGCCATCGGTGAGTTCGGTTCCGTGGTGCTGATCGGCGGCAACATCCCGGGCGAAACCCAGGTTGCGTCGCAGTACATCCAGCAGCAGATCGAGGTCGACTCACCGGTCGATGCCGCAACCGTTTCCCTGGTGCTGCTGCTGATCGCGTTTGTGGTGCTGCTGGTACTACGCGTTGTGGGTCAACGGACCTCACGCCGTGAGGAGCTGAACTCGTGAAACTGTCTGCCTTTCCCCGCATCTCGTTGCGCATCATCGCGCTGCTCTACCTGTTCGTCCTGGTGGTGGTCCCGGTGGGACTCATCTTCTGGCGGTCCTTCGAACACGGCATCGCCCAGTTCTGGGACTGGATCACCACCCCGGCCGCGATCTCGGCTCTGCAGTTGAGCCTGTTGATCGTCGCGATTGTGGTGCCGCTCAACGTGATCTTCGGTGTCTTCACGGCACTCGCACTGGTGCGCGGACGTTTCCGCGGACGCGGAGTGATGGAAGCGATCGTCGACCTCCCCTTTGCCGTCTCGCCGATCGTTGTCGGTGTGGCCCTGATCCTGTTGTGGGGCTATGGCGGTTGGTTCGGTGGTCTGGAGAGCACCGGTTTCCGGGTGATCTTCGGCCTGCCGGGCATGGTCCTGGCAACACTGTTCGTGACGTTGCCGTTTGTTGTCCGCGAAGTCGAACCGGTGCTGCGTGAGATCGGAACCGAGCAAGAAGAGGCCGCGGCAACACTCGGGGCCAGCGGATGGCAGACGTTCTGGCGGATCACCTTGCCGGCGATCCGGTGGGGCCTGTCGTACGGCGTGGTGTTGACCATCGCCCGTGCGCTCGGTGAGTACGGCGCCGTGATCATCGTGTCGTCCAACCTGCCCGGTGTCTCGCAGACACTGACACTGCTGGTGTCGTCGCGCTACACCGACGATTACAACGAGTACGGTGCGTACGCAGCCGCGACTCTGCTGATGATGATCGCGATCATCGTGTTGCTGCTGATGACTTTTGTCGGCAAGCGAACTGACACCAATCAACTGTCCCGCCGAAGCGCGAGCAAAGAGGCCGATGCGGTTGCTGCCCCGGCTGAAACAAGCCCGAAAACCCAGGAGAGTGAACTGGTATGACCATCTCGGTAATCGACGCGAACAAGCATTATGGAGACTTCGCCGCGCTCGACAACGTCTCGATCGACATCCCGGTCGGTTCGCTGACCGCATTGCTCGGACCTTCCGGGTCGGGCAAGTCGACACTCCTGCGGGCGATCGCCGGCCTCGACCAGCTCGATTCGGGAACGGTGATCATCAACGGCGACGACGTCACGCGGGTGTCGCCGCAGAACCGCGACATCGGGTTCGTGTTCCAGCATTACGCCGCGTTCAAGCACATGACGGTGCGGGACAACGTCGCCTTCGGTTTGAAGATCCGGAAGCGCCCGAAGCCCGAGATCAAGAAGAAGGTCGACGAGCTGCTCGAGGTCGTCGGGCTGGCGGGCTTCCAAACCCGTTACCCGGCACAGCTTTCGGGTGGTCAGCGTCAGCGCATGGCGTTGGCGAGGGCGCTCGCCGTCGACCCGAAGGTGCTGCTGCTCGACGAGCCTTTCGGTGCTCTCGACGCGAAGGTCCGCGAAGACCTGCGGGCATGGCTCCGTCGTCTGCACGACGAGGTGCACGTGACCACCGTCCTGGTGACCCACGATCAGCAGGAAGCCCTCGACGTCGCCGACCGCATCGCGGTGCTCAACAAGGGCCGTATCGAGCAGATCGGTTCACCGGCGGACCTGTACGACCGTCCCGAGAACCCGTTTGTCATGTCGTTCCTCGGCTCCGTGGCCAAGCTCAACGGTGTTCTGGTGCGGCCGCATGACATTCGGGTCGGGCGTACTCCGGACCTGGCGCTGGATTCCGCTGAAACCGCAGCCGCGGAGACGGGCGTCATCAAGGCGCGGGTCAAGCGTGTTGTGTATCTGGGCTTCGAAGTTCGGGTGGAGTTCGAAAACCTCGCCACCAATGAGGACTTCCACGCGCAGATCACGCGCGGCGACGCGGCAGCACTGGGACTCAACGACGGTGACGAGGTGTACGTGCGGGCCACGCACATCCCTGAGGCCGCGCTGGCCTGACCTCGGCGCCCTCCCACGCTCCGCAAACGAGCCATCTATACGAAGACGAGCCACAAATATGCGGCTCGTCTTCGTATAGGTGGCTCGTTTGGGGTTGGGAGGGGCAATCAGGTGGTCTGCAGGAACTCGGCGATGAGTTCGGCGGTGCGCTCGGGTTGGTCGAGCATGATCAGCACGTAGGCGTCGTGGACTTCGACGAGTTTGCCATTTGGTGCGAGATCGGCCAAACGTCGACCGTGCTCGCGGCGCATCACGTTGGTTTCCGGGGCCCAAAGCACCAGTGTCGGACCCGTGAACTCGCGCAGCTGCTCGGTGTCGGCGATCAGGGCGCGTTTGTCGAATTTGGTTCCGCGGGCGTAGGCGAGTACGTCGCGACGGACATCGGCCGACGCCAGGCCGGGATCGGTCCAGGAGGTGATGATGTCGTCCGGGATCGGTTTCTTTGCCATCAGTCCGAGCACCATCGGGGTTCTGCGGAGTATCCGGCTACGGAACTGGCGCAGCGCGAACGTTATTCCGCCCGGCACCGTCGCCGCGACCACGGCCATCTTGCCCGGGAATCCGGGTGGGAAATTGTCGAATGCTTCGGCCGGGCAGATCACCAGGCGGCTCACCCGCTCCCCGGTCTGCAGTTCGGGCAGGAACAGCGGACCGCCCCAATCGCTGAGCACGACTGTTGCGTCCCGGAGGTCCAGCGCCGACAGGAAGTCGGAGAGGACCCCGACCATCCCGGGCATCGTCAGATCTGCGTCGCGCTTCATCGGGATGCGATGACCGCCGAGGGGCAGGATCGGCAGTAGATAGCGAAAAGTGTTGGGAAGCAGAGGGAGTACGAGGTCCCACTGATGGTCGTTCATGAGCAGTCCGTGCGTGAACACCACCGGCCGTCCGTGTGGATCACCGGCTTCGCGATACTCGATGGTGCCTGCGGTCAGTTCGACGCTTTGCATCAGAGATCTCCTAGAGCGTTCGTTCTAGAGCGACTGTTCTAGTATGGATGGAGGAGGTATTGATGGCAAGGGGTACGCGCGAATCGATTCTGACTGCCGCGATCGAACTCATGCGTGCGCACGGGTATGCGGCGTTGAGCATGAAGCAGATCGTGGCGGCCTCTGGTGCGCCGATCGGATCGATCTATCACCACTTTCCGGAGGGAAAGGCGCAGATCGCGAGGGAGGCCCTGGTCAATGCCGGCGTCGCCTACGCCGCCGTCATACCGATGGTGATGGCCGACCAACTCGACCTGGGTGCGGGCATCCGGTTCGCGTTTGCCCAAGCGGCCGAAGACATGGAATCGACCGGATACGCGAACATGTGCCCCGTGTCGACGGTTGCCGGCGAGGTGGCAAACGCCGACGAGTCACTCAGGGCGGCGGCGGCGTCAATCTTCGGTGACTGGATCACGCTGGGGCGCATGTATTTTCACAGTCGGGGCCTGACGGAGGACCTCGCCGAAGAGGTGGTGATCGCGATCATCTGCTCGCTCGAAGGTGCCTTCGTGATGTCGCGGACACTCCGCAGCAAGGCGCCGCTGCTGGCGGCCGGGCGCGCATTGTCGGGGAGCTACAACGGGATTGCGCTCCTGCCGTTGCCTGTCGACTCGCAAACGCTCCGCTGAGGACGCAAACGCTCCACAAATACGAAGACGCTCCGCATACATGTGGAGCGTCTTCGCATATCCGGAGCGTTTGCGCGGAGGGCGGGGAGGGTCAGGCGTGGACGGGGAGTGCGGCGCGGTAGCGATCGCAGACGACGTCGATCAGAGCCGGGTGGGCACCGAGAGGTCCGGCGATCTGAGCACCTGGTGCGAGATTGTCGATGGCGGTGTCGACGCGTTCGGTCAGCAGCCCTGCCGACAAGAAATACGGGCTCACAACGATGCGCTGTGCGCCCTTGCGGCGAAGGTTGTCGATGGCGGCGCGCAACGTCTCGTTGGCCTTGCCGAGGCGGGTCGCGAACACGAGTTCCACCAGCGGGGTACCGATTTCGAGAGCCAACTCGGTTGCCCGGGCCCGCACGGCGTTGTCTGCCACGACGTCGCTGGAGCCGACGGCCGTCATCACGACACCGTCGGTTCGACGCAGGCCGACCTGGTCGAGACGATCGGCCAAGGCGGTGACGATTCGCGGGTCGCCGCCCAGGGTGGGCAGCTGACGGACCGTCAGAGTCGGGTTGTCGCGGCAGGCCTGATCGACCAGCGAAGGCAGGTCGATCTTGCTGTGGAAAGCCTCCGACAACAGCAGCGGCGCGAGCAAGATCTCGCCGCTGCACTGCGCCAGGACCTCGGACACCGTGGGGGTGTTGAGGTCGAGGTACGCCAGCCGCACATCCACGTCGCCGAGGCGATCGCGGACGGCGGCACTGATCCGTGCCACGGTGGCCGCGAACCGAGGGTCGCGGCTACCGTGGGCAGCAAGGATCAGTGTTGTCACACAAGCTCTTTCAGGTGCAACGTCGACAATGCGTCGCCCACCAGGCCGGCGCCGAGGGTGTTGCCACCCTGCGGGTCGATCAGCAGGAAGCTGCCGGTCTCGCGGTTGGTGTTGTAGTCGTCGGCGCTGATCGGCTGCGCGGTCTGCACCGAGATGCGGCCGATCTGATTGAGCTCCAACGATTCCGGGGATTCGCGCAGTACCAGTTCCTGCTCGTCGAAGAGGACTTCGAGTCCGCCGACGATGGCCTGGGTGGTGCGGGCACCGTGCTTGAGCAGCAGGCGGGCGCCGGGACGCAACGGCTTGTCGCCCAACCAGCAGACGGTGGCGCTGAACTGCGAGATCGGTTCGGGTGCATCGGACACCGCAGCGATGACATCGCCGCGCGAGACGTCGACGTTGTCGGCCAGAATGACTGTGATGCTCCGGCCGGTGTGCGCCGACTCGAGCGAACCGTCGGCCGTGTCGATCCGCTCGACGGTGGTGCGGGTGCCGGACGGCAGGATCACCACCTCGTCACCGACCGTCACCCGGCCCGCGGCAACCTGACCGGCATAGCCGCGGTAGTCCGGGTATTCCGCTGTGCGAGGCCGGATCACGTACTGGACCGGGAACCGGAAGCCGACCGGCTTGCGATCCTCACCGGCGGGCACCGATTCGAGATGCTCGATCAGGGTCGGTCCGGTGTAGAACGGGGTCTTGTCGGACCGGATCGCCACGTTGTCGCCGTGCAGCGCCGACACCGGGATGGAGACGACGCGTTCAGCGCTCCACCCAAGGGACGTCGTCATGTCGGTGAACTCGGTGCGGATCTCGTTGAAGACCTTCTCCGGATCGTCGACGAGGTCGATCTTGTTGACCGCCAGCACCAGACGCGGAACTCCGAGCAACGCCATCACCGCGGCGTGCCGGCGGGTCTGCGAGATGACACCCTTACGGGCGTCGACCAGCAGGATCACCAGACCGGCCGTGGAGGCGCCGGAGACGGTGTTGCGCGTGTACTGCACGTGTCCGGGGGTGTCGGCGAGAACAAACGACCGGGCCGGGGTGGCGAAGTAGCGGTAGGCGACATCGATGGTGATGCCCTGTTCACGTTCGGCGCGCAGACCGTCGACCAGCAGCGACAGGTCGGGCTGGTCGAGACCGCGGTCCACCGATGCCCGGGTGACGGCGTCGATCTGGTCGGCCAGAACCGATTTGGTGTCGTAGAGCAACCGGCCCACGAGAGTGGACTTGCCGTCGTCGACGCTGCCGGCCGTCGCCAACCGGAGCAGATCTGGAGCATGATTCATCAGAAGTAGCCTTCTCGTTTGCGGTCTTCCATGGCGGCTTCGGACACACGGTCGTCGCCGCGGGTGGCACCGCGTTCGGTGAGTCGGGAAGCGGCGACCTCGGCCAGCACGGCTTCGTTGTCGGTGGCGTCGGAGAGAACCGCGCCGGTGGTGGATCCGTCGCCCACGGTGCGGTAGCGAACCGAAAGGGTCTGCAGCTCTTCACCTTCGGCGGGGCCGCCCCAGACACCGGGCGTCATCCACATACCGTCACGCGAGTAGACCTCACGCTGATGGGCATAGTAGATCGACGGAAGCAGTACCTGCTCGCGGGCGATGTAGCGCCAGACGTCGAGCTCGGTCCAGTTGGACAGCGGGAACACGCGGACGTGCTCGCCGGGGGCGTGCTTGCCGTTGTAGAGGTTCCACAGTTCGGGGCGCTGACGCTTGGGATCCCACTGACCGAATGCGTTGCGCAGCGAGAAGATCCGCTCCTTGGCGCGGGAGCGTTCCTCGTCGCGGCGGGCGCCACCGAAGACCGCGTCGAAGCGGTTCTCGGTGATCCCGTCGAGCAGCGGCACAGTCTGCAGCGGATTGCGGATGCCGTCGGGCCGCTCGGTGAGGCGTCCGTCGGCGAGGTAGTCCTCGACCTTCGCGACATGCAGGCGAAGGTTGTGCCGCTCCACCACGTCGTCGCGGAACGCGAGGACCTCGGGCAGGTTGTGCCCGGTGTCGACGTGCAGAAGCGAGAACGGCAGCGGTGCCGGCCAGAATGCCTTCAGCGCGACGTGCAGCAGGACCGTGGAGTCCTTGCCGCCCGAGAAGAGGATCACCGGACGTTCGAACTCGCCGGCGACCTCACGGAAGATGTGAATCGCCTCGGACTCGAGGGCGTCCAGGGTGGTGAACTCGTCTTCGGTGTCGACCGGGAGGACGTTGGTGCTCGTTTCGATGGTCATGAGGCGTGCAACCCGCATTCTGTTTTGGCCAGACCGGCCCAGCGGCCGCTTCGTGGATCGGCACCGGCGATCGGCTTGCTGGTGCAGGGCGCGCATCCGATGGACGGATAGCCCTCGTCGACAAGGGGATTGACGAGTACGCCGTTGGCTTCGATGTACTGCTGGAACTGCTCGTCGGTCCAGGCGGCCAGCGGATTGATCTTCACCAGACCGAAGGCGTCGTCGAACGAGATCAGTGGGGCATTGGCCCGAGTGGGGGATTCGACCCGGCGGATTCCGCTGACCCAGGCCCGGTAACCGGACAGTTCCCGCTTCAGGGGTTCCACCTTGCGCAGGCGGCAGCACTCACTGGGATTGGAGGCGAACAGGTTTCGCCCGAGGAGGGCGTCCTGCTCGGCCACGCTCTGCTCGGCCCTGGCATTGACGATCTCGACGCCGTAGACCTGCTCGACCGCGTCGCGGGTTCCGATGGTCTCGGCAAAGTGGTACCCGGTGTCGAGGAAGAGCACCTTGAGCTTGTCGCCGCCGAGCTGCTCGGAGCTGATCGCATTGGTCGCGACATCGATCAGGACGGCGTCCTGCATATTCGACGCGACCAGGAAGTCGCTGCCGAATGTGTCTGCGGTCCAACGGAACAGGTCCTGTGCCGAGGCATCGGGTCCCAGTAGTGCCGCGCCGGCCTCGGCCAGCCCACGCAATTCCGTTTCATTGCGAACGGCGGTGTTCATCGCAAATCCTCCTCATCGGCGCGGATCGCCCACTGGGCGAACCGTTCCCCTTCATTGCGTTCCTTCACGAAGTTGCGGACAACCCGCTCCATGTAGTCACCGATATCGGTCGAGAGCACCTTGTGCTGGCGCAACTTTCGGCCGAATGCCGCGTCCTGGCCGAGGCTGCCACCGAGGTGCACCTGGAAGCCCTCGACGGTCTTGCCGTCGTTGTCCTCGACGAGCATGCCCTTGAATCCGATGTCGGCGATCTGGGCGCGGGCACAGGAGTTGGGGCAGCCGTTGATGTTGACGGTGATGGGTACGTCGAGCTGATCGTTGATGTCGGCCAGACGTCGTTCGAGATCAGGAACCAGGACCTGCGAACGCTTGCGTGTCTCGGTGAACGAGAGCTTGCAGAACTCGATGCCCGAGCAGGCCATCAGGTTGCGGCGCCACGGCGACGGGCGGGCCTCGAGGCCATGCTGGGAGACCTCGTCGATGAGCTGCTCGACCTTGTCGTCGGGAACGTCGAGGACCACGAGCTTCTGGTACGGCGTGAAGCGGATGCGGTCGGAGCCGGCTCGCTGGGCGGCGTCGGCAACGGCGGTCAGCTTGGTGCCGGAGACGCGGCCGGCGATGGCTGCGAATCCGACCGAGTTCAGGCCGCTCTTGAGCTTCTGAACGCCGATGTGATCACGGGGGGCGGTCAGTGGCGTGGGCGCCGGTCCGTCGATCAGCTTGCGGCCGAGGTACTCGTCTTCGAGGACCTGACGGAACTTCTCGATGCCCCAGTCCTTGATCAGGAACTTCAGGCGGGCCTTGGTGCGAAGCCGGCGGTAGCCGTAGTCGCGGAAGACCGAGACGACACCTTCCCAGACATCGGGGACCTCGTCGAGCGGGATCCAGGCACCGACCCGCTGCGCGAGCATGGGGTTGGTGGACAGGCCACCGCCGACCCAGAGGTCGAGTCCGGGGCCGTGCTCGGGATGGTTGACGCCGATGAAGGCGATGTCGTTGACCTCGTGGGCGACGTCCTGCAGGCCGGAGATCGCGGTCTTGAACTTGCGGGGCAGGTTCGAGTACTTCGGATCGCCGATGTAGCGGCGGACGATCTCGTCGATCGCCGGTGTGGGGTCGAGAACCTCATCGACCGCTTCACCGGCGAGCGGGGAGCCCAGGATGATGCGGGGGCAGTCGCCGCACGCTTCGGTGGTTTTGAGTCCGACTGCCTCGAGCCGGCTGAAGATCTCCGGGACGTTGCGGATGTCGATCCAGTGGTACTGGACGTTCTCGCGGTCGGAGAGGTCTGCGGTGTCGCGGCCGAACTCGGTTGACAGCTGACCGACGGTACGCAACTGCTCGACGTTCAGGGCGCCGCCGTCGCACCGCACCCGGAGCATGAAGTGCTTGGCCTCGAGGATGTCGATGTTGTCGTCGCCGGTCCAGGTGCCGTCGTAGCCCTCGGCGCGCTGGGTGTACAGGCCCCACCAGCGCATCCGGCCGCGGAGGTCCTGTTTGTCGATGGAATCGAAACCCTGCTTGGAGTAGATGTTCTCGATCCGCGCACGCACGTTGAGCGGGTTGTCGTCCTTCTTGACCTGCTCGTTGGGGTTCTGCGGTTCACGGTAGCCGAGCGCCCACTGACCTTCTGCTCGGCGCTTTACGGGACGCGCACGGCGCGCGGGCTTGCCGGGGGCGTCGGTCGTCGACGTCATGTTGCTCCTGTCTGGCGGACCCGGGGCAGCGGTGAGCGTGTGCCGATGGCACCCAAGAGTCCTGCGAAATGAAGTGAGGGGAGGGCGTAGTTAGCACGAGAACCCGGCGCAATCCCGGGCTGCGGGACGCGAAGCGGACGTGCTGATTACATGCGACAGAGCGCGCTGCATGCGCGCCCGAGATCAATGTGTCGCCGCATCGCGAGCCACACCCCTTGAGAAGTCACGTCGCCCATAGTGCCACGGACCCCCTCGATGCGTCTACTTGGGTTTATTTCGACTCATCTTGAGTCGAAGTCGGGCTGCCGGAATTTTCCGGCTACCAATCAGGCACAACAACCGGTGCGCAGAACTCATTCCGGGCCGGAAGATTTTCCGTCCCGAATATCGCGGCCCCACTTCACCGCGGCCAGGATCACCTTGATCCCCACACCGACGACGATCAGGTTGAGCACCATCTGGAAGCTGACCACCGCCCGGGACACGTCCACCGCGGCGGTGATGTCGCCGAATCCGACGGTCGCGAACACCGAGAGGGTGAAGTAGAGCGAGCCCATGAGGCTCAGCGGCTCGGTGAACTGGTCGGGATTGTTCTCCGACATCATGAAATAGCAGAGGGAGAACGCGAGCAGGTAGATCGGCCCGATGATCGCCAGCGCTTCGATGGCGTGGACCGCCGGGGCCGGCGATTTCAGGATCTGGCCGACCTGCCAGACCGCGGTCGCCATGGCGATGACCAGGAATCCGATCACGATCGCCAGTGACCACCAGTCGCTGAATTGGTCCCAGGGGACCAGGAAATACGCGACGAGATACAGGACCACGATGACCACCGATCGCAGCAGCGCCCAGACGAGCAGGTGGGTGGGCCAATCTGGTCTGCCTGCCGGTGTGTCGGCGGCTGGGGTATCGGCGCTCGGCTCATGCCCGTCCGACTTGTCTGTGGTTGCCATTGGCTTGACCCCTCGTGTGAAGTCGTCCTGAATTCGGTTGTGACAAGCGTGCCTGGGATGATCGTCTTACGATGGCAAACTTATCGATTCCGAAGTCTGACAGTGAAACGCCGCTGGGGCTGTACATCCACGTGCCATTCTGCGCGACACGCTGTGGTTACTGCGACTTCAACACCTATACGCCCGGTGAACTGGGCAGTGCGTCGTCGCCGGATCAATGGATGACCGCACTCGACGGCGAACTGGCGATGGCCGCCCGGCAGTTGTCGCCGGCGCGACCGGTGTCCACGATCTTTGTCGGGGGCGGCACGCCGTCGTTGCTCGGAGCTCAGGGACTAGGGCAGGTCCTGACGTCGGTGCGAAAGTACTTCGAGATCGCCGACGGCGCCGAGATCACCACCGAATCCAATCCGGAGTCGACGTCGCCGGAGTTCTTCGCCGGCATCGCAGGTGCCGGATTCAATCGGGTGTCGCTCGGAATGCAGTCTGCCGCAAGTCATGTACTCGCAGTGCTGGATCGCACCCACACACCGGGACGGGCGGTGGCGGCGGCCCGTGAGGCGCGTGAGGCCGGGATCGAGCACATCAACCTGGACCTGATCTACGGAACACCGGGTGAACGGGACGAGGATCTGGCGATGTCGCTGGACGCCGTTCTCGAAGCCGGGGTCGATCACGTCTCGGCCTATGCGCTGATCGTCGAGGACGGGACTGCGTTGGCCCGTCGGGTTCGCCGGGGCGAACTGCCCGCGCCCGACGACGATGTGCTGGCCAGTCGGTACGAGATGATCGACTCCCGGCTGACCGCGGCGGGGATGCGTTGGTACGAGGTGTCGAACTGGGCCCGGCCCGACGTCGCGAATGCGGAGTGCCGCCACAATCTCGGCTACTGGGACAGCGCTGACTGGTGGGGTGCGGGGCCCGGGGCGCATTCACATGTGGCGGGGGTTCGCTGGTGGAATCACAAACATCCGGCCACCTATGCGGCTGCGGTGGCCGCGGGCGACCTACCGGTGGCCGGCAGTGAGGAACTGACTGCGCAGGACCGCCATACCGAGCGGGTGATGCTCACGGTGCGGCGTTCGAGCGGGTTGCCCTGGACCGAACTCGACCCGGACGAACAGATGCGCGCGCGTCAGACGATCGCCGACGGTCTCACCGAGTTGGCCGGCGACGACCTGGTTCTGACCAGCCGTGGTCGACTACTGGCGGACGGCGTCGTCCGAAACCTGTTGGCGGGGTAGGGAATTCATTAGTGCTGTTCATGTTCTCGGGATTGGCCGATGCTGCCGAGAGGTGGTCGAGGTCGAGGAGCCGGGCGTGGATGACGTTCCGGTTCCTCAGTGCTGATCGCACAGCCCGGTGCAAGCCGTCCTCGAGGTAGATCTCGCCCTGCCATTGCACGGCGTGGGCGAACAGGTCGCCGTAGAACGTCGAATCCTCGGACAGCAGCTTGTCGAGCGCGAGGACGGTCGTGACAGTGGTCAGCTGGTCGAGCCGGAGCTGCCGCGGTGGGATCTTGGCCCAGTCGCGGATCGACAGCTGATGATCCGGATACGGTTTGCCGTCACGGACGCCCTTGAAAATCACCGGTTCACCGTAACCGGTATTCGTCGCCGTAGACTGGTCAAACGCTGTGAAGACGAATACGTCATCGTGGAACACGTTTTGCCCATCGTGAGACTGGAGGTGACTGCTCGTGTCGAGCACCGACGATCGTCGTTTCGAGGTCCTGCGCGCCATCGTGACGGACTACGTCGCCACCCAGGAGCCGGTGGGCTCCAAGGTGCTGGTCGACCGTCATCACCTCGGTGTGTCGAGCGCCACAGTCCGCAACGACATGGCGGTCCTCGAAGCCGAGGGCTACATCACGCAGCCGCATACGAGTTCGGGTCGGGTGCCCACCGACAAGGGGTACCGGCTGTTCGTCGACCGCATCAGTGAGGTCAAGCCGATCTCCCAGGTCGAGCGGCGGGCGATCCTGAGTTTTCTCGATTCCGGTGTCGACCTCGACGACGTCCTGCGGCGTTCGGTGCAGTTGCTGGCCCAGCTGACCCGGCAGGTCGCGGTGATCCAGTACCCGGTTCTCTCATCGTCCGCGGTTCGGCACCTCGAAGTCGTCGCGCTGACCCCGGCGAGGTTGCTGCTCGTGGTGATTCTCGACACCGGTCGCGTGGAGCAGCGCATCGTCGATCTGGGCGAGGACCTGGGCGATCAGGAGATCACCCAGCTGCGGGACATGTTCTCGGCCGCCCTGAACGGGCAGCGCCTTGAGATCGCCTCCCATGCCGTCGCCGAACTCGCCAACAAGGCTCCCGAGGACCTGCATCAGCCCTTCATCAGGGTCGCCACCGTCCTGGTCGAGACCCTGGTCCAGCGCTCGGCCGATCGACTGGTGCTCGGTGGTACCTCCAACCTGACGCGGGCCGCCGCGGACTTCGCGCCGATGGCCGGGGCGATGGGTTCGGTGCTCGAGGCCCTGGAGGAACAGGTGGTTGTCCTCAAGCTGCTGGCCGCCACCCAGAACACCGGAACGGTGACGGTTCAGATCGGCGAAGAGACCCGTGAGGAGAACCTGCGGGGTACCGCGGTGGTTTCCACCGG
Organism: Nocardia sp. 348MFTsu5.1; assembly: GCF_000383535.1. Taxonomy (NCBI): domain Bacteria; kingdom Bacillati; phylum Actinomycetota; class Actinomycetes; order Mycobacteriales; family Nocardiaceae; genus Nocardia; species Nocardia sp. 348MFTsu5.1. The sequence goes on from NZ_KB911510.1 coordinate 282,197, forward strand.
GTACGGTGCCTCGGGAACAGTGTTCGGTGGCCTCGGAGTGCTGGGTCCGACCCGGATGGACTATCCGGGAACCATTGCCTCGGTCGCCGCCGTTGCCAGATATGTCGGTGAGGTACTTGCCGACCGATGATGTGCAGCGAAGCACATCAAGACGATCACCCAAAGACAGAGTGAAGACTTTCCGGACACCATCGGGTGCACCTCCGGAACTGCAGAGAGAACGGATGACTCACCGCCGTGGCACGTGATTACTACGGGATACTGGGCGTCGATCGGGGCGCCAGTGATCAGGAGATCAAGCGCGCGTACCGCAAGCTGGCCCGCGAGCTGCACCCGGACGTCAATCCCGACGAGTCCGCCCAAACCCGATTCCAGGATGTGTCGGCCGCCTACGAGGTGCTGACCGACCCGGAGAAGCGCCGGATCGTGGACGCCGGCGGCGACCCGCTGGCCTCGGCCGGTTCCGGTTACGGCGGCGGCTTCGGCAACGGAGGCTTCTCCGGTGGCCTCGGTGACGTCTTCGAGGCATTCTTCGGTGGGTCCGGAGGCGGTGGCTCACGCGGTCCGCGTGGCCGGGTCCAGGCCGGCTCGGATGCCCTGCTGCGGATGAAGCTCGATCTCGACGAATGCGCGGCGGGTGTCAACAAAGAGGTCAACGTCGACACCGCGATCCTGTGCGACGTCTGTACCGGTTCGGGAACCAACGGCAACAGCAAACCCGTCACCTGCTCCACCTGCCGGGGTGCGGGCGAGATCCAGTCGGTGCAGCGTTCATTCCTCGGTCAGGTGATGACCTCGCGGCCATGCCCCACCTGTAGCGGTGCGGGCGAGACCATCCCCGATCCCTGCCACAAGTGTGGCGGCGACGGCCGGGTGCGGGCACGACGCAAGCTGACGGTCAAGATCCCGGCCGGCGTCGGTGACGGGATGCGGGTGCGTCTGGTCGGCCAGGGTGAGGTCGGACCCGGTGGTGGACCGGCCGGTGACCTGTACGTCGAGGTCTCCGAAGTGGCCCACAGCGTGTTCGTCCGCGACAGCGACGACCTGCACTGCACGGTGCGGGTCCCGATGGTCGATGCAGCACTCGGCGGTGAACTGGAGATCGACACGGTTCTCGGCGGGTCCACCAAAGTGACCATCGAGCCGGGCACGCAGCCCGGCCAGGTCGCCAAGGTCCGCGGGCAGGGCATGCCCCATCTGCACACCGGTGTGCGCGGAACGCTCCACGTGCATCTCGACGTGGTGGTGCCGACCCGCCTCGACTCGCATCAGACCGCAAAGCTCAAGGAATACCGGAAGATCTCGGAGAGCGAGCAGATCGAGCTCGTGAACAGCGAATCGTCCAACACCGGTGGTCTGTTCTCGCGCCTGCGCAACGCATTCGCCGGGCGCTGACACCCGACCGATGAGCCCACCGCTGTTCTGGGTCGACCACGTCCCCGACGCCGGCGACGTCGTCCGGCTCGACGGAGACGAGGGGCGGCACGCGGTCACCGTCACCAGAGTTGTTGTCGGCGAACGGATCATCCTCGGCGACGGTGCCGGTCACACGGGACTGTGCGAGGTGATCGCCACCGAGGGTAAGTCGGCCCTGGAGGCCAGGGTCCTCGAAACCGTCGCCACCGGTTCGCCCGAGCCCCGGGTGACGGTGGTGCAGGCATTGCCCAAATCCGAACGGTCCGAACTGGCGGTCGATCTCGCGACCGAGGCCGGCGCCGATGAGATCGTGCCCTGGCAGAGTGCCCGGTGTGTCGCCAAATGGGTTGGGCCGAAGGCTGACAAGGGCGTGGCCAAGTGGCGGTCGGCGGCCGTGGCCGCCGCCAAGCAGAGTCGCCGGGCCCACATCCCGACCATCGCGCCGCTGGCCCGGACCAGCGACGTGCGAACCATGGCGTCCGACGTGGTTCTCCGCGGCGGAGTGGTTGCGGTTCTGCATGAATCGGCGACGACCAGCCTGCGATCGCTGGACCTCGCTGTTCCCGAGATCATGCTCGTGGTGGGTCCCGAAGGCGGACTGGATGATTCCGAGATCGACGACCTGACGGCCGTCGGTGCCACCGCCGTCATGCTCGGTCCGGAGGTGCTGCGCACGTCGAGCGCGGCCGCGGTGGCACTCGGTGCGATCGGTGCGATGACGTCGCGCTGGGAGGTTCGTCCCCGGTGGTGAACGCCGTCAAGCGGGTGAAAGTTGCTTACGGGGAACGTAATTCGCAGTTCGGTCATGTCTATCTGCCGTCGGTGCCGACGGCAGGTCCGGTTCCGGTGATCGTGCTCATCCACGGCGGCTACTGGAGCACCGAGTTCGCGCTCACCATCGAGACCGCGATCGCGCGGGATCTCGCGGCCCGTGGCGCGGTGGTCTGGAACATCGAATACCGCCGCGTCGGCGAGGACGGTGGCGGGTGGCCGCGCACCGGCAACGACGTCGTCGCGGCGATCTCCGCGCTGGATGCCCCGGTCCGCTACGCGCTGCCCGAAGAGATCCTGAACAAGATCGACTGGTCGAAGGTCGCCATCATCGGCCATTCGGCGGGTGGGCAACTGGCCGTCTGGGCGACCTCGCGGCTCGGGGCGCGGACCAAGAAGGCGTCCATCGCCACCGTCATCGCCCAGGCCGCACCGTTGGACCTGCAAGTTCGCGAACGCGCAGTTCGCCCCTCGCTCCGGGCGCTGATGGGCGGTTCGATCACGGAGGTTCCGGCTCGGTATGCCGATGCCTCGCCCGTGGACCAGCCGATCTTTCCGGCACATGTGGTGGCCGTCCATGGCACCGAGGACTCGTCCGTCCCTGTCGAGGTCAGCCGCGACTATGTGCGCCGCGCCTCCACCGCCGGACAATCGGCCGAGCTGATCGAGGTGGCCGGCGAGGGCCACGATGTGTTCGTCGATCCGCGCAGCCGGGGACATCGAGAAACCGTCCGGGTGCTGGGTATATGAGGGTCTTGGCTGTGCTGCCCGAGGGCCTTGACAGGGGGCGAAATATTGATGTGAAGCACGGCGTTTGATGGACGTAGAATCAAAGCACCTACAACCCAATTCGCAGACCTAACGGCAGAGCAGGAGAAACACCTTTCGTGAGTGATGACAACAGCGCGACCCGGACGCAGAGCAGCGCGGCCGGAAACAGGGCGCCTGGCGCGGTGACCTCGACAATCGAAGTGTCGCCCGATGTCATCTTCGGACTGCTCGGTGCCGGGGACAAGAACCTCAAGGAACTCGAATCGCACCTCGTCGCCGATATTCATGTGCGGGGCAATGCCGTGACGCTCACCGGCGAACCGGCCGACATCGCGATCGCCGAACGGGTCCTGTCGGAGTTGGTGGGTGTGGTCCGGCGTGGCACCGACCTGAATCCTGACCTGGTGCGACACAGCGTGCGGATGCTGACCGACGGCTCCGGACAGTCACCCGCCGAGGTCCTCAGCCTCGACATCCTCTCCCGGCGCGGCAAGACGATCCGCCCGAAGACGCTCAACCAGAAGCATTACGTCGACGCCATCGACAAGAACACGATCGTGTTCGGGATGGGACCGGCCGGTACCGGCAAGACCTACCTGGCGATGGCCAAGGCCGTGCAGTCGTTGCAGAACAAAGAGGTCAGTCGCATCATCCTGACCCGGCCGGCGGTCGAGGCCGGCGAGCGCCTGGGGTTCCTGCCTGGCACCCTGCACGACAAGATCGACCCGTATCTGCGCCCGCTGCACGACGCGTTGCACGACATGATGGACCCCGAGGCCATTCCGAAGTTGATGGAAGCCGGTGTCATCGAGGTCGCGCCGTTGGCCTACATGCGTGGCCGCACCCTGAACGATGCGTTCATCATCCTCGACGAGGCCCAGAACACCACGGCCGAGCAGATGAAGATGTTCCTGACCCGTCTCGGGTTCGGCTCCAAGATCGTGGTCACCGGTGACGTCACTCAGGTCGATCTCCCCAGCGGCGGTTCCGAGAGCGGTTTGCGTGCGGCAGCCCGCATCCTCGAGGGCATCGACGACATCTACTTCTCGCAGCTCACCAGTGCCGACGTGGTCCGGCACCGCCTGGTGTCCGACATCGTCGACGCGTACGGACGCGCGGAGGCCGCGAACGAATTGCACGGAAACCGCGCCCAGCGTCGTGCCGGAAATGGACGGCACCGATGAGTATCGAGGTTTCCAACGAGTCGGGTGTCGATGTCCCGGAAGAGATGCTGATCGAGGTCGCGACGTTTGCGCTCGAGCGGATGGACGTCCATCCGGCAGCGGAGTTGTCGATGGTTCTCGTGGACAACGAGACGATGGCCGAGCTGCACATGCGCTGGATGGATCTGCCCGGACCCACCGACGTGATGAGTTTTCCGATGGACGAACTCAGCCCCGGTGGTCGGCCCGACACCGCCGGACCCGGCCCGTCGATGCTCGGCGACATCGTGATCTGCCCGGAGTTCGCAGCCGAGCAGGCCGCCACTGCCCGGCACTCCACCGACCATGAGTTGTCCGTGCTGACCGTGCACGGCGTATTGCATCTCCTCGGCTTCGATCATGCCGAACCCGAGGAAGAGAAGGCGATGTTCGGCCTGCAGGGCCAGATCATCGAAGACTGGTACGACGACCGCAGGTCGCGTGCACGTGCTGCCCGCGTTGCCGAGCGCGACGCAAAGCTGTTGAACAACATCGGTTTCGGAGAAGACAAACCGGCCGGGGAGAGCTGATCACCGGTGCTTTCTGACTTGTTGCCGCTGCTCGCCGCGGTGGCGCTGGTGCCCATTGGCGGCCTTTTTGCCGCTGTCGACAATGCTCTGATGACCGTGTCCCCGGCGCGGGTGGACGACCTGGTGAAGGACGGCCGCCCCGGCGCCCGCCGATTGCGGGACGTACTGTCCGATCGTCCGAAATATGTGGCACTGACGGTCTTGCTCCGGATCACGGCCGAGACCGCGGCCACGGTGTCCGCGGCCGTCTATGCGATGGACAAGCTCGGAACCGCGTGGGGTGTCGCCGCCGCGATCGCGGGTATGGCGGTGATCAATTACGTCGTGATCGGTGTCGGTCCCCGGACTCTGGGTGCGCAACATGCGTATTCGATCGCGGTGAACTCTGCTGCGGTACTGCAGGGCATCGGCGTGTTGCTGACGCCGTTGACGCGACTTCTGATCACCCTCGGTAATGCCATCACGCCCGGTAAGGGATTTCGCAACGGGCCGTTCGCGACCGAGGTCGAGCTGCGTGAAGTGGTCGACATGGCCGAACTCACCGGTGTGGTCGCGGCGGGGGAACGGAAGATGATCCAGTCCGTCTTCGACCTCGGCGACACCAGTGCTCGCGAGGTGATGGTTCCCCGCGGTGAGATGGTCTGGATCGAAGGCACAAAATCCGCGGCACAGGCGATGTCGCTGGCGGTGCGGTCAGGTCATTCGCGTCTGCCCGTGATCGGGGAGAACCCGGACGACGTGCTCGGAGTCGTGTATCTCAAAGATCTTGTCCAGCGGGGTCTTCCGCCGGCGCAACCGTCCGCGGTCGAGGTGCGGGAACTGATGCGTCCACCCGAGTTCATCCCCGACTCCAAACCCCTCGACAAAGTCCTGGCGGACATGCAGCGCAGCCACAATCACATGGCGGTGCTGGTCGACGAATACGGCGGCGTCGCCGGTCTGCTGACAATCGAGGATGTGCTCGAAGAGATCGTCGGTGAGATCAACGACGAATACGACAGCGACGAGACTCCGCCCATCGAGGCACTCGACGACGGCTCCGGTGGGTACCGGGTGTCGTCGCGCCTGCCCATCGGAGACCTCGCGGAACTCTTCGATGTCGAGATCGACGAGGACGACGTCGAAACCGTTGGTGGCCTGTTCGGGCTGGTGCTCGGTCGAGTGCCGTTGCCCGGCGCCACGGTCGAACTGCATGGCATCCGGCTGCTCGCGGAAGGTGGTCCCAACCGCCAGGGGCGCGTTCGGATCGTGTCGGTGGTCGTACACAAGCTCGCCGAGAAAGCGCTCGAAAAGAAGAAGAAGCGGAAGAAGAAGCGCGACGCCACGCCGGATCCGGCTGAAACCGACGTGGAACAGCTTGATCAGGAAGAGGACTCGGCTGAGAATGAAGACGGTTCGCAACAGCACGAGGAGGCCTCATGACTTCGGGTTCAGCCGGAACCGAGCTTGATGCCGAGGACGGAAAGTTGTTGACCCTGGCCCGCGGGGCGATGGCCCGCGCGGGTGCGTCCTCCGGTGCCGCGGTGCGTGACTCCGATGGGCGAACCTATTCCGCAGGGCCGGTTGAGCTTGCCGCACTACAACTTTCCGCGCTCCAGGTGGCCATTGCGATGGCAGTCGCGAGCGGCGCCGAAGGACTTGAAGCGGGACTGCTCGTCGGCGGTTCCGGAACTACCGGGGACCGTGCAGACACGGATCCCGGACTGGCGGCGCTGACTGAGGTGAGCTCGTCGGCGTACGCGATCGTCGCGGACGCAGGTGGCGGAAACCCGCGACGATTGGATCAAAAATAATGGCTGAGTCCGAAGAATTCCGTTCCGGCTTCGTGTGTTTCGTGGGACGGCCCAACACCGGCAAGTCGACATTGACCAACGCCCTCGTCGGCGAGAAGATCGCGATCACCTCCAGTCGCCCGCAGACCACCCGGCACACCATCCGCGGCATCGTCAATCGTGATGACACTCAACTGATCCTGGTGGACACCCCCGGTCTGCACCGGCCCCGGACACTGCTGGGCAAACGGCTGAACGATCTGGTGCGCGACACCTACTCAGAGGTCGACGCGATCGGTTTCTGTATTCCGGCCGACGAGAAGATCGGTCCCGGCGACCGGTGGATCGCGGAGCAGCTCAGGGAGATGGCGCCCAAGACGCCCGTGGTCGGTCTGGTCACCAAGATCGACAAGGTCAAGCCCGAACGTATTGCGCAACAGTTGATGGCGCTGTCGGCGCTCCTCGGGCCAGACGCCGAGGTCGTCCCGATCTCGGCAACGAAGGGCAAGCAACTCGACGTGCTCGTCGATGTGTTGCGAGGGCTGATGGAACCCGGGCCGGCCTTTTATCCCGATGGCGAACTCACCGACGAACCCGAGACAGTCCTGATGGCCGAGTTCATCAGAGAAGCGGCGCTCGAAGGTGTCTACGACGAATTGCCGCATTCGCTGGCGGTGGTGATCGAGGAGATCATCGAACGCGAACGCGGTGAGGATCAGATCCCGATGGTCGACATCCATGCGATCTTGTACGTCGAACGAAGCAGCCAAAAGGGCATCATCATCGGCAAGCAGGGTGCTCGCCTCAAAGAGGTCGGGACGGTGGCGCGAAAGCAGATCGAGCGGCTGCTGGGCGCCAAGGTCTACCTCGACCTGCATGTGAAGATCGCCAAGGACTGGCAGCGGGATCCGAAGCAACTGGGGCGCCTCGGATTCTGACGGATCTCCACCCGTGGTGTCATGACAAGACCGATACCGGCAGGGTTCAATTGCCGGTATGACAGAACCAGGGGGCGGGAAGTCCGACGCCGAGCGTGAGCGTCCACCCGGAGTGATTCATCCCGGCGTCGCGGCGGAATTGCGGTCGTGGGGATTGTGGTTCCGGCCACTTGCCGTTGTCGTGGTGGTGATGGGTCTGCTCGGAATCATGTACATGGCACCGGCGGTCGATCCGGGAAAGCACCTGCACCAGTTCCCCATCGTCGTGGTGAATTCCGACACCGGCGCGCTGCAGCCCGGTACCGATCAGAAGCAGTATCTCGGTGCGGAGGTGGTCAAGGGGCTCAAAGCCGGCGTCGACGAGCAGTATCCGGGCAAGTTCGATCTGGATGTCGTGGACCGCAGCACCGCGCTGACCCGGCTCGACAATGCGCACGCCTACGGCGCGATCTTCATACCGGCGAACTTCAGCTCGGAGAGTTTCGCCTTCCTCGGTTCGGCGATCGGCGATACCAAGGTCGAGCAGCCCGTGATCGAGGTGATGACGAATCCCGGCGCGGGTGCGGTTGCCACCCAGATCACGACGCAATTCTTCTTACGGTCGATGGCACAGGTGAACGAGCAATTCGGCGAACAATTCACCGCGGCGCTTGTCGAACAGACCGACGCAGCCGGGATCAAGGTGGCCGGAGCCGGCCTCACGGCGATGACCACACCGATCGACATCCAGGCGTCGGAGGCAAATCCGTTGCCGGACAACGCCGGCAGTGGTTTGACCGCCTTCTATTACGCGCTGTTGCTCATCTTGGCCGGATTCACCGGGACGATGATCATCTCCGCGCTCATCGACGGCAGATTGGGATTTGCGCCCATCGAAATAGGGCCGATGTACGAACTCCGCCGGCGCGTCCCGATTTCCCGGCTGGGGACTCTGGTCGTCAAATGGTGGGCGATATTCGTGGTTTCACTGATCGTTTCCGGGTTATTCGTGCTGACGAGTGTCCTGGTGGATATGTACGCGCCCAACAAGATGGCCTTGTGGATGTTCGGGGTGCTGGTGATCATCGGCGTCGGCATCATCGCCAATGCGATCCTCTCGATCTTCGGGAGCGCGGGCCTGCTCATCAACCTGATCTTTTTTGTGGTCCTGGGACTGCCGACCTCGGGTGGCACGGTGCCGTTGGAGGCGGTGCCGGGGTTCTTCCGCGGACTGGCAGTCGGCGAACCACTGCACCAGGCCTTCGTCGGAGCCCGCTCGATCCTGTATTTCGACGCCAACATCGACGCCGGTCTCGGAACCGCGATCGCGATGTTCGTGCTGTTCACCGTGATCGGACTGATCGTCGGACCGATCGCGTGCGTCGTCTACGACCGCCGCGGGCTGATCCGACGGCCTCCCCAGGCGACGGAGGAACCGGAGGTTCCGGCGCAGGTGTGATCACCGCAGTGCGCCCAGGCATGTCGCAGTACGGTTCGTCGGTGGCGGGTGGAACACTGGTCAGGTGAGGTTGTACCGCGATGAGGCCGTTGTCCTCCGCCAGCACAAGCTGGGGGAGGCCGACCGCATCATCACGTTGCTGACCAAGGAGCACGGACTGGTCCGTGCGGTCGCCAAAGGGGTCCGGCGCACCCGGTCCAAGTTCGGCGCCCGGCTCGAACCCTTCGCCCATGTTGATCTGCTGCTCCATCCGGGCCGCAACCTCGACATCGTCACCCAGGTCCACAGCCTCGACACCTTTTCCTCGGCCATCGTCTCCGATTACGGCCGGTACACCACGGCCTGCGCGGTGCTGGAAACCGCCGAACGCCTGGCCGGTGAAGAACGGGCTCCGGCCGATCGGCTGCAGCGGCTGACGGTGGGTGCGCTCCGGGCGATCGCGGCCGGGCAGCGTCCCAAAGAGCTGGTCCTCGACGCGTTCCTGCTGCGGGCGATGGACTTCGCCGGATGGATGCCGGCTCTCGAACATTGCGCTCGCTGCGGAGACCCCGGCCCGCATCGCGCTTTTCATGTCGCGGCGGGTGGCTCGGTGTGTGTGCACTGTCGTCCGGCGGGATCGGCAACGCCTTCACCCGGCGTTCTCGATCTGATGGACGCGCTCTACCGTGGCGAATGGGAACACACCACAGAGACGACCGAATCGTCTCGGCGCCAGGCCAGTGGATTGACCGCGGCGCACCTGCAGTGGCATCTGGAACGGCAGCTGCGCACGCTGCCACTGATCGAGCGTGAGGCCCCTCATCGCGGTCTCGCCGCCGCTGGTGTGAATGCCGCCACCGGCAGGAAGGACACACATGATCGTGCGACGGCGGAACGCAGCACAGCAGGCTGAAACGGTACGAGAGGTCCGGCCACCGGATCCACATCCGTCCGGAGCACGACCGCCGGCGATCCCCGCGGAGTTCGTACCGAAACATGTGGCTCTGGTGATGGACGGCAACGGGCGGTGGGCCACCGATCGCGGACTGCCCCGGACCGAAGGTCACAAACGCGGCGAGGCCGTCCTGATGGACGCCGTCTGCGGCTGTATCGAGATGGGTGTCGGCTGGTTGTCGGCATACGCGTTCTCCACCGAGAACTGGAGTCGCAGCCCTGACGAGGTGAAGTTCCTGATGGGCTTCAACCGTGACGTCATCCGTCGCCGCCGCGACGAGATGAACGAGATGGGCGTGCGGGTCCGCTGGGCCGGTCGTCGACCACGGTTGTGGCGCAGCGTCATCCGCGAACTCGAGGTCGCCGAGGAACTCACCAAGCACAACACGGTGATGACCCTGACGATGTGCGTCAACTATGGCGGACGGGCCGAGATCGCCGACGCGGCCAAAGAGATCGCCCGTCGTGCGGCGGCCGGGACACTCGATCCCGAGCGGATCACCGAAGCGTCGTTCGCGAAGTATCTCGACGAGCCGGACATGCCTGACGTGGACCTGTTCCTGCGTCCGTCGGGGGAGCAGCGGATCTCCAACTTCCTGCTCTGGCAGTCGGCGTACGCCGAAATGGTCTACCAGCACAAGCTCTTTCCCGACTTCGACCGCCGCGACCTGTGGGATGCCTGCGTGGAATACGCGAGCCGGGACCGCCGGTTCGGCGGAGTGCCGGGGTCCACCGGTGTCTGATGGCAACGATCAGCCCGGTCTCATCGACCGGGCCGCGGAATTGTTGTCGACCCAGATGTCGGTACAGCCCGGCGACGACAGTTCAGTGACGGCCTACTTCCAGGGAACCGTTGTCTCGATGAGGGCGCTCGCGCTGGCCCCGGGCCTCGACGTGTTGTCGTTGACGCAGGTGCTCGCGTGGGATCTGCCGGTCACCGATCAATTGCGCGAGGATGTCACGGCCGCCGCTGATGCGTCCAACTTCGGCACCGTGAAACTCGCGGTCCATGAAGTCACCGCTGATGTGTTGCTGCACTACACATTTCCGGCCGGAACCTTGAGCGACGACGCCCTGCGCACCATGCTGATGATGGTGCTCGGATCCGGCGCCGACGTCGGCGTCACCATCCGCGGCTAACCCGCGCCGAGCGTGCCAAAACGACCGCCGACCGTGCCTTAGTTGCTTGGGCGGCAAGCATTTTCGGCACGCTCAACGGTGATGTGAGCACGCTCGGCGGTTTCTTTGGCACGCTCAACGGTGATGTGAGCACGCTCGGCGGTTTCTTTGGCACGCTCGACGGAAGGTGGTGCCGCCGCGCGTGCCGACTTGGGCGTCACCATCCGCGGCTGACCCCGCCGACCGTGCCGAAACAACCGCCGACCGTGCCGAACGGGCGATCGAGTGTGCCGAAATTACGAGCAGGCCTGGCAGCGACCGAAGATTTCGACGGTGTGGCTGATGTCGGTGAAGCCGTGTTGGGCGGCGACATCGACTGCCCATTGCTCCACGCTGTCGGCCTGGACCTCGACCGTGCTGCCGCAATCCCGGCAGACGAGGTGATGGTGGTGATGGGCGGACGAGCAGAATCGGTACACCGATTCACCGGTGTCGGTGCGTAGGACGTCGACCTGGCCGGCGTCGGCCAGTGCCTGCAGGTTCCGGTAGACGGTTGTCAGCCCGATGGACTGTCCGGCTGCCTTGAGCTGGTCGTGCAGATATTGCGCCGAGCGGAACTCTTCGCTGCCCGAGAGGAGTTCGGCGATCGCACTGCGTTGACGGGTGGAGCGGACACCGGTGACCGGACGTTGTTCGGTGCCCGAACTCATGACTGGTTCTCCTCGGTCGCGTGCGTGATGGCGTCGGTGACGATGTGGGCGAGATGGTCGTCGACGAGGGAGTAGACCACTTCGCGACCCGAGCGTTCGCCGTGAACCACACCCGCCGACTTCAGGACACGCAGATGTTGACTGATCAGTGGCTGCGGTACCGACAGCGCTCCCACCAGTTCGTGGACACACCTTCCGCCGCCGAGTAGTTGGAGCACGATGGCGATCCGGATCGGTGCCGACAATGCCCGCAGGAGTTCGCCGGCAGCGTCCAGGGCTTTCCTGTCGACGGCTTTGTTGTCGACGGTTGTCGGGCCCGTGGTTGCGTGCTGACTTGTCACAGGGCACTCCGTTGCGCGGGGGGATCTGGCGGCTGTTGGAAACCATTTTCATATGCGTGGGCGGCTATGTCAAACAAGGACATCCCGATGTGGTTCGAGCGCTCGATGTGGCGCCCGCCCGCCGCTCGTCAGGTGCCTCGTGCCGCCCGATAGGCTGTCATCCGTGGCAGGCAAAACCAATCTCGTGGAAACCGTAGTCAACCTCTGTAAACGCCGGGGGTTGGTGTATCCGTGTGGAGAGATCTACGGAGGCACCAAATCGGCGTGGGACTACGGGCCCCTGGGTGTTGAACTCAAGGACAACATCAAGAAGCAGTGGTGGCGCAACATGGTTACCTCGCGTGAGGACGTCGTCGGACTCGACTCGTCGGTGATCCTGCCGCGCAAGGTGTGGGAAGCGTCCGGACACGTCGAGACGTTCAGCGACCCCCTGGTCGAGTCGCTGCACACGCACAAGCGCTACCGCGCGGACCACCTCATCGAGGCGTACGAGAACAAGCATGGACATCTGCCTCCCAACGGCCTGGCAGACATCAACGATCCCGAGACCGGTCAGCCGGGTTCATGGACCGAGCCCCGCGCATTCTCCGGTCTCATGAAGACCTACCTCGGACCCGTCGACGACGAGGCCGGGTTGCACTACCTGCGTCCCGAGACGGCCCAGGGCATCTTCGTCAACTTCAAAAACGTGATGACGACGTCGCGCAAGAAGCCGCCGTTCGGCATCGGCCAGATCGGCAAGAGCTTCCGCAATGAGATCACCCCCGGAAACTTCATCTTCCGGACGCGTGAGTTCGAGCAGATGGAGATGGAGTTCTTCGTCAAGCCGGGCGACGACGAGCAGTGGCATCAGTACTGGATCGACTACCGCCTGAAGTGGTACACGGATCTGGGTATCGATCCCGAGAACCTGCGTCTGTTCGACCACCCCAAGGAAAAGCTCTCGCACTATTCCAAGGGCACCGTCGACGTCGAATACCGATTCGGTTTCGCCGGCGGCGAGTGGGGCGAGCTCGAGGGCGTCGCCAACCGCACCGACTTCGACCTCAGTACGCACATCAAGCATTCCGGTGAGGACCTGTCGTTCTTCGATCAGGCCACCGGTGAGCGCTACACGCCGTACGTGATCGAGCCGGCAGCCGGCCTGACCCGTTCGCTGATGGCATTTCTGTGTGATGCCTACACCGAAGAGCAGGTACCGAATGCCAAGGGCGGCACCGATACCCGGACGGTGCTCAAGATCGATCGCCGACTCGCACCGGTCAAGGTCGCGGTGCTTCCGCTCTCGCGCAACGAGCAGCTGTCGCCCAAGGCGAAGGATCTGGCCGCCGAGCTCCGCCAGAGCTGGAACGTCGAGTTCGACGACGCACAGGGCATCGGCAAGCGCTACCGGCGTCAGGACGAGATCGGTACGCCGTTCTGTGTCACGGTCGACTTCGACACGCTCGACGACCAGGCGGTCACCGTGCGTGAGCGCGACAGCATGACGCAGGAGCGCGTCGCTCTGGACAAGGTCGTCGAGTACCTGGCAGTCCGGCTGATCGGCTGCTGAACCCGGTGTCGGCTGCCTAGAATCACAGGCGGCAACGACGCCGGAGTGGAAGGTCGGAGCGGATATGAAAAAGATCTTGAAGTCCCTGTCAGAAGAGGAATACCGGTTGGTCCGGAAGACCAAGCGGAAAGCCATGGCGGATCTTGACGAAGACGCTCTGATCGACCTTCATATGAGAACTCGGCGTGCACGCAACAAGCACGTCAAGAACTACCGGCAGGCGGGCGCCGCCAAGGTCACCAAGAAAGGTGGCCGAGGTGCCGCCCGCCCAGCCAACTCACACAACGCGGCCCGCGCCGAGGTGTTCGAGAAGGCGTTGGCGCAAGTGAGTCGACAGCTCGCTGTGGTTGCCAAGAAGAGCGCTGCCGACCTCAAAGACGCCCGTCTGTCCAAGGCCTCCGGCAACAAGATGGAGAGGCTGGAATTCATCGTCGACGGCAAAGTCAAAGGGGGCGGCAAAGGCAAAGTCATCTCCGCAGGCAAGGACCGTGTCGACGCCACCCGCCAGTCGCCGGGCCGCAAGAAATACGAGGCGTCGTCGAAGGCTGCGGGCAAGCGGCGGCAGGCGAAGAAGGACAAGAGATAGTCCGGGTTCGTCACTTTCACGGTCGATTCGGCGCAGGCGATCGGTTAGGTGTCTGAATGCGCCGGCATCTGAGATACTGACGGTTGCGCAAGCCGTTCGGCCACACATGGGGTGAGGTCGGTATATGCGGCGAGAGAGTGGGTAACCGTGTCTGTGAGTGGAAAAATCGTTCATTTCGACGCCAACAAAGGCTTTGGATTCTTGGCGCCCGATGCCGGCGGCTCGGATGTCTTCCTACATATCAACGACATCGACATCGACGAGAGTTCCCTCAAGCCGGGCGCCGAGGTCGAGTTCGACATCGAAGAGACCGATCGTGGATCCAAGGCGATCAACCTGGTGGTGACCGGAGCCGCGCCTGCAGGTGCAGCACCCGAGCGTCCGCGTCGTGAAGAGCGCGGCCGGCCGGAACGTCGCCACGACGACCGTGGCGCCGCCCGTGACGACCGTCGCAAGCCCCGTCACATCGACTCCGCGACCCTCGATTCGGGCGCGTTCTCGGAGGAGATCACCGAGCTGCTGCTCGACGCGTCCGGAACCCTGACGGCAACCCAGATCCTGGCGATCCGGCAGCGCGTCACCGATTTCGCGATTGCGCGCGGCTGGGTGCTTGACTGACTTGTCGGCGGATACACCGCCCCCGGTTCTACGTGCCGACTACGACGAATCCGACGTCGAACGGCTGATCCCGGAGGGCGCGAAGGTTGCTGGGCTGACCGGCACGCGCAATGACTATCGCAGCGCGTTCGCACGTGACCGTGCTCGCGTATTGCATTGTGCGGCACTGCGTCGGCTGGCCGACAAGACCCAGGTCGTCGGTCCGCACGAGGGCGATACCCCGCGTACCCGACTGACCCATTCGCTCGAGGTGGGTCAGATCGGCCGGGGCATCGCCATCGGTATCGGCTGTGATCCGGATCTGGTCGAGCTGGCCGGACTGGCACACGACATCGGCCATCCGCCGTACGGCCACAACGGCGAACGCGCGCTCGATGAGGTCAGCAGTGAGCACGGCGGCTTCGAGGGCAACGCGCAGAATCTGCGCATCCTCACCCGGCTCGAGCCCAAACTCATTGATGCGCAAGGTCATAGCGTCGGGCTGAATCTGACGAGGGCGTCGCTCGATGCCACGTTGAAGTACCCGTGGACCCGCAAGAAGCCGGGCGGGAAGTTCGGCGCCTACGAAGACGACGCCGCAGCACTGGCATGGATCCGGAACGGTCGTACCGATATCCGGCAGTCGCTCGAGTGCCAGGTGATGGACTGGTCCGACGATGTCGCGTACTCCGTCCACGACGTCGAGGACGGTGTCATGGCCGGTCGTATCGATCTGCGCAGTCTCGGTGCTCCGACGGAACAGCGTGATCTCGCGGCGGTCGGCCTCAAGGAATTCCCGGAACTGGAAGAAAACGTTCTGATCGAGGCCGCGGCCCGGCTGTGGGCGATGGACATCGTGCAGGACGTCGGCGCCTACGACGGCACCATGCTGCGGTTGGTGGCGCTCAAACGCCTGACCAGCGAGCTCGTGGGCCGCTTCGCGTCGGCGGCAATCACGACAACCCGACGCACGGCATCCGAACGTGCGGTCAGCCGCTACGACGCCGACCTGGTCGTCCCGCCGATCGTCGCCGCCGAGGTCGCGATGCTCAAGACACTCGCCCTGCGATTCATCTTCTCGGATTCGCGGCACCGGTCTCACCAGGCCCGTCAGCGTGACCGCATCCACCGGGTCGCCAACTGGCTCCTCAATGCTGCTCCGGGTGGCCTGGATCCGTTGCTGGTGCCGGCGTGGAACGACGCCGCCGACGACGCGGCTCGGGTGCGCGTCGTCATCGACCAGATCGCCTCGATGACAGAAGGCCGCCTCGAGCGGATGGATCGTCAGAACATGGGCGCATCCGCGCATCTGGGCTAACCGGTCGTGTGCCCTTCTGGCGAACGGTCACACGGGTCGAGCTCCGCCTTCGGCTTCGTCTCCGCCCAGGTCGGCACCGCCAAAACACCACATCATCGGGGTGGGGCGGGCACCGGTCGAGTTCCGCCTAGACTGGTCCCGTGGCAGGCCGAATTCCCGATCGTGACATCACGGCGATCCGTGAGAGCACACACATCGAGGAGATCATCGGCGACTACGTCGCGCTGCGTAAGGCGGGCGCCGATTCGTTGAAGGGCCTGTGCCCGTTCCACGACGAGAAGTCGCCCTCGTTCCATGTGCGCCCCAACCACGGACACTTCCACTGCTTCGGATGTGGCGAAGGCGGCGACGTCTATTCGTTCCTGCAGAAGGTCGAGCACGTCAGCTTTGTCGAAGCGGTGCAGCAACTCGCTGACCGGATCGGTTACCAGATCAGTTACGAGGGTGGTGGCACCAGCGTCGTGCGCGATCGCGGTACCCGCTCGCGCCTGGTGGCAGCGAATGCCGCGGCCCAGAAGTTCTATGCCGAGCAACTGAAGTCGCCGGAGGCGCAGAAGGCCCGCGACTATCTCACCGAGCGGTCCTTCGACGGCGCCGTCGCACTTCAGTTCGGCTGTGGCTATGCGCCTGCCGGCTGGGACACGATGACCAAGGCGCTGATGTCGCAGGGATTCGAGTTCGCCGAACTCGAGGCCGCCGGATTGTCGAAGCAGGGTCAGCGCGGCCCCATCGACCGGTTCCATCGCCGCCTGTTGTGGCCGATCAAGAACCTCGGCGGCGACATCATCGGCTTCGGCGCCCGCAAGTTGTTCGAGGACGACAACCTCGGCAAGTACATGAACACGCCAGAGACCATGTTGTACAAGAAATCTCAGGTGCTGTTCGGTCTCGATCACGCCAAGAAGAACATCGCCAAGGGGCATCAGGCGGTGGTGGTCGAGGGATACACCGACGTCATGGCCATGCACCTGGCCGGCGTGACCACGGCGATCGCGTCGTGTGGAACCGCCTTCGGGGAAGACCACCTGGCGTTGCTGCGTCGGCTGATGATGGACGACAGCTACTTCCGCGGCGAGGTGATCTACACCTTCGACGGCGACGACGCCGGTAAAGCTGCGGCACTCAAAGCTTTTGAGGGCGAGCAGAGTATCGCCGGACAGACGTTCGTGGCCGTGGCGCCGGAAGGCATGGACCCCTGCGAGCTCCGGCAGAATCAGGGCGACGCCGCGGTCCGGGACCTGATCGCCCGTCGAATCCCGATGTTCGAGTTCGCGGTCAAGGCGCTGCTGGGCAACTACGACCTCGACACCGCGGAAGGCCGCGTGCACGCGCTTCGCGAGGCGGTACCGGTTGTCGCCCGGATTCGCGACGTCGCCCTGCGGGACGAGTACGCGAGGCAATTGGCCGGCTGGGTCGGCTGGGAAGAAGTGCCGCAGGTGCTGCGCCGGGTGCGCGAGGAGTCCGCCAAGCAGGCGAAGGCCGCGCGGTCGGGCGTCAAGGACACCTCGAAGTCGCGGGACCGGAGAGTGCAGACGTCGACTCCGCTGGTGCCCGAACCGGATCCCGACTCGAAGAACCCGACGGTCGTACGGCCCCGGCCGTCCGATCCGCAACTGTGGGCGCAGCGAGAGGCCCTCAAATCGGCGCTGCAGTATCCGGCCATAGCGGGGACCGTTTTCGACTCGTTGCCCGAGGAGTGTTTCACAGAGCCCGCGTACGAGCTGATCCGTACGGCGATCAAGGCGGCCGGCGGCACCAGCGCCTCCCACGGGGGCGCGCAGTGGGTGGAGACCATCGGCAAGTCGGTCGACGGCACGGTTCTCGAGTCGTTGGTCACAGAACTGGCGGTCGAGTCGATGTCGGTGTCGGAGAACATGATCCCGAAGTACATCGGCAGCGTGCTCGCCAGGCTCCAGGAAGTCTGGGTCGGCTCTCAGATCGCCGATCTGAAGTCGAAACTGCGCCGGATGTCACCCGGGGATGACCCCGACGCCTACAACGCCTTGTTCGGCGATCTGGTGGCTCTTGAGGCCTATCGCCGTAGTCTGCTGGAGCTGGCCGTGGGGCCGGACGAGAACACCGCCTAGTTCGGTGGGGGAGTTCGCACCTTCAGTGTTCTTCTCAGTTGTTCCGGTTCTCGTCGGGCCCGAGCACGGTCGTGTCGTCGTCGATGGCACGCAATTCCGTCAGCTTCGGCTGCGTGCTGAGCTTCTCGGAGAGCTTCTGCCTGCCGACGTCCACGGCCTTCTTGGTGGCCGGCGACTCGGCGATGGAGCGGTACGCGCGGTTGATCTGCTCGTAGCGCTTCCGACCGGCCTTGGCCCCGAGGACGTAGCCGATGCCGAGTGCAGCGAGAAATCGAACCATAAGTAGCCAGGCCTCCGTGGTGCTGTGCGAAGCGAGCGCGTCCGACGCGCGCGCATGGTGGTCTCCACCATCCTGCCTGATCGGATCCGAAGTGGGGGATCTGGCCGTCGAAAGGCCCTTCACCAGCACGATTTGGCATGCGACCACCCTCATGCGCTAAAGTCTTTTTCGGCCCCAGGGCCAAGATATTCCCCCATAGCTCAATTGGCAGAGCATTCGACTGTTAATCGAAGGGTTACTGGTTCAAGTCCAGTTGGGGGAGCAGGAACGCCCAGGCAGATCAGTTCGTGAACTGGTTTGCCTGGGTTTTTTCTTGTCGAAGTGTCCCTGTCGGCCGGCAACGCGTCGCGCCGCTGGGGCGATTGCGTACCGGGGTCAATTACTCGGTAGCATCATCAAGGTTTGTGGTGATCCTTTCGCCATAGCTGGGGCGGTAGCTCAGTTGGTTAGAGCCGTGGACTCATAATCCATAGGTCGCGGGTTCGAGCCCCGCCCGCCCCACTTTTCGGCCACCGATGACGGACTCGATGTCGGGGTCACTGAGGGACGAGAACCGTGATAAACAGTGGCGCGATACCGGTGACCGGCGCATTCGGGTTCGTCGGTTCGTCGGTTCGGCGGTGGTGGCCGAGATGGTCCACCGGAACCTGTACGTCGTAGCAAGCGATCTGGACTCACCGGCGACCGGAAAGCAGCCGCGAAACACCCACGGGCCGAGACTCGTTGGGCCGAGCTGACAGATCGCGACCACTCCCACCGCCTTCGGCAGGTCGATATTGCCAGAGCAATGGACACGGCGGAATCCCAACAGGTGCTCGACTTTCAAAACCACTCGTTCGCCGACCTGATGGCCGGCACCCGCAGCTGGTGGGAAGCGCTATCTGATTTCACTGGTCTCGCCGTCGGTGTCTGCGGTGCCGCGACGGCGATCTCCGTATCGAAGTTCCCGGATCGTATGCCGACCCGTTGGAGTGTTGCGGCTGGAAAGTGGGGGCTCTCCGGGCGTAGCTGAATCCTGACAGTGACCGGGACCACGGAGACCCAAAGAGTGTCGAAGGGGTAATGTTCTGTAACGAACACCATTCGTTGGAAGAGGTTGCCAAGTGTCGATTCAAGAAGAGCGATCGGCTGAACCGGGGGCACGACGACGCCGTGTGAACCATGAGGCGGTCGTCGTGGCGGCCCGGGACATGGTCGATGAGCTGGGGCCAGACGCCCTGACGATGACGGCGTTGTCGGCGCGCTTGGGCGTGCGGGTGTCGTCGCTGTACAACCACGTCAAGAATCTCGACGAGATCAAGAATGAACTTCAGCTGCGAGCCATGCGGGAGCTGGGTGATCTGGCTCGCCGGGCGGCGATGGGTCGGACCGGGGTCGACGGGCTACGGATTTTGGCTCGGGTTTTTGTCGACTATGCCGAGAAATGGCCACATCGTTGCAGGTCACTTACCCGGACCCCGGCTGATACCGAAGCATTCCGGGCCGCGAGTGCTGACGCCGGGGAGGCGCTGGCGGTGATGATCCGGACCGCGGGTGTAGCCGACGATCGTGTGCTGCAGACGCAGCTGGCGCTCTTTGCTGCGATCAGCGGTTTTGTCACCTTGAAGCTGTCCGGGTTCTTCGAGGCTTTCGGGAATGGCGACGAGGTCTTCGAGCAGATCCTGCGTGGTGCGGTCACCGCAGCAGTCATCAGTTGATCTGGGCGGAATTGCCATCGCCGGGCTCTCCGGCACTGTGACATAGACCACCAACCACTGACATCAGTGGCCGACTTGGTATGCTCGTTTTTATACGAAAGGGTTTCGTATAATTACGAATGACCAGCCGGGTGGGCATGGGGGTCGAACGAATGCGACGACTGAGCGGAACTGATTCACTGTTTCTCGCAGCGGAGACAGCGTCATGGCACCAGCATGTCGGTGGGCTGACCATCCTCGAACCTGGCCCGAACGGTCTGGATTTCGACGACGTCCTGCGACTCACGAGTGAGCGAATGGACTACGCGCCCAAGTTCAAGTGGAAGCTCCAAGAGGCGCCGCTCGGCTTGGATCGTCCGGTGTGGGTCGATGATCCGGATTTCGACATACACCACCATGTTCACCGCATCGGGGTGCCGTCACCGGGCGGTGCCAAAGAGTTGGGTGAGGTCGCCGGGTTGCTGCTGAGCTCACAACTCGATCGCAATCGCCCGCTCTGGGAGGTATGGATGATCGAGGGTTTGGTCGGCGGCCGAGTTGCACTGCTGATGAAGTACCACCACTGTCTTCTCGACGGTGTCGCGGGTGTGGGCTTGGCGGCGGCGATGCTCGACATCGAGCCGGATGCCACCGCGCCGCTGATTCCCAAGCCCGACTCGAAGGATTCGGTGGCGGGCGATTGGGGAGTGGGCGGCGTCCTCGGCGGACTGGCATCGCGATGGATCCGGTTGCCACTGACCTACACGCGATATGGGTACGACATGCTCACGAAGGTCGGGACCGTGATCGACCAGGCGCGTCATGGCGCGGCGTTGTCCAGTGCTGTGCCGCGAGGACCGAAGACACCGTTCAACTCGTCGATCAGTGCGCGGCGCCGGCTCGCATTCGCCGGTGTGGCGTTCGCCGACATCGACGCGATCAAGAAGATTCACGGCGTCAAGATCAACGATGTCGTACTGGCGCTGTGCGCCAGTGCTTTACGCAGCTACCTGCTTACCCTCGACGTTCTGCCCGATCGACCGCTGGTGACTGCCGTCCCGGTCTCGACTCGATCTGAGGGCGACGAGACCCAGGACAACCAGATCAGCACGGTGTTCGTCGAGCTGGCCACGCACGTCGACGATCCGGTTGCGCGGCTGATGTCGATCCACGAGGCGTCGAAGGCTGCAAAGGAGATGTCCAAAGCGCTTGGCGCACGGCAAATCCAGTCGCTCGGCGAAGTGGCTGCGCCGGTGGTGCTCGGTACCGCGATCAGGGCATTATATGAGACCGAAATGATCTCAAAGGTGCGCTTCCGGATCAACACGCTCGTCTCCAACGTGCCCGGTCCACCGTTGCAGCTTTACATGGGTGGAGCGAAAGTCACTGGCATATATCCGAGTTCGGTGATCCTCGAGGGGATGGGTGTCAATTTCACCGTGCTGTCGAACATGGAACGCCTGGACTTCGGGCTACACGTCGATCCGAGTCTGGTGCCTGATCCCTGGGAGATCATCAACGGCTTGTACGAGGGTTTGTCAGAGCTGTTGGCGGCGAGCGGTCTGCCTGGTCCGACCGCGGTAACTGATCCGCTGTCCGCCGGGGCACCTTCGACGAGTGGTTCGGGAGGGGAATGAGCCATGGAACGTATGAGCGGACCAGACGCATTGATGTTGAACATGGAAACGCCGACGACACCGATGCACACGCTGAAGGTCGCCGTTCTCGACACCAGCAGGCGCGGGAAGCCGGTGAGCCTCGATGAGGTGCGGTCGGTGCTCGTCAGGCACCTCGGAGCGTTTCCGAGGGCGACCCAGCGTGTCGAGTCGATCCGAGGACATCGTGCCCGGCCATTCTGGGTGTTCGACAACGATTTTCAGCTGGATCATCACCTCGATGAGGTGAATCTTGATGGAGGGGGCGACGGGCGCTTTGATGATCTCCTTGCCGAACTCGCCACCCGGCAATTGTCGCGTGACCGACCGCTGTGGGGACTGACCCTGGTCAACGGCCTGCCCAACGGTAGGCAGGGGATCGTGGTGCGGGTGCATCACGCAGTCGCCGACGGTCTGGCCGCGCTGAACTGCTTTCTCTACGCCACCACCGAGGCGGACGGCGGCCGGCCTCCGGAACCCTGCCCCCTTCCGTCCACCGGCGACAATGCCGATCACCGCAAGATGCGTGCGATGACCCGGAGTGACACGCTCGGATTGATCACAAACCTGCCATCGGTTGTCGCCGACGTAGCGAAGACAGCGCGGACCACCTACCGCTTCGACCGTCGACGACTGATTCCGCGATTCATGGGAGCGCAGAGAACGAGCTTGAGCACGCCGAGTTCTCATCGGCGCAGTTGTGCACGCAGCACCATTCCACTGGCCGATGTTCAGCGCGCCGCGGTGTCAACGGGAACGACGGTCAACGGAGTGTTTCACGGTATCGTCGCCGCGGCGGTTCGGAAGGAGATGTCGGCACGCGCAGAAAAGTCGGACCGACCGGCAGTGGCGATGTTCGGTGTGTGCCGCGATCTGCGGTCCACCAGGACTCAGGGAAACGATTTGGCCACGGCTGCAGCGTATCTGCACACCGAGATCGATGATCCGATCGAACGGGTGCGCCGAACGGCCGAGAGTTGTTCGGCGTCGGTCGCTCTGCGTCGCGAGACCGGATTCGGGCTGACCGAGCAAATGGCAACCTATACAGGACGATTGGGACCACGTGCCCGTCCGATCGCCGCGCCGATAGCCCCTCGGGTGATGAACAACGTGACCACGGCCAACATGCCAGGGCCCTCGAGATGTCGCTGGATCGGTGAGATCAAGGTGGAGTCGTGGACATCCTTCGCTCTCGCCATCGCGCCGGCTGATGTCAACCTGACGGCCTACAGCTACGCGGGGGTTCTGTCCCTGGGGCTGATAACAACACCCGAGTCGATGCCCGACCCTGCTCGTTTCCTGGAGAGAATTCGGGAAGCACTCGATGAACTGACTGAAGCCCTCTCTGCTCGCGGACTTCTGAATGCCGAAGAGGCCAACCATGATCGGATCTGACGTTCCGGGGGACTCTGCCCAACGTCGTTGGATGACACGTGTGGAATCGTCGCTGACGCGGCTCGGTCTGCTGGCCGAAGTCATGCCGCGGGCCATTTTCAGCGCCCACTCAGCGAGCCGGCGGCCGGTGAGCCCCCTCATTCCGGTTTCGAGGTTTGGTCCTCGCACGGTGGGCGAGTCGGCGCTGGATGAGCTCTTCATCGCGGCGTTTTCCATGGTTCGGTCCGTTCCGGAGACCCGGCAGGTGGAGGAGTTCGTGCGCGAGTGCGCTCGGGTGGCACCGACGGTGAAAGCGCTGGGGGTCGGTGTGAACCTGGCATCGACCGAATTCTCGATCCGGCAGCGCCATCGTCGAAATATCGCCGGAATGACCTATGACAGACTCGATTTCACCTGCGGACCCGTCTATCCGATTCGCCCCGGCGCACCGGAGCCCGCAGCCGACGTCGTTGCAACGGCTCGTGTCCTGGTGCACCCCGATCGCGGACACCCGTGGCTGGTCTGGGTCCATGGCGCGGGCCAAGGCAGGATCGACGACCTCCTGTCGTTGCGTGCCGCCCATCTCTACGACCTCGGCTACAACGTCGTCTTCCCGGTGCTGCCCGGACACGGTCTACGGCGCCGGCGTGGTGGCCTCTACCCGAGCTTCGATGTCCTGACGAATGTCGCTCTGACAGTCCGGGCAGTCGCCGAAATCCGGTCGCTGATCGGCTGGATGTCCACCGTCGATGACACGGCGGTGACGGTCGGCGGGATCTCGCTGGGGGGTCCGATCGCCGCGTTACTGGCTGGTCTGGAACCGTCGGTGGAGTCAGTGATGGCGGTGGTGCCGATGCTCGACCTCCACGAGACCATGGCCCACCACCTTGTCCGTGGGGGAGAACGGGGCCGCGCGCTTGCCGACCTCCTGCGCTCGGAACCAGTCCGTGACGTCGCTGCGGTGATCAATCCGTTGGCGGTCAATCCGTTTGCTGATCGCCGGCGCAGGCTGGTCATCGCGGCACTCAACGATCGAGTCACCTCGGTCGCGGCGGCCGAACGGCTACACGCTCACTGGGATGGCCCGGTGTACTGGTATCCGGGCGGGCATATCAGTGGGGTCATGGCCGGGGAGGTACGGACGGTCATCACGGAGTTCCTGCGTCCCGATCCGGCCGGGGCATAGTCGGGGCGCCGATGTGGTGGGTCAGGCCAACGCATCCGGTTCGGCGTCGTCCAGTAGTTCGGCTCTGTCCGCTTCGAGTGCGAAGCCGGCGGCGATGACCGCATCCACTGCGGCCGCGTAGTGCTCCATATAGGTATCGGCATCCCGATAACGGAGTGTGAGCACTGCGGGATCGATTGGCTCGGTGCTTCCGAACAGGCGGCAGATTCGAGACTCGCCGGCGCGCCCGACGCCGCTGAGCACCGATACCGGGGCCTCGACACAGGGAGTCCGGACCCCGCCACGCACATTGCCGTGGTCGTCGATGGAGAAACGTAACCCCTCATCGCCGCTCTTGTCGGTGGCAAGACGGTCGGCGGTCGGCGGTCCCTCGCCACCTCGAGCCCAGTGAAACAATGCGCGAATCGCGGCTCGCAGTACGAACCGCTGCTGCCCTCGGTTCACCGGGCCTTTGCATCCGAGGAACTCCTCGAAGGGGCCGACCTGATAGCGGTCGGCATGGGCACTGCCGGCAATCTCCCACAGCCGAAAGCGCGGGCCGTCATTCTGACGCGCCACCACGTAGCGGAAGTCGCCGAGGATGTCGGTCTCGGTCTGCACGACCAGGACCGGGACTGTGAGGTCGCCCCGGATCGGAACCGCAGGACGCCGAAACACCGGCAGCAAATCGATGGCCAGGTCCGATATTTGCAGCGGCAGACCCGCGGCGGCGCGGCTGTGGATCAGGAACCCGTGGAAGACGTTCTCTTGCTTGGAAATACAGTTGACATAGGTTGTCAACGCGATGGCGGACTGTGACTCTCCGGCAGCCACAAGACAGTCGACATCGACATCGCTCAACGGCCCGCCCGGACTTCCCAACGCAGCGGCCACCCGGGTGAAGATGTCGTAGCAGAACGCATCGCCGGGATGTGAGAGTTCGGCGTAGCGAGGTTCCCCGACCAGTCCGTTGGACGGCGTGGTCCCCGGGGCCGCCACCGACCCCGTCCCGCCGGCGACCCCGGTGTACTGCGCTGACACACCCACCCAGATATCACCGTTGCGGACCAATTCGTGTGCCAGATACGTGTATCCGGGTGCGGCATCCGCCCCACTGCTGACGTTGAGCCACTCGACAACCACGTTCCCGCTGCACCGCGAGTTCTCGATCGGCCGCCGCACAACAACGCGTGTGCAGAAGTCGGCAACGCCGGTGACCGCCACCGAATCGGGACGATCCGAGGGCGTTTCAGGTGGTGTCTCGAATGACCGGGCAGCGCCGCTGACCGAATACTCGCGCTCGGTGTAGTCCGCTGCGGACAGGTCAGGACCCGGTGTCGCCGATACCAGGCCACAACCATCCAGAGGGGGGAGGAGGTTGAAGTGAGCCATCGTCCGACGATACATGGCGGAGTCGGCATTGATTACAGATGACAGCCCCGAGTTCGCGCACTCAGAATTGCATGCGGGCATCGAGATCCAACCCGCGGGCGACGAAGGTTGGTCGCATCAAAACTGCTGGGCACCAGTATGTTTGATACCAAACATACTTGTAGAACATCTACTCCAGTTGTACCGCAGTCGATTGCGGTAATACTTTCAGTATGGGGATGAAAGCGCTATGAATGTGTAGGCGATCCATGTGGCGGCCCCCATGGGAATGGCCGAAAATGTGATGCCTGTCATTGGCGAGGTATGGCCGCAGAGGGCGATAGGCGGCCCAATGCTGAGAGCATACTGTGAAGGCCGGCGCTGGATTAATGGGCCCAAAAAAGATGCCTGCCCCTACCTTTGGTGGGCGGGGGCAGGCACCTTCTGGCTTCGATAGCGCGCCATCCGAATCGGATTTCACGCGATTAGGCAGGTCTGAAGCTGCGTTTCTAGTGCGCTTCGTCGTAGGCTTCGATGATTGCGGCAGGGATGCGGCCCCGGTCGCTGATCTCGTATCCCTCGTCCTTGGCCCATTCCCGAATCGCTTGCGTCGGGGCTTTTTCGACCTTCTCCGCTGCGCGTCCACCCTGGCGGGATGCGTTGACGCGTCGTGATGCGGTCAGGTACTTGGCGAGTACGCGGCGGAATTGCTCAGCGTGTTTGGGGGACGTGTCGAACTCGTATTGCTTGCCGTCGAGTCCCCATCGAACGGTCTCGAATTCTTCGAGAACCTTCCCGTCTAGGTCGTCAATGAACTCCACTACTTGCTTCTTCGCCACTTCTGGACTCTCCACTCATTGTGCGACCGACGATCACGAACTCAACTCTTATGTAGGTCGATCATATCAACCTGACCTGTGAAGAAGGCAAAAGATAGCAATAGTCGGGTATCAGCTACGAAACCGGGCGCCTGTCCGAATTGTGGTGAACCGAATCGCATTGAAAACAGTCAAGAGATGACGGTCGATCCAGCCCACTCGTGAACCAGGTCCCGGACCTCGTCGCGGGTCAACGTACTGCCGGTCAATGATTCTCGGGCGAGGATTTCGGGATTGATCTGCGATCGCATGGTCGAACCGAATGCGGCGAGTTCGACAACATCCATCTTTTCCGGGGAATATCCGGTGAGCTCGGTCATGTTGTCGACAACCCCGATGAGGCGGCCGGCGTGTTCATGGAGGCCTCGCCGAAACAACGTATATGCCAGCGTGAACAGTGCAACCATCCATGACGTCAGGTCGTAGGCACGTTCGCAGTACCCGACCATCTGGGCGAGCTTGCGTTCGGCGGATCCATCCAATTTCTCTTGTGCGATATCACTTTTGGCGTGAATCCAGAGTGCGGAGGCGGCGAGCCAGTCGTATCCGCAGTCGCGTCCGGCGGCGACGGCGGCCTCGAGATGCGTGCCCGCCGAACTGTGATCTCCCGCCCGGAAGTCGGCCGTGCCCAAAGACATCAACGCTTCGGCGACAGTCCAGGGTGAGTCGTACCGGCGGCCGAGAGTGAGTGCCACGTTGGCGTGGACCCGGGCGGGATCGATGAGGCCTGACCCGGCTTCGAAAAATGCCAGCGTCACCGCCGCGTCACCGCGCGCGACCTGTTCCACCCGGTCCTCCGAGGTGAGGTCGAACTCGGAGTACACCTCACCGAGGCGGGTCAGTGCCGCGAACAGCGACGGGAGATCTGCACCCAGGTAGCTCATGATCGCGCGACCGGCCAGGGCCCGGGTCCGGGTGGCGATGGGGACGTCGGCCGGGGCGTCGACGGCGGGCTCGAGCATTCGCATGCCCTCGTCGGCGAATCCACGCCGGAACCAGAACCAGTAGACGTTGCCGACAATCTCGAGATAGGTCTGCGAGTGGGGATCGACGAGGTCGAGGGCGGCACGCACGTCGGCCATCTCGGCGTCGAGCCGGCGGGTCCATTGCAGACACCGGGGTCCACGAAGTCCCAGATATGCGTCGGTGGCCGTGGCGAGCACCCATGTGATGTGAGCCCGCCGCAGTGAGGCGGCCCGTTCCGGATCTTGTTGAACCTGTGCGTAACTGCGAAGGGTTTCGAGCATCAGATACCGGCGGGGATCACCGCCCAGGGCCTTGAGCATCGACTTGTCGATGAGAGCGCTCAGGTCCGACAGGAGCCCGCGGTGGCCGGTGACCGCCTTGGCGGCATCCAGGTCGAATCCGCCGTTGAACACCGCGAGGTCGCAGAACAACTGCCGCTCGCGTTCGGTCAACGACTGGTACGAACCGTCGATGGCCGCCTGCATGGTGGCATGCCGTTTGTTGGTCCGGGGTCCGCCGCGGAGGATCGCGAACCGGTCGTCGAGCATGTCGATGATCTGCCGGACCGAGAGCGTGGCGGACTGGCCGGCCGCGAGCTCGATCGCCAGTGGGATGTGATCGAGTGCGCTGCAGAGTGTTTCGACTTCATCTGCAGTGGCGTCCGCCGCGGCGGAACCGGCCCGTTCCAGGAACAGTTCGGCCGAGTCGGCCAGGGGCGGCATGTCGAAGACCACTTCTCCGGCGACGCCCAACGCTTCGCGGCTCGTCGCCAATATCCGCACCCGGGGACAGGTGCGCAGGATTGCGGTCGCCAGTACCGAGACCTCATCGAGGAGGTGTTCGCAATTGTCGAGGACAAGAAGGAAATCGCGGTCGTGCAGAATCGACGTGAGGACCGGAATTCCACCGTTGAGTGTCAGACCCAGCGCGGACACCACCGTGTCGAGCACGGCATCGGCGTTCTGCGCGCCGGCAAGTTCGGCGAGCCAGGGACCGTCGACGTCTTTGCGTTCCCGGGCGACTTCGAGTGCGGCACGGGTCTTGCCCATACCGCCGGGACCGATGAGCGTCACCAACCGGTGTTCGGCGACGAGATCGGTGATGTCGTTGATCTGCTCGACGCGACCGACCAGTGAGGTCAATGCCAGCGGGATGTTCCCGGTAGGTCGCTCGGGGTTGTCCGCCGGCCGGTTTTCGGCTGCAGCGCGTGTGGCGGGCGCTCCGGACATCAGGAACGAATCCTGGTTCAAGATGGCGCTCTGCAGGTCGAGCAGGCTCTGGCGGGGGTCGGCGCCGAGTTCGTCGGCGACACGTTCGCGGGCAGTCCGCAGTGACGCGAGCGCGTCACCCTGCTTGCCCGCGCGGTACTGCGCCAGCGCCAGCAGTTCCCATGCGCGTTCCCGGAGCGGGTCGGCAGCCACGATGGCTTCGAGTTGGGCGATGACCGCGGCGTGCTCGCCGCACTCCGACCTCGCCGCAAGGTGATCTTCGAGGGCATCGTCGCGGAGGCGTTCGAGGCGGACGGTTTCGTTGGCGGCGAAGTCCCACTTGGCGGCATCGGCATAGGCTGGGCCCCACCATAATTCGAGAGCCTCGGCGAGCGTGGTCCGGGCCGCATCGACGTGTCCGGCGGCAAGCTGATCCCGGCCGGCCTCGGCGAGTGTCTCGAATCTGCCGGCATCCACCTGTTGCGGGTCGATGGCGAGCGCGTACCCGGTGCCTCGTCTGACCAGAACTGCAGGCGCTGATCGTCCCCGCTCCGGTTCGAGTGCCTTGCGCAAAGAGGCCACGTAACCCTGGAGGGTCAATTGAGCCGACCGCGGGGGACTGTCGCTCCAGAGGTCGTCGATCAACGTCGCATCGGGCACCATGTGACCGCGGGCCATCACCAATCGTGCGAGTAGTGCCCGGGGAAGCGGACCGCCGAGTGCAACCGGTTCACCGTCGCGAATGACGGTGAGTGCGCCCAGGACGCGCACCGATATGTCTGGCATGCACCGAGAATAGAGAATCGCGGCCGGTTTCTCAGCTCTCGCTCGACGCCTCGTCGATGGTGTCGTCTGCCCACAGTCCGACGGATTCGAGGTGGCGGGTCAGGCGCTCGGCGCCATCGGTGAACTGGCGGCGGGTCTGGGTCACGACCTCGTCGCGGTCACCGTTGCGATAGGCCTCGATCAATTTCGCGTGACTCTCGCAGGCGACCTCGCCCCACTGTGGATCACTGGCGTAGAGATCCTGCGGCGTGTAGCGGGTGGCGTTGAGCAGGAACCATGCCAATTTTCCGCCGTCGGCGATGCGGTTGTGGACGCGATGGAACTCGAACTCGGCAGCGGCGACGTCGGCGGGACGACCCGAAGCGATGGTGGCCTTCAGCTGGTTGTTCAGCTCGGACAGCTCGTCGAGTTGCTCCGGTGTCACCGTTTTCGAGATCCGGACGGCGAGTTCGACGGCAAGGACGCCCTGGAGCCAGAAGATGTCCTCGACGTCTTGTCGAGTGAGCTCGGCGACCACATATCCGCGGTGCGGTGCCAGGTTGACCATCCCTTCACCCCGCAGAGTGAGCAATGCCTCGCGCACCGGGGTGACGCTCACCTGCAGGTCAACCGCGGTCTCGTCCATCCTGATGAACTCGCCGGGGCGGATGGCGCCGGTCATGATGAGATGACGAAGATGGCCGGCGACCTCCTCGGAGAGTTGAGGCCGCCGGCGCAGCACCGCGCGTGAAGAGGACGTCAAGGCACTTACAGACCGTAGGTCTTGCCGATGATGTCGCGCTGGATCTCGTTGGTTCCGCCATACACAGTAGAAATGATCGCACCCCGCATCAGGCGCTCTGCATCGAACTCGGTTGCATAGCCGTATCCGCCCATCATCTGCATACCGTCGATGGTCATCGCCTTGGAGACCTCGGTGGCCTTGAGCTTGGCCATCGATGCCTCGCGCGGCAGCATCTTCTTGGGATTGGCATCCGATTGTGCGGCGACGCTGTAGACGAGCAGCTTGGTGCATTCGATCTCGGTGGCGTGATCGGCCAGACGATGCCGCAGCGCCTGGAAGGTACCGACCGGGCGTCCGAATTGTTTGCGCTCACTGACGAATTCGAGGGTGTTGGCAAAGGCGCGTTCGGCGACACCGAGCTGCATGGCCGCCAGGATCAGGCGTTCGGTGTTCAGGCCGCTCATGAGCTGGTTCCAGCCGTTGCCGACCTCGCCCACCACTGCGCTGTCGGGAACCCGGACGTTCGTGAAGTAGAGGTCGTTGACCTCCCGTCCGCCGAGGGTGTCGATGCCGCTGATCTCCAGTCCTTCGGTGCCCGCCGGGATATGGAATTGGGTGATGCCCTCGTGCTTCTTGCCGTTGCGATCGGTTCGCGCGATGAGCAGGATGCTCTTGGCGAAGTGGGCGTTGGAGCACCACGTCTTCTGCCCGTTGATGACCCAGCCGCCGTCGACCTTCTCGGCGCGACAGGTGAGTGCGGCGACGTCGGAACCCGCTTCGGGCTCGGACATCGAGATCGAGAGTGACTCGCCCGCAACAACATCGGCGAGGACTTCCTTCTTCATCTGCTCGTTCGCGAACTTCTGGTAGGCCGCGGCGGTGATCAGGGTCGGGCCAATGCCACCGATCGGGGCATTCCCGCGCATGGCCTCTTCCAGGAGGATGCACATCTCCATGTTCCCGGCGCCGGCGCCGCCGTATTCCTCGGGTACCAGGATTCCGGCCCAGCCGAGTTCGGCCATCTTCTTGTACAGCTCCACCGAGTGCAGTTCGGTACCGCCTGCGGTGAGCGCGTCGCGCTGTTCGCGGGTGCCGGCCTCTCGGGCGCAGAAGTCCGCGACCGACTTGGCGAAGTCGGCCTGTTCGGGCGTGAAAGTGGTCATGAAGGTGCTCCTGGATCGTCGGTCGGGCTCGCGGTGCGAAAGTATCACATCACATATATGTGATGGAATACCTGCAGGTGGCCGATCGGCGAGCTCGAAAGTGGTGTGGCGCCGGTCTCCGGAGGGCCTACATTGGCGGCATGAGTCCGAAAGCGAAGGTTGATCGAAACGGGGAGTCCGGCGATGAGCCGGTGACGACCGAGCCTGTGGCGTCGCGGCCGGTGACGGCCGAGCCCGAAGAATCCGCGGTCGATTCCACCGTTCAGTCGGATCCGTCGCCCTTCGACTCGGAGGCGTTTCTCGAGGCGAATCGCCGTAACCGCGACAAGATGCGTGCCGCTGCCGAGGCAAAGCGGGCCAAAGAGGCGGCGCGCGAGGAGCGTCGGGCGGGCCGCGGTGCGGTGGCGACGTCGGATGGGCAGGCCGCTGATCGTCCGGTCCGGCGAGGCGGCCGGTGGACCGTCCCGGTGCTCTCGATTCTGTTGATCGCGGCACTGGTTGCCGCCGGGGTCTTCGCGTACCTGTACCGCGAAGCCGACAGCCGGGCTGCGGGCGATGACCAGGTCAATGACCTTCGTCCCAGTGCTGTCGAGGACGCCGGCCGGTATGCCGCAGACCTGCTGACCTACGATTCCGCGAACTTTGCGGAGCTGGATGCCCGGATCACCGAGATCTCCACGCCGGCGTTCGCCAAGGACTTCATCGAAGGATCCCGGCAGGCCCGCGAAGGTAGCGCCAATGCGCAGGCCGTTGCGTCGGCGAAGCCGAAAGAGGCCGCACTGCAATCGATTTCATCGACAGATGCGGTGGTCCTGGTGGCGATGGATCAAACGGTGAAGTCGCCACAGACGGACGCCGAACTGCCGGAGGGGATCCCGTATCAATCCATGGTCAAGGTGACACTCGAACGGGTGAACGGCAAGTGGCTGATCTCTGACTTCAAGGTCGTGTGACTGGCCGAACCGGTGTCCGGTCTACTGCTTCGGAAGCAGGATCGCGGTCATGACGGCCTCGATGCGAAGCCGGGTCGCCGGTCGGGGGTCGTAGCGTACCCAGTTGCCGAGGTCGAGCACGGTGTTGAAGGCGGCATGCACCAGGTACCGGGCTTCGACCGGGTTCACGCCAGGGCGGACCTGGCCGACGAGTTGTGCCCATTCTTCGACGTTGCGGCGCTGTTGGTCGCGGAGTTCGATCCGCTGCGGTTCGGGCACGCTGCCGATCTCTGACAGGTACAGATTGAGTAGTTCGCTGTTCGCGAACGAGAGGTCGACGTACTTGGTGACCAGCTTCTCAACGGCTTCGTCCGGCGTCGCAGACTCGGCGAGAGCATCGCTGATCCCCGCGGTGATGCGCTCACTGGCCCGGGAGAACGCGGTCGACAACATGGCGACCTTGGTGTCGAAGTGGCGGTAGACGCCCGACTGGTTCATGCCGACCGCGGCGCCGATCTCTTCCATCGTCACGTCATGGAATCCGCGGGCACTCATCAATCGGATCGCCTCGGTGAGCAGGGCTTCCCGCTTCGATGCCATCGGAAGACCGACCGGTGCGGCCGGGCGTGCGGGCACCGCCGTCGGATCGTTCGGCGGCAGATCGGTCCGGGCCACGTCCATCGCGGCGGCGAGGATGACTGCCTCGATCCGCTTGCGGGGCAATGAGGCCCGATGCGTCGTGATCGATCCGATGACGCTGAGCACCGCGCCGCTGAGGTACTGCGCGTCCGTCGCCAGGCGTCCCGGCGCCGGCACACCTCCGGTCGACAGCTCTGGGCGGATCTGGTCCAGAATGGACGCGAATCGGGCGTGCATCCGACCCACGAACTCGCCGAGTTGCCGGCGGTCCTCTGGATTCAGGTATCGCGCCTCCCATCGGTAGAGGGCACCGCGGGAGCGGTTCTCGATCGTGGTCCGGGTGAGTTCGGTGATCAGCAGGTTCAACTCGCGTTCGGGTTCACCGGGTAGGGTGGGCACCTGTGCGATCGCGCGATCCAGGTCGGCGCCGAGTGTGCGGACCGTCTCGGAGAAGAGTGCGTACTTGTTGGGAAAGTGCCGGTACAGGGCCGGGCCGCTGATTCCGACCTGACCGGCGATCTGATCGACACCGGTCGCGAAATAGCCGTGTTCGCTGAAGGATTCGGCGGCGACGCGAATTATCTGTTCGCGGCGGTCCTTCGGTCGCTGACGGGTTCTCGGTGCGGCAGAAGCGGGTGTGGGGGCGTCGTTGACGCGTCCGTTGGCTGAAGCCATTTATCAATGTTAGCCGCAGGCGGCGACTATCTGCAGCGGAGGGGGCGTATCCCGTCGACCAGCGAGGACAACCGCTCGCGAACACTTGACGCGTCCGGCAGAAATCTGACAAGTTAATGTGGATTCACGTGATCTACATCGCAATTGTGAGAATCTGAGGGTTAGGGTGGCGAGCATGCCGGCGAACAATGGGCTTTCTGTGGCCGTCGACGACCGGGGCGTTGCGCGCGTTCTGGTTGATCGGCCTGCCCGGAAGAATTCGATGGACTCGGCGACGAGCACGGCGCTGATCGAGACGCTCGGTGAGTGGGCGGCAGACCCCGCGGTGAGGGTTGTGGTCATCGGTGCTCCCGGCCGGGACTTCTGCACTGGTGCCGATCTCATCGAGATGGCCACTGCGGAACCGCCGGCGTCCGAAGAGGAGGCGCGGCAGCGCGCGGAGCGGACCATCAACACCGGATCCGATGTCGTCCGCGCGATCCGGGCGCTCGAAGTCCCGGTCGTCGCGGTGGTCGACGGGGCGGCAGTCGGTATCGGAGCATCGGTCGCTTTCGCGTCCGATCTCATCTATGCCTCCGAATCGGCCTACTTCCTGCTCGCGTTCGTCAACATAGGTTTGATGCCCGACGGCGCCGCCACCTCGACGGTGGCTGCGGCGGTCGGCCGTGCTCGCGCGAACGAGTTGGCGTTGCTCGGTGAACGCCTGCCGGCGACGCAGGCATACGCCGACGGGTTGGTGACCGCAGTGCTGCCGTCGGAAGCGTTGGCGGACAAGGTCGATCAAGTGGTGAACAAACTGCTGGCGGCTTCACCCCGGGCTCTGACGCTGACCAAGAAGGCGATCGACGCCCAGACGATGGCCGGTTTCGAGTTGGCGTTGCAACTGGAGACACAGGGCCAGACCGAACTCCTGCAATCACCCGAATTCGTGGCATTGATCGCCGCATTCGCAAGCAAGAGCAAAAACCAGACAGTTGCATCCAATTAGCATTCGGAAACATCAACGCTTGAGGTCGATCTCGGCGTTGGTCACACAACAAGGAAGCGGAAAATGACGAGCTCCACATTGCCTCAGTCCGACCACCTCGTCGAGGAGCCGTTCCGGTCTCGGCGCAACAACTGGAACACCCACATCCGCCGTCACGCAGAGATGAAGCCCGACCAGGTCGCCTTGCGCTTCTTGGGACAGGACACCTCCTGGAAGCAGCTGGGCGACCGTTCCACCGCATTCGCCGCAGCGCTGTACAACCGCGGTGTTCGTTTCGGTGATCGCGTGCTGGTGCTGATGCTCAACCGCAGCGAGTACGTCGAGGTCATCTTCGGCGCCAATCTGATCGGCGCGATCGCGGTGCCGGTCAACATCCGGATGACGCCTCCCGAAGTCGGCTATCTCGTCGCCGACAGCGGTGCCAAGGTCATCGTCACCGAGTCGCTGCTCGCCCCGCTCGCCGATGCGGTCCGCAAGACCACCGAGGGTGTCGAGAACCTGATCATCGTCGGTCCTTCCGATGTCGGGGATGCACTCGATTACGACACCCTGATCGCCGAGGACCCGTCGGACCTGCCGGCCATCGACGTGCCGGAGAACTCGATCGCGATGATCATGTACACCTCGGGAACCACCGGTAATCCCAAGGGCTCCATGCTCTCTCACACCAACATGCAGGCGCAGGCCGTCACCTGTATCTCGGCGCTGCAGATCCGCAATGACGACGTCGGCTCGTGTGTGGCACCGATGTTCCACATCGCGGCGATGGGTGCGATGGCCCCGCTGTTCTACCTCGGTGTGCCGACTGTGATCCATCCGCTGGGTGCTTTCGACCCTGAGGCGTTGCTGGATGTACTCGAGGCGGAAGGCATCACCTCGATCTTCCTCGTTCCGGCGCAGTGGCAGGTGGTGTGTGCGGTGCAGAAGGCCAAGCCGCGCAACGTCAAGTTGCGGGTGATCTCGTGGGGTGCGGCACCGGCGTCGGACACCGTGTTGCGGGCCATGGCCGAGGTGTTCCCGGACGCCATCAACGTCGCGGTGTTCGGACAGACCGAGATGTCGCCGATCACCTGTGTGCTCGAAGGCAAAGATGCCTTGCGCAAGCTCGGATCGGTGGGGCAGGTCATCCCCTCGGTGCAGGCGAGGGTCGTCGACGCGGAGATGAACGATGTGAAAACCGGTGACGTGGGGGAGATCGTCTACCGCGGGCCGAACATGATGGAGGGCTACTGGCAGAACCCGCAGGGGACCGCGGATGCGTTTGCCGGCGGCTGGTTCCATTCCGGAGATCTGGTGCGAATGGATGACGAGGGGTTCGTCTACGTCGTCGATCGCAAGAAAGACATGATCATCTCCGGCGGCGAGAACATCTACTGCGCCGAGGTCGAGAATGCGCTCTTCGCGCATCCGAAGATCCTCGAAGCAGCTGTGGTGGGCAGGGCCGACGACCGCTGGGGTGAGGTTCCGGTCGCGATCGTCGTCCTCCACCCCGGCGAGCAGTTGACGTTCGAAGAGCTCATCGAGTTCCTCAACGAGCACCTGGCACGTTTCAAGCAGCCGAAGGAAATGATCGTCATCGACGAGCTGCCGCGCAATGCCTCCGGCAAGGTGATCAAGCCATCACTCCGCCAGGAGTACGGCGGCAAGGACGCCGGACTGCACTAGGTCTGCGACCTGCAACTCCAGCGAACGCGATAACCGTGGCCGGCCGCTTCACAGCGGTCGGCCACGGTTGTTTTCGCGTTGGTGGAGAACTCGCCGGAAACTGGCACTGGCGGCAAAACTGAAACACGTTACAATTTTCTCAACACGGTGACTGCGGTCACTGTCGGGATAGAAGTTGCGCTCCGGCCACAGCCGGACGGCTCTTGGTAGGCACCCCTGTGCCGCGAATTGGGAGGTTCGATGAAGACAAAAGGCGCATTGCTCAGGAACTTCAACGAGAAGTGGGCGATCGAGGAGATCGAGATCGGCGACCCGCGGCCGAGTGAGGTCAAGATCCGGATGGAAGCCGCGGGTATGTGCCACTCCGACCACCATCTGGTGACCGGAGGGATCCCGATGGGTGGCTTCCCCGTGCTCGGCGGACATGAGGGCGCCGGGGTGATCGAGCAGGTCGGTGAAGGGGTCACCGATTTCGAGGTCGGGGACCATGTGGTGCTGTCATTCATCCCGTCGTGTGGCAAGTGTCCGTCGTGTCGATCGGGCCTGAGCAACCTGTGCGACTTCGGCGCCATGCTCCTGCAGGGTGAAGCCGTGTCGGACCACACATTCCGCATCCACACCGCGGCCGGTGAAAACGTCTACCCGATGACGCTGCTCGGTACGTTTTCCCCGTACATGGTCGTTCATGAAACGTCCGTGGTGAAGATCGACCCGACGATCCCGTTCGAGGTCGCCTGTCTGGTGGGCTGCGGTGTCCCGACGGGTTACGGATCGGCGACTCACAGCGCCAAGGTCAGCCCGGGTGAAGACGTGGCGATCATCGGCTGCGGTGGTGTCGGGATCGCGGCGCTGCAGGGCTCGGTGATCTCCGGTGCCCGCAACGTGTTTGCGATCGATCCGGTGGAGTGGAAGCGCGAACAAGCGCTGAAGTTCGGTGCGACCCACGCGTTTGCCAGCGTCGAAGAAGCTGCGATGACCATTGCCGAGGTGACCGCCGGAGGTATGGCGAAGAAGGTCATCGTCACAGTCGGTGAGGTGCACGGCAAGGACGTCGACCTCTGGATGGGCATCACCGCCAAGGCCGGCACCTGCGTCCTGACCGGTATGGGCAACATGATGGAGAACCAGGTCACGCTCAACCTCGCGATGCTGACCCTGCTCCAGAAGAATCTGCAGGGGACCATCTTCGGTGGCGCCAGCCCCAAGATCGATATCCCGCAACTGCTCTCGATGTACAAGATGGGCAAGCTCAACCTCGATGACATGGTCACCCGGCAATACCGCCTTGACCAGATCAACGAGGGCTACCAGGACATGTTGGACGGCAAGAACATCCGCGGGGTGATTCGTTTCACCGACGAGGACCGCGCTGTCTGATCGCCGGCCCGGCCACGGCCGCGGGCCCTGTCAGTTGCCGCGCACACACTCCGCGTGATGGCATGGGCGTCATGCTCAAGCAACTCGACAGCTGGCCCGTGGGCGCGGTCTCGGCGGCGGTGGTGTCCGACGGACAGGTGATCGAAACGAGTGGTGACACCGATCAGGTGTTCGCGCTCGCGTCGGTGACCAAGTTGCTCGCGGCACATGCGGTGCTGGTCGCGATCGAGGAGGGAGCCATCGAACTCGATCAGCCGGCCGGTCCACCCGGTGCCACGGTGCGGCATCTGTTGGCCCACGCCTCAGGTCTGGATTTTGGCAGTCTCGAAATAGTTGCCGGGCCGGGGGAGCAGCGCGTCTATTCGAGCGCCGGATTCGAGGTGCTGGCCGAGCTGATCGGAACAGAGGCCGACATCGTGTTCGACGAGTACCTCGCGCAGGCCGTCTGTGAGCCGCTCGGGATGACGTCGACGGCGCTGCAGGGCTCGGCCGGGCACGGGGCGCACTCGACGGTCGCCGATCTCGCGGCGTTCGCCGGCGAGCTTCTCGCACCGGCCCTGGTCTCCACCGAGTTGTTCGCCGAGGCGACATCGGTGCAGTTCCCGGGGCTGGACGGGTTCGTCCCCGGCTATGGCAAACACCGGCCCTGTGACTGGGGGCTCGGGTACGAGATCCGGTCGCACAAGAATCCGCATTGGACCGGGAGCCGGAACAGCCCGGGAACCTTCGGTCACTTCGGTCAGTCCGGGACGTTCCTCTGGGTGGATCCGGCGTTGTCCGCAGCCTGCGTGGTGCTCACGGACCGGCCTTTCGGTGCGTGGGCGAAACCGCTCTGGAGCGAGTTCAACGATTCCATCGTGGAGGCTCTTTCACGCTGACAACAATTTCCACTTCGCTCCACCGGATACAAGCAAGAGACGTTGAACACGTGCCACTAGCGCAACACAGGTAACTTGAGGCACAATAGGCAACAAGTGTGGTATCACCGTGGTTTCGCCAGGCCGTTGGGGAAGACGTTCCTCGTCGAAACCGGAGGTGGAAAGTGCGCAACCTGAATCAGTTTGCGGACGTTACGACAGGTGTGGTTTTCGTACATTCCGCACCGGTCGCGTTGTGCCCGCATGTCGAGTGGGCACTGTCGTCGACCCTTGATGCCCGCGCGAATCTGAAGTGGTCGGCACAAGAGGTCAGCCCTGGCCTGCAGCGCGCCACCGTCGACTGGGTCGGACCCGTCGGGACCGGTGCGCGCCTGGCCAATGCCCTGCGTGAGTGGTCTGCCCTGCGGTTCGAGATCACCGAGAACGCCAGTGAAGGCGTGGACGGTGAACGCTTCTGTTTCGTCCCCGGACTAGGTCTGTGGCGGGGGTCGATGAGCGCCAACGGTGACGTCATCGTCGGCGAGGTGCAGCTGCGTTCCCTGATGGAATCGCATGCCGATGGCATGGAACTCGCGGGTGCGCTCGATGCCGCGCTCGGCACGGCCTGGGACGAGGCCCTCGAGTCGTTCCGCATGGGCGGTGCCGGTGCCGAGGTCACCTGGCTGCACCAGCGCGTGGGCTGAGCACCCCGGCACCTGAACACAAACACGCGAACACAAAAGCGGGCCCGGACTTCTGAAAAGTCCGGGCCCGCTTTTGTGTCTTGTCAGAACACTCTCGTCAGATCACAACGGGATGTTCTTGTGGCGTCCACGGCGAGCCGGTGCCGAGGCCAGTGCCTGCGCGATGATGCTGCGGGTCTTGGCCGGGTCGATGATCTCGTCGACCACACCGATGGACTGAGCGCGGCCCACACCGCCGGCGATGGCTTCGTGCTCGACGGCGAGACGCTCGTGCAGTGCTTCGCGCTCGTCGTCGGGTGCGGCAGCCAGTGCCTTCTTGTGCAGGATGCCGACCGCTGCCTTGGCGCCCATCACGGCCACCTCGGAACCGGGCCACGCGTAGACCGCGGTGGCACCGAGTGCCCGCGAGTTCATCGCGATGTAGGCACCGCCGTAGATCTTGCGGGTCACCAGGGTCACGCGGGGGACCGAGCATTCGGCGAACGCGTGCAGCAACTTGGCGCCGCGGCGCACCACGCCGTCCCATTCCTGGCCGACACCGGGCAGGTAACCCGGGACGTCGGTCATCACGATCAGCGGGACGCCGAACGCGTCGCAGAGACGGACGAAGCGAGCCGCCTTCTCAGCACTCTCGGAATTGAGGCAACCACCCATGCGCAGCGGGTTGTTGGCGATCACGCCGACACTGCGACCGGACAGCCGACCGAAACCGATCGTGATGTTCGGCGCCCACTTTGCCTGCAGCTCTTCGAAACTCGAGATCTCGGTTTCGCCGTCCGCAGCCACATCGGTGTCGAGCAGCGCCCGCACGATCGGGTGGACGTCGTACGCGCGACGGTTGGACTCGGGCATCAGAGCCCGCAGATCCGTATCGCCCGCCTCGGCCTTCTGCCGGCTGAAGTGGCCCTGCTGACCGAAGGTTCCGATCAGGCGGCGGCCACGCCAGTAGGCGTCGGCCTCGGAATCGGCGGTGATGTGCGAGACACCCGACTTCTTGCCGTGGGTGAGCGGTCCACCGAGCGACTCCATGTCGACGACCTCACCGGTGACGCTCTTGACGACGTCCGGTCCGGTGACGAACACGCGGCCGGCCGGCGCCATGATGACGACGTCGGTCAGGGCGGGTCCGTATGCCGCGCCGCCGGCGGCGAAGCCGACGACGATCGAGATCTGGGGGATGTATCCGGAGGCCCGGACCATCGCCTCGAAAACCTCGCCGACCGCATGGAGGGCTTCGACGCCCTCTGCCAGCCGGGCACCGCCGGAATGCCAGATACCGACAACCGGGGCCTGCTCGGCGATGGCGGTGTCGATGGAGTTGACGATGTGCTTACAACCCACCACCCCCATGGCCCCGCCCATAACTGTGCCGTCGGTGCAGTAGGCGACGGTGCGGACACCGTTCACCCGGCCGACAGCAGCCTGTACACCCGACTTGTCGCGGGGGTGCAGCAACGACATGGATGCTTCGTCGAAGAAATTGGTCAAGCGCAGCAAAGGATCCCGAGGATCGATGGATTCCTCTTGCTGTGTGATCGGGGCCATGGTGGTCATGAATCTCCTTAGAGGTAGATCGTCAAGCGCCCGGTGAGACTGGCTCCGGGGCAGCGGGTCAGTAGCGCCCAAAGGCGAGCGCAACGTTGTGC
Source organism: Nocardia sp. 348MFTsu5.1 (assembly GCF_000383535.1). Taxonomy (NCBI): domain Bacteria; kingdom Bacillati; phylum Actinomycetota; class Actinomycetes; order Mycobacteriales; family Nocardiaceae; genus Nocardia; species Nocardia sp. 348MFTsu5.1. The sequence continues at coordinate 323,007 of NZ_KB911510.1, forward strand.
CCACCGAATCCGAATGAGTTGTTGATGGCGTAGTCGATCTGTCCGTAACGCGGTTCTCCGTGAACCACGTCGAGTTCACACTCGGGATCCTGATTGTCGAGATTTAGCGTCGGAGGAATGACTCCCTCTTCGATGGCCTTGATTGTCAGTACCGACTCCAGTGCACCCACCGCGCCGATCGAATGCCCGAGGGCAGACTTCGGAGCGTAGACCGCGGCATGGTTGCCCACCGCGATGTTGATCGCCAGCGCCTCGGCGGTGTCGCCGACCGAGGTCGACGTGGCGTGCGCGTTCACGTGGGTGATGTCGGACTTGGTGAGTCCCGAGGTCTGCAGTGCACGGGTCATGGCGCGCGCAGCGCCGGTGCCCTCCGGGTCAGGTGCAACCAGGTGATAGCCATCGGACGTGATCCCACCGCCGAGGAGACGCGCGTGAATGTGCGCACCCCGGGCAATGGCGTGATCTTCGCGCTCGATGACCAGCAGTGCGGCAGCCTCACCGAAGACAAAACCGTCACGGTCTTTGTCGAACGGGCGAGACGCCGCTGCGGGATCTTCGTTGCGGGTGCTCATCGCTCGCATCATCGCGAAGCTGGCGATGGGGACCGAGTCGATATGACCCTCCACACCACCGGTGACGACCATGTCGGCGTCACCCATGACGATCTGACGCCACGCGTGCGCGATCGCCTCCGAACCCGAAGAGCAGGCGGAGACAGGTGTGATCACACCGGCCTTGGCGCCGATCTCGAGTCCGACCACCGCTGCCGGACCGTTTGGCATGGCCATCGGTACGGCAAGCGGGGAAACCTTGCGGTAGTTGCCGGTGTTGTGCATCGAGTTGTAGGCCTCGATGAGCGCATCGCCACCACCCTGACCGGTACCGATGACAACGCCGAGGCGCTCTTTCTCGATATCGGGTTCGCCTGCGATTGCCCACAGACGCTTGCCCATGACATAGGCGACCCGCTCGACGTAGGCCATGCGACGGGCCTGAACCCGGGTGACCTCCGTCGACGGATCTTTCACGAGACGCCCACCGAACCGGACCGGGAGGTCGTACTCCTCGACCCAGTCATCGGTGAGAGTCTTGATACCGCTCTCTCCGGCGAGAAGACCCTTCCACGTGGAATCGAGGTCTTCGCCGATTGATGTGGTCGCAACCATCGAGGTCACCACCACGTTCGGAAAATTTCCGCCGAGGGTCGAGTATTCGCGAAGAGAGTTAGTCACAGTTGGTCACTCACCGGTGTTCTTGTCGGCGTCGAGCTTGGCGCGGATGGCGTCAGCGGCGTCCGCGTTCTCGGCTTCGAGCTTCTGGATGTAGTTGACGGCGTCACCGACGGTGCGCAGTCCGGCGAGATCCTCATCGGGGATCTTCACGCCGTACTTGTCTTCGGTCTGCACTGCGATTTCAACCATCGACAGGGAATCGATGTCGAGATCGTCGACGAACGACTTCTCTACAGTCACCTCAGAGGGTTCAATGCCGGTGACCTCCTCGATGATCTCAGCGAGTCCGGCAATGATTTCTTCCTGGGCGGCGGCCACTGTGTGGCTCCCTTCATGTTCGTGTATTCGTGTGTTTCCGGAGGAACAGTGCTCACGCACTGCAATGGACGGATGCCAGAGCAACTCTGCTCTGGACATCTCCCGGGGACGACGGCACAGGCGTGCCATCGTCGCTATCCAAGTTCTGTGAGGCCCGCGAGGTCGTCGGGGGTCTTGAGCGCGCGGGTCGGTGTTCCCTTGAGCTCGCGTTTCGCGATTCCGGCAAGGGTGCCGGCCGGCGGGAGCTCGACCAATCCGGTGGTCGCGTGCTCGCGCATCGTCTGCGAGCACAGGTCCCACCGTACGGGCCGGGTCACCTGGGCGACGATTTTGTCGAGTGCGTCACGTCCGGAGGTGACCAGCTGTCCGTCGGAGTTGGAGAGCAACGGCCCCGTCGGCTGTTGCGGGGTGATATCGGCTGCCGCACGTGCCACGGCGTCCTGCGCCGGGGCCATGTACCGCGTGTGGAATGCGCCGGCGACGGCGAGCTTGCGGATCCGTGCCTTCTCCGGCGGGTTGGCGATCAGCTCGTCGATGGCGGCGACCGCACCGGCGGCCACGATCTGGCCGGCAGCGTTGCGGTTGGCCGCGATCAGGTCGAGTTCTTCGAGGCGGGCGAGCACCGCGGCTTCGTCACCACCGAGCACAGCCGCCATCGTGGTGGGTTCGAGTGCGCAGGCCTTTGCCATCTCGGCGCCACGGATCGCGGCGAGTGACACGGCCTCGTCGGCGGTCAGCACACCGGCGATGGCGGCGGCCGCCAACTCGCCGACGGAATGGCCGGCGATGAGGGTGTCTGAGGGCAACGGAGAGCGCTTGTTGATCTCGTCGTAGGCAAGGAGTGCCGAGACGACCACCAGCGGCTGAGTGACCGCGGTATCGGTGATCTCGTCTGCCGTGGCAGTGGTACCCAAGCGTTCGATGTCGAGATTGGTCAGCTTCGACCACGTGGCGACCTGGTCGCGTACGCCGGGGAGCTCAAGCCAAGGCGTGAGCATTCCGACGGTCTGGGAGCCCTGTCCGGGCGCAAGCAAGGTGAGCACCTGACAAGAGAACACCCATATGACTGTCGGCGAGGGTGTTGTACGCAATGAACCTTGGGCGACGCCTTTGTGGGATCCCTACAAAATTGCACTACAGCGTGCCTGCATCGTCACCTCCCCGATATCCGTTACACCGTTGTGAATTGATGCACAATTGTTGCTTTCACTCCTTTAAGCCTGTGAAGGAAGTGATTGTAGGGAAAATTGTGCGCATGTCGTGTCTTACCTGTGCCAGTCTGCCTACGGTTGTTGCCACTCGCAGTACGTACGCATCACGTGGGTTCATTGGATCGCGACCGGTAATGTCCGAAATTCTCTTTAGTCGATATCTCACAGTATTTGGATGAACGAAAAGCTGTCGGGCGCACGACTCCACGGACCCTCCGGAATCGAGATATGCGTCAAGGGTCGAGGTCAGGGTCTCGCCCCCCTTGGCCAGAGGCTTGACCAGAGAATCGTTCAAAGTGGTCATCGCGGCCTGATCGCCGAGCAGTGCGCGCTCGGGTAAAAGTTCAAGTGAGTGAACCGGACGGGGTGCGCTCGGCCAGCCGACCACGGCCTCGATGCCTGACAGGGCATCGACTGCGCTCGCGTGGGCGGCACCGAGGTTGGGGGTTGTGGGCCCGATCACCACTGGTCCGTCGGCAAAAAGGACCAGTAGGTCGGTGATGAACGGGTCATCGATCGTCACCGGGCCACTGACGATCGCGACCAGCAGGCTGCCCTGGACCACGGAGAGTGCTGCTCGGTCGTATTGACGTGCGGTGTTGTGCACGGCAAGGGGGACGGAGACGTTGCGCTCCGGTGGCGGCATCCCGACGAGGACGGTGGCCGTGGCCGCGGTGTCCCAGTTGAGCGCGGCAGCGCGGGACAGCAGAGTCGGGCCCGAGTCGCCGCGGACGACCGCATCGACGACCAGCGCTTCGAGTCGCGAGTCCCAGGCGCCGCGGGATTCGGCTGCGGATGCGTATATAGAGGCCGCGGCGAACCCGATTTCACGGCCGTAGCGCAGAACCGCTTCGGTGAGCGCGCGGAGCTGGGCGTCGTTGCGCGCGAGAAGTGGCAGCCACTTCTCGAAGAACTCCATCGCCACCCGGACCATCTCGACGGTCTGCAGAAGGCTGATCCGGCGGGCGAGGTCCTGGGGTACGACCTGGAAGGCCTGCACCGTGAACTTGACGTTGCCCTCGGGATCCTGCAGCCATTCGACGAAGTTCACCACCGCGGTCTGGACCACCAGCTGCACGCTGGCCCGCTGACCCGCTTCGAGATCCTCGAAGTAGGGCAACTGTTCCTGCATCGAATGGACGGCCTCGGTGGCCAATCGGCCGCTGTACTGCTTCACGCGGCGGAGCAGGGTGTCCGGCAGGGCGTCGTGAACATTCGCCGGAGCCGGGACGTGGGCACCCCGTGGACCGAAGAGGTCGCCTACGGGCTGGTCACCCGTACGGGACTCAGTCATGGCATCAATCTATGCCAGTCCGGTGCCCGCGGGGGAGCACTGCGACCACGACCGAAGGCGTGGCCTCCTGGCCGTGGCCACAAACGCCGGCCGCCCACCCGTTGTGCAACGGATGGGCGGCCGGGTGACGGGGGAAGATCAGGCGCCGGGACCCGGATCGCTGGTCTGCTTCGGAGCTGCGAGCACGTCTTCGATCTGGTACTTCGCGGCGGCCTCGGCGGCCACCTTGATGTCGATGTGACCGTCACGAGCGAGTGCGGCGAGCACACCGACCGCGATGGATTCACCATCGACATTGAAGTACCGGCGGGCGGCCGGACGGGTGTCGGAGAATCCGAAACCGTCGGTACCGAGGGTGAGATACGTGCCGGGTACCCAGCCGCGGATCAGTTCCGGGACACCCCGCATGAAGTCGGTCGCCGCGACAAACGGTCCGTCGGCGTCGGCAAGTGCATCCGTCACGAACGGTTGCGGATGGTCACCCGCGGGTTCGCGCAGCGAGGCCTTTTCGTACTCGACCCCGTCACGGGCGAGTTCGCCCCACGACGTCACCGAGTAGATGCTCGCCCCGACGTTCCAGTCGTCGGCAAGCAACTCCTGCGCCTTGAGAGCACTGGGCATGGCGATACCCGACACCAGGATGTTGGCCGGGAACTCCTTGCCCTGCGGCGCATCGGCGAATCGGTAGATGCCCTTGAGTACGCCCGCGACATCAAGGTTCTCGGGCTGCGCCGGCTGCGCGATGGGCTCGTTGTAGATGGTGATGTAGTAGAAGATATTTTCCGGATCTTCGCCGTACATCCGCTTGAGTCCGTCGGAGATGATGTGCGCCAGTTCGTAACTGAACGCGGGGTCGTAGGTCACCGCCGCCGGATTGGTGGCCGCCAGCAGCAGCGAATGCCCGTCGGCGTGCTGCAGACCTTCACCGGTCAGTGTGGTGCGACCGGCCGTGGCGCCAAGGACAAAGCCGCGGGCCATCTGGTCGGCGGCAGCCCACAGTCCGTCGCCAGTGCGCTGGAACCCGAACATCGAATAGAAGATGTAGAGCGGGATCATCGGCTCGTCATGTGTGGCGTACGACGTGCCGACCGCGGTGAACGACGCCGTGGAGCCGGCTTCGTTGATGCCCTCGTGCAGGATCTGCCCTTCCGGGCTCTCCTTGTAGGCGAGCATCAGATCCGCGTCGACCGATGTGTACAGCTGGCCGTTGCGGTTGTAGATCTTCAGCGTCGGGAACCACGAGTCCATGCCGAACGTGCGGGCCTCGTCCGGGATGATCGGCACGAGCCGCTTGCCGATCTCCTTGTCGCGCATCAGTTCCTTGAAGATGCGGACGATGGCCATCGTCGTCGCGACCTGCTGCTTGCCCGAACCCTTGCCGGCGAGCTTGATGGCGCCGCTGGTGTCGGGCTTTAGCACCTTGCTCTTGGTCCGGCGGGCCGGCAGGAAGCCACCCAGCGACTTGCGGCGGTCGAGCATGTACTGGATCTCGGGTGCGTCGGCGCCGGGGTGGTAGTACGGCGGCAGGTACGGATCTTTTTCGAGCTCGGCATCGCTGATCGGGATGCGGGTGCTGTCCCGGAAATCCTTGAGATCGTCGAGCGTCAGCTTCTTCATCTGGTGCGTGGCGTTGCGGCCCTCGAAGTGCTTGCCGAGGGTGTAGCCCTTGATGGTGTGGGCCAGGATCACCGTCGGCTGACCCTTGTGCGCCATTGCCGATGCGTATGCGGCATGCACCTTGCGGTAGTCGTGGCCGCCGCGCTTGAGGTTCCAGATGTCGGCGTCGGACAGATCTTTGACCAGTTCCTTGGTTCGCGGATCGCGCCCGAAGAAGTGCTCACGGACAAATGCGCCGTCGTTGGCCTTGTACGTCTGGTAGTCGCCGTCGGGGGTGCTGTTCATGAGATTGACCAGCGCGCCGTCGCGGTCCTTGTGCAGGAGCGAGTCCCACTCGCGGCCCCAGATCACCTTGATGACGTTCCAGCCGGCGCCGCGGAAGAACGACTCGAGTTCCTGGATGATCTTGCCGTTGCCTCGCACCGGTCCGTCGAGACGCTGCAGGTTGCAGTTGACGACAAACGTCAGGTTGTCGAGGCCCTCGGTGGCGGCGACGTGCGCCAGACCACGAGACTCCGGCTCGTCCATCTCGCCGTCGCCGAGGAATGCCCAGACGTGCTGATCCTCGGTGTTCTTGATTCCGCGATCGTTCAGGTAGTGGTTGAAACGGGCCTGATAGATGGCGTTCATCGGGCCCAGGCCCATGGAAACAGTTGGGAATTGCCAGAAGTCGGGCATCAACCGCGGATGCGGGTACGACGGCAGACCGCCGCCCGCGCCGGCATGGGAGTGCTCCTGGCGGAATCCGTCCATCCGGGATTCGGCGATGCGGCCCTCGAGGTAGGCGCGGGCATAGATACCAGGCGAGGCATGACCCTGGATGAAGATCTGGTCGCCGCCACCGGCGTGCTCCTGGCCGCGGAAGAAGTGGTTGAAGCCGACTTCGTACAGCGCGGCGGACGATGCGTAGGTGGAGATGTGGCCGCCGACCCCGACACCGGGACGCTGGGCGCGGTGCACCATGATCGCGGCGTTCCAGCGGATGAACGCACGGAAGCGGCGTTCGACCTCCTCGTCGCCCGGGAACCAGGGCTCGCTTTCGGTCGGGATCGTGTTCACGTAGTCGGTGGAGGTCAGGGAAGGGATCGACACCCGCTTCTCACCGGCTCGTTCGAGCAGACGCAGCATGAGATATCGGGCCCGGCCAGGCCCGGCGTGCTCGAGGAGTCCGTCGAATGAATCAAGCCATTCGTCGGTCTCGGTCGGATCGATGTCGGGGAGGTATGACGCGACACCTTCCCGGATCACCCGAACTCGGGCCTGATTCTTGGGTGCGTGAGTGCTGTCAGTCACTGCGTGCTCTTTCTCCTCGAGTCACTCGGCAACGGTGGCTGCCGTAAACGGGATCGACCCGCCGGGACCGGGGTGTGGTCCGGGCGTTGTCCTAATCGTGCCGCAATAGATGAGTGTTGGCATCGGTCCGCGGCAAAGTAACCCTACCCACGAGCGTTTCAGTGGTCGGATGGCACGCACGTCGTGCAGTATCGGCACTGTGAAAGTTTGGGCTGTGGCAGTCATCGCGGTGACGGGGTTGGGGTTGGGGTTGGGCGTGACGGGTTGCGCCACGACGATCGAGGGCTCGAGCTCGGTCGACGGGGGCCAGGTGTCGGCCTATCAGAGCGAGATGTCGGTGGCCGCGGAACGGTCGGAGGCCGCCGAATCGTCGCGACGCGCGCAAGCCGCCAGAAATCTCACGCTCGAGTTGTGTTCGCAGTTCACCACCACCGTGGTGACCATGCTGAACAGCTACAACCAGTTCGTCACGAAACTCAATGAAGTGCAGTCCTATTCGGCACTCGGCGACGCCGGACAAATCGCGATCGACCAGCTAAATGCCGGTGAGCAGGCGATCAAGGCCAAACTCGTACCCGATGTCGAGGCGCCGGTGGACCAACTCGTCGGCGATTTCCTGGTCCGGAATCAGGCGTTGGTGAAGGCCGTGGACGGCCAGAATCGGTCCGGACTCAACGAACCGGCAGGGCTCTGGATCGACGCCAGGAACAAGGCCGTGGAGGCGTGCGGACAACTCGCCGGTTGAAAAAGCGGCATTCGGCTTGCAACTTGGGGGTTTACCCTGTTCGCTTGAGTGATCTAAGTGGGCTCGGAACCGAGCTCACCCATTCTTTGAAACAGGAGGTCGTCGCGTTGGTTGCCGCTTCAGATGGTGATCGCGCCCAGAAGCTGGGAGTGACAGCGGGCATGATCGTGCAGGAGCTGGGGTGGGATGAGGACACCGACGACGACCTGCGCGGCCTTATCGAAGACACCATCGACGCTGAGATGGTCGACGAGGATTCCCTTGAGGTCATCGACATGGTCGTGCTGTGGTGGCGCGACGGTGACGGGGACCTGGTCGATGCGCTGATGGATGCAATCGGACCACTTGCCGACGACGGATTCGTCTGGGTGTTGTCGCCGAAAACCGGAAACGATGGTTACGTCGACCCGACCGAGGTCGCCGAAGCCGCACCCACGGCAGGTCTCACCCAAACCAGCGCCGTGAGCTTCGGTGAATGGCTGGGATCTCGTTTGGTCCAACCGAAAACCCGGGCCGGCAAGAGAGCATGACCTCTTCTCTCGGTCGGGAGCTGCAGGTGGGAACCGAGGCTCCCGACTTCAGCCTGCGCGATCAAAACAATCAGGTGGTCAGTCTCTCCGACTACCGCGGAGAAAAAAACGTGTTGCTGGTGTTCTTTCCACTGGCATTCACCGGAACCTGCGAAGGCGAACTGAGCATGGTCCGGGATCGGTTGCCGGCGTTCTCGAATGAGAACTCCGAGTTCATCGCAGTGTCCGTGGGGAGTTCGCCCACACACAAGGTGTGGTCGTCGGCGCAGGGCTACCTGTTCCCGATCTTGGCGGACTTCTGGCCACACGGCGAGGTGTCGCAGGCCTATGGCGTCTTCAACAGCGACAAGGGCTATCCGAACCGCGGAACGTTTGTCATCGACAAGAACGGAATCATCACTTTTTCGGAACTGATGGATCCCGGGCAGGTCCGTGACCAGTCGCTTTGGGAGAAAGCTCTGGCCACGCTAAATTCTTGAATGTGTCCGGCACCTTCGGGTGACCGGATGGGCGGCGAGTCCGATGTTTTCTCTCGCCGTCGCGACTGGCGAACTCGCCTTCGTTCAGTCGCCTCGCGCGTATAGCTCAGCGGTAGAGCTCTGGTCTTACACACCAGCGGTCGGGGGTTCAAATCCCTCTGCGCGCACCAGTATTTATCCCTGAGATCATCGCGCGTGTCAGCGCTTCCACTGATAGCGGATCTTGGGCCGGCCGGCGTTGCCGTAGTCGGTGTGACGCAGGAGCGTGCCGTCGTCGGCGAGGCGTTCGAGATAGCGCCAGGCGGTCACCCGTGACACCCCGACGATCTTGGCGGCATCGGCTGCCGTGAGCCCCTCGGCGTTGTCCCGGACGATCCGTGCGATCTCGTCGGTGGTACCGGGTGCCGCGCCCTTCGGCGCCGTGGATTTGTCACTGCTACTTCGTAATTCGGCAATCGCCCGGTCGACCTCGGCCTGGCTGGCGGCGTCGGTGCCGGCCGGGAGGGCTTCGCGGTACCGCTGGTACCGCTCGAGCCGATCACGGAAGGCGGCGAACGTGAACGGTTTGAGGAGATACGCCAGCGCGCCATTGGCAACGGCCGCCCGTACCACCTCGAGATTGCGTTCGGACGTGATCGCGATGATGTCGGGGGCCGGTCGAAGCCCGGACAACGCCGAGGCGAGATCGATGCCGCTGGCGTCGGGGAGTCCGATGTCGAGTAGGACCAGATCGATCGGGTTGCCGCCGGCGGCGGATTCGGCAGCCGCCCGCATCGCATCCTGGGCGGTGTTGGCGCTCGCCGCCACCGCGAACCCGGGCAGTCGTCCGAGGTAGGCGCGGTGGGCCTCGGCGATCAGTGGCTCGTCTTCGACGATCAGCACGTTGATCATCGGCGATCGACCCCGATGCGCACCGTGACCACGGAGCCGTAGGTCATTTCGGCATCAAGCGTGCCGTGGTGCCGTGCGACGACCTGCGCGACCAATGCCAGGCCGAGCCCCCTCCGCCCGGCTTCGGTGTCCGACTTGGTGGAGTATCCGCGCTGCATCGCTCTGGAGAATTCGGCGGGATCCATACCGGGACCACTGTCGGCGACCTGGATCAGCAGTTGGTCGGCATCCTGGCGCACCGTCACCTCCACCCATGGATCCTCGCGGTCGCAGGCGTCGAGCGCATTGTCGATCAGATTGCCCACGACAGTGATCAGCTCCTGACCCGACAACGGGACTTCGTCGGCGTCCGAGGGCAATTCGGTGTCATCGGTGATCGTCAGACTGATGGCGCGTTCATCGGCTTGGGCACTCTTGCCGAGTAGCAGGGCCGCCAGCGCCGGTTCGCCAACCGTGTTCGACAGCCGGTCGACCAATTGCTGCGACAGTTGCAACTCGTCGGTGGCAAACCGCACGGCTTCGGTGCTGCGACCCATCTCGACGAGTGTGACGATGGTGTGCAGCCGGTTGGCCGACTCGTGCGCCTGCGACCGCAACGATTCGGCGAACACCCGCATCGAGTTGAGTTCGCCCAGGGCGCCCTGTAATTCGGTGCGATCGCGGATGGTGACCACCTCGGTGTCGGGGGAGCGGTCTCCGGGGACGTGCGACCGGTTGACGACCAGAACACGGTCGCCGGTCACGTGGACCTCGTCGCGGGCGCCGGGTGAATATGACCGCAAAAACGTTGGCAGAGAATCTCTGTCGACGTCACCGGCGGGTAGCGACAACAGTCGGCGGGCTTCGTCGTTGGCCAGTGCCACCCCGTTCCGATCGAGCACGATGAGTCCTTCGGAGACCGAATGCAGTATGGCGTCGTGATGTTCGTACATGACGTGCAATTCGGCGGGCCCGAGCCCGTGGGTCTGCCGTAGCAGACGACGCCGGATCGTCCAGATGCCGACCAGTGAAACACAGAGTGCGGCAAGGGCAATGGCCAAGATCTGCGGCCATTGATCCTGCCACCTTTGGGCGAGGGTCTGCTGGGTGATACCCGCCGACACCAGGCCGATGACCTCGCCCGAACTCGACATGACCGGTGCGACTGCCCGAATCGAGGGACCGAGGGTACCGGTGTACACCTCGGTGAAGGTCTTGCCCTCCAGTGCCGGCTCGATGGTGCCGAGGTAGGGCGCACCGATGAGTGCGGGATTGGTGTGGGTGAATCGGGTCCGATCGGGCGCCATGATCGTGATGAACGCGATGTTGGTGTCCTCACGAACCTCCTCGGTCACCGGTTGCAGTACCGCGGATGCAGTGCCGGATTCGATCGCGGCGGCGGTCGACGGTGATTCCGCGAGTGAACTGGCGATACCGGTGACCTGCTGGCGCGCGGCGGCATCGCCATCGCGCCGGGCATCGATCAGGGCCAGCGTGCCACCGGCCAACACGATCAGCGCGATGACGACGAGCTGCAGCGCGAATGCCTGGCCGGCCAGGGAACGCGGCACCAACCTGGGCATGAACCTCTCCGACCCTGAACGTAATGAACTTAATCGTGACCTGGCTCACGTTGTGGAACACCATTCTTGCAGATCACTTCTCGCCGACTCCACAAAGGAAGTTGCCGTCATGACAACCACACAAGATCGATCAACAGCCGGTGATCGGCCGGCCCGCAAGCAACGCGACCGCACGCACTGGCTGTACATCGCCGTGATCGTCGCGGTGGTCGCAGGTGTCGTCGTCGGACTCGTCGCCCCCGAGGTGGGCCAGGAGTTCGGTGTCCTCGGCACCATGTTCGTCAGCTTGATCAAGATGATGATCAGTCCGGTCATCTTCTGCACCATCGTGCTCGGTATCGGCTCGGTCCGGGCCGCGGCCACGGTCGGAAAGGTCGGCGGACTCGCCTTCGCCTACTTCCTCGCCATGTCCACGGTGGCGCTGGCCATCGGCCTGGTGGTCGGTAACCTGCTGAGCCCGGGGAGCGGCCTGACGATCGACCCGAGCAAAATGGGAACAGGCGCCGACCTGGCGGAGAAGGCGCACGAATCCGGCGGCACGATGGACTTCCTGCAGGGGATCATCCCGACGTCGATGTTGTCGGCGCTCACCGAGGGCAGTGTCCTGCAGACCCTGTTCATCGCACTTCTGGTCGGTTTCGCGATCCAGAGCCTGCCGACCAAATCGGGCGATCCGGTTCTGCGAGCGGTCGAGTTGCTTCAGAAAGTGGTCTTCAAAGTCCTCGGCATGATCCTGTGGCTAGCCCCGATCGGTGCCTTCGGCGCCATCGCCAACGTTGTCGGACAGACCGGCTGGAGCGCGATCACCGAACTGCTCACGCTGATGCTCGGCTTCTACATCACCTGCGCGATCTTCGTCTTCGTGGTCCTGGGACTGCTCTTGCGCCTGGTGGCCGGAATCTCGATCTTCAAACTGGTCCGGTACCTGGCCCGCGAGTACCTGCTCATCTTCGCCACGTCGTCCTCCGAATCCGCCCTGCCGCGACTGATCGCCAAGATGGAGCACCTCGGTGTGGAACGCAGCACCGTCGGAATTGTTGTCCCGACCGGGTATTCGTTCAACCTCGATGGCACCGCGATCTATCTCACGATGGCGTCGCTGTTCGTCGCCGACGCCATGGGCGACCCGCTGTCGCTGGGTGAGCAGATCTCGCTGCTGGTGTTCATGATCGTCGCCTCCAAGGGCGCGGCCGGTGTCAGTGGTGCCGGCTTGGCCACCCTGGCCGGCGGCCTGCAGAGCCACCGTCCCGAACTTCTCGACGGAGTCGGACTGATCGTCGGAATCGACCGGTTCATGTCCGAAGCCCGCGCGGTGACCAACTTCTCCGGAAATGCCGTCGCCACGCTGCTGGTCGGGTCGTGGACCAATACGGTCGACAACAAGAAGGTGGCCGGAGTGCTTGCCGGTACCGATCCGTTCGACGAGCTGAAGATGATCGACGACGGACATGACCGCTGGGACAAGGTGGAAACCGACAAGGTGGAAACCGGCGCGGTGGCAACCGACGACAAGAAGACGGTCGCAGTCTGACCGGTGAGAAATAGCTGACGCACGGCGGCCGCGGACCATGATCAGGTCCGCGGCCGCCGGCGTCGGTCAGTGCTTCTGGAGCAACTTGAAGAGTTTGACCCCGTTGAAGATTGCGACGATGGGCCAGCAGACGATGGCCACCCATACGCTCAAGCTGTGTTCGCCGTTGGCGATGTCGTAAATTGCGACGGCGGTCAAGAGAATCGCGGCGATCTCGACAACTACAAGGAGATTTCTGGTGAGAGCGTCGTTCTTCGAAGAGCCGGTATTGGTCACCTGATCGAATATAGCCGGGTCGGTCACCTCACTCGACGTGAATTGTGGCGGTGACCGTGACAACCGAATTCAGCGAATTGGCGATGTAGCACTCGTGATGGGCCTGCTCGATGAGCGCCAGAACTTCATCGGGGTCCGTACCCGTGGCCACCCGGACAGTGGGGAAGAGATCGATGGTTCCGATGCGAATCGGTGTGCCGGCCTCATCCATCGCTCCGGTCGCATCGTCTTCGTAGCCAAGGACATCGATGCCGGCACGAGCGGCAACGGCAAGGAACGACAACAATTGGCAGGAGCTTGCCGCCAGCACGACAAGTTGTTCAGGATTCATCAGCTGTTCGTTGCCGCGGAAGTGCGGATCGGCACTCAAGGCGATCTCGTCGGCGGCCGGTGGTGTCACCGCCCGGTGGTCTCGCGAATATGCCCGATATCCGACTCCGGTCGACCCGTGCCACACGAGATGCGATGAATACACGTGAGTCGCCATGACACACCGTAACTTCTGTGACGTGAAGAAGATTGTGGAAGAGCCGGTCGACAAGCTCGGCTTGTGGGAGAAGCGCACCGAATGGCCGCTGGCAGTGGTCGCGGTGATCTTCCTCATCTCCTACTCGTTCCAGGTCCTCGCGCGTCCGGAGGGTGTTGCCGAATTCGTGCTGTTGGTCGTGGTCGCGGCGGCATGGCTCGCGTTTGTGGTCGACTACGTGTGCCGGTTGCTGCTGGCCCCACGGCGGTTCCGGTGGTTTTACATGCACCTCCTGGACCTCGCAATTGTTGCGCTACCGATCTTTCGGCCGCTGCGACTCCTACGCGTGCTCATCTTGGTAGGTGTGCTCCAGAAGATGGTCGGCGGTTTCACACGAGGACGCGTGATCATCTACACGGTCGCCAGCACTGCCCTACTCCTCTATGTCGCGTCGCTGGCGATTCTGGAAGTCGAACGGCCGCACCCCGACTCGGGGATCAAGACCTTCGGCGAAGCAGTGTGGTGGTCGATGACCACGGTGACAACGGTCGGATACGGCGACTATGCGCCGGTATCGGGAACCGGTCGTGTGGTCGCGGCGCTTCTGATGCTCGCCGGCATCAGCCTGATCGGTGTGGTCACCGCGACACTGGCATCCTGGATTGGCCAGCGGGTTGCCGAAGAACACGCGGCGAATCAGGTGGCGACCGCGGCGCACCTGGACCTGCTGCGGAGTGAGGTCGAAGAACTGAAAGGGATGCTGGCGGCAGCGATCTCGGTACAGTTGCCGGACAGTGACCAGTCTGACAAGGACCAGGCGGACGACAACACAAGCGAGCGGTGATCAAGCATTGCGGTAGCGCTCGGCGACCTTGACGTGGAAGTCGGCGACTTCGTGGCATTCGGTGCGCAATTCGGCGGGTGAGACGACGGTGAAGTCGGCGTCGAATGCGTAGAGCCACCGCGCGATCGACGTCAGCGACTTGCCGAAGAGCGCTACCTCGCAGCTGTTCACGTCACCCGATTCGACCTCACCCCACGCGGCGTCGACCATCTCCGCGACCTGTTCGAGTGGGCTGTGGATCCGCACCCGGGCAGTGGCCTGCCGGTACACCGAACCGATGCTGCGGGCGATGAACGCCGCTGCGCCACCCTCGGGCAGCTCTCGCGGGGTGAACCTGGGGCCGGTCGGGATTTTCGGGGTGAGGCGGTCGACGCGGAATGAGCGCCAGTCGTCGCGACCGAGATCCCAGGCGAGTAGGTACCAGCGTAAACCGCTGCGAACCAATCGATATGGCTCGACGTCGCGACGGCTCTCGGCACCGTCGCGGGCGCGGTAGTCGAATCGCAAACGTTCATGGCGATGGCACACCGCTGCCACGTCGGACAGCACGGTCGCGTCGACCTGCGATGCCGGTGCCCGCATCGGGGTGGCGTCGACCTGGAGCGAATCGAGGCGGTGACGAAGCCGAGAGGGCATCACCTGCCGCAACTTCGACATTGCCCGGACGCCCGCTTCATCCAGGCCGGTGACCGACGCGGTGGCGCCGGCTCCGAGACCGAGCGCCACCGCCAGGACTTCCTGGTCGTCGAGGAGTAGCGGGGGCATCTCGGCGCCGGCACCGAGTTGATAGCCACCGCCGACGCCTACGGTGCCGTCCACCGGATAGCCGAGCTCGCGGAGCCGGTCGACATCGCGCCGCACTGTGCGGGTGGTGATGTTCAGGCGCTCGGCCAGATCGGCACCTGACCATTCCTTCCGGGTTTGCAACAGGCTCAGGAGGCGGAGCAGTCGCGCTGACGTGTCCAACATGGTTTCAACCATGCCAGAAATTGCGGACCGATTCTGTCCTCATTGCGTCGTAGCTTTGTGTCACTGCAGTTCAGGGGCAACTTCTTCTGGAGGACATGATGACCACAGGCACAATCACGACAGCACCGGCGATTGAGGTCGCGGCGCTCACGAAGACGTTCAAACAGGGCAAGAACACGGTCGAGGCGGTCAAGGGCATCGACCTGACCGTGGCCAAAGGGGAGTTACTGGCCCTCCTGGGGCCGAATGGCGCCGGAAAATCTACGACTCTGCGCATGATCACCACACTCCTGCGGCCGACGTCGGGTTCGGCCTGGCTGGAGGGTCACAACATCGCCGACGAACCCGACGCCGTCCGCCGGCAGATCGGCTACGTGGGTCAGGGCAACGGCGGCGGCAACAACCAGCGCGTCCGCGAGGAACTCGTGACGCAGGGACTGTGCTACGGCCTCAAGAGGTCCGAAAGCGCTTCCCGTGCAGATGAATTGATCGCGGCGCTGGATCTGACGGGTATGGAGAACCGGAAGGTCAGCACGCTCTCCGGTGGACAACGTCGCCGTCTCGATATCGCCCTCGGAATCGTTCATCGGCCGCCGGTGATCTTCCTCGATGAACCCACCACCGGCATGGACCCGCAGAGTCGCGCCAACCTGTGGACGCACATTTCGCGATTGCGCGCCGAAACCGGAGCCACCATCGTGCTCACCACCCACTATCTCGACGAAGCCGATGCGATGGCCGAACGGGTGGTTGTCATCGACAAGGGCACCGTGATCGCCGACGATTCCGCGGCCGCACTGAAAGACAAACTCGCCGGCGACCGCATCGACCTCACCGTCGAACGAGCCGCGGATGCCGACGAATTGGCCCGCCTGGCAACAGGTTTTGCCCAGACCCGGGACGTGACCGTTGACGCTCTGACCGTTGGTCTGCAGGTCGAGCGCGCTGATGTGATGCTGCCGAGACTGATCGCGGCGGCAACCGAGCGGGCGATCACCATCCGGACGGCGCAGGCCTCGCGTCCGACATTGGACGACGTCTTTCTGTCCCTCACCGGGCGCAGCCTTCGCGAATCCGCGGCCGCCTGACCCCCCGGCTTCCTGACCTACTGCCATCCAAGGAGATTCACGATGACTTCCACGATTGTTCGAGACAGCTCCATAGTCCTGGTCCGCGAGCTGCGGCCCACCATCCGGGATCCGTTCACGGTGATCTTCAGCCTGGTGCAACCGCTCATCTTGCTCGCACTGTTCGGTCCACTTCTCAAAGGTGTTCCCGGCGCAGCGGATTCGGGCAACGTCTGGAACTGGTTCATACCCGGCGTCCTCGCCATGATCGCGATCTTCGGCACGTCGATGACCGGGGCGAACCTGATGGATGAAATGCACACCGGCAGCCATGAGCGGATGCTGGTGACTCCGCTGCGGCGTAGTTCGTTGTTGCTCGGCCGGGCGTTGAAAGAGATGGTCCCGCTCGCCGCGCAGTCCGTGATCATCCTGCTGATCGGGTTGCCGCTGGGATTCGACATCAACATCGGGGGAGCGGCGATCGGGATCCTGATCCTCGCCGTCTTCGGTGTTGGATTGGGTTCTCTGTCCTATAGCCTGGCATTGGCTGTCCGCGACCAGGATTGGGTGTTCTGGACGGTGCAGCAGACGCTGATGTTCCCGCTGCTGATCCTGTCGGGAACGATGCTGCCACTCGAAGATGCGCCCGGATGGATGCAGTTCCTGGTGAACATCAACCCATTGCACTATGTCGTCGAAGCCGAACGTGCGCTGTTCGTGGGCGATTTCGACTTCTCGGTGATCGGCGCCGGCGCACTGGCCGCCGTCCTGACGGCAGCGGCAGGTCTGGCCGTGGGCATCAGGGCGATGGGCGCCGCGACTCGCGCCTGATCCCCCGGCACACCCGAAACTGTGCCCTTTTGGCGAACAAAACCCCAGGTGGGCTCCGCCAAAAGGGCACAGTTTCGGGGTTGGGTGGGCGGGGCGGGCCGGCTACGTGAGGATGCCAGCGGCTTTTGCGGCGCGGAGCCAGTCGGGGAACTCGGAGAGCAGACGCTGGTAGAGCTCGTCGTCGGAAACCTTGTCGATGTCGTCGAGGGCAAAGAAGCCGGCGTTGTCGACAACTCGTCCGTCCATCTCGTCGAGTTGTTCGAGCAGGCCATAGTTCGCTTTGCCGATGCCGACGAACTGCCAGAAGACCGGAGCGCTCGATGCCGTGCGCATCAGTTCGCTGATCGGACGCTTCTGCCGGAATCCGCCGTCGGTGAAGAACAGAACCAGGACCGGGTGACCCGGGGTCACCGAGCTCAGGATCTCGTTCATGATCGGGAGTTCGTCGTTGATGGCGCCGATCGAGGCGTAGTCGAAACCGCCGTGTTTGCCGTAGATGTGGAGGTATTCCTCGGTCCAGCTCTCGATGTTGCCGACACTGATGTCCGGCACGCGCAGATAGGACTTGGCATACATATAGGGCTCGAGCTGCCCGTCGTCGTCGATCTGGGTGGCCACCGCCAGCATTCGTTCCACCACACGGTGGATCACCTTCTTGGAATACTGCTTGGCCATGCTGCCGGTCTTGTCGATGACGATGATGACCCGGGCCCGCACTCCGGCGGCATTCTTGGTGAGGAGCACCTTGTGGACTTCGCGTTTGCGCATGTCGAGGCGCTGCCGCTTCTCGAGGGAGAGTTTTTCTTCTCCCGCAACACTTCTGACGGCCGGTTCGGTTGTTGTCGGTTCCGGTGTCGCCGGCTCGTCGTCGACGCTCACGCCGTGTTCGCGGACGAGGTCGGCGAAACCGCGGTCCCATCCGGCGCTGACGTTGCGGACCTTCCACTGCCCGTTGCGCCGGTAGACCTCACCGAGTACCGCCGCACGCTCGGTGGTGAGCCCGCCGGCAGGCAAATCCACCGTGACGCCGGAGCCACTGATGGCGGCGCCGAGCCCGGGCAGGGACGACAGCCCCGCGGCAAAGCCTTCATCACACGCGACCGCGATGGCGATGGTGTCGATGTCGGCGGGGATCCGCGACAGGTCGATCGAGAGTGTGGTCGCACCCGACAGCGCCACCGCGCCTTCGGGCGACGTCGGCTGGTTGAAGAAGACGAAGTCGTTGTCGTTGCGGGTCTTGTGATTGCCCGCCAGCTGGAAGGCCATCACGTCGACCATGCCGGGCTGCGCTCCCGACACGACGACGGTCAGGGGGCCGGCATCGATCGGGGTGTTGGCGCCGCGCGTCAGGGAAACCATCGGCCCATTATCTACAGTCGCCGCCGATCGTGCGGCGACCCGCTCTCAGGCAGCAGGTAGGCCGGCGAGCGGTTGCGCGGTTCTGGCCATTCCGTAGTGGGTGCTCCAGGGGTATTCACCGGTGGCATCGGGCCACACCAGCTGCCACGCCGAGACCTCGCCGTACACCGCCCGCGCCACTCTCAGATCGGAAGTGGTCAGCGCTTCGATCACCATGAGATCGAGATCGTCGCCGATGAAACCGGCGAGGCGTTCCCCCGCGGTGAGTGCGCCGCCGCCCCGCGAGATCCGGTGACCGACGGTGTTGAGGATCGATCCCGCGATGCCCGGATCGAGTCCGTAGACGATCAACTCCGGATGGCCGAGCGAGGTCAGCCCGGTGGTGTACGCGAGGGACGGAAAACCGGCGGTGGCGTTCGCACGGACCGCGGTGACGGTCCAGTACCGTTTGGCGATGGCGCGATGGGCGAAGTCGACGGGATCGGACTGCAGGCGCATCGTGTCCTCCTTTGTCGGGCGGGCCTTGTCGGGCCGGCTTTGTCGTGCGGTCGCTGCTCTGTTCCCGAGCAGATCGGCTATGCCGGGCAGCCTAATGCCCGGCTCCGACAATCGAATCCACAAAGCCGTCGAACCACCACCGGCCCGGCCGGATAGAGTTCCCCAGATGCGTGACGTAGCGGTGGTGATCGGTGTACTCGCGCTGATCAATGTGCTCGCCCACTTCACCTTCGACCACGCGACCACGCTTTTTGTTCCCGCCGGCGCTCTCGCGTTGCTCGCCTACGCCCGGTGGCGGGGCTTCACCTGGAACGAACTGGGTTTGGCCCGTAGTCAGCATCGCCGGGGCCTCAAATGGGCCGCGGCGATCATGATTCCCGTGGCGGTCATCGCGATCGGCGGCGCGTTGTTGCCGTTGACGCGGTCGCTGTACTTGTCCGACCACTACGACACGGTGTCGGTGGCATTGTGGGGCGCGTTCGTGATCATCCCGCTGCAGACGGTGATCCCCGAAGAGATCATGTTCCGGGGCGTCCTCAACGCGGCGCTGACCCGGGTGGCGTCGGTGCGGGTTGTCTATCTGGCCGGCGCCGGGTTGTTCGGGCTGTGGCACGTCTCGTCGTCTCTGGGTCTGTCCGAGAGCAATAAAGGGCTCACCGACCTGTTGGGCACGGGAGTGGCCGCTCAGATCGCCGGGGTCCTGGGCGCGGTCATCGTCACCGGCACCTCCGGATTGATCTTCATCTGGCTACGCCGGCGCAGCGACAGCCTTTTGGCGCCGATGGCCTTTCACTGGGCTGTCAACGCAACCGGGGCGCTCGGTGCCGCATTGGCCTGGCAGCTGTCCTGAAGATGACGCTTCAGCGGGAATACCGATCGGGGCAGCCTCATCGGGATACCACCGCGCGTGCACGTCAGGGTGGGCGCGGGTGCGGCTCTTCCAGGTGTTCTCGCCGTAGGTCGAATAGAGCGGATTTGCTGGATCCTCTTCGACGCCACGCGCATTGGCAGCGAGTTCGGCGGGCAGGTCGATGGTGGGGATGACCGCGTCGAGGGCAGGACTGAAGAAGTAGGGGATCGACAGTCGCTCTTGCGCGCCCGGTGGCGTCAGGACCCGATGTCTGGTTGCCCGCAGGTAGCCGTGGGTGGCCACTTCGAGCATCTCGCCGATGTTGACCACAAACGCTCCGGGCAGCGGCGGCGCGTCGATCCAGCTTCCGCCGGACGCCTCGACCTGCAGCCCCGAAGATCCCTCCTCGATCAGCAGCAAAGTCAGGACACCTGAATCCTTGTGTGCGCCAACACCTTGATCACCGGCGACCCCGACGGCGGGCCGGGCCGGATAACGCACCAGCTTGATCAGGGTGGCCGGCGCGTGTGCGAAGGTGTCGTCGAAATGGTGTGGATCGGCAGACAGGCCGGCCGCCCAGTTGCGCAGGAGCCGCAGTGAGACCTGCGAGAGGGCGGCGGCGTAATCGGTGATCGCCGAACGTAATTCGGGCAGGGCGGTGGGCCATTGATTGGGTCCCTGCAGGCGCATGTAGTCGGTGGCCCCCTGAACCGGCGCGCGGTCGGGCCCGATGTCGATCTGCTCGCGCCAGTCGATCTCGCCGTTGGTGAACTCACCGCCGAGGCGGTTGTAGCCACGAAAATGCGGGCTGTTGATCATGGCGATCGACAGCTTGTCCTCATCGGGCAGCGCAAAGAATGCATGCGCGGCGGCCTCCACCCGGTTGATGAGTTGTGGTTCGACTCCGTGACCCACGAGATAGAAGAAACCGACTTCGTGGGTGACGGTCCGAAGTTGGCTGCGGCCCTCGGGGGTATCGAGTTCGGCCAGGTCGATCACGGGAAGCACACCAACAACGGTAGACCTCCGCGCCGGAGCGGACACCCGATGGAGTCAGCGTGATCCCAGTGCTATCCGGTGGTCCCGGTGCTACTCGGGCTCGCCGGGTCGCGCAGTACCTTGCCGGCCGCGGCGAACTCACGGACTCGTGCGCTGTCCCAGATCTGTGCCGGAACCCCGCCACCGAGGAGCGCGCGGGTCAGCGCCGGCGACCCACCGATCGCCACGTCGCTGCCGGCGATGACGATGTTCCCGTAGCGGCGGCCCTTGAGCATGGCGGGATCGGCGATGATGACCAGGTGCTCGAAGACGGTGCCCATCGTGGCGGCTTCGGCCCGGGCCAGGGTCAGGTCGCGGGTGTCGCCGCAGTTCACGACGTAAATGCCGCCGGGTGCCAGGACGCGCCGTACCTGCGTCACGAACTCCAGGGTGGTCAGCGCCGACGGGGTGAGCACCCCGGAGAACACGTCCCGGATGATCAGGTCCCGGGTGCTGTCGGTGAGTGATTCGGTGACCTCGCGGGCATCGCCCGCCCGCAGCCGCAGGAGTGGGGCCCGGGGCAGGTTGAACCACTCGCGGACCAGTTCGGTGAGTCTCTTGTCGATGTCGACGGCGACCTGCCGGGCGTCGGGGTAGGTGGCCGCGAGGTACCGGGCCATCGAGCAGGCCCCGGCGCCCAGGTGCAGCGCCCGGAGTCGCTCGGTCGCCGGCCAGTGGTCGCCGATCAATTCGGCCATCCACTGCATGTACTCGAAATCGAGGACCGTCGGATCGGCGAGGTTGATGTGTGAACTCTGCGCGCCGTTGACCGTGATCATCCAGCCGTCGGTCAGGTGATCGCGGACGAGTTCACAGGTCCCGGTGTCGATCGGATAGATACCGGGCTTCGGCCCGGAATCCTCGCGGGCCGGGGCCGCCCTGTGGGCGTTCGACCGGGAGTTCTTGCGCGATTTGGCCATCGGCGTCAGTACACGTCACGCAGATAACGCTTTTCGCGTTTGAGTGTGTTCACGTAGTCCTCGGCGGCGTCGGCATCGAGACCACCGTGTTCGGCCACCACGTCGTGCAATGCGGCGTCGACGTCCTTGGCCATCTGTGACGCGTCGCCGCAGACGTAGAGGTGAGCGCCCTCGGAGAGCCAGCGCAGCAGCTCGTCGCCGTGTTCGCGCATGCGGTCCTGCACGTAGATCTTGTGGTCCTGGTCGCGGGAGAACGCGAGGTCGACGCGGGTGAGGACGCCGTCCCGCTGGAACTGGACGATCTCGTCCTCGTACATGAAATCGGTGGCCCGGTGATGGTCACCGTAGAACAGCCAGTTGCGGCCGGTCGCGCCGCGGGCCTTGCGCTCGTAGAGAAATGACCGGAAAGGTGCCACGCCGGTACCGGGTCCGATCATGATCACCGGAGTCGAATCGTCGGTCGGCAATCGGAACGACTTGTTCTTCGACAGGAAGACACCTGCGGTGCCGCCGGCGCTGATCCGGTCGGCCAGAAAGGTCGAGCACTGTCCGCGCCGATCGCGCTGTGCCGAACGATGGCGCACCGCGGCGACGGTGAGGTGGACCATCCCGCGATGCGTCAGCGGACTCGACGAGATCGAGTAGACGCGGTGGGTGAGAGGCCGCAACAGTTCGATGAGCTCGGTGGCGGAGATCCGCAGGGTCGGTTCGAGATCGAGGAGGTCGAGGACGTCCTTGCCCCACAGCCAGCCTTCGAGCGCTTCGCGTTCCTCCGTCGACAGGATGTGGACGAGTTCGGCGTCCCCCGAGTGATCGGCCATGTGATTGATCAATTCCCGCGTCGGCAGCGAGATCTCGTACTCGTGGGTGAGCAGGTCGATCAGTGTCGACTCGCCGGCCCGGGTCGTGATCATCTCGTCGGGGTCGGCGCCGATCCGTTCGATGATCGCTGCCACCAGATCCGGGTCGTTGACCGGCTTGATGCCGAGGCCATCACCGGCCTCGTAGTCGATGTCGCTGTCGCCGAGGTCGAAAACCACGTGGCGGACGTCTTTGCGGGAATCCGCACCGCGCAGTGGACGATTCGCGACCAGTGTCGCGCCGTACGGGTTCTTGCGGGTCCACGGCGAGCGTTTCGGCTTGCTTGCCGGAGCGGTACCGGGGGCCTGGGTGCTGCTGGTCGCGGTGTGCGCGTGCAGGATCTCGGGTGCGTCGGTGGTCGTGTCGAGTTCACGTAGTGCGGTCAGCGCGCGGGCGAGGATGTCCTCGCGGGTTGCGACGGCGGTCCCGGATGTCGATCCGGTGTCGTACCCGGCGAGAAAGCCGGACAACCACAGCCGCTCGTCACCGGTGAACTGGATGTCATCGGGCAGATTGGAAGTTTTCATGGCCTGGCTGTGCTCTCCGAAGTCGGCGCGCGTGCGGTGCTTTACGAACGCCAGGCGCCGCTGCTCCGTTGAAGCGGCACCGGGCTCGCCAAGCGTACTCAGTGGTTGTTGCCGGCCGAACCGGTGGATCTAGGATGTGGCCGGTGAAGTCATCGGGAGCGCACCGGGCAGCAGGGTTGGCGATCGGCTATCTCCTCGATCGTAGGTTCGGCGATCCCGCGCGGTTGCATCCGGTGGCGGGGATGGGGATATCCGCGGGCAAGCTCGAGCAGCTCCTGTATCGCGATTCGCGGCCGGCCGGTACGGTCTTCACCGCGGTCTGCGTGGGGACGGCGATCGGCGCCGGGATCGTCGGCCGGCGCGGTGGCGTCGTCGGGGTGGCGTTGGCCACCTGGGTGGCACTGGGCGGAACGTCGTTGGCGGCCGTCGGTGATCGACTGGCGGATGCCCTCGAGGCAGGTGACACCGATGCCGCACGCGCACTGATCCCGAGCCTGTGCGGCCGCGATCCGAACAGCCTTGACGCATCCGGCATGGCGCGCGCGGCCCTGGAGTCGGTGGCGGAGAACACATCCGACTCGGCAGTGGCTCCTCTGGTGTGGGGCGCGGTGGCGGGCGTTCCCGGCCTGCTGGCGTACCGGATGATCAACACGCTCGACGCGATGGTCGGATATCGAAACGATCGATACGGGAACTTCGGATGGGCGAGCGCCCGGCTCGACGATGTCGCCAACCTGCTGCCGGCGCGTCTGACCGCCGCACTGGTGATCGCCATCGGACCGAATCGGCACCGTGCGGTGACCGCCATCCGGCGTGATGCATCTGCTCATCCGAGCCCCAACGCGGGTGTTGTGGAGGCCTCGTTTGCCGGTGCGCTCGGCGTTTCCCTCGGTGGTGTGACGGTCTACCGTCATCGCACCGAGGAACGACCGGTACTCGGGCGGGGGCCGGTGCCCACCGCGGCGGACGTCCATCGGGCGTCGCAACTGTCGCGGCGGGTGCAGGTGGGGGCGCTAGCGGCCGTAACGGTCGGACAGCTTGTCGCCGCCGTCCTGGTCGGCCGACGGTCCCGAACCGATCACACCGCCGCGGACATCTGAACCGGCGCCGCCGGTCGACGACGCAGCCAGTGCGTCGCGGGTCTCGCGCCCGCGCTCGCGAGGCTTCTTGGGTGGCGCCCCGTCCTTGGCGGCACGGCGCTGCTTGTACTCCGACCACGCGAAGTAGCCCAGACCCAGCGGGGCCATCACACCGAACGCGATCCACTGCAGTCCATACGACAAGTAGGGGCCCGAATCGAGTTGGGGGAGGTTCATCGCCCCGAGGCCGCCGGGCTGATCCTCGTCGAGCTGGAGATAACCACCGGCCAGCGGGAGATCTACGGTGTCGCCCAGGACCACCGGATCGATGGAATACACCTGCAGCGCCCCGGCGTCGACCACCGGCTCGCGTCCGGGACTGGTGCCCTCTGCGGCGCGGATACGGGCTTCGACCGTGACCTCACCGGCCGGGGGCGGTGGCACGGGAGGAAGCGCCGTGCCCTGGACTGGCTTCACGAATCCACGATTGACGAGATAGGTCGTTCCATCGGTGGCGGCGAACGGAGTCAGCACCTCGTATGCGGGTGAACCTTCATCGACGTGGCGCAAACGCACCACCGCTTGCTTGTCCGGCAGATAGGTACCGGTCACCAGGACTTTGCGCCAGTCCGAATCCTTGACCGGCTGCCCATCGGCGTAGAGCGCGGCGATCGCCACCGGCTGCGTTGTCTCCGCCTTGCGGAGCAGATCGTTCTGATGTTCGGTGTTCGAGTTCTTGCCCAACTGCCACGGGGCCAGAACCCAGAAGCACGCCACCGCGAAACCGACCACCACAACGGCCAGCAGAAGCCAGCCCGGCCGGAGGAAACCACGGATTGTGCGCACGCCTATACGGTACCGAGCGGGTCGATGTGGTCCTCGACTCCCCACCGGTCCGTGATCGGGTTTCGAATCGGCTCGGCTGGTTACTCTGGCCTGGGTGGGGTGCCCGGATGACACCCCACATTTGGCGTTGGGCGTGATGCCATCGGCATCATCGAAAGCTTGGGGAAGGCGCGATGCGTGATCTGGTCTGCCGTAAATGTGGGCAGAAATTGTCCTTCGAGAACACGCTGTGTCTGAGCTGCAGTAGCCCGCTCGGTTTTCATCTGCCGTCGCGCACGATGTACACGCTCGACGAGACCGGCAGCACCGAAACCGACGGCAACGTTCTGGTCCGGTGTGCAAACTTCCAGCTGATCTCGTGCAACTGGTTGGTCCCGCCGGTGGAGCCGGGCGCGACCACACCTGACGGAGAACCGAATCCGTCGACGCTGTGTGAATCGTGTCGCCTCACCCGAACCCGTCCGGCCGACAAGGACACCGATGCGATTGCGGTGTTCGGGGCCGCCGAAACCGACAAGCGCCGGGTGATCCTCGAGCTGAGTGAACTGGGTCTGCCCATCGAAGGCCGCGATGTGGACCCGCAGACCGGACTGGCCTTCGATCTGCTCTCCAGCGCAAAGGAGTCGGTGATCACCGGGCACGCCGACGGTGTGGTCACCCTGGATCTGGCCGAGGGCGACGACGTCCACCGCGAACAGTTGCGGGTATCGATGGACGAGCCGTATCGGACCCTGATCGGGCACTTCCGGCACGAGATCGGGCACTACTACCAAATGGTGCTGGTCGGTACCGGCGAATCCCGGCCGCGGTTCGAAGAACTGTTCGGCAACCCCGACGACGACTACCAGGCGGCCTTGGACCGGCACTACAGCGAAGGCCCACCCGGCGACTGGAAGCAGGACTACGTCTCGTCCTATGCAACGATGCATCCGGCCGAGGACTGGGCCGAGACTTTTGCCCATTATCTCCACATCCGGGACACCCTCGACACCGCGGCCGCATTCGCGATGGCACCGTCGGGCGCGACGCTCGACAGCGTGCTGGTCGGGGACGTCGGATTCGACCAGATCATCGATCTGTGGCTACCGCTGACCTGGGCGCTGAACCAGATCAACCGGTCGATGGGACATCAGGATCTGTATCCGTTCGTGCTGCCGGAAAAGGTGCTGGAGAAGATGCGGTTCATCCACGGACTGATCTCACCAGCCGCCCTCTGACATCAGATACGGCTGCGCACCCAGTCGAGGAGTTCGGGCATCGCGGCCTCGATCTGGGTGCGCACCTCGCGGAAGCCGTCGTCGGATCCGTAGTACGGATCGGCGACGTCGTCTCCGTCGGCATCGGGATCGAAGCTACGTAGCAACCGGGTCCGGTCGCCGACACCGAGCTTGCGGAGCGCGGCCTCGTGACCGCTGTCCATCGCGATCAGCAGATCGGCCGCGAGATGATCGGGTCCGATCTTGGCGGCGGTGTGCTCGTCGTCGTAACCGGCGGATGTCAGTGCGGTGCGGGCGCGGGCGTCGGCGGGATCGCCGATGTGCCAGCCACCGGTACCCGCACTGGTCACCCGAACGGCTCCGTCGAGTCCGGCGTCCTCGAGTGCCCGCCGAAAGATGTTCTGGCCCATCGGTGAACGACAGATGTTGCCGGTACAGACAAACGTGACGTGCAGGGGCTCAGCCATGGACCAGTTCCCGCAGTCGCGCCACGGAGTCCGCGGTCCAGGCGGCGTCGGCACCCTCGTCGCCGACGGCATAGCCCCAGTCGACGAAGATCGCCGGGATCCCGAACTGTGCCGAGCCGTGGACGTCGTGGGACCGGTCGCCGATCATGACCACCGGGTGGTCGGCGACATCGGTGATCCCCAGCGAGCTCAGGGCGTGGGCGATCACGTCGGACTTGCTGCGCCTGCTGCTGTCGTCGGAGGCGCCGGCGATGTACCGGAAATGCGAGTCGAGGCCGAAGTGTTCGAGGATCCGGCGGGCCGTGGTCTGGTTCTTCGACGTCGCCACCGCCATCGGACGACCGGCGCGTCTCAGGTCTGCCAGCAGGTCGGCCATGCCGTCGAAGACCGAGTTCTCCAGCCAGCCGAGGTCGACGTAGCGCTCCCGGTAGGCGGCCATCGCGGCCTCGACGTCCGCGTCGTCGAGGCTCAGCCCACGCAGGCTGTCGATCATCGGTGGGCCGGCCAGTCCGGCGACCAGCGCCGGATCGGGCTCGGGGGCTCCGACCGCGGCGAGCGCATGCCGGAAGCTCTTCTCGATGCCATCGAACGAATCGGTGATGGTTCCGTCGAGGTCGAACAGCAGAATGGTCGCGGGGTCGGCGGGGTTGGGAAGGTCTGGTCTGTTGATCGAACTCACATCTCCATCCTGCCCGTAGGCTCGACAACTGTGAAATCGAAGAACAGGGCGAACACGACGGGTGCAGCGACAACGCTGCGTGATTCGACAGCACTGCAGGAATCACTGACCGACCTCGGCCGTCACGGCGATGCCGACGCCGAACCCGGTTTGATCGATTTTGCGGTCAACGTCCGCGGCGCCACCCCGGCGTTTGTTCTCGATGCGCTCGCCGGTCGACTCGCTGACCTGGCCGCCTATCCCGGCGCCGGTGATCAACGGCGTGCGGTCGAGGCGATCGCTCAGCGCCATCACCGCGATCCGTCCGAAGTGCTGTTGCTGGCCGGAGCAGCCGAAGGTTTTGCACTGCTTCCCGAACTCGCACCTCGCCGTGCCGCGCTGATCCAGCCGTCGTTCACCGAACCCGAACGGGCCTTGCGCGCCGCCGGGATCGCCATCGATCAGGTGGTGTTGCCATCACCCTGGACACTGGATCCGGATCTGGTGCCCGAGGATGCTGATCTCGTCGTTCTCGGCAATCCCACCAATCCGACGTCGGTGCTGCATCCGCGGCAGGCCATCGAGGCACTGCGTCGTCCCGGCCGCGTGATCGTTGTCGACGAGGCGTTTGCCGACGTGGTGCCGGCGGAACCGGAAAGTCTGGCCGGCCACCGCGCCGACGACATCCTGGTGCTGCGCAGCATCACCAAAACCTTTGCGCTGGCAGGTCTGCGGGCCGGCTACTTCCTCGGGTCTCCGGACCTCCTGAAGCGACTCGGCCACCGGCGGCCACATTGGCCGCTGGGCACACTGCAACTCACTGCGCTCGAGCTCTGCGCGGGTGAGGTGGCCACGGCGTATGCCCATGCCGAGGCGGTATCGGTTGTCGAGCAACGTGATTGGATGATCGATGCCTTGACCGCCGCGGGCATCGAGGTGGTCGGACAGCCGGCGGCGTCGTTCGTGACGATCGCGGTGGCCGACGGTACCGGCGTGAAAGCGGCGCTGCGCGAGCATGGTTATGCGGTCCGCAGTTGCGCCAACTTCGTCGGGATGGACGCAGACCATCTACGGCTTGCGGTCCGGGACCGCCAGACCGTCGACGGATTGGTCGACACGATCAGAAAGGTATTGGGGTGACGGGTACCGGTACGACCACATTGGCCGAGATGATCGCGATCCTCGAACGCGCCTATCCGATCCGGCTGGCGGAGAGCTGGGACTCGGTGGGCCTGGTCTGCGGCGACCCGGACGACACCGTGACCTCGGTGCTGTGCTGCGTCGATGTCACCGACGCGGTTGTCGACCAGGCGCTCGACTCCGGCACCGATCTTGTTGTCGCCCATCACCCGTTGCTCTTGCGGGGCGTCGACACCGTCGGGACCCACACCCCGAAGGGACGCCTGATCCATCGCCTGATCAAGGGTGGATGCGCCCTCTATACCGCGCACACCAACGCCGACTCGGCCAACCCGGGCGTCTCCGACGCGCTGGCCGGGCTGCTCGGTCTGACCAACCTGCGACCGCTCGACCCCAAGCCCGCCGAAGCGATCGACAAGTGGTCGGTGTTCGTTCCGGCCGACAGCGCCGCGGCCGTCCGGGAGGCGATGTTCGACGCCGGCGCCGGTGAGATCGGCGACTACAGCCACTGCTGCTGGAGCACGTCCGGCACCGGTCAGTTCCTGCCGGGGGCGGCAGCCGATCCGGCGATCGGGGAGCGGGGCGAAGTGACTGAGGTCTCCGAAGACCGCGTCGAGATGGTCGCGAACCGCCGGGTCCGCTCCCGCGTTCTGACTGCGCTGCGTACCGCGCACCCCTACGAGGAGCCCGCCTTCGACCTGATCGAGCCGGCGCCCGCGCGTGGGGACGAGGGGTTGGGGCGAGTGGGTGAACTCGGAGAACCGATGACCCTGGCCGCCTTCACGACACGGGTAGCCCAGGCGTTGCCGACCTCGGCTGTGGGGATCCGCGCGGCCGGTGACCCGGAGATGACCATCACGACGGTCGCGGTCTGCGGTGGCGCCGGCGACTCGATGCTGGCCACCGCGAGAGCCGTGGGCGCCGACGTCTACGTCACCGGCGACCTGCGGCATCACCCGGTGGACGAGCACCTGCGCGGTGGCGGTCCGGCCCTGATCGACGCCGGGCATTGGAGCACAGAGTTCCCGTGGTGTCAGCAGGCCGCGGACCTGCTGGCCGGCGCCGTGCCCGGGCTTGTCACCGCGGTGTTTTCCCAGCCGACAGATCCGTGGACAATTCACCGGAGCGGCCAATGAGGCGCAGTACCGCGTACGGTTGCAAAAATGTCATCACCGGCGCTTCACGGCGCCGAACGGCTTGTTGATCTGGCCCGCGGGACCGGACAGTAGAGGAATGAAGGAACACTGGTGAAAGCAGATCCGGCCGACCAGCGATTGATGTTGGACATCGCCGATGCCGATGCGGAATTGCATCGAATCGAACACCGGCGGTCCACATTGCCCGAGATCGCCGAACTGGCCCAGCTCGAAGAGCAACTGAACACCCAGCGGGACGAGGCCGTCCGCGCTCAGATCGCCGCCGAGGACCTGCTCCGCGAGTCTCGACGCATCGACAACGAGATCACGTCGATGACGATGCGGGAAGAGAAGGACAACCAGCAGTTGGCTGCGGGCTCGCTGCCGGCCAAGCAGCTGAGCGAACTCTCGCACGAGGTCACCGGGCTGATTCGTCGTCGCGGACTGCTCGAAGACGAGCTGCTCGACGTGATGGAACAGCAAGAGGCCGTGGACGCCGACGAACAGCGGGCGTCGGCCATGACCAACCACACCCAGCGGCAGATCGACGAGGTAACCGCTCGACGTGATGCGGCGCTGGAGAAGATCGATCAGGACGCGGCCAACGTCAGTGAGAAGCGCGCGGCGATCCTGACCAACGTCAACGCCGATCTGATGGCCATCTACGAGAAGCAGGTCAAGGCCGGCCGCGTAGGCGCCGGACTGCTCCGGGCCGCCCGCTGCGGTGCCTGCCGGATGGAACTCGACCGGGGATTGCTCAGCCGGATCAACTCGACTCCCACGGACGAGGTCGTCCGCTGTGATGAGTGCGGCGCCATCCTGGTGCGCACCCACGAGTCAGGACTGGCCTCTTCGTGAAAGTAGTTGTCGAGGCCGATGGCGGCAGTCGGGGTAATCCCGGACCGGCGGGTTACGGTGCGGTCGTGTTCGACGCCGACCGGTCCTCGGTCCTGGCCGAACGCAAAGAGGCACTGGGCATCGCGACCAACAATGTCGCCGAGTACCGCGGGCTGATCGCCGGATTGTCGGCGGCCGAGGCTGTCGGCGCCGACGAGGTGTCCGTGCGGATGGACTCGAAACTTGTGGTCGAGCAGATGTCCGGGCGCTGGAAGATCAAGCATCCGGACATGATTCCGCTGGCCGCACAGGCGAAGTCGATCGCGTCCGGCTTCTCCCACGTCGCCTATACCTGGATCCCGCGGAACCAGAACTCGCATGCGGACCGGCTGGCCAACGAGGCCATGGATGCGGCGGCCTCCGGGGAACCCGAGAAACCCACTGTCACACCATCGAAACCGGCGACATCGGCACCGGGCTGGAACGGCGCGCAGGGTGCTCCGACCCGAATGTTGTTGCTGCGACACGGGCAAACCCCGTTGTCGGTCGAACGACGGTACTCGGGGCGCGGCAATCCGGAACTGACCGAACTGGGCCGGGATCAGGCGGCCCGGGCGGCCAAGCGGTTGTCGGCCCGCGCGCACACGGAATCCGGCGCACCCGGTATCTCGGCGGTGATCTGTTCGCCGCTGGGACGGGCCCGCGAAACCGCAGAAGCCGCCGCGTCTGCGCTCGGTTTGTCGGTCGTCGTGCACGACGGTCTCATCGAAACCGACTTCGGTGACTGGGAAGGGCTGACGTTCTCCGAAGCTGCGCAGCGGGATCCCGAGCTTCACAAGGCGTGGATCGGCGATACCGGTGTCGCACCGCCCGGGGGCGAGAGTTTTGATACCGCCACACAGCGAATCCTGAAGGCACAGGCGGAGATCGTCGATCGGTATGGCGCCGGGGAAGTCCTGGTCGTGTCGCATGTGACACCCATCAAGGTGCTCTTGCGAGCGGCACTCGGTGCGGGGTCGTCGATTCTCTATCGGTTGCACCTCGACCTGGCGTCGCTCAGTATCGCCGAGTTCTATCCCGACGGCGGTGCATCAGTACGGCTGGTCAACGACACGAACCATCTGGGCGAGATCTGATCTCTCCCAGATGGTTCGGCACGAACTCGATGTGCGCGGTCAACTCGCGCGCGATTGTTCCTCGAGGATGACCGTGGCGCGGTCGGCCTGCTCGAATCCCGGCCGATTGCTCCCGGCGAACGCGTAGAGCCACGATGCGATGGCGGCGAAGCGGTTTCGGAAACCGATCAGGTAGAACAGGTGGACCGCCAGCCACGTGATCCACGCGAGCATGCCGCGGAAGCGGATTTTCTCGTTGATGGCCACCACCGCGCTGAAACGGCTGATCACCGACATGCTGCCTTTGTCGTGGTACGTGAATGCGGTGCCCGGCAGCTTCTTTCGGCTGATGACGTCTGCTGCGTGGCGGGCCTCCTGCATGGCGACCGGGCTCTGACCCGGGTAGCCGTTCAGTGAGGTCATGTCGCCGATCGCGTACACGTTGGCATAGCCGCCGACCGTGAGGTCCCGATTGATGAGGATCCGGCCCGCGCGATCGGTCTCTGCCCCGGTCGCCTCTGCCAGAACCGCGGTGAATGCGCTGGCCTGCACGCCTGCGGACCAGATGATGGTGTCGGCCGCGATCTTGCGGGTGGCCGCGCCGGCGCCGATCTTGATGGTGACGCCGTCGGAATCCAT
The DNA here is from genome assembly GCF_000383535.1 of Nocardia sp. 348MFTsu5.1. Taxonomy (NCBI): domain Bacteria; kingdom Bacillati; phylum Actinomycetota; class Actinomycetes; order Mycobacteriales; family Nocardiaceae; genus Nocardia; species Nocardia sp. 348MFTsu5.1. The sequence goes on from NZ_KB911510.1 coordinate 355,350, forward strand.
GTCGGTGACAAGCGAATTGAGCAAAAGCTCCACTCCGCCCGCCTCCAGGGACTTCTTGGCGTAGGCCGACAGCGAACCGCCGTAGACGGGAAGTGCGTCGCCGGCGCCCTCGACGAGGTAGACCGAGACGTCGTCCCGCTTGTAGTAGCGGGTGGCCAGTTCCCGGATCTGGCCGGCGACCTCGACACCGGTGGGCCCGGCCCCGACGATCACAAAGCTCAGCAGGCGGCGACGGAGATCTTCATCGGTCGTCTGGGCGGCCTCTTCGAAGTTCTGGCGGATCTGGGTGCGCAGCTTGGTCGCATCGTCGATCGTCTTGAGTGCGTACGAGTACTGCGCGAACTCGTTGCGCCCGAAGTAGGACTGGGTCGCACCGGTGGCGGCGATCAGATAGCGGAATCGAACCGTCTCGGTGGGGCCGTCATGCCGGAAATGCAGGACCCCGGCGTCGGGGTCGACATCGGTCACCGTGCCGAGGCGGACCTCGATGTTCTTGTGCTTCTTGAGGATGTTCGCGATATCGGGTGCGATCTCTTCGCTGGACAGAACGCCGGTCGCGACCTGGTAGAGCAGCGGCTGGAAGAGGTGTTCGGGAGTGCTGGATATCAACACGACGCGCAGTCCGGTCTTGGCCAGCCGCTGGGCGGCGGTGAGTCCACCGAATCCCGAACCCACGATGGCGACATCGGCCTCGAGGTGGGTGGGAACGCTGTGCGGTGTGGGCATGGTGCTCATGATCCTTTTATCTCTTGGTGACAACTGCTTTCCATGTATAGCGCAATCAACTCAAGTGATAATCCCTCTTCAGGCCAATATCAAACCTGTTCTAAAGATATAACTTATCTTGATCACTCATATAAGCTGGTCGCATGGAACTTCGCCAGTTGACGTACTTCGTGGCTGTGGCCGAGGAGCTGAGCTTCAGCCGGGCCGCGGCCCGCTGCTTCATCTCGCAATCGGCGATCAGTCACCAGGTGGCCCGGCTCGAACACGAACTGGGCTCGAAACTGATCGCCAGATCGACGCGGACCGTGCGCCTGACCGACCTCGGCGCACAGGTGCTGCCGCTGGCCCAGCAGATGATCCGGCTGGAATCGATGATCGCCGCAACCGCACGCACACCGGGTGGACGGGTGCGGATGGCGGCCAACATGTCGTTTGCCCAGCAGTCCCTGGCCGCGATCGCCAAGCTGCGCACCGAACACCTTGACGTCGAGATCGAGTTCATCATCAAGAGCTTCGATCAGCGGATCGACGCGGTACTCGGCGGCGACGTCGACCTCGCACTGATCCGTGGTGGTCTGGAACGGCCGGGGCTGGCGATCGAACACCTCTGGGTCGACGACCTGGTGGTGGCGATGTCGCAGCGGCACCCACTGGCCGGCGCGGCGGAGGTCGGGCTGGCGGAACTCGGCAAGTATCCGCTGCTGCTGCCGTCCGCACGCGATCAGGTGTTGTTGCACAACGTGATCCGGGATGCATTCGATCGTCACGGGCTCGACCGCCCACGCCAGGCCCCGCCGCTGCCGGTCGACCACACCGCGACCATGGAATTGCTCAACCACCCCGAGGAGTGGACGGTGCTCTATGAACGGACGCCGCTCGCGGGTATCGCTTTCACGCGGGATACCGAACGCGCACTGCGGGTTCCGGTGTCGGCGGTGGTGCGGGCGCCGTCCGGTCAGTCGGAGATCGTCAACGACCTGATCGCCGCGTTGCGCTCGGTGCGCGCTGATCTGGCGGGGGAGAATGACGTGGCCGGCCCGGCTATGTGACCAGCCAGAGTGCGACCACCGACGACACCAGGGTCAGCGGGACGGTCACCAGGCCCACCGCGGTGAATTCGGCGACCTTCACATGGTGGCCCTGTTTGTTGACGAGGTTGCGCCACAACAGGTTTGCCAGAGATCCCAGATAGGTCAGGCTCGGGCCGATGTTGACCCCGAGCAGCATCGCCAGGATCAGCGCGGCGGGTGCGCCGCTGCCCAGTGCCGCAAGCATCAACAGGGTGGCCGGGATGTTGTTGATCACGTTCGAGACAATGGCCGCGACGCCGGCGACGATGAGCAGATCGACCAGACCGGTGTCGTCTGGCAGCAGGTCGGCGAGCCGGCTTCCTATCTCGCCGTCGGAGATGCCGGCCACCAGCACACCCAGCGCGCACACGAACAGCAGGAAACCGGGTTGCGCCGACATGGCCAAACTTCCGACGGTGCACGCCCGGCCTCGCAGGGCCAGGCACGCCATCGCCAGCGCGCCGGACACCGCGCACCACACCGGTTCGATACCGATCAGTGAGCTCACCCCGAAAGCGGCCAGCGTTGCGCTGAGGACGATGAGTGGAGCCCAGGGTGTGGGGCCGGGTTCATCGAGGACATCGGGCCCCGGCGCCACCTCGAGGTCGTCGCGAAAGTACCAGCAGAACAACCCGAATTCGACGATGAGCGTCACCACCCACGGCAGCGCCATCAGGACGGTGAACTCGACGAACCCCAGGCCGGTGGCGGTAAAGGCGAGCAGGTTGGTGAGATTGGAGACCGGCATCAGCGTCGACGCCGAATTGGCAAGTGTGACGGTCGCATAACTGTGTGGACGGGCGGGTACCCGCAGCGCCGATGTCATCGACAGCAGCACCGGGGTCAGCAGCAAGACGGTGGCATCGAGGCTGAGTGCGGCGGTGGTAATCGCCGCCGCGGCGAACACCAGACCGAAGAGTCGGTGACCGGATCGATGGTTTCCGCCGCCCGGCGGCGACGCCCGGTGCGCGATCGTCCGGGCCACCCAGTCGAAGACACCGAGTGCGCAGCACGCGTAGGAGATCACCAGCAGCGCCGCCAGGAACAGCACGGTGGACGACAACTCCCGGAGTTCGTCCCAGGCCCGGTGAGGTTCCACCACTCCGACGGCAACGGCCAGAACCGCTGCCGGGACCGCGACCGCGGCCTCTGACAGGCCTCGCGGACGCCATACGGCCAGTCCCAGCGCGGCCACCATCAGAACCACCGCGACGACATCCACGGCGCAATGTTGCGGCATACCCCGGACCTCGCACCAATCCGGCATCGTCGATCGATGCGTGGATCGGGGTCCGGAGAACGTACAGTGATGATGCGAACGAGCCGGCTGGGCGGCCGCGGTCGCGGGGACAGTCGCTTGTGCGGCGAGCCCGTGACCGAGGAAAGTCCGGACTCCACAGAGCAGGGTGGTTGCCAACAGCAACCCGAGGTGACTCGCGGGACAGTGCCACAGAAAACAGACCGCCGGCGCAAGCCGGTGAGGGTGAAACGGTGCGGTAAGAGCGCACCAGCATCACGGGTGACCGTGATGGCTCGGTAAACCCCACCCGGAGCAAGGTCGAAGGTCGCACCAGGCAACTGGTGCGGCTGCGCAGGTGCTCGAGGGCTGCTCGCCCGAGCCTGCGGGTGGACCGCTCGAGGTACCCGGCGACGGTGTGCCCAGATGGATGGCCGCTGCCGACCTTCTGGTCGGTACAGGATCCGGCTTACAGGCCGGCTCGTTCGCCCCGCACGCTAGTGTTGGTGCGGTGCAACGGATACTTCGCGCCGCAGACATAGATTTTGGTGCCATCCGCACCGACCTGGGTCTGTCCGAGGAGTTCGGAGCCGCTGCCGCTGCCGAAGCGGAGCGTGCCGCAGATCGTTGTGCTGCCCATCGCGACGACCGGACCGATCTGCCCCTGGTGTCGATCGATCCGCCCGGTTCGGTGGATCTCGATCAGGCCGTCCACATCGCCCGCGACGGCAAGGGCTTCGTGGTGCACTATGCGATCGCCGATGTCGCCGCGCTCGTACAGCCCGGCGGACCACTTGACCTCGAGACCCGTCGGCGTGGTCAGACGATCTATTTTCCGGACGGCAATGTCCCGCTCCATCCGCGGGCGTTGTCGGAGAACAGCGGATCCTTGCTGCCCGACCAGGTCCGTCCGGCAGTCCTGTGGCGGATCGCCGTCGACGCCGAAGGACACCCGACCTCGGTCGACGTGCGCCGGGCGTTGGTGCGGTCGGTGGCCAGGCTGGACTACGAGACCGTGCAGGCCGACGCCGATGCGGGGCGACTGCATCCGTCCATCGAGGCACTCCCGGATTTCGGTGAACTTCGGCAGCGGCTCTCGATCGAGCGGGGCGCCGTCGAATTGGGACTGCCCGAACAGGATGTGATGCGTGACGCGCAGGGCGCCTGGCAGCTGGTGGTGCAACCGCGTACCCGGGCCGACATGTGGAATTCGCAGGTGTCGTTGCTGACGGGCATGTGTGCCGGGCAGATGATGCTGGACAGCAAGGTCGGATTGCTGCGCACGTTGCCCTCGGCCACCGACGAAGCGGTGGAGGTGTTCCGGGCTGCCGCGAATGCACTGAATGTTCCCTGGCCGGAGAATGTTTCGCCGGGTGCCTTCCTGGCCGGCCTGGATCCGCAGTCGCCGCTCACCCTCGCCGTGATGTCGGATGCGACCACTTTGCTGCGGGGGAGCGACTACCTGCCGATGCTGGGTGAGATCCCGGACGACGCGGTGACCACGCATGGCGGGATCGCCGGGGTCTACGCCCACGTCACCGCGCCGCTCCGACGGCTCGCAGACCGCTTTGCCACCGAGACCTGTCTGTCGTTGACAGCTGGGCGGGCAGTGCCCGACTGGGTGTGCGACGCGTTGCCCACCCTTCCCGAGGTGATGAAGAGTTCGAGTTCGGTTGCGAGCAAAGCTGATCGGTCGAGCCTGGACATGGCCGAGGCGATCCTGCTGGCCGACCGCGTGGGGGAGACCTTCACGGCGACTGTGCTGTACGCCGCCCGCGGCAAACGGCCCGCGCAGATTTTCATCGCCGATCCGGCGGTGTTCGCCACCTGCACCGGGGATCCGCCCGAGGGTCGTCAGGTGCGCGTGACCCTCACCGCCGCCGACGCGCAGGCGCCGAAACTCTTGTTCACAGCAGAGACTTAGCCTTTCGGTACGCGCGCATGGCGGCGGCCGCGGCAATTTGTTCGCGGGCATCGAGTCGGCCATAGACGAACGCATCCGCGATGGAGATGCCCGAGCCGGAAGCCAGCTGGGCCAGATGCTGCCGGCTCACCTCGGCGTCGTGGAAATCGCCGAGCGCTGCCTGCTCTTGTTTGGCCTGCTTGGCGATCTTCTTGTGTTTCTTGGTGCCGAGCCGATCAGCGGAGTCGGTGGTGTACCGCAGTTGTTTTGCCCGTTTACGGATGGTGTGTAACTGCTCGATCCACTCGGGGGATTCGACCGCCAGGGCCTTGAGCTTGCGTTGCGCCTTGCGGACCCGCTTGGCGCTGCGGGCCACGGCGTGGTCGAGGGCCTTTCTCGCCGGCAGGTCGGCGTCGGGGCCGGGTTGCGGTTCGGCGACCGTTCGGTCGAGCTCGTTGAGCAACTCGAAATACCGGCCCGATTTCAGGTACTCGAGCACGAATTCGACGGTCGACTCACATGTTTTGATCTGGTCATCGATGAGCGCCGTGACGATGGTCGGCGGCGCGGATTCGGCCGAGAGCAGACCGCGGTTCCGCTCGAGTTGCACCTCGGCGTCGCGCGCGTCGCCGAGAATGCCTGCCAGATACCTCAATTCGCCTTCGAGATGGCCGATCACGTCGCCGTGCAGCACCTCGGGAAACGACCTCAGGACGCTGCGGGCCCGCCGGGTCGCCACACGCATCTGGTGCACCGAATCCGGAGCGCTGATCCGGACCAGTGGGTCCTGCGCGACGAGATGGTCACGGTGAACGGCGAGTTCGGCGATCACGAGCTCGAGTGCCGAGAGTTTCTTGCGCGACGACTTCTTCGCGCGGCGTGAGCCCCGGCTCCCCGCCTCGGCGGATGTGGGTGTGGGGCCGATCGCCCGGGCGAGCTTCGACGCGCTCGTCGCGGTGCGGGCACCATGCGACCGCAACAGCTCATCGGCGGCCTCGAGCAACTTCACGTCGCCGGTCACCAGTTCCAGCTCCCACTCGTTCCACGACTGAGCGTGACCGTGGGACAACAGCGATTGGGTGGTAACGGTGTCCTCGCACAGCACGGCGAGCACCTTCCCGTCCGAATCGTGCAATTCGGTGATGCGGCGAACCGTGGAGATGGTCGCGATCGGGGACAGTCTCCGTCCGCGGACGTGGACCTGCACATGGTCGGTGAGGTCGGTCGGGACAACAACTTCGGAGAACGGGTCGGCGGCGTGCTCCAACGGCACGTGCATCTCTCGGCGGCCGATACCCTCGCCGATCGGTGGCCGCTTGAGGTGCCACCCCTCGTCGTGGCCGCCTTCGCGCCGTCGCAGAGTGATCTTGTTGCCTGCCAGATCGAGAGCGTCGGTGTCGTAGTAAGTCGCGTCGAGATGTTCGATCACCGGGCCCGACACCGAGTGCACCGCGGTCAGCACCGTCAGATCAGGGACCTCCGCATGGGCATCGAGGTCGTACTTGAGCTCGACCTCTGTTGTCTCCTGGGCGCTCACCGCTATTTGTCCTTCCCCATTGACTCGCCGACTCCGGCAAAACGATCTGTTGCCTCGATCAGATGATGCCGGATACCTGGTTCGAATGAGGCATGTCCGGCATCTGCGACGATGTGTAGCTGCGCGGCCGGCCAGGCGCGGTGGAGATCCCAGGCACTGCGCGCGGGGCACACCACGTCGTAGCGGCCCTGCACGATGACGCCGGGGATGTCCGCGATCAGATGAGCGTCCGCGAGCAGCTGGCCGTCTTCGAGGAATCCACCGTTCACGAAGTAGTGGTTCTCGATGCCGGCGAACGCGAGCGCATATCTCGCCGGATCAGCGTCTTTGTCATCGTCGGTTGGGGGGAGGAGATGGCTGGTGGTCTGTTCCCATGTCGTCCACGCGAGGGCGGCCCGGACCGCTTTCTCGCGGTCGGTGCCGGTCAGCAGACGGTGGTAGACGGCAACCAGATCTCCGTCGCGTTCGTGGGCCGGGATCGGCTCGAGGTATCCCTCCCACCGATCCGGATAGATGTTCGCTGCACCGCCGTTGTAGTACCAGTCGATCTCGCTGCGCCGGAGCAGGAAGATGCCACGCAATACCAACTCGGTGACCCGCTCAGGGTGACGCTGGGCATAGGCCAGACCCAGCGTCGAACCCCAGGAGCCACCGAACACCTGCCACTGCTCGATCCCGAACTCTTCGCGCAGCAACTCCATGTCTGCGATCAGGTGATCGGTGGTGTTGACCGACAGGTCGCCGCCATCCGCGATGTGCGGGGTCGACTGGCCGCAGCCGCGCTGGTCGAACAGGATGATGCGGTAGGCGTCCGGGTGGAAGAACTGTCGCTGGATCGGGGCGGTGCCACCACCCGGGCCGCCGTGGACGAAGATCGCCGGCTTACCCGCTGGGTTGCCGCTCTGCTCCCAATAGATCTGTTGTCCGTCACCGACATCGAGGTGCCCGGTGGCGTAGGGCTCGATCGGAGGATAGAAATCGCGCATCTGTCCACTATGCCTGTAACTGTCGACCAGGCCCGTGATTGTCGGTCACAGGTCGCTTCACTCCGAGCACGGTGGGAGTCCCGGTGATGAACTCGGAATCGATTGTGCAAGTGCATAGCTCAGTTATTCGCCAGGCAAATAAAGAGAGGGTAATCGTCCCATTTGTGCAGCGTGGTTCGATTTGTCCTCTATCCGGCAGTTCGGTCGCCGAAGGGTTATATTTAGCGCCCGTCATTAAAAAAGTCCCGCCAATCGAGCGGCTGTAGTCGGTGGTCCGACATGGCACAGAAGGCGAGTTCGCCACTGGATGAACCGGGTTGATGACTATCAAGAAGAGATTCCCAAAGGAGAGTTCACGTGGTGAATCCCACTGAAATACCGACCAAGACTCCGCCGAGCGCCGCGAAGAAAACAGAATCGCCGAATGGGCAATCGCCGGTGAAGCTTGTGGGTAGTGAAACGCTTGCTGCTGTTGCCGAGCAGAAGGCGGATCCAAAATCGGTGTTTGATCGTTCGAGACTTCCGGGCGGTGTCCTCAGCGTGGCGCGTCACGGGGCTCACCTCGTCGGGCAGTTGGCGACTGTCGCATTGGGAAGCTCACCGGTGGAACCGGCCAGAGGTGATCGGCGGTTCAGCGATCCCACGTTCACCGACAATGCGATCTACCGTCGGATCATGCAGGGCTACCTCGCGTTCTCCGCGGAGATCGAAGCCGCGGTGGAGGAGCCGGACCTCAGGTGGAAGGACCGTGAGTTACTGCGGTTTCTGTCGAATGTCCTGACCTCGTCCACGGCGCCGACAAATGTTCTGGTGGGCAATCCGGCGGCCATGAAGCGGGCATTCGAGACCGGTGGTACCAGTTTGGCGCTCGGATTGCGCAACCTGGTCCACGACGTCCGATACAACAACGCCATGCCATCGCAGTTCAAGTCGGGTTCGTTGCGAGTGGGCGAGGACCTCGCCGTGACTCCCGGTGCCGTCGTCTATCGGGACTCGGTGTGTGAGGTGATCCAATACACACCGACGACCTCAGCAGTCCACCGTCGGCCGGTCCTGTTGATCCCGCCGCAGATCGGCAAGTACTACTTCATGGACCTCGCCCCGGGCCGGAGCTTTGCCGAGTACGCGGTCTCCCGCGGCATTCCCTTCTTCCTGATCAGCTGGCGCAACGTCGGTCCGGAGGATCGCGACTACAACATGGATGTGTACGCCTCGTCCGTCCTTCGTGCGATAGATGCACTGCGCGAGATCACGGGCAGCGACAAGGTCAATACGCTCGGCATGTGCGCCGGCGGGATCCTCACCTCGGCGATCCTCGCGCACCTCGCCGATATCGGTGACGACAGGATCAACAGCGCGAGTTTCGGGGTGACTCTGCTCGACTTCGCCGAACCGAGCCCGGTATCGGTGTTCAATCAGCCGCTCCTCGTCGGGTATGCCCGCCGACGATCCAGCAAGGCCGGGGTCCTCGACGCGAAGTCGCTGGCACTCATCTTCAATTGGATGCGGCCGAATGATCTCATCTGGAATTACTTCGTCAACAACTATCTTCTCGGCAAGCAACCGAGTGCCTTCGACATACTCGCGTGGAGCACCGACGGCACGTCGTTGCCGTCCGCCCTCCACCACCAATTCCTCAAGATCTTCAACCTCAACGTGCTCGCCGAGGGCAAACTGCAGGTTCTCGGAAGTCGCGTCGATCTGAGCAAAATCGACGTCGACGTCTACGCCACCGGGGCTGTGAACGATCACCTGACCCCCTGGAAGGGCTGCTACAAAACTACTCAGCTCATGTCAGGCGATTGCACTTTTGTCTTGAGCAATGCGGGCCACATCGCGAGCCTGGTGAACCCTCCCGGCAACCCGAAGGCGTACTACATGACAGGTCCGGAACCCGGCCCGGACCCGGAAGCGTGGCGAGCGGAAGCACAGGAAGTGCGTGGAACCTGGTGGGAACATTGGGCAGACTGGGTCCTCGAGAGGTCCGGCGAAGAAATCCCCGCACCGACTGCGCTCGGCAGTGATGCGCATCCGGTGCTCGAAGCGGCACCGGGATCCTATGTCCTCGAACGCATTCCAGAGGCAATATGACGAACCCGAATCTCTCAGAGATTCTCTGGTCCCCTGATTCCGACGACACAACCAAGGCGAACGCCAGCACGTTCATGAAGTGGGTCAGGCAGACCCGTGGGGTCGAACTGTCCTCGTGGGATGAGTTGTGGGAGTGGTCAGTTGGCGATCTCGCATCGTTTTGGGGTGCGGTGTGGGACTTTTACGATGTTCGGGCCGATCGGCGTCCAGACGAGATCATCTCTGACATGTCGATGCCCGGTACTCGTTGGTTTGGCGGAGCCAAGCTGAATTACGCACAGAACATCCTCGATCGGATGCCGAGAAACCGGCCGGCGATCATCGAGGTCGCCGAAGAAGCCACGCCACGCCCGTGGTCGGCGGAAGACCTCGAGGGCATGGTTGGCGCGCTGTCCGCCCATCTGCTCGAGTTGGGTGTCGCGCCCGGCGATCGCGTGGCGGCGTACTTGCCGAACATTCCCGAAGCTGTTGTCGGCCTTCTCGCGACAACCGCGATCGGTGCCGTGTGGTCGGCATGTGGCCCGGAGTTCGGTGTGACAAGTGTCGTCGACCGATTCAGCCAGATAGAACCCAAGGTCCTGCTCGCGGCTGACGGTTACCGTTTCGGTGGCCGCGTCCACGACCGCGCCGATACGATCGCCGAGCTCCGTAGGCGGCTCCCATCGGTGGAGGCGACCATCGTGGTGCGCAAGTTGCACGCCGATGCCCCGGTCCCCTCGGGAGCGGTCGCATTCGACGAGATCGTGGCGACTGCACGCCCGCCCGTATTCGTGTCACTACCCGCGGACCATCCGCTGTGGATTCTGTTCTCGTCGGGCACCACCGGCCTGCCCAAGGGCATCGTTCAGAGCCACGGTGGAATCGTGTTGGAGCACTACAAGGTGGTCGGCCTATGTCTCGACATCGGCCCCGACGACACGTTCTTCTTCGTCAGTTCGACGAGCTGGATGGCGTGGAATCTGCTGATCGGCGGGCTCCTGCACGGCGCCACGATTGTGGTGTCCTCGGCGAGTCCGGGGCAACCGGAATCTGACGGCGCGTTTGCGGTCGCGGCAGAAACCGGAACGACGGTGCTCGGATTGGGGTCGGCCTATGTGACTGCGCTCGCAAAGTCGGGTTCCGAACCGCAGCAGCGATTCGACTTCTCTGGGCTGAAACTGATCATGCCGACCGGGTCGCCGCTACCCCCGATCGGCTGGCACTGGCTCGATGAACGATTCGATGCGCGAATCGATTCCATCTGTGGTGGGACCGATGTGTGCACGATTTTCTTCTGTGGCAACCCACTTACGCCGGTGCGGCTGGGTGAGATCGCAGGAAGGTCGCTCGGGGTCAAAGCCGAAGCCTGGGACGAAGCGGGACGACCGCAAGTCGGTGAGGTCGGGGAGATGATGGTGACACTGCCGATGCCGTCGATGCCGTTGCAACTTTGGGGTGATGAGAATGGAGCCCGATATCGTGAAACGTATTTCGACCACCACCCTGGCGTGTGGTGTCAGGGAGATTGGATCACGATCTCGGCCGACGGTGGTGTGGTGGTGACCGGCCGGTCGGACGCGACTCTCAACCGCGGCGGCGTTCGCCTCGGATCGTCCGAGATATACGCCGTCGTCGAGCAATTCGAGGAGGTGGTCGACAGCCTCGTCGTCGGAACCGAACGTAAGGACGGGGACTATTTGCTGGCATTGTTTGTGGTGTTGTCGGACGGTGCAGATCTGACCGACACGCTGCGCGGGCGGCTCGCGGCCGAGCTGAAAGTGCAACTTTCGCCGCGGCACGTGCCCGATACGATCGTCGCCGCGCCCAACATCCCGCGCACGCTGACGGGTAAGAAACTCGAGATACCGGTCAAGCGCATCCTTCAGGGCTCGGCTCCGGCCGATGTCGCGTCCGCCGGAGCTGTCGACGACCCTGGTGCGCTCGATTGGTTCGCGCAGTGGAACGCATCACAGAACGAGGTCGCGTGACGCGCTCGATCACGGACGACAGCGTGTCGTTCGTGATGGTCGGGGACCAAAAGATTCGAGTGATGCACCGAAATCCCGGCGTCGGACATCCGCTGCTCTTGATCAACGGTGTCGGCGCACCACTGGAGATGTGGCAACCCTTTGTCGCCGAACTCGCTGACCGGCAGGTGATCTGCCTGGATCTACCTGGCTGCGGACTGTCTCCGGTACCGCGAATTCCCCTGCGAATGCGCGGTATCGCCGACACGGTCGTCCGTGTTCTCGATGTGCTGGGGCTGGCCCGCGTGGACGTACTCGGTTACTCGTTCGGTGGAATTGTCTCCATGGAACTCGCACATCGGTACCCTGACCGGGTCCGGCGGCTGGTGCTCGCCAGTACGATGCCGGGAACGCCGAGCATGATGCCGCATCCGGTCGTCTTCGGGCTGATGCTCAACCCATTGCGGTATTACAACCGTCGCGCGGCGCAGGTGATGGTCCCGCTGATCGCCGGCGGTCGGACAGCGCGCGATGCCAAGAAGATGAAGTCTGATCTGACCCTGAGGCAGTCGCACCCGCCCAGCTGGCGTGGCTACACGTATCAGCTCTTTGCCGTTTCCACATTCAGCTCATGGCCGTGGCTCCACAGCGTCCTACACCCCACTCTGGTGGTCCACGGGCGCGCCGATCCGCTGTCGCCGGTATTCAATGCGGAACTGATGTCGGCGACATTGCCGAATGCGCAGCTGCACATCGTCCCGGATGGCGGTCACTTGTTGCTACTCGACGATCCGACCACAGTCGTGCCCCGGATCCTGACGTTCCTCGAAGCCACAAAAGCCTGAGGTCGGCCAGCCCATCCGTCGAGCGTGCCCAACCACCCGCCGAGCGTGCCCTTGTGACCGCCGAGCGTGCCGAAACCGCTATCGCCCTTGCGATTTCGGCACGGTCAATGGACGGTTGGGCACGGTCGACGGTGGTTTGGGCACGGTCGGCGGTGGTTCGGGTCCACCGAGGTCCACCGAGATTGTGTCAGTAGCTGTGCTCGGGGCCGGGGAACTGGCCGCGGCGCACCTCGTCGGCGTATTGCTCTGCCGCACGGCGCAATTCGCCGCCGACATCGGCATAACGCTTGACGAACTTGGCGGTCTTGCCGTGGGTGAAGCCGGCCATGTCCTGCCACACGAGCACCTGGGCGTCGGTCTCGTGGCCGGCCCCGATACCCACGGTCGGGATGGTGAGCTTGCGGGTGATCTGTCCGGCGAGGTCGGCGGGCACCATCTCCATCACGACAGCGAATGCGCCGGCTTCCTGAACGGCGATCGCGTCGGCGATGAGCTGGTCGGCGCCGTCGCCCCGGCCCTGGACGCGGAATCCGCCGAGTCCGTTGACGCTCTGCGGGGTGAAGCCGATGTGCGCCATGACCGGGATGCCGGCCGCGGTCAGTGTGGCGATCTGGTCGGCGACACGTTCACCGCCTTCGAGCTTCACCGCGTGGGCGCCGCCCTCTTTGAAGAATCGGATCGACGACTCGAGGGCCTGCTGCGAACCGGCCTCGTAGCTACCGAACGGCAGGTCGGCGACGACGAGCGCGTGTGGGGCACCCTTCACGACACCGCGGACCAGCGGAAGCAGTTCGTCGATGGTGACGGGGATGGTGGTGTCGTAGCCGTAGACCACGTTTGCCGCCGAGTCGCCGACCAGTAGGACCGGGATGTGTGCGTCGTCGAAGATGCGCGCACTGGAGTAGTCGTATGCGGTGAGCATCGACCATTTTTCGCCCTCAGATTTCATCTGGGCCAGATGGTGCACGCGCGTTGCGCGGCGGCGGGGGGAGGAAGGGTCAGCTGCGGCGGAACTTGCCGACGGCGCAGCGCCATAAACCGAGGTTTCGGACATCATTGTCTCTTTCGTGCCTCGAGTCCCGCATCCGCAGGTACCCGGGTTGGTGGATGACCCCACCAGTGTTGCACTGCGTGTCAACCAGGGAAACGCCTGGTGGTGTGCAATTTGTCACAATACGTCCGCCGGGGTGATCCGTCGCCGTGGCACGATGTGCCTGGTGACGAGGCGAACCCGCAGTGGGCGACGAATCCTGCGCGGTGTGACCGCCATCGCGGTGACGGTCCTGGCCGTCGCCGGCTGCAGTACGAGTCTCGACGGATCGGCACAGCCCGCGACCTTCAGTTCGGGTTCCGCCCCCACGCCGTCGCTCGACCGCTTCTACGGCCAGCAACTCCACTGGGAATCCTGCGACGACTACGCCGATCAGAAGTCGTACGGATATCCCGAGGACCGGACGGACTGTACGACCGTCACGGTCCCCATCGACTACGACAACCCCGACGGAGAGTCCGCCCAGCTTGCGGTGCTGCGGGTGCGGGCGAAGGGTGACAAGATCGGTTCGTTGCTGATGAATCCAGGTGGTCCGGGCGGGTCGGGCGTGGAGTTCATGGCCGGGCGCGGCGCCGACTTCTCCGAAACCGAACTCGGGGACCGATTCGACTTGATCGGCTTCGACCCCCGCGGGATCGGCAAGTCGACACCCGAAATCCGTTGTCTCACAGATGCCGAACGCGACGAGCTGCGGGCGGTGACGCTGGCCGACATGACCCCGGCGGGCATCGCGAAACAGGAACAGGAAGCCGAGGACACAGCCGACAAGTGTGAGCAGCGGATGGGTACGGAATACCTCGCCCATGTCGGGACCGCCGATGTGGTCAAAGACCTCGACGTGCTGCGGGCGGCGCTCGGCGACGACAAGCTCAACTATCTCGGCTATTCCTACGGCACCCGGATCGGGGCGACCTATGCCGAGGAATTCCCGGCCAACGTCAGGGCGATGGTCAACGATGGGGCGGTTGATCCGGCAGCAGATCCGGTGGAGGACACCGTCGAACAGATGGCCGGCTTCCAGTCGGTCTTCGACGCCTTCGCCGCGGATTGTGCAGCCGGTGGCGAGTGTCCGCTGGGGGATGATCCGTCGCAGGCGACGAAGCGTTTCCAGGAACTCACCCGGCCGCTGATCGACCGGCCGGCGCCGACCGGGGTCGGCCGTTCTCTGACCTATGAGGACGCGATCACCGGGACCGTCCAGGCCCTGTACTCCGAGGGGCTGTGGGAACCGCTGCACGAGGGACTGGCCCAGCTGATCCGCGGAAACGGCGACACCCTGCTCCGACTCGCCGACATGTACGAGGGGCGCGACACCAATGGGCACTACGAAAACATGAACGACGCCTTCACCGCGGTGCGGTGCGTCGACGACCCACCGATCACCGATCAGGCGACACTCGACCGGCTCGACACCGAAGGGCGCCGGGCGGCTCCGTTTGCCGACGACGGTCGCGGCACCGGAGTGGGTGTCCGGGACGAATGTGCGTTCTGGCCGGTTCCGCCCACGAGTGCACCGCACGTGCTTGACGTGCAGGGACTCCCGACGACGGTTGTAATATCCACGACCAATGATCCGGCGACGCCGTACGAAGCCGGTGTCGCACTGGCGAAATCGTTGGATGCCAGGCTCATCACTTTCGAGGGTGACCAACACACGGCGTCCTTGGAGGGCGATGATTGTGTTGACGATGCCGTCATCGCGTATTTCGTCGATCTCACATTGCCGGATGAAGGCCTCACATGCTGAGAATGTGGCGCGAAATTCCCAGGATATTCTGGATGATGCGCGTCTGTAACACGCATTTAACAGGGCGCTCCTAGGCTCGTTTGTCATGGATCGCCAAAAAGAATTCGTGCTCCGAACACTCGAAGAGCGCGACATTCGCTTTGTTCGCCTCTGGTTCACCGACGTACTGGGTTATCTGAAGTCGGTTGCCATTGCGCCCGCCGAGCTCGAAGGTGCATTTGCCGAGGGCATCGGCTTCGACGGCTCGGCGATCGAGGGGTTCTCGCGGGTGTCGGAAGCCGACACCATCGCCAAGCCCGACCCCTCCACGTTCCAGATCCTGCCGTGGACCACCAGCGCCGGCCGTCATCATTCGGCCCGGATGTTCTGCGACATCGTCATGCCCGACGGCGAGCCGTCCTGGGCTGATTCGCGGCATGTGTTGCGTCGGCAGCTGAACAAGGCCGCGGATCAGGGATTCAGCTGCTACGTCCACCCCGAGATCGAGTTCTTCCTGCTGAAGAACCCGCCGTTGCTCGACGGCTCGGTCCCGGTGCCCGCCGACAACGGCGGTTACTTCGACCAGTCCGTGCATGATTCCGCGCCCAACTTCCGCCGGCACGCCATCGACGCCCTGGAGTCGATGGGTATCTCGGTCGAGTTCTCGCATCACGAGGGCGCGCCCGGGCAGCAGGAGATCGATCTGCGGTACGCGGACGCCCTGTCGATGGCTGACAACGTGATGACGTTCCGGTACGTCGTCAAACAGGTCGCGATCTCGGAAAACGTGTGGGCCACGTTCATGCCCAAGCCGTTCTCGCAACACGCCGGCTCGGCGATGCACACGCACATGAGCCTGTTCGAGGGCGACACCAACGCCTTTCACAATCCCGACGACCCGATGCAGCTA
The DNA here is from genome assembly GCF_000383535.1 of Nocardia sp. 348MFTsu5.1. Lineage (NCBI taxonomy): Bacteria > Bacillati > Actinomycetota > Actinomycetes > Mycobacteriales > Nocardiaceae > Nocardia > Nocardia sp. 348MFTsu5.1. The sequence goes on from NZ_KB911510.1 coordinate 371,378, forward strand.
TCGGAGACCGGTAAGCAGTTCATCGCCGGCATCCTGCATCACGCCGACGAGCTCAGCGCCATCACCAACCAGTGGGTCAACAGCTACAAGCGGCTCATCCACGGCGGTGAAGCACCCACCGCGGCGAGCTGGGGTGCGGCCAACCGTTCAGCACTCATCCGGCTGCCGCTGTACACGCCGAACAAGGCGTCGTCGCGACGTATCGAGGTTCGCAGCCCCGACTCGGCCTGCAACCCGTACCTGACCTTCGCGGTGCTGCTCGCGGCCGGTCTCAAGGGCATCAAGGAGGGCTACGAGCTGCCGGAGCATGCCGAGGACGACGTGTTCTCGTTGACTTCCGCCGAGCGTCGGGCCATGGGCTACAAGGAGCTGCCGGGCTCGCTGGCCGAGGCGCTGACGAAGATGGAGAAGTCCGAACTGGTCGCAGAGGCCGTCGGAGAGCACGTTTTCGAGTACTTCTTGCGGAACAAGTGGGCCGAGTGGACCAACTATCGCAGTCAGGTCACGCCGTTTGAACTGCAGAATTACCTGTCGCTGTAGGCCCGGTCCGGGGCTCCGGGCAGGCTCATGGTGTGTCCGGTACACCGACCAGTACGGTTTACGACTGTGACACCACCTGCGTCCAGATCTCGAGTTCCAAGCGTCGGACGGCTGGGTCTGCTCGAGCGAACAGCCACTGCCGACCTGGCCACACTCGGTTGGTATGACGAAGCAACCATCGACCTGTTGTGGTCGCTGTCGCGAGCGCCCAGTGCCGACATCGCGTTGCGTGCCCTGGTGCGTCTGCGGAGTGCAGTCGGGCCGGAATGGCCCGAGATCGATCGACTGCTACGCACCGACCGTAGTTTCCGCGGCCGCTTGTTTGCGGTCCTCGGTTCATCGACCGCACTCGGCGATCATCTCGTCGCCGAGCCGGAAACCTGGCGCCTGCTGACCTGCAACCCGCTCCCGGATGCCGATGAGGTCAGGCGTCTGATGCTCGAATCGGTGGGAGCGCAGCCCGAGCCGGGCTACAACGATCGCGGAACCGGGGCCGACGACGGCAACCTGCTGTTCCGTGCCGAACTCACCGGACCGAAGGCCGTTGTCGCGCTGCGTCTGGCCTACCGCAATCTGCTGGTGCAACTGGCGGCCCGAGACCTCGCGCCGACTGTCGAGGACGAACCGGTTCTGCGATTTCGCGACGTCGGCGCGTTCCTCGCCGACCTCGCCGACGCGGCTCTGACGGCGGCGCTCGCGGTGGCCATCGCCGACGTGTGTGGCGACAAACCCTTGAAGTCCCGGCTGGCCGTCGTCGCGATGGGCAAATGTGGTGCCCGGGAACTGAACTACGTCAGCGACGTCGATGTCATCTTCGTCAGCGAGCCGGCCGACGGTCAGAGCAGTCGGATCGCCGGCGAGATGATGCGGGTGGGCTCGCTGGCATTCTTCGAGGTCGACGCCGCGCTGCGTCCCGAAGGCAAGGCCGGTGCGCTGACCCGTACCCTCGATTCGCATCTGACCTATTACCGGCGCTGGGCGAAGACCTGGGAGTTCCAGGCCTTGCTCAAGGCGCGTCCGATGACCGGTGACATGGAGTTGGGGCGCGCCTACGTGGACGCCGTCAGCCCGATGGTCTGGGAAGCATCGGAACGCGAGGCCTTTGTCGTCGATGTGCAGGCGATGCGCCGACGGGTGGAGGAGCAGCTACCCGAGGACCTGCGGGTGCGGGAGATCAAACTCGGCCGCGGCGGATTGCGCGATGTGGAGTTCGCCGTCCAGTTGTTGCAGATGGTGCATGGACGCGTTGATGAGTCGCTGCGGGTCAGGAGCACCGTGGAAGCACTGACGGTGTTGCGTGACGGTGGCTATGTCGGCCGTGATGACGGCGCCAATCTCATTGCCTCCTACGAGTTTCTGCGGCTGCTCGAACATTGCCTGCAGCTGCAGCGGCTCAAGCGGACCCACACGTTGCCCGAGTTCGACGACCGCGAGGCCATGCGGTGGCTGGCCCGCGCCGCACACATTCGTCCTGAAGGTGACCTCGATGCCGGGGGAACGTTGCGCGAGGAGATCCGACGGCAATCCCACCGGGTGCGCAGGTTGCACGAGAAGATCTTCTATCGTCCGTTGCTCGAAGCGGTCACCCGTTTCGAGAAGGACGAGTTGCGGCTATCGGACGATTCGGCGATTCGGCGGCTCGGTGCCTTGGGCTACGGCAAGCCGGAGAATGCTCTCGGGCACCTCAAAGCGCTGGTCTCGGCGCCCGGCCGTAAGGGTCAGATCCAGGAACTCCTCCTACCCACATTGCTCGAATGGCTCAGCCGCACACCGGATCCCGATGCCGGCCTGCTGAACTACCGGCGGTTGTGCGACGCGGCCGACGACCGGGACTGGTTCCTGCGACTGCTCCGCGACGAAGGTGTTGTCGCCGAGCGGCTGATGACTGTGCTCGGGACCTCGGCGTACGCGGCGGAGCTGCTGATGCGGTCGCCCGACGTGATCCGCCTGTATGTCGACGGTGTGAAGGGCCCCAAGCTGATCGAGGTCGACTCAGAGGATGTCGTCGCCGGGATGGTGGCGTCGACCGTTCGCCAGCGTGATCTCAAATCGGCGATCTCGGTGGCTCGTTCCCATCGCCGCGGAGAGCTGGCCCGGATCGCGTCGGCCGACCTCCTCGGCATGCTCGACGTCCCCCAGGTCTGCCGGGCGCTGTCGCTGGTGTGGGCCGGTGTGCTCAATGCCGCATTGCAGGTGGTGGTGAGTGCCTCTGTCGCAGAGCGTGGTTCGCCGGCACCTGCCCGGATAGCGGTCATCGGTATGGGACGGCTCGGCGGCGGCGAACTCGGCTACGGATCTGATGCCGACGTGCTCTTCGTCTGCCAACCGGAGGAAGGCGTCGACGACGCCGGCGCCGTGCGATGGGCGAATACCATCGCCGACAAGGTGCGTTCCCTGCTCGGAACCCCCAGTGCCGATCCACCGCTCGAGGTCGACACCGGTTTGCGTCCGGAGGGACGCAACGGACCGGTCGTCCGCACGCTCGCCGCCTACGCGGCGTATTACGAGCAGTGGGCGCAGCCATGGGAGGTTCAGGCCCTGTTGCGCGCACACCCGGCGGCCGGCGATGAAGAACTCGGTATGGACTTTCTGCACATGGCCGACAAAATCCGTTACCCGTCCGGTGGCGTCTCGTCGGACGCGGTGCGGGAGATCCGCCGAATCAAGGCACGCGTCGACGCAGAGCGTCTGCCGCGAGGTGCCGATCCGGCGACCCACACCAAGTTGGGCCGCGGCGGACTCGCGGACGTCGAGTGGACTGTGCAGCTGCTGCAGTTGCGGCACGCGCACCGGATCCCGGCGCTGCACAACACGTCGACCCTGCAATGTCTTGATGCGATCGGGTCGGCCGAACTGCTGGCCGAAGACGATGTCCGGCTCCTCAAAGATGCCTGGCTGACCGCCACCAAGGCGCGCAACGCGCTGGTACTGGTCCGCGGAAAAGCTGTGGATCAACTTCCCGGACCGGGAAAGGCGTTGCGCGCGGTCGCTTTTGCCGCCGGTTGGCACGATGTCGACTCCGGGGTGTTCCTGGACCACTATTTGCGGGTCACGCGCCGGGCAAAGGCTGTCGTACTGAAGGTCTTCGGCGGGTGATACGGACCTCGGAACGTCTCGCCGGACGTGGTCCTGCCTTCAAGATTCTGTACCTGGTCGCCGTGCTTCTGGGTTGGGCGCTGCTCGGCGCCGTGATCGCGGCGATCTGGCTGCACTTCTATCCCGGTAAGGGCCGCGTTTCCACGGCGGTCGCCAGTGCCGTGCCGTGGCTTCTGCTGGCGGGAATTCCGGCGATCATCATCCTCGCCGTGACCCGGCGCTGGCTCACCGCTGCGTTGACCGTGGTCCTGCTGGGGGTCGGAATCTGGACGCAGGCACCGTTGTTCGTCGCCGCGGATGCACCGTCAGGCGAACGCATCGTGGTTGTCCAGTCCAACATCGCGCTCGGTGAGGCCAACGTCGATGAGCTCGTGGCGAAGGTGCGGGCCGATAAGGCGCATCTGCTCACGGTTGAAGAGCTGACACCCGAAGCGCTCGACCGGATCGAGAAGACCGACTTGCGGAGTCTGTTGCCGTACGAGTTCGTCGTCCCCGGCGAAGGTGGCGTGGGCACCGGGATCTTCAGCCGGTATCCATTGCGAAACACCGCGGAACTCAACGACTTCGGGCTCAACAATCTGCGCGCCGAGGTCGACCTGCCGGGGGCTGCCAACACCACGGTGTTCGCCGTGCATCCGATTCCGCCCTATCCGTACGAACCGTGGCGCTGGGTCCAGGAGATGGAGCGTTTGGGTGTGATCATCCATTCCACCGCGACCGATCGGGTGATCGTCAGCGGCGATTTCAATTCGACCTGGGATCACAAGCAGTTCCGCGATCTGCTGGAGAACGGTTACGCCGACGCCACCGAACAGTCGGGGGCCGGATGGAAGTTGACGTATCCGGCCGGGCGCAGCTATCCGCCGGTGATCGGAATCGATCACGTGGTTTCTCGTGGGTTCACCGCAGTGGAACTGGGCACTTTTGGGATCGCCGGCGCCGACCATCGCGGCCTGGTGGTATCACTGGTACCCAACTGAGGGAGACGACGCGATGACGGAAACACCTGTCGCCACGGGCACGACGATGGACAGGCTGCGCTCAGCTACTGCGGACGCTCGATGAAGCGGTGCGGGCCTTCGGTTTCAACGAGGCGCTGTTCGCCGAACTGGGAGCGTAGACCGGCTAGCGCCCGATGATTTTGGTGGTTTGTAATTGTCGATATCGGCGAGGTCTATTCGACGTGAGTATGAGACCACTTCGGCAGCGGGCCGAGGCGGCGACCCTTCAAGGAGATTCGTTATGCGCACTCTGATCGTCACGGCTTTTGTCTCGCTGGATGGAGTCATGGAGGCTCCGGGCGGGGAGGCCGGTTACCGCAATTCCGGATGGACATTCAAGGATGTCGAGTTCGATCCGGCCGCGTACGAGATCAAGGGCCGGGAACAGCAAGAGACAGCGGCACTGCTACTCGGCCGGACCTCCTACGAGGCGTTTGCCCCGGTGTGGCCCACGATGAACGAATTCGCCGAGTACAACGCGATGCCCCGGTATGTGGTGTCGACGACCCTGGAAACGGACGACGCGCGCTGGCCCGCGACAATCCTGCGGTCGGTGGACGATGTGGCAGCGCTGAAGGACACCGAGGGTGGGCCGATCGCCGTGCACGGCAGCGCGACCCTCGGCCGGAGCCTGGCCGACGCCGGACTCGTCGACCGCTATCACCTGCTGGTGTTCCCGTTACTGCTCGGTGCGGGCAAGCGGTTGTTCAGCGACGCCGACAAAGACACCACCAAGCTGAAGCTGGTCGAACACGAGGCATACGGCAACGGCATCACCAAGCAGGTTTTCGACGTCGTTCACTAAAGACTGCATAGCCCGTCAGAACGGTGCCGGCAGTGGAACGACCTGAGCAACCGCCGAGCGTGCCGATACAACCGCCGACCGTGCCGAAATCACCGTTGAGTGTGCCGAAAATGCTGGTGCGCAATCACTTTCGGCACGCTCAACGGTAACGACGGCACGCTCGGCGGTTTACCGCTGTTGCGGTGCTGTCGGGATCAGACGACTTCGAGGATCTTGATGGCGAAGATGAGGGTGTCGGTTCCCTCGATGTCGGCTGCCGGGTTTCCGCTCGCGCCGTATCCGTCGTCGGGGGTCATCGCCACGGCGACGGTGGAACCGACCTTCTGTCCGGCGATGGCCTTCTGGAAGCCCGTGACGACACCCGTGAGTGGGAACTCGACAGGGGCTCCGCGTTCGTAGCTGCTGTCGAATACGGTGCCGTCGCGGCCGTTCACGCCCATGTAGCAGACCGACACCTCGGCGGTTTCGGCCACTACTTCACCTCGTCCTTCGGTCAGGGTCGAAACCTCGGTCGTGTCCACCGAGAATGGTGTTGTCACAGTCACCTTCGGTGCAGCTGTGTCGGTCGAGCCGGTGACCTCCACGGAACCGGTGATGCCGTCCACACTCCATTCCGGTGCCACATCGTCTGCCGGCTCCGCGGTGGGGCAGGACGCGACAGCGTCCGCGGTTGCGGTGGAGTCGGACGAGTCGTCCTCGGAACCGCAGGCGGCGAGCAGCAGCAGTGAGGACAACGTCGCGATGGACATGGCAAGGCGCTTGGAGAACATGAAAGAAATCTAACAGCCCCTGAATCCGGGGTAGAGCGCGGCGACCTCGTTCACTTTCACCTTGAGGGCGGCATTGCGGGGTAGCTCGTCGACAACCGTGATGGCGACCGGAACGTGATGGCTCGGTAGTGTCTCGCGCACAAGGTCTTTCAACGAATCCTCGGTGGGCGACGGCTGTCCGGCCCGGACTTCGACCGCGGCAAACGGCACGTGGCCCAGCAATCGGTCTTCGACGCCGACCACCGCGGCGTCGAGCACCGACGGATGTCCGAGGAGGACGCCCCGCACTGTTTCGGGCAGGATCTTGAATCCACCCCTGTTGATGGCACCGTCACCGCGACCGTGGATGGTCACGAATCCGTCGGCATCGACCGATGCGATGTCGGTGGTTGCCACCCAACGGTTGTCGAGAACCTCTGACCTGGCTTCGAGGCGACCCTGCGCGTCGACGGGCGCTTCGACACCGGTGTCGGGATCGATGATCCGCACCTCGACACCGGGCAACGGACGACCCACACTGCCGGGTTTGGACTCACCGAATTCCCGATACAGATCCGGCGTCCATGTGCAGACCGAGCCGGCGAATTCGGTTGCCCCGTAACCCCATAGCAGAATGACGTCGTAGGTCTTCTCGAATCTCTCGCGTAGTTCGGGGTCGAGTGGTCCGGACCCACCCGGCAGGTACTGCAACGTTGAGAGGTCTTCGGGCGGGACACCGGCATCGAGAACCATGCGCAGGATCGCCGGCTGCACACCGGTCCGCGTGATGTGGTGGGTGCGAATCGCCCGCACCCACCCCTCGACGTTGAACTTCTCGAGCAGCACCATGCGTTTCTGGAGAAACGGAGCCGCCAGCAACTGGCAGATTCCGATGCTCCCGAAGGGCCAATACACAAGTTCCGGTGGATCGTCGGGGGTTGCCGTCTGGCCGATGGTCATGCTCAGCACCGTGTGCTGGAGTGCTTTGGTCGGCAACGGGAGACGCTTGGGTGGACCGGTGGTCCCGCTGGTCAGGATGTGGAGTCCCGGTAGATCGAACGTCCCGTCGTTATCGGGGGTCTTGCGCTCACGCGACACTGCGAGTTCGACGATGGGCTCGGTCAGCGACAGGACAACCGTCGCGGCACCGATCCGCCCGCACGCGGCAGAAACAGCGTCGGTCCAGTCCTGGCGATCGACAACGACCGCCGCGGGACGCAGGGTTTCGATGTCGCGGGCGATGGAGTTCTCGGATTGGTAGGAGTAGATCATCGCCATCGGCCGGCGGGCGGTGATGAACTGGAAGATCGCGGCGGCGTGGGGTACCCGGTTGCGGACGACGATGCCGACGGACTCGTCTGCCCCGACACCCGCCTCGGCTAGTGCGTTGTCGATCAGCTCCCGGTAGCGGGCAATGCTGTTGCCGGAGTACCACTGCCCGTCGAACTCGATGAACGGCGCATCACCGTATCCGGCCAGTCGATCGTCGAGCTCGGCGGCGAACCGCGCACCGGGGTCTGTTTCGGTACCAGTCATCGTGTTCACCCGAACTGAGGCTGCCGCGATGCCGCAGCGTCGAGTGCCGCCAAGGGCGATGTACCCCGGACCCTGACAAAGTTGATGGTGGCGATGGCGGCGAGTTCACCTGCCGACTGGGACGTGATCTCGACGTCGATGATCACGGAGCGCTTGCCGGCGTGCACAATACGGGCCGTCGCCTGGGCGGCTCCGGCGGTCACCGGTCGCAGATACCGCAGGTGCATGTCGGAGGTCACCACACTGCCGTCCTCGCAGACATCGAGGGCAAGGCGCCCGGCGACGATGTCGACCAACGTGGCCAGCAAGCCGCCCTGGAGGCCTCCAGCAGTGTTGATCACATGGGGTGCGACGGGCAGCTCCCACGCCATCGCGGCGCCGTCGACGGCGGTCCGCCGAAACCCGATCTCGTCGAACAGCTCACCAATGGATTTCGTGTAGGTCATAGTGAAGCCTCTCAGAGATTCAGAACGTCAGATCAGTACTGGCTGACAGCAGTTGACGTAGTTGTGGGGCCGGGACCTTACCGGTGCCTCCGCGGGGGATGTCGTCGTCCGAATCGACCAGCAGCCAGACGGTGGGCACCTTGAACGAACTCAGCATTGCTGATGCGGCGCCACGCAGCGTTTCGACGGTGACGGTGGCGGTGTCGCAGACGACCGCTGCGCCGACTTGCTGCGCGCCCCCGACCGGCACGTCGGTGACGTACGCGGCCTGGATGCCGGCGATGCCGCGCAGCGCCTTCTCCACCTCGCTGGGATACACGGACGCGCCGCTGACCTTGAACATGTCGTCGGATCGGCCGTGGTAGAACAGGAATCCGTCCTCGTCCAGATGTCCGAGGTCGCCGGTGGGATAGAAGCCGTCGGCGGTGAAGATGTCGCCACGGCTGCGCCGGCAGATCCCTTGCAGGACGTGTGGCCCGCGGACCTGGATCTCCCCGGTGGATCCGGTGGGCGCCACACCATCGCCGGAAACGATCCGGACCTCCATGCCGGAGAACGGTTTTCCACAGCTACCCCAGGCAGATCGGGGCATGTCGGTGTCCGCGGGGTATCCGCAGTAAGGCCCGAAGGTCTCCGTCATCCCGAACAGTCGGGCGCGCGCACCGGGTGTTGCCCGTTGGTCGGTGGGTAGCAGGGCATCAAGACTGCCGACAACCAGGGAGGACAGGTCGGCCCCGACACTGTGCTGGTGCCGAGCAAGCGTCTCGGCTTGATCGGGCCAGCCTCGAAACAGCGTCACCCGTTCACGCTCGATGAGACGCAGGGTGGTCTCTGGCCGGGGGATCTGTTCGGTCACCAGCGTTGCGCCGGCCACCAGCGTCGAGAGGATGCCGCTTCCGAAACCACCCACCCAGAAGAACGGCATCGGAACATAGAGGCGGGTGTCGGCGGTGATGCAGCGATCAGCGAGGCCGGACGCGACGGCACCGAGCGCGCTGGCATGAGAGTGCATCACGCCCTTGGGTATTCCGCTGCTGCCCGAGGTGAAGGTGATGATCAGCGGGTCGTCGGGATGCACGGTGGCAGCGAGTGCGTCCACGATCTCACCCATCGATGCGTTGTCCGCACTCCGAGGCAGACCGTCATCGGTCCAGATGCGGCGCAAGGAGGGGAGAACCGGATGGTAGATGACCGGATCGGTCAGGGCGTCGACTTGCAACGAGGCCTGCAGATCGTCGAGATACCGGTGTCCGCGGAACTCGCGCACACTCACCAGGAACTCGATCGAGGCAACATCGCACTGTGCCAACAGTTCCCGTGGTGACAACAGGGTGCTCAGCGGAACCAGGACGGCGCCGATGCGGGTGAGTGAGACCGCAACCTGCACCCATCGGGCGCTGTTGGGCATGATCACCCCGACACGGGAGCCTTTGCCGACGCCGGCCTCGATGAATCCCGCGGCCAGCTCACGGGTGGAAACGTCGAGTTCGCGGTAGGTGATCCGGCTGTCGGGGTCGATGATCGCCGGCTTGTCCGGGTATTGGGCGGCACCGGATTCCACCATTTGCTCGATGGTCTGTGCTGTGGCTACCGACTCAGACACGTGCACCGCCGGTGTCGAAGTGGCGGCGGACGGCTCCGAGATCGGCCTTGCCGGATGGAGTCCGGGGTATCTCACCGACGACGGCTATCTCTGTCGGGATCTCGTAGCGGGCCAGGATCTTTTGTAGATAGGTGGTCAATTCGTCGGGGTCGGTGGATCCGTCCGGGCGCAGCTCGACCATGGCCACGGGTGTTTGTCCCAGTCGCTGGTCGGCCTTGCCCACGACGGCCGCACCGGCGATGGCCGGATGGCGTTCCAGTGCCACTCGTACATCGTCGGGCATCACCTTGAATCCGCCGCGGATGATCGCCTGATCGGCACGGCCCAGGATCCACACGAAGCCGTCGGGGTCGATCCGGCCGATGTCGGTGGTGCGAAGCCACGGTGCCGACGTGCCCATCTGTCCGGGTTTGACCTCCAGGACGCCGGATTCATCGGGGCCCAGCGGGTTTCCGTGTGCATCGACGACCCGGAGCTGCGCGCCGCCGGTGGCCCGGCCCACACTGCCTCGTTTGCTCGCCCAGAACTGCTGGTGATCGGCCAATGACCAACCGGCCACACCACCTCCGAATTCGGTTGCGGCATAAGAGGTCAGGACCGGGATACCGAACTTGGCGGTGAACGCTTCGGCGTCCTCGACGGACAGCGGTGCGGTACCCGAGGTCACGGCGCGGATGCTCTGCAGGTCGTCGCCGGTCAGGTCCGAATGCAGGACCATTCGCAATGCCGTGGGGACGAGCGATACGGCCCGCGGCCGGTAGGCGCGCACGGCATCGGCCCACCGGTCGAGATCGAAACGCGGCAGCAGGACAAACGATCGGCCCTCGCTGACGCATTGGAGAACCCGAAAGATGCCGCCGATGTGCACCAGCGGAGCGTTGACGATCGCGACGCCGTTGCGTAGCTCGGTGGGCGACGACGCCCAGGTCCGGTCCGGCCCCATGACGCTGCGGGCCAACATGTTGTAGGTGATGTCCACGCGTTTGGGCGGGCCGGTGGTGCCGCTCGTCAACATGTGTACGGCAACATCGGACGCCGCATGGTTGTGGCTCGAGCGGATCTGGCCGGCCTCGCGCACCACCGGAGGAGTCGTCAGGTCCGAGATGGCGACAACTGTTGACTCAGGCGCCGGTGCGACCAATTTTGTTACGTCGTCATCGGTTCCGATGATCAATGGCAGCTTCAGTCCGGCGATGTCGGCCCGGGTGCGATCGTCGCCGCGTGACGGGTTGATCACCGCCACACTGCCGCCCGCCATCAAGATGCCCAGCATCGTCGCCACATGCGCGGGCGTGTTCCGGAGCAATACCCCGACCCGGCGCTGCTCGCCGCCGCTGTGAGTGTCGACCAGTTCGCTGATCCGGCCGGACAGGACGGCCAGTTCACCCCAGGTCGACCACACACCGTCGTGTTCGATCGCTCGTGTATCCGGTTGCAGGGTCAGGACATCGGTGATGCGCCGGCCCAGTGGGTGCCGGGTCGAGACGTCGGTCGGGTCGGTCATCAGCGGATCCTCGGTGTCTGTTTGGTAACCGGGTTGTCGGCGAGTTCGTTCTTGCCGATCGGATTGCCCAGCCGGGTGTAGATCAGGCCCTGATCCATGGCTGCCCGGTAGGGCTTGTCGAGCGATTCCCAGATGGCCTTGACCGTGCCCTGGGTGGCGGTCGGTGGTTTGGCCGCGATGGTCCGGGCGATGGCGTGAGCGTGCTCCCAGAGTTCTTCCGCCGGAACCACTTCGGTGACCAATCTGATCTCCAGTGCAGTCTGGGCGCTGACCCTCTCGTCGTTGCCCATCAGGGCCATTCGCAGGGTGTCACCCAAGCCCACCCGGCGCATCAACCCGATGGGTTCGAGGGCCGAGACCAACCCGGCCGTGACATGCGAGTCGAAGAAGGTCGCGTCCGACGAACAGATCACCACGTCCGCCTCGTTGACGAAGTAGAACGCACCGGCGGTGCACATACCCTGCACCGCGCACACGACCGGCTTCCACACCTTTTGCCATTTCGGGCTGAGCAATTCGCCGGGATCCTCGTGGTTCCAGACGATGTCCGGCTGACCGTAGGCGGCTTTCATGTCGAGTCCGGCGCTGAACGCCCGGGTTCCGGCCGCCCTCAAGACCACTGCATTGACTCGATCGTCGTTCTTGACGATCTGCCAGATCTCGGCCATCTCGTGACACATCGCGCGATTGAATGTGTTGAGTTGGTCGGGCCGGTTCAGGGTGATGGTGGCGACGCGATCGGTTGGGTCGACCTCCAGTAGGACGGTGTCGAACGACGGAGTCATCGGCACTGCCAGTTCGGAGCCCGCTTTTCGGTGAATGCCCGTGGTCCTTCGAGCGCGTCTTCGGTGCGGGTGACACGTTCGCGGAACGATTCGGCCAGCATCTCGGCTTCGTGAAGGGGGAGGTCCAGGCCCTTGATGATGGCGAGCCGGGTTCCCCGAACCGCCAGTGGCGCATTCGAATTCACGATCGCGGCGATCTCGTGTGCTCGCTCGAGGAGATTGTCGTGGTCGACCACCTCGCTGACCATCCCGAGTTGGTAGGCGCGCTCGGCACTCATCCGCTCGTGCTTGCCCATCAACGCCATCCGAAGGGCAACAGACCTGGGCAGGACCTGGGCCAGACGCACCGTCTCGCGGCCGGCCACCAGGCCGATACTGACGTGGGGATCGAAGAACGTGGCCTTGTCGGAGGCGATGACGATGTCGCCGGTGGTGACCCAGTCGAGTCCGGCGCCGCAGCACAATCCGTTGACCGCGACAATGATCGGTTTGGCCATCGTGCGAAACGGTGGGGTGCCCTCTTGCGGCGCTTCCCACTGTTCGTACGTCGACAGATACGGGCGCTCGTTGACGACCTTGCCGTCGCCGGGGATCTCCTTCACGTCGGCTCCGGTGCAGAACGCCCGCCCGGTGGCCGTCACGATGATCACCCAGACGTTGTCGTCGTTCTCCGCGTCGTCGTAGGCCGCGCGCAGTTCGGTGATCATGTGGGGGCTGAGCGCATTGAGTGCTTCCGGGCGGTTCAGCGTGACGGTGGCCGTGTGGCCGTCGACCTCATACTTGATGCAGTCGAACGACATGGTGCTCCCTTCGGCCGGCGCGTGGCGCCGGGTTGATCGTTGGTTCGGAAGAACGGGGGACGGCGGGCACTGGCTATCGACCATCGAAATCCGGTGTCCGCCGCTCTTTGAATGCGGATAGGCCTTCTTTGAAATCGCTTGTTCGGCACGCCAGTTCAAGATCTGAGAGTTCGTGGTTCATCGACTCGGTGAGGGACGCACCCTGTCCGAAATTGATCGCGGCCTTCGCCAGACCTATGGCGACGGTGGGTCCGCCCGCGAGACGGTCGACCAAAGCGGCGGAGACGGTGTCGATCTCTGAACTGTCGACGGACCGGTGGATCATGCCCCAGTCGGCAGCCTGGGTTGCCGAGACCTTCTCGCCGAGCAGGAGCATCTCTTTGGCTCTGGCGATACCCATCAGTCGCGGAAGCAGCCACGTGGAGCCGGAATCGGGTGTGAAGCCGCGTGCCATGAACGGTTCCCAGAAGACGGCACTGTCATCGGCGACCGTGAAGTCGGCGGCCAGCGCCAGGCTGCACCCGAGGCCGGTTGCCCATCCCTGCACGGTGCAGACCACGGGGAGGTGAATGGTGGTGACCAACTCGATCACCCGGTGTGCCGTATGGGGGATCCGGCGGATCAGGTTGCCTGCGCGGGGTCGCTGATCGGTCTTGTTCGTCGCCACCCAGTCCGCTCCCGTACAGAAGTCGCCGCCGGCGCCCCGGATGTGTACGACGCGCAGGGAGTCATCTGTCGCGGCGTCGGTCAGCGTCTGGACGAAGGTGTCGATCATCGCGTGGGTCATCGCATTTCGCCGCGACGGCCGGTCGATCACGATGCGCAGAACTCCACTGTCGATGGAGGCCGTCAGTGTTCCCTTGCCGGAATCTGACGGGTCGGAGTCGCCCATATCTGGTTCGCACCTCTCTGCCGGGTGTCACGAAATCGGCGCTGTTGCCGGGGTTCTAAATAAGCATACTGTTAGACCTACGGTAGATGCTACGATTTTGATTCGCAGCTTGTGATCACCACGCTGCAGCCACATATGTGGCTGCAGCCCAAGAGCCCCGAGGTTGGAAAATGCCCACACCCGTCATCGTCGGTGCAGCCAGGACAGCGATCGGACGATCGTTCAAAGGCGCACTGGTCAACACTCCCGCCGAGACACTGGCGACCGCGATACTCCCGGAGGTCGTCCGGCGTGCGGGTATCGACCCCACTGCGGTTGACGACGTGATCTTTGCCGAGTCGCACTACGGTGGCGGTGACCTGGCGCGATACGCCGCGGTGGCCGCCGGGATGGAGTCCGTCCCCGGACAGGCGGTCAACCGGCATTGCGCCGGTAGCCTCACCGCCATCGGCAATGCGTCGGCCCAGGTCGGCTACGGCATGGAACGGGTTGTTGTCGCCGGGGGTGTGCAGTCGTTGTCGACCGGGCCGGCGATGAAGTGGCGGATCCCGGGTCCGGAGCTGGAGTTCAAAGAGGGCTGGATGCCGCCGAGCCACCCCGAGACGCCGGATGCGCCCACACTCGACATGTCCATCACCGTCGGCTGGAACACCGCGAAGGCGATCGGCATCAGCCGCGAGGAGATGGATGCCTGGGCGCTGCGGTCGCACCAGCGTGCGATCGCCGCGATCGACGCAGGCAAGTTCGGCGACGAGATCCTCCCGCTCAAGATCGAACTTCCCGACGGAACAGTTGTCGACTTCAGCGTCGATGAGCACCCGCGCCGCAACAGCAGCCTCGAGCGTCTGGCTGCACTCCCGGTGCTGCATCCGGAGATCGAGGGCTTCTCCATCACCGCGGGCAACAGCAGCGGCGTCAACGATGCCGCCGCCGCAGTGGTTGTGGTGGACGAGGAATACGCGCTCGCTGAACGCCTGGAAGTGCTCGGAACCGTAAAAGCCTGGGCTGCCGCGGCAGTCGCGCCGCGAGATACCGGACTCGGTGCGGTCGCGGTGATCGGCAAGGTGCTCGATCGGGCGGGTCTGCGGGCCGAGGACGTCGACCTGTGGGAGATCAACGAGGCGTTCTGCTCGGTGCCGATCGCGGCCGTGCGGGAATACGGGCTCGACGAAGAGCGGGTCAACTTCTCCGGAAGTGGCGCAAGCCTCGGTCATCCGATCGCCGCATCGGGTGCACGTATGGTCACCACCCTTCTGTACGAGCTCAAGCGCCGCGGCGGCGGCATCGGCGTCGCAGCGATGTGCGCCGGCGGCGGCCAGGGTGGCGCCGTGGTCATCGAAGTCTGAAACAAACAATCACATCCAACGAGGGGTAGGCATGTCAGACGAGGTCATTGTCGAGCGCCGCGGGCGCACGCTGGTCATCACCATCAACCGTCCGGACGCACGAAATGCGGTGAACCTGGCGGTCAGTCAGGGTTTGGCCGATGCGGTCGACGAACTCGACAGCAGTCCGGAACTGTCGGTTGCGGTGCTGACCGGTGCCGGCGGCAACTTCTGTGCGGGTATGGATCTGAAAGCATTCGCCGCCGGTGAAGTGCCGTCGATACCGGGTCGGGGGATGGGATTCACCGAGAAGCCCCCGGTCAAACCGATCATCGCCGCGGTGGAGGGGTACGCACTCGCCGGTGGCACGGAACTCGTGCTCGCCACTGACCTGGTGGTGGCGTCAAAGACCGCGAAATTCGGTATCCCCGAGGTCAAGCGGGGCCTGGTGGCTGCGGGCGGTGGTCTGCTTCGGCTGCCCGATCGCATCCCGTATCAGAAGGCACTCGAGCTGGCGCTCACCGGCGACAGCTTCACCGCAGAGGAAGCGGCCGGCTACGGCTTCGTGAACATCGTTGCCGAACCGGGTGAGGCGCTGAACAAGGCGCTGGAACTCGCCGAGAGGATCACCGCAAACGGTCCACTCGCGGTGGCGACCACCAAAGAGGTGATCGTGAAGTCGCGCGGCTGGAGCGAGCAGGAAATGTGGGAAAAGCAAATGCAGCTGATCATTCCGGTCTTCGGATCGAAGGATGCCCAGGAAGGCGCCATCGCCTTCGCGGAGAAGCGCAAGCCGAACTGGACCGGCAAGTAGTCGACCCCCGTACTGAACAAAACATGTTGTATCACTTCACGTTAGGAGAGCTCTGTGTCATTTGAAGGTCAGTCTGTTCTGGTCACCGGAGGTGCGGGAGGCCTCGGCGCCGCGACCGTCCGGAAACTTCATGCCGAAGGTGCCGCTGTGGTCATCGCCGATCTGGCCGATGACAAGGCTTCGGCACTGGCCGAGGAACTGGGCAACAAGGTTGCCTACGTCCGCACCGATGTCCTCGACGACGACGCGGTTCTCGCCGCCATCGCCAAAGCCGAAGAGCTGGGCGATTTTCGGTCCGTCGTGATTGCGCACGGCGGTTTCGGTGTGCTGGAGAAGGTCGTCAACCGTGACGGTACCCCGCACACGAAAAAGGGCTTCACCGACACGATTGCGCTGTACCTCACCGGAACGTACAACGTGCTGCGGCTGGCAGCTGCCAACATCGCGACCCGTGAGCCGTTGGCAGATGGTGCGCGCGGCGCAATCGTGATGACCAGTTCGATCGCCGGATACGAGGGACAGATCGGTCAATCCGCTTATGCGGCAGCCAAAGGCGGCGTCATCTCGCTCACACTGACCGCCGCGCGCGACCTCAGCGCCGTCGGAATCCGGGTGAACAGTATCGCTCCCGGCACCATGCGCACACCGATCATGGAATTGATCGGGGAAGAAGGGCTCGCCAAGTTCGCGTCCGCAGTGCCCTTCCCGAAGCGACTGGGCCAGCCAGAGGAGTTTGCCGGCCTCGCGCACTACCTGCTGGAGAACACCTACATCAACGGTGAGGTAGTCCGTATCGACGGCGGTCAGCGGTTCCAGCCGAAGTAGTCGGCGAGTAAAACACAGGGATCGAGAATCATGGATCTTGGATTCACCGGTGCCAGTGCAGTGGTGGCGGGCGGCGGTCGGGGGATGGGTCTGGCCGTCGCCCGCTGCCTTGCCGAAGAAGGTGCCCGCGTTGCCGTCCTGGCCCGCACCCCTGCCGATCTCGAGAGCGCGGTTGCCGCCCTCACCGCCGCGGGCAGCCCGGATGCGGTGGGGCTGGTCGCGGATGTCGGCGATCAAGACCGGGTCACCGAGGTGTTTGCCGAACTGGGGGAGCGCTGGGATGGCCGGCTCAATGCGCTGATCAATGCGACCGGCCCCAATGTGCAGGGCGACTTCGGGGCGCTCACCGACGACGACTGGCAGGCCGGATTCGACGATGGCGTGATGGGGATGGTGCACACCGTGCGGTCGGCGCTGCCGTTGCTCCGGAATGCCGAATGGGCTCGGGTGGTGAACTTCTCGGCGGGTTCGACGCAGCGGCAGAGTGTTCGGTTGCCGGCCTACACGGCGGCAAAGGCGATGGTCACCAGCATTTCGAAGAACCTGTCGTTGTACCTGGCACCGGACGAGATCATGGTCAACGTGATCTCTCCGGGCAGTGTGGCCTCGGATTCACTGATCAAATGGGCCAAGTCGGTGGGCGTCGACAGTGACGATCCCTACCAGCTGATGGCCGCCATCGACAAGCACTTCGGGCATCCTGCTCACCTACCGCGGGCCGGGTTACCCGACGAAATAGCACGTGTGGCAACATTTTTGGCGTCGCGGGCCAACTCCTACATGACCGGCGCCAACGTCAATGTCGACGGAGGCACCGACTTCACCTGAGTGGCCGACTTCGAGCTCCACCCCTGAAATCTGTTGAATACGAGGGCGGCGAGGGAAATCTTCCCTCGCCGCCCTCGTATTTGTCAGTTCTAGGGGTCAGGTGGTCAGAACCGTG
This sequence comes from Nocardia sp. 348MFTsu5.1, assembly GCF_000383535.1. Taxonomy (NCBI): domain Bacteria; kingdom Bacillati; phylum Actinomycetota; class Actinomycetes; order Mycobacteriales; family Nocardiaceae; genus Nocardia; species Nocardia sp. 348MFTsu5.1. Next base: position 389,042 of record NZ_KB911510.1, read on the forward strand.
GCGGCAGCGGTTCCTGGTGCACCGTAGAGCTGCGCGAAGCCCACCCGGGGCGTGCCACCGACCTGCCGGTCACCGGCCTCGCCGCGGAGTTGGCGGACCAGTTCGTGGATCTGGCGGATTCCCGAGGCCCCGATCGGCTCACCGTTGGCGATCAGGCCGCCGTCGGTGTTGACCGGCATCGAACCGCCGATCTCCGTATGTCCTTCGGCGAGCAACTTCTCCTGATCACCGTGGGCACAGAAGCCCGCCTCGGCCATGTGGATGACCTCGGCGCCGGCATCGGTGTCCTGCAGTTGGATTACATCAACATCTTCGGGGGACACCCCGGCGACCTCGAATGCGGCTCGCGACGCGTACACGGTGGGGGCCACGTCTTCGTCGACGGGCCCATAGGTGGTGTTGACCTCGTAGGCACCGTAGCTGCGTGTCCGAAGCTCCACCGCCTTCACGAACACCGGCTTCGTCTTGAACCGATGAGCGATGTCGGCGTTGCACATGATCACCGCGGCGGCACCCTCGTCGGGGGCACAGAACATGTAGTGCGTCAACGGGTAGTTGAGCATCGGTGCGCCCAGGATGTCTTCCTCGGAGATCGGCTTGCGGCGGAACGCATTTGGATTGAGCGCTCCGTTGCGGTAGTTCTTGGCAGCGACCTTTGCCAGGGTCTGCTGGGAGATGTTGTGGTCGTGGAGGTATCGGTTGGCCTTCATGCCGAAGAACTGTGTGGTGAGGTACTGGCCGTTTTCGGCGTACCACTTGGGCATGCCCACCAACGTCGGATCCTCCGTGAACGCGCCCCGCGGGTGTTTGTCCAGGCCGATGGCGATACCGATGTCGTAGCGTCCGACGCGGATCGTGTCGGCACAGACCTGCGTTGCGCTCGCACCGGTGGCGCAGGCGTTGAACACATTGGTGAACGGTATTCCGGTGAGCCCCAACATTCCGACGATGTTGTCAGGATTGGCGACCGTCCAGCTGCCGCCGACACCGAACTGGATGTCTTTCCATTCCAGGCCGGCGTCCTTGAGCGCATACCGGACGGCATCTACGCCCATCTCCATGGCGGATTTGCCTTCGAACCGGCCGAACGGGTGCAGGCCCACTCCGATTATGGCGACCTCTGTCATCTTCAAAACCCTTCTGTGGTCGGTGAGTACGGCATCAGATCGCCTGGAAGGCGAACGTCACGATCTCGTTGCCGTCGTCATCTGAGGTGAACGGAATCATCGTCAGCTCGACGTCCATCCCGAATTGCAGTTTGTCCGGATCGCTTTCGGTCAGCCGGCCCTCGACCCGGACCACATCGCCGAGCTGGACAAGGCCCACCGCAAACGGTGTGAAGGTCTTCGTGGTCTCGCGTCCGGCGTAGGGAGCGCCCGGCAAAAACCCCTGGGTGGTCCATGCGACCAGGGTTCCGCGGCGGGGCAGCAGTGCTGCCGACACCTGGTCGCTGCTGCATCGCGGGCAGAGTTGGTGCTCGGGAAACACTGTCGCATCGCAGTCGCTGCAATTGCTCCCGATCAGTTGTGGATCCTCGTTCGGCCAGTTCGAGATCTCCGGCGCCAGGGCTTTTTGCATCAAGCACTCCATTCTTGGGTCTGCATGTGATGGGAAGTGATCATTCGCCGGTGGCAGCCTGCTGGCGGGCCCACCGGTAGTCGGCTTTGCCCACCGGACTTCGCTGGATTTCCGAACGGAACAGAACGGCCTTGGGCAGCTTGTACCGGGCAATGGACTTCCCGGCGTGGTCGATGAGGGTGTCGGAATCTGCGGTGGCGCCGTCGATCAGCGACACCAGGGCAACCACTTCCTCGCCCCAGCGATCACTGGGACGTCCCGCGACCACGACATCGCTGACGGCGGGGTGGGAGGCGATGGCCATCTCGACCTCTTCGACAAAAATCTTCTCGCCACCGGAGTTGATGGTCACCGAGTCGCGGCCGAGGAGCTCGACGTTGCCGCCGGAAAGTAGTCGTGCCCGGTCGCCGGGCAGTGAATAGCGGACGCCGGCAACGGTGGGAAACGACTTCGCGGTTTTTGCCTCATCGCCTTTGTAGCCGAGCGGTACGTGCCCGCGCTGAGCCAGCCATCCGATACCGTCGTGTCCGGCGTCGAGGATCTTCTCGAGATCCTCGGAGAGGACGAAGGTATCCGGTCCGGGACTGAACGTTCCGGTGGAAACCGCTTCGGCAGTGGACAAGTGGGTCATCTGTGCGCCCGTCTCGGATGACCCGACGCCGTCGATGACGATGGCGTTGGGCAGGGCGTCGATCAGGCGCTGCTTGATGGTCGGCGTCAGGATCGCACCGCCGTTGGCCACGGCGAACAACGAGGTGAGGTCCGCGGATGTGTCTTCCAGCGCGGTGAGCAGTGGGCGCGCGACGGCATCACCGACAAGCATCACCACCCCGGCCTTCTCCCGTTCGATGGTGGCGACGATGTCGCGCGGATCGAGATGGTCGACCACGGTGGGGAACACCAGGGATTGGCCGGTACTCAGCGCTTGCATGGCAGCCCACTGGGCGGCGCCGTGCATCAGTGGCGGCAGCACCACGATCTTGATCCCGGGATTGTCGACCACTCGGGTGGCGATGTCGTCGTACGACTGAGCGAGCTCACCGGTGCTGAGATTGCGTCCACCGAAGGCGGCGACAAAGATGTCGTGCTGGCGCCACAGAACGCCTTTGGGCATGCCGGTGGTGCCACCGGTGTAGAGCACATAAAGATCGTCCGGTGACGGTTCGACGGGTGGCGAGTCGGGGGAGCTCTCGGCGATGACGGTTTCGTAGTCCACCGCGCCGGGCAGCAGGGCGTTGCCCGAGTTGTCGGCAATCTGGACGAGCACCTTTAGGTGGGGGAGGTCGGGCAGCACCTCTACGAGCTGCGGTGCGAATGCGGCGTGGTAGATCAGGGCGCTCGCACCGGAGTCGGTGAGCAGGTAGCGGAGCTCGTCGCTGACATACCGGTAGTTCACGTTGAACGGTGCGACCCGGGACCGGAAGGCACCCAGCAGCGCCTCGACGTATTCGTTGCCGTTGTACGCGTAGATGCCGAGCAGGTCCTGGCCGGTCTCGTGGCCACTGAGCGCGTCCCGCTCGGTGTGCACTCCCAGGCCCCGGGAATGTAGGTAGGAGGCAAGGCGTTTGGAGCGATCCGCGACCTGGGCATGGGTGTAGTGATCGTCTCCCTGCGAGATGAAGACGCGATCGCCGATCGCGGCGGCGACGACGTCGGCGACCCCGCCGACCGTGAACTCGATGGTGGTCGGCCCGGCCCCGGTATCCGTGTTGGACACGATTCCTCCTCGGTGATGGCAACGTTCGGCCACGCGGCCGGATCCCACTACTGTAAGGCATACGGGAATGCCTGCGACAGAGTTTCGCAACAAGTATTCGAAGGCTCGACGAGCACTTTCAACCGGTGGGCGCTGCCGCGTTGGTGTCGATCAGTCGTTCGGCGTGTTCGAGTATGCATTCGAGGCCGAAGGCGAAGTTCTTGTCGTCGGGGGCGCCGACACTGTGCCCCCGGCCAACGCCTTCGGAAAGCAGTGGTGTCGTTTCGGGCGTGATGACCAGATGTTCGTAGTAGGCGCGGGCGTCGGGGTCGGTCGCCTTCTGCTTCTGATACAGCCGCGCCAGGACAACCGAACCCCGCACATGGAGCTGGACCGCCGAGTATGTTTCGAACGCGTCGTCCAGGGAGAGCCCGGCTTTCACCAGATTGGCAACGGCCATCTCGATGAGTTGTGCGCCCGGTTGACCCGCCCGGGGACTCATCGACGCCCTGATCAGGATCAGGTCGCAGAGGATCGGATTCTCGAGGAACGTCTCACGCATCCCGTAGGCGTGGTCGCTGAGCGTTTCACGCCACGGCCGGTTCCTCGGAAATGGGGTGTCGCGGGTGAACCGGCTCAGCGCCCGATCGGTCATCGCATTGAGCAGGTCGTCCTTCTTGCGGAAGTACCAATAGATGCTGGTGACTCCGACGCCGAGGTGTTTGCCGAGCAGCGGCATGCTGAGGTTGTCGACCGAAACCTCTTCTGCCAGCTCGAACGCACCCTTGATGATGTCGTCGGGATCGATGGATCCGCGCTCTCGTCGTTGCCGCTTCAATGGAACGTTTTGCTTCGCCATGTGCAGACCACTTCCGTAAATACTCGTCACCGGGCAGCGGGTTCGGCTTACGCGGGATCGCCCTCGTGGCCTGTGCAAACCCCTTGTGGAATGCACTACCGATAGGTATACAGTAATGGTGCCAGAGAGTCCTCGGGGCTGTTTTCCCAATTCAGGAGGTGCCGCCGTGACCGAGGCGGATGTGTCCGACGCGGTTCTGTATTCCGAGACCGACGCCGGGGTTGCTGTTCTCACCCTCAATCGTCCGGAACGGATGAATGCGTGGGGTATCGACATGGCAGATGCCTTCTACGCGTGCGTCGATCGCGCCGAAGCGGCGCCGCATGTCCGGGTGCTTGTCGTCACCGGTGGCGGCGGTGCGTTCTGCGCCGGCGCACACATGGGCTCGTCCGACACCATCGGCGACTCGCTGTCGCGCTCAGGAGATGTCGACATCAGCAAGATCATCGGAGATCGGCCGGTGTCTTTTCTGACCGGCTTGCGCAAACCCGTTGTCGCGGCCATCGACGGACCCTGTGTCGGCATCGGTCTGGTGCTGGCACTGATGTGTGACGTTCGTTTTGCCGCCACGGGCACCAAGTTTGCGGCACCGTTCGCAAAGCGGGGACTGGTCGCCGAGAACGGCATCTCATGGATACTTCCCCGTCTTGTCGGATGGGGTGTGGCCATGGACCTGTTGCTCAGCGGTCGCACGTTTTATGCCGATGAGGCCTACGAGCTCCGGTTGATCAAGGAGGTCGTGGCGTCGGACGAACTGATGAAGCGAGCGCTCGAGTACGCCGAATCCATTGCCCTGCAGTGTGCTCCGAGTTCGTTGGCGCAGATCAAGCAGCAGGCATACCGGGATTCGACCGGCGATGTGGACGAGGCGGGCTCCCGGGCCGAGGCCCTGATGAGTGATTCGCTGACCCGACCGGACTTCATGGAGGGCATCTTGGCCTTCTTCGAGAAACGTAAGCCCAACTTCCCGTCGCTCTGAGGATCGAAAGGACTTCAATGCCGAAACTTCCCTACCAGGCGATTGATGCCGACAACCACTACTACGAACCACTCGATGCGTTCACGCGCCACCTCGACAAGCGGTTCCGTCGTCGCGGGGTTCAGTTCGCCGACAACGGCCGGCACACGATGGCGATCATCGGCGATCGGGTCAATCGGTTCATCCCCAATCCGTCGTTCGATCCGATCATCGTGCCGGGCTGTCTCGATCTGATGTTCCGGGGTCAGATCCCCGAAGGTGTCGACCCCGCGTCGCTGATGCAGGTCGAGAGCATCGAGATGCGGCCCGAATATCGCGATCGTGATGCCCGCGTGGCGATCATGGATGAGCAGGACATCGAGACGATCCTGATGTTCCCGACGTTCGGGTGTGGTGTCGAGGAGGCCCTGACCCACGACATCGGGGCAACGATGGCGTCGCTGCACGCGTTCAACCTGTGGCTGGATGAGGATTGGGGTTTTGCCAGATCGGACAACCGGATCATCACGGCCCCCATCATCTCGTTCGCCGATCCGGAAGCCGCTGCCGCAGAAGTTGATTCCGTCATCGCCAAGGGTGCACAGCTGGTCTGCGTCCGGCCCGCACCGGTGCCCGGGATCCCGAAGCCGCGATCACTCGGTGATCCGCTGCACGACCCGGTCTGGGCTGCTCTGGCCGAGGCCGGTGTACCGGTGGCCTTCCATCTCAGCGACAGCGGATACCTCAACATCGCGGCGATGTGGGGCGGAAAGTCGAACTTCGAGGGCTTCGGCACCACGGATCCGTTCGACAAGATCGTTGTCGACGACCGGGCGATTCACGACACCATCGCTTCGCTGATCGTTCATGGTGTCTTCGATCGCCATCCCAAGCTGCGGGTGGCGAGCATCGAGAACGGAACGGACTGGATGCACCGCCTGGCCAAGCGATTGGCCAAGCTCGCCAACCAGTTCCCGCGGTCATTCCCCAACGACCCGGTCGAGACCCTTCGGAACCACGTGTGGGCGGCCCCGTACTACGAGGAGGACATGTCCGCTCTGGCGGAGCTCATCGGCGCCGACCGCATCCTGTTCGGCTCGGATTGGCCGCACGGCGAGGGGTTGGAGACGCCGGTGTCGTTTGTCGACGATCTGACCGGTTTCAACGAGGCAGATGTTCGGAAGATCATGCGTGACAACGCCCTCGACCTGCTTGGGCGCTCCGTTGGGGCCGGTGCCGGCCCCGAGAAGAAGGCAGGCCGATGACAGAGTGGTCGATTGGTGATGTGCTCGACGAAGTGGCGTCGGCGGTGCCGGATCGCGAGATGACGGTATGCGGTGGCAGGAGAAGCACATTCGCCGAGTCGGCGGTGCGGACGCGCCGGCTGGCCAGCTTCCTTGTCGATCAAGGCTTGGGTGTCAATACTCCGCAGTCAGAACATGAGCGCTGGGAATGCGGGCAGGACCGCGTTGCGCTGATCATGCGCAACGACCTGTTCCCGGATGCGATGATCGCCTGTTTGAAGGCCCGTGTGGTCCCGGTCAACGTCAACTACAACTACACGGCGCGCGAGATCGCCGAACTGCTGGACTACGTTCGTCCGCGTGCGGTCATGTACCACCGCTCATTCGGACCCGAGTTCGCGGCAGCCCTGACCGCAGAGGGTATTGAGCTCCTCATCGAAGTCGACGACGGAAGTGATGTACCGAGTATCGAGGGATCGGTGTCATTCGATGACGCTGTGGCCCAGGGTGATCCGGATCGGGCGCTGCCGTCATCGCCCGACGACATGATCATGCAGTGCACCGGCGGGACAACCGGGCGGCCCAAGGGCGTGCTGTGGCGCCAGAGCGACCTGTACGTGTCGTCGCTGGCCGGCAACGACTACGAGTCGGCCACCGACCTCCACAACATCGCGTTGACCGGCGGTCAGGTGTGGTTCGCGATGTCGCCGCTCGTGCATGCGGCGGGTATCTGGACGGCGTTCTCAGGACTCCTGACGGGGCAGACCGTGGTGCTGTTCGACGATCGCGAGCGGTTTGACGCCAGGTCGGTATTGGAAACCGCAGAGCGAGAAAAGGTTTCGCTCATGACCATGGTCGGCGATGCCTACGCGGCGCCGATCGTCGCCGAGCTCCGTCGCACCACCTATGACCTGTCGTCGATGTACGCCATCGGAACCGGCGGTGCGGCGACCAATCCGATCCACAAGACAGCGCTGCTCGAATGCCTGCCGAACGTCACCGTCATCGATGGATACGGATCGTCGGAGACCGGTGGCCTGGGTTTCTACACCAGCCAGAAGGGTGCGCTGGGAGAGACTTTCGGGCTGCGGCCCGGTGGCACGGTTGTCTCCGCGGATCGCAGCCGCATCCTCGAACCCGGGGACGACGAGATCGGCTGGACTGCCCGGATCGGGCGCGTTCCGCTCGGATACTTCCGGGATCAGGCTGCCAGCGAGGCCACGTTCCCCGTCGTGGGCGGCGAGCGGATGTCAATCCCCGGTGACCGGGCGACTCTCGACGCCGACGGCACGGTGCGACTGCTCGGGCGCGATTCGCTGGTGGTCAACACCGGTGGCGAGAAGGTCTTCGTCGAAGAAGTCGAGGCGGTGATCCGCCGGCAGCCCGGTATCACCGATGCCCTGGTGCTGGGACGCGCCAGTGATCGATGGGGTCAAGAGGTGGTGGCGCTCGTCGCGCTCGATCCCGGATCCGAGGAGACCGAGGAAAGCCTTCGATCACTCTGCAAATCCGAACTGGCCGGTTTCAAGGCACCCAAGGCGGTGATCTTCGTCGAGCAGGTCGGGCGACTGGGCAACGGCAAACCCGACTACCGGTGGGCCAAGGCCGCCATCGAATCGTATGCCGCCGACGCCGCGGTCCCCGCCACCTCATCACACTGAAACGGATTCGCTCACATGCCAACACAAGCAAACGCAACTCCGGCAATCGCTACTCCCGCAATCGACTGTCTGGTCAACGTGCACTTCGGCGAGACCGCCCAGCAACCGGGCTGGATGCTCAAGGTCCGCGACGACTACTTCAAAGGTCCCAAGTCGATGTTCGGGCCGGTGGACATGTCGGAACTGCTCGACGAGATGGATGAGCAGGGTGTGCGCAAGGCGATCCTGATGGACAACCTCGCCACACCGTCCACCACCGCACGCAAGTTCGTCGAAGCCGAACCCGAGCGGTTCACCCTGGCGATGGGTGGCATCAACCTGCTCAAGCCGATGCCGGCGCTCCGGGAGCTGACCGCGGTTGTCCGGGACCTTCCGGTCACGTATGCCGTGGTGGGGCCCAGCTTCTGGGGTGACGGGATGTACCCGGCCAGCGATGCCGTCTACTACCCGCTCTATACCAAGTGCGTGGACCTGGATCTGCCGCTGTGTATCAACACCGGGATACCCGGACCACCGATACCTGGTGAAGTGCAGCATCCGATGCACCTCGACCGGGTCTGCGTGCGCTTCCCCGAACTGCGGCTGTGCATGATCCACGGCGCCGATCCCTGGTGGGACGTCGCGATCCGGCTGTTGGTGAAGTATGAAAATCTCCGGCTGATGACGTCGGCGTGGTCACCAAAACGACTGCCCGAGAGCCTGTTGCACTACATGCGAACCCGCGGGCCGAACAAGATCATGTTCGCTTCGGACTGGCCGGTCCTGCCGATGCGGCGGGTGCTGCCGGAAGCGGCGGCGCTGGATCTGCCGACGGACGTGCTCGAGAACTACCTCTACAACAATGCGCAGGAATTCTTCTTCGGCGACCGGAAACAGGAGCAGTGACAATGGACCGCTACGAATTGCGCAGGCTGGACTACACCCTGTCGCCTGACCAGATCGACCTCCAGTCCGCATATTCGAAGTTCTTCAGTACCCATTCCACGATCGAGGTGGTTCGCGCCGCAGAACCCGAAGGCTTCGACAAGAACCTATGGGAACGGCTGTGCGCCACCGGTGCCACGTCGATGGCGGTGCCGGAGTCGGCCGGCGGTGACGGTGCCAGCCTGGTCGACCTGACCCTGGTCGCCGCGGAGATCGGTAGGTCACTCGCGCCCGTCCCATGGATCGACCACGCCTGTGCGGTCCGGCTGCTGGCCCGAATCGGCGCGCTCGCAGAGGATTCGGCCTTCACGCAGGATGTGGTCGCGGGGCGGCAGCTCGTCGCACTCGACCCACACGGCGACGACGTCGAAGGTGCCCGGCTGGTGCCGGCGGGTTCGGTTGCCGACCACGTTGTCCTCCGCGACGGCGACGACATCGTCAGGTTGACCGCGGAGACCCGCCCGGCCCGGGTGAACAACATCGGGCATCTTCCGATGGCGTGGGTTGATCCCGCCGGGGGAGAGCATCGCACCGTACTCGCGAGTGGCCCGGAGGCGGTTGCCGAATATGAACTGGCGCTGGATGAATGGCGGGTTCTGACCGCAGCGGCACTGGCCGGTCTGGTCGAGAAGACGATGCAGATCGCGGCCGAGTTCGCGAAGAGCCGCTACACGATGGGCGTGCCGATCTCGACTCTGCAGAGCATCTCCCATCCGCTGGCCAATATGGCGATCGTGGTGGAGTCGGGACGCAACCTGTCGCGGCGGGCGGCCTGGTTCCTCGACAACGAACCCGAGGAACGGCGCGAACTCGCCAGCGCCGCTTTTGTGTACATGGCCGACGAGGCGGCCCGCAGCGCGTCCGGTGCCGTCCAGGTTCAGGGCGGGCTGGGTGTGACCACCGAAGCGGCGGCCACCGCGTACCTGGTGCGCGCCAGGGGGTGGCCACTGGCGGGCGGAGATCCGGCGGTCAGCGCACGTCGCATCGCCCACATCATCGGAGCCCGCGTCAGCGCGGAGGGCTCGCAGCGGGCTCATCTGGCAACACCGGTAACGGTCTAGGAGGGACGGAAACATGGATTTCTCACAGGTCGAACTGGGATCAGAAGACCAGGCATTTCTCGATGAGGTGCGCGCATTCCTGAGCACACATGTCACCGATGAGGTGATTCGCCGCGACCGTGAAAGCGGCGACAACTTCGATGAGGGCGTACACCTGGCAATGGGTGCGGCGGGGTATCTCTCGGCCGAGTTCCACTCGGAAACCGAAGGCGGTTGGGGACGGGTCCAGCGGCGGATCTGGCAACTGGAGAAGCGGCGGTTCCACGCACCGTGGGTGACGTGGGGAACCACGGCGATCGTGGCGCGATCGGTGCTGACCTTCGGCTCACCCGAACTCCGGGAAGAGGTCCTCCCGGGCGTTTTCAGCGGGCATGTCCGCATGTGCCTGGGTTACACCGAGCCGGAAGGCGGTTCGGACATCGCGACGTCCAAGACCCGTGCGGTGTGGGACGGCGACAGCTGGATCATCAACGGGTCCAAGATGTTCACCACCGGTGCCCACAACAGCAAGTACGTCTTCCTGATCACCAACACCGACCCTGATGCCAAGAAGCACAAGAGTCTGACGATGTTCCTGGTGCCGCTGGATTCGCCCGGCATCGAGATCCAGGGCATTCGCACCGTCGACGGGGACCGGACCAACATCGTCTACTACAGCGACGTCAAAGTCGACGACCGCTACCGGCTCGGTGAGGTCAACGGCGGCTGGGCTGTGCTGATGGGACCGCTGGCCGTCGAGCACGGTGTGACCGAGCGCAAACCCGATGGGCTGGACGACATCGCCATCATGATGCATCAGGGCCTGTACATGGCGACCACCGTCGACAAGGTCGCGGCCGCCGTATCGCGTGAGACGCCCTCGGGCAAAAAGGCCCTCGATGATTCGTCGGTGGCCTACCGGCTCGGCCGCAGTGCCGCGCGGATGGAGGCGTCGCTGTCAGCGCCGAGCATGTTCGGACGGGTTGCCATCGCCCAGACGATGCGTGACACCGCACCGGATCTGATGGATGTCCTCGGCACCGCGTCGACCCTGCCGATCGAGACCGACGGCGCGGCCGACGACGGTGCGTCCGAGTACCTGTACCGCTGGGCGCCGCTGTGCGGCATCTACGGCGGCACCCTCGAGGTGTTCCGCAACATGATCGCCCAGCACGCACTGGGTCTGGGCCGCCCCGACTATTCGCCGCCCAAGGCCAAGGTTGGCCAATAGCAGCCGCTGCGCTCTGTGGCACAACAATTTTGACAACAAGGAGTGTGCAACCATGCCGTCGCGCAAAGTGAACTTCCCGGTATTCGATTCGGACAGCCACATGTACGAGACACGGGAAGCCCTGACCAAATACCTTCCGGATCACGCCAAGGGCACGATCCGCTACGTCGACATCGACGGGCGGACCAAGATCGTCGTCCGCGACACCATCAGCGAGTTCATCCCCAACCCGACCTTCTCTGTCGTCGCCGCACCGGGTGCGCAGGAGGACTACTTCCGCAACGGAAACCCGGACGGCAAGAGCGCCCGCGAGATCATGGGCAAGGCGATGAAGTCGATTCCGGCGTTCCGGGAACCGGCTGCCCGGCTGGAGAAGATGGACGAGTTGGGTGTCGACTACGCGTTGCTGTTCCCGACGCTGGCATCTCTCGTCGAGGAACGTCTGAAGGACGATCCAGAACTGACCCATGACGTGATCCATGCGCTCAACGAGTGGATGTTCGAACAGTGGACGTTCAATTACGAGGACAGAATCTTCGCGACGCCGGTCATCACGCTCCCGATCGTGGATCGGGCGATCGAGGAGTTGCACTGGTGCCTCGAGCGGGGAGCCCGCACCGTATTGGTGCGCCCGGCACCGGTTCCCGGGTTCAAAGGCTCGCGGTCTTTCGGTTTCGAAGAGTTCGATCCGTTCTGGCAGGCCTGCGTCGACGCCGGCATCCCGGTCTCGATGCACGCGTCGGACAGCGGCTACTCCGAAGTGCTCAACATCTGGGAGCCGGCGTCGGAGTACAAGCCGTTCGCGCCGACGACGGGATTCCGGACCGCCGCGATGGGTAGTCGTGCCATCGAGGATGCGATGACCGCGTTGACCTGTCACGGGACGCTGTCGCGGGTACCGGATCTGAAGCTGCTGCTGATCGAGAACGGGGCGGACTGGCTGCCGACGTTGTTCCGGAACCTCGAACAGACCTACAAGAAGCTGCCACAGTTGTTCTTGGAGAATCCCATCGAGGCATTCAAACGCTGCGTGTATGTCAACCCGTTCTGGGAGGACAGCTACTCCGACGTGGTCGACCTCCTCGGGGCAGATCACGTGCTGTTCGGATCGGACTGGCCGCATCCGGAAGGACTCCAGGATCCGCTGAGCCTGATCGACAGCAAGCTCTCCGGCCTGTCCGAAGAAGACATCCGAAAGATCATGGGTGGCAACATGTCCAAGCTGCTCGGCATCGAGGCGAAGGTCCAGGTGAGCTAGCGGGGCCTGACCTGTTGGACCTGAACTGAACTGACAGAAGAACTCTGACGCCGGGATGAATCCCGGCGCCAGAGTTCTTTTCGGTTGTGCCGAACGTGTCAGATGATCGCGCCGGATTCCTTGGCGGCGATGATCTCGTCCCAGTCCATCCCGAGTTCGAGGAGGATCGACTCGGTGTGCTCGCCGTATTCGGGCGCGCGGGCACCCTCGGGCGCTGTGTTGTTGAATCGGATTGGAGCACTGACGGTCTGGAAGGCGATGCCGTCGTCGTCGGCCGCCGTCAGGAGGTAGCCGTTGGCCGCCACCTGAGGGTCGTCGAGGACCTCCCGCGGTGTGGCGAGGCTGGCCCACACCCCGGGCTCGTCGGCCAGGAGCTTGGACCATTCGGCCAGATCCCGCTCCGCGAAGATCGCTCGCAGTTCGGCGGTCGCGATGTCCTTGTTGGCGACGAGGTTGGCGATGGGGGTGAAGCGTTCGTCGGTCGCCAGTTCCGGGCGTCCGATCCGGTCGCAGAAGCCGGCCCAGTAGCGGTCGGCCTGCAGGAAGACGAGCTGCAACCAGCGGTCGTCGCGGGTCTTGTAGCGATTGACCACGGGGTTGGGGGCATCGCCCGGCGCGTAGGCCGGGATGCGGTCGATCCCGTAGTGGTCGGCTGCCACGATATCCGGTGCCACAGCCCACATGCCTTGCGCGAGTAGTGAACCGTCGACGATGTCGGGTTCCCCGGTGCGCTCGCGATGGAACAGTGCGGCCGCGATCCCGCCGGCGAGTGTGCTGCCACCCTGCAGATCACCGAAGGCCGGACCCTGGGCGAACGGGAACTCGCTGCCGTCCGGCGTCAGCGCGTAGGCCACGCCGGCCCGGGCGGTGTAGCCGGAGGCGTCGAATCCGCCCTTGTCGCGGTCGGGCCCCTGCGAGCCCTGTCCGCTGCCCCTGGCGATGATGATGTTCGGGTTCATCGCGCGAAGCGCGTCGACGGTGAGTCCGGCGCGCTCGAGTGGTCCGGGGAGCCAGTTGGTCAGGAAGACATCGGCGCCGGCAATCAGCTTGGCGAAGATCGCTTTGCCGTCAGGGGTTTTGATGTCCATGCCGATGCTGCGCTTGCCGCGATTGCCGATTTCCATCATGAAGTTGACCTTGACCCGCGAATCCTGCGGCTGCAGACCACCGACGGTCAGTTGCCGGCAGGGGTCGCCGCCGCGAGTGTCCTCGATCTTGATCACCTCGGCGCCCCAGTCGCGGAGGATGACCCCCGCACTCGGAACGTACGTCCATGACGCGAGTTCGACCACGGTGACACCGCTCAACAATGAGGACATCCGCACTCCTTTTCCAACTGATTGACGAGCCTATTGTTCGAGCCTACTGTAATTACTACAGTTAGTCAGCTCATCGGTCCGGCGACAATGGTTCAGGACCTGGGAAAACTGGAGTGGGGATGGACGTATGCCAGACGTGATCGGATTCATCGGGGCAGGTCAGATGGGTGAGCCCATGGTTACCCGGTTGCTTGCCGGCGGCCACGAGGTCGTGCTCTGTGCACGCAAAGACGAGGTGCGGGCCCGTCTGTCGGAACAGGGTGCGCGACTGGCGGATTCGGTTGCCGAGGTGGCCTCGGCCTCCGACATCCTGATCCTGTGTTTGTTCTCGGATCCGCAGATCTCCGCAGTCGGCCGTGGTCCCGACGGATTCATGGCCAACGCGAAACCAGGATCTGTGGTGATCTCACATACCACCGGATTACTCAGCACCCTGACCTCGCTGACGGAAGAGTATCCGGCCGGCCCAGCGGTGATCGATGCGCCGGTGAGTGGTGCGGCAACCGATATCCTTGCCGGCGAGCTGACCGTTCTGCTGGCAGGCCCGGAGCCGGTCCGTGACCGGGTCCGGCCGGTCCTGAAGGCCTACGCCGACCCGATCATCGATACCGGTGAGGTGGGAAGTGCGTTGGCGCTCAAACTCATCAACAACGTGCTGTTCGCGGCCAATGCGCAATTGGTCGCCTCGGCGATCGAGCTCGGTGAGAAGCTCGGTGTCCAAGAGAAGTCCTTACTCGAGGCATTGTCCGTCTGCAGCGGGGCGAGCAAGGCGGTGGAATCGTTGCAGCTCATTGGTGGGCTCCAGGGATTCACAGACCTGGCCGGCCCGTATATCGCCAAAGACGTGGCGGCCTGTATCGCCTCAGCAGCGGAATCAGGGGTTGATCTCGGTCAATTGCGGTCGGTGGTCGAAACCGGTCCGATGAAGATTACGTGATGGACCCGAACAGGGAGGAAAATTTCATGATCAAGGGTGGAACCCGATTGGGTAGCCAGGTCTGTCAGACCGAGGTCATCGTCATCAAATCGTCGGACGGCTTTGACGACTTGCGTTGTGGCGGTGCCGCGATGGTGCCCGTGGGGCAAGCGAAAGACGCTGCCGCGGTGATCGATCCGGCATTCGCCGACGGCACTGCTCTCGGCAAACGCTATACCGATGCCGGCGGGAACGAGGTCTTGGTCACCAAGCCCGGAGCCGGCAGCCTCAGCCTCGGCGACGTCCCGCTCGCGCTGAAAGACGCCAAACCGTTGCCTGCCAGCGACTAGGGTGAACGTTTTTGCTTCCGACCAAGTCTGAGCCCGTGCCACCGGCACGGGCTCAGACTTTATTACCCTGTGGCCCCTTCGAGTCAGGGTGTGATGGTGGTCCGCAGGACGGGCTGGGCAGCAGCCTGCCGGCCGCGCAGAGCCAGTTCCAACGAGCCGAGGAGAGCATTGCGGGTATCGGCGGGGTTGATGAGTTCATCGAATCCGAGATGTCCGGCGGAGCGATAGGAGGCCTCGAGTTCCATTTCGCGAAGTACGGTGCTCACGTCCTCTTTCGCATTGGATGCCCGGCTCAGCGCCGCCGCGCTCATGGCGCCCATTGTTGCCCCGGGGAATGCGAAAGTGGCTGCCTGGCTGTCGAATCCGATCAGGGACATGACCATCGAGCCGAAGCCATATGCCTTTCGCAACGTGACGTGCAACTTGATGGTGGAGGCCGTCGTTTGGGCCGCGAACATCCGTGCGCCGCTGCGGAGTACGCCGGCCCGCTCGGACGCGCTGCCCGGGAGCATGCCGGGGTTGTCCGCCAGGAAGACCAGCGGGAGATGGAATGAATCGGCCACGTTGATGAAGTGCGCGGCCTTGTCCGCCGCATCGGAGTTGATGGAGCCGGCGAGCACCTGAGGCTGATTGGCCACCACTGCCACTGGGTGACCGCCCAGATGCGCGAGCGCGCAGATGATTGCCGGACCGAAGGTGGGCTGAACCTCGAAGTAGTCCGGCCGATCGAACACGACGTCGAGCACATCGTGCATGTCATAGACCCGGCGACTGTCGCGCGCAATGATGTCGAGAAGCTCAGTGGTGGGCCGTTTTTCGTTGTCATCGTCGTCGGCCGTCAGCGATGGCGGATATGACCAGGCACTCGAGGGGAAGTAACTCAGATACCGCCGGATGTCGTCGATGGCGGCTTCGTCGTCGTCGGCGAGGTTGTGGATGACCCCGCTGGCGATCGCGGTCGCAGGTCCACCGAGGTCTTCCTTGGTGATGGTCTCTCCGGTCGACTCTTTGACCACCGGAGGACCCGCGGTGAAAATTGCGCCCTGTTTGCTCATGACGGTGAAGTCGGAGATGGGGGCGACAAGGGCGCCGTGGCCGGCCGACGATCCGAGAACGGCGGTGATCAGTGGGACCTGACCCGAACACTGAGCCTGCGCGAGCAGATCGGTGGGAGTGCGCCCGTAGGCGTGTGCGGTGGCGCGGAAGCCGGCTCCTTCGAGCATCATCACCAGCGGGACCTTGTTGCGCACAGCGAGTTCGGCGATGCGGTACCGCTTGGAGTTGCTGCCCGGTGCAATGGTGCCCGCCATCGTGGTGAAGTCCTCGGCACCGACCATCACCGGGTTGCCGTTCACCCGGCCCGATCCGACCACGATGCCGTCGGAGGCGATCTCGCCGCCGACCAGGGTGCCGATTTCCTGGAAGCTACCCGCATCGAGGAGGCGGGCAACCCGTTGCCGGGCATCGAGCTTTCCCTTCGCGTGGTGCTTGGCAACCCTTTCCGGTCCGCCCATCCCGTGCGCGTGCTGCCGGCGGCTGTCGAGATCCTCGAGCGTCGCCTTCCAGCCCTGTGCGTTTGTCATGTGGCTCATTCCTCGTCGAAAGTGGTGGTGGCGCGGCTATTTGGTTGCGGTGTGCCCGGTGGCTGCCTTGATCTGGGTCTGGAAGTTCGCGAGCTTCACCGACGCGTCGACGGTGTGGTGGCTGCGCGCCTGAATGCTGATGTCATGGCCGGCCGCGGCCGCCCGAAGTGCTCCCACCGTCGCCTTCTCGCGGGGTACGTGCTTGAACGGGTCGAAGGAATACCAGCGCATGGCGTTGAGGTGGGTGATCTTGTTGATCTCGTCGTCGGGAACGTTCTCGGCATCGAACACGCCGGACAGTTCTTCAGGGGCGTTGGGCCACACCGAATCGCTGTGGGGGTAGTCCATCTCCCAGCTGATGTTGTCGACGCCGATCTCGTGGCGCAGCTTCACCCCGAGTGGATCACTGATGAAGCAGGTGAGGAAATGCTCGCGGAACACCTCGCTCGGCAGTTTGCCGCCGAAGTCCTGCAACGTCCACGTCGAGTGCATTTCAAAGGTGCGATCGACCCGTTCGAGGAAGTAGGGGATCCATCCGGTTCCGCCTTCGGAGAGCGCGATTTTCAGGTCCGGATAATCCTTGACCGGTTGGGACCAGAGCAGATCTGCCGCGGCCTGCACGATGTTCATCGGTTGCAGCGTGATCATCACATCGGGCGGTGAATCGACGGCGGGGATCGAGAGCCGGCCCGAGGATCCGATGTGGACAGACAGCACGGTCTCGGTGTCGACCAGGGCCTTCCAGAGCGGATTCCAGTACGGGTCGTGGAAGCTGGGATAGCCCAGAGCTGCCGGATTCTCGCTGAATGTCAGTGAATGAACGCCCTTTTCGGAGACCCGGCGGACTTCCTTGGCGCACTGCTCCGCGTCCCAGATGACCGGCAACGCCATGGGGATGAAGCGTCCCGGATGGGCCCCGCACCATTCGTCGATGTGCCAATCGTTGTAGGCCTTCACCAGCGCCAGTGAGAAGTCGGGGTCGTCCGTCGCGAACAGGCGCGCTGCGAAACCGGGGAACGACGGGAAGTTCATCTGGGCCAGGACCCCGCCGGCGTTCATGTCCTTGACGCGTTCATCGACGTCGAAGCATCCGGGACGGATTTCGTCCAGCCCATCTGGTTCGAGCCCGTACTCCTCCTTCGGGCGGCCGGCCACGGCGTTGAGCGCGACATTCGGGATAACGATGTCGCGGAACTTCCAGACGTCCGCGCCACTGTCCTGGTGGACCAGCCGAGGCGCGTCCTCGAGGTACTTCTTCGGTAGATGGTTCTTGAACATGTCGGGCGGTTCGATGATGTGGTCATCGACGCTGATCAGGATCATGTCATTTTTGTCCACGACTGTTCTCCATTCCGAGGGCCATACAGTATGGCTTTCAATTTAGCCTGCATCGACGATGTTGGGAAGTCATCTCAAGATCTGGGGAATGGGATACGGTATGTCTTACAGTTAGACGCCATCCTCCGAGTTGTGACAGGCATCGTGGTCACCGCCCGGAGACCGGAACACCAACTTTGCGAGGAGCACGTGGGCAGTATGGGCAGACGTCGAATCATCCAGTGGGCCACGGGGACTGTCGGAAGGCACGCGGTTGCGGCGGTTGCCGCGCATCCCGATCTCGAGTTGGTCGGTGCCTATGTGTACAGCGAAACCAAGGTCGGTCGAGACATCGGTGAGATCTGCGGAATCGACGACACCGGTGTGGTCGCCACGAACAGCATCGACGACATCCTTGCCCTCGATGCCGACTGCGTTCTCTATATGGCGCAGGGAGAGATGGATCCGTTCGGTGCGGTCGACAACATCTGCCGGTTGCTGGCCTCCGGAAAGAACGTGGTCTCGACCGCGGTGACCGCACTGATCTATCCGCAGAGCCTCGGCACCGGTGTGGTGGACAGGTTGGCGGCGGCCTGTGCAGAGGGTGGGACGTCATTCCACGCCACCGGTATCGAGCCGGGCTGGGCGGCAGAAGTGGTGCCGCTGACCATGTCCGGGCTCTGCCGGAAGGTGGACTCGATCCTGGTCCAGGAACTCCTCGACTACGGGGAGTACGACAGCCCCTCGATGCTGTTCGACATCATGGGTTTTGGGAAACGCCCGCTGGACCAGGTGCCGATGTCCGACCCGGCAGTTGCCGGCTCGTCGTTCCGGGCCTCGCTGATGCTGCTCGTCGACGGCCTCGGCGCCACCATCGACGATTTCACCTTCGACCGCCAGGTCGCTGTCACCGAAGAAGCCTTTGAGGTCAAGGCCGGCAGCATCGGCGCGGGGACCGTATCGGCCCAGCGATTCAGTTGCACCGCCGTCGTCGACGGCAGACCTGCGTTGACCGTCGAACACATCACGCGGCTTCGCGACGACCAGGCACCGGACTGGCCGAGCGGGCGGGGCTGGAAGGTCATCGTGGAGGGCACGCCCTCGCTGGTTCTCGAAGCGCAGATCGCCACCGGCGGTGAGGACGAGAACGACCAGGCCTGCCTGGGGACCGCGATGCATGCTGTGCACGCGATCGAACCCGTCTGCGCAGCGGCGCCGGGGATCCGTACATTCCTGGATCTGCCGACGATCATCGGCAAGCACGTGTTGTCCAGCTCAGAGAATTGATGTGTAGGGGGAATTCGTATGGCAGTTCCGGGTATTGAGGACGCAGCACGGGTGTTGGCCGATCCGTCGGCGTATGCCGATGACGCGCGCTTACACAGTGCGCTGACCCATCTGCGTGCGACGGCGCCGGTCTCGAGGGTGGAGGAGCCGCACTATCGCCCGTTCTGGGCGATCACCAAACATGAAGACATCATGGCGGTTTCGCGCAACAACACCCTGTTCACCAACTATCCGCGTCCGGTTCTGATCAAGTCGGTGCAGGAAGAGACCGATATCGCGAGCCAGGTGAAAACGCTGATCCACATGGATGATCCCGAGCACAAGGTGGTGCGCGCGATCGCAGGGGACTGGTTCCGTCCCAAAGCGATGAAAGCAATGAAGGCCCGCGTCGCCGAGCTCGCAACCATTTATGTAGACAAGATGCGCGCCATGGATGGCGACTGCGACTTCGTCCAAGAGGTTGCGGTGAATTATCCCTTGTACGTGATCATGTCGCTGCTCGGTGTGCCCGAGTCCGACTTTCCGCTGATGCTCAAGCTGACGCAGGAGTTGCTCGGTAGTGACGAGCCGGAGTATCACCGCGGTGCAACCGAAGAAGATCGAACCATGGCTCTGCTGGAGATGTTCGAGTACTTCAACGCCGTGACCGCGTCCCGGCGTGAACATCCGACCGACGATCTGGCGTCCACCATTGCCAACGCGACGATCGACGGTGAGCCGCTGTCGGATATCGAGACGGTGGGGTACTACCTGATCATCGCCACGGCAGGCCACGACACCACCAGCGCAACGATCTCCGGCGGCATGCAGGCACTGATCGAAAACCCGGATGAGCGAGCACGTTTGGTCGCCGATCCGGGGTTGATGGCATCGGCCGCCGAAGAGATGATCCGGTGGACCACACCCGTCAAGGCATTCATGCGCACCGCGACCCAGGACACCGAGGTGCGCGGTGTGCCGATCACGCAGGGGGAGTCATTGCTGCTCTCGTATGTGTCGGGCAATCGGGATGAAGACGTCTTCGAGGATCCATTCCGATTTGATGTCGGCCGCAGCCCCAACAACCACGTGGCGTTCGGATACGGGGTCCATTTCTGCCTGGGTGCGGCACTGGCTCGCATGGAGGTCAGCAGCTTCTATTCGGAATTGCTGCCACGACTTCGGTCGGTGGAACTCACCGGCTATCCCGAACTGATCGAAACCACCTTCGTCGGCGGACTCAAACACCTGCCGATCAGGGCATCAGTGGTGTGAGCTCGACAAACAAATCCGGCCCGGCGATCTGCATTTCTGCAGAAGGCCGGGCCGGATTTGTCATATCAAACGATCACACGTCACTTCGTCGGAGACGAATCACACGTCACTTCGTCGGAGACGAATCACACGTCGTAGTAGAGCGCGAACTCGTACGGGTGCGGCCGGATCTGGACGGGCTCGATTTCCTGCTCACGCTTGAAGCTGATCCAGGTCTCGATGAGATCTTCGGTGAACACGCCACCCTCGGTGAGGTAGTCGTGATCCTCTTCGAGGCGGTCGATGACGGCGCCGAGCGAGGTCGGAGCCTGCGGGATGCCCTTGGCCTCCTCCGGCGGGAGCTCATAGAGGTCCTTGTCGACGGGCTCGTGCGGCTCGATCTTGTTCTTGATGCCGTCGAGGCCGGCCATCATCATGGCGGCGAACGCGAAGTACGGGTTGCCCGAGCTGTCGGGGCAACGGAACTCGAGGCGCTTGGCCTTCGGGTTGTTGCCCGTGATCGGGATACGCACACACGCGGAGCGGTTGCGCTGGCTGTACACCAGGTTGATCGGGGCCTCGTAGCCCGGGACCAGACGCTTGTAGGAGTTCACCGTGGGGTTGGTGAATGCCAGCAGCGACGGGGCGTGGTGCAGGATGCCGCCGATGTAGTGGCGAGCCAGGTCGGAGAGTCCCGCGTAGCCGGCCTCGTCGTGGAAGAGCGGCTTGCCGTCCTTCCACAGCGACTGGTGGGCGTGCATGCCCGAACCGTTGTCGCCGAACAGGGGCTTGGGCATGAAGGTGACGGACTTGCCGTTCTGCCATGCGGTGTTCTTCACGATGTACTTGAACAGTTGAACGTCGTCAGCGGCGTGCAGCAGCGTGTTGAACTTGTAGTTGATCTCGGTCTGGCCGCCGGTGCCGACCTCATGATGCCCGCGCTCGAGGATGAACCCGGCGTTGGTCAGGTTGGTCGAGATCTCATCGCGCAGGTCGACGTAGTGGTCGTAGGGCGCGACGGGGAAGTAGCCGCCCTTCTGGCGGACCTTGTAGCCGAGGTTCGGTGATCCGTCGGGATCGACCTGGGAACCGGCGTTCCACCAGCCCGATTCGGACTCCACGTTGTAGTGGGTGCCGTTGACCTCAGAGCTGAACGACACCGAGTCGAAGATGTAGAACTCGGCTTCGGCGCCGAAGAAGCAGGTGTCGGCGATGCCGGTGCTGGCCAGGTAATCCTCGGCCTTGCGGGCAACGTTGCGCGGGTCGCGGCTGTAGGACTCACGAGTGAACGGGTCGTGCACGAAGAAAGTCACATTCATCGTCTTTGCCTTGCGGAAAGGATCGATGCGTGCGGTGGTGGGGTCGGGCAGCAACATCATGTCCGACTCGTCGATCGACTGGAAGCCGCGAATCGACGAACCGTCGAATGCCAGGCCGTCCTCGAAGACGCTTTCGTCGAAGGCCGTTGCCGGGATCGAGAAATGCTGCATCGTTCCGGGGAGGTCGCAGAAGCGGATGTCGACGTATTCGACACCTTCAGCCTTGATGCCCTCGAGCAGTTCTTCCTTTGTGTTGTACACCTGCGGGTGACTCCTTCACTCGTGCCCAATTGCTGCCAGCGCCAGATTCATGGATTTTGCAAGGGCTGGCGATTGTCCTTGTCCACTGTAGAGTGGCGGATCATCAACGCTGACCGTATTGACGTCAGGTTGCTAGGCGGATACTTCGGTGTTTCGCCCGTGTTACGTGCGTCTGACCATGTCGATTTGTTGTGTGAGATGGGCCGCACAATGCGTGGTGAGGCTGTTCTCCCAGCACATCTATGATTGAGCCCATGGGACGAATCACCGGATCGTGGCTTTCTGGTCCGCAGGCGGCACTCGGAGAGAACGGCGAAGTAGGTTCTTACCGCGGAGAAAAGCTCGGTCTGCCCGAGTCCGGCCCGAACTCACTGGCGTCGTCCTGGCATCGCTGCCTCGGTTTGCTCGCCGACTGGCTGATGTCCGGTGGTGTCACGCTGATCTTCGTCCGTGACCTGGAGTCGCCGATCCTGTCGAACGTGGTGCTGCTCGTCTGGTTTGTGGTCGGTGTCGGGTCGGTGACCGCATTCGGCTTCACCCCGGGACAGTTCCTCACCGGCATGCGGGTGGCCCGCGTCGACGGGGGAGTACGGGTCGGCTTCGTCCGCGCATTCGTCCGGCAGATCCTCATCGTCTTCCTGGTGCCACCACTGATCAACGACTACGACGGACGCGGTATGCACGATCGGGCCACCGGTACCGCCTTAATTCGCACTCGCTGACAGCACCCAAAAAACCACCCGTTCCAACTGGCGCGGGTGGTTTTTGTTGATCTGGGGTGATCAGCGACGACGTGCGGTGCGCTGGATGCTGCGCATCTTGGCGCCTGCGGGCATCGGGCCCTTGGGCATGCCCGGACCGGGTGTTTTGCCACCGAGTGCGGCAAGGCGCGACTCGAGCTGGTCGATGCGCTTCTTGTCGATGTTGCTCGGGAGTTTGTTCAGGTGCCGCTCAAGGTTCTTCAGCGGGATCTGACCCTCTTCGTTGCCGACGGTGATGTCGTAGATCGGAGTGTCGCCGACGATGCGGGCAACGCGCTTCTTCTCCTGGGCCAGCAACGACTTGGTGCGGACGGGAGAGCCTTCGGCGACCAGGATCACACCCGGCTTTCCGATCACGCGATGGATGGCGTCGAGTTGGGCGGTTCCGGAGACGGCCTGCTTGACCCGCCATTGCCCACGCATGTTGTCCAGGGCCCAGGCAGCGGCACCGGCCTGACCGTCGGCCTTCTTGAACACCGTCTTCTGCACCCGGCGTCCGAAGATGAGGAACGCGAGCAGCACACCGAGCAGGATGCCCATCGGAAGGACAAAGATCAGACCGCCGATGAAGATCCCGATGAGAACCGCGATCACCGTCAAGCCGACGATCACGCCGATCATCAGGGGCAACAGCAGCTTGTCTTCTTTGCGCTGCATCTGGAACGCCTGCCACAGCTGTTTGCGGCGAGCGCGCGACGCTTCCCTACGAGCAGCCTTCGCAGCTGCCTTTGATTCCTTTGTCGCTTTTGTTGCCTTCGCCATACCCACCAGGATACTGGCCCGTGGTCGCGGTCCGGTCAACGCGGTACCCCGGACTCGACCGACGGTGTGACTCGGCTCGTGGAGAGCGCCGATCAGAGTTCAGCGAGCGAGTCGGGCAATCAGTGACGAGGCTTCCTGGCTGGCGGTTCCGCCGTCGGCGAGATGCGACATCGCTTCGGGGAGTTCCCGTCCGTGATGCTTCATCGCCTGCGCGTACAGACGTCCGGCCCGGTACGAGGAGCGAACCAGTGGTCCGGCCATGACACCGGCGTAGCCGAGGTTCTCGGCGAACGTCGAATGCTCGACGAACTCCTCGGGCTTGACCCACCGGTCCACCGGATGGTGCCGCGGCGACGGACGCAGGTACTGCGTGATGGTGAGGATGTCGCAGCCGGCCTCGTGCAGGTCGACCATCGCCTCGGTCACCTCTTCGGGGGTTTCGCCCATACCGAGGATCAGGTTCGACTTGGTCACCAGGCCGGCATCGCGGGCTGCGGTGATGACGTCGAGGCTGCGCTGGTAACGGAATGCCGGACGGATCCGCTTGAAGATGCGCGGCACGGTTTCGACGTTGTGCGCCAACACCTCTGGGCGCGAAGCGAAGACCTCGGCCATCTGGTCGGGATCGGCGTTGAAATCGGGGATCAGCAGCTCGACGCCGGTGGTCGGGTTGAGTTGTTTGATGTACCGGACCGTCTCGGCGTAGAGCCAGGCACCGCCGTCAGGAAGGTCGTCGCGGGCCACACCGGTCACGGTGGAGTAGCGCAGACCCATGGTGGCGACACTCTCGGCCACCCGGCGGGGCTCGTCGCGATCGAGATCGTCGGGCTTGCCGGTGTCGATCTGGCAGAAGTCGCAGCGGCGGGTGCACTGCTCGCCGCCGATCAGGAAGGTGGCCTCGCGGTCTTCCCAGCACTCGTAGATGTTGGGGCAGCCGGCCTCTTCGCAGACAGTGTGCAGGCCCTCGCTCTTGACCAGTGCCTTGAGTTCGGTGAACTCCGGGCCCATGGTGGCGCGGGTCTTGATCCACGACGGCTTGCGCTCGATCGGGGTCTCGGAGTTGCGGGCCTCGAGGCGCAGAAGTTTGCGTCCACCCGGGCCTGCTGCTGCCGTAGCGCTCGATTTGGCTGGTTTGTCGTGAGAAACAGTCACTGGAGTGATCCTACGCGGGGTTGATTGTCACGCTCGGTGACCGTGGTTGATGCAGAGTGGGTGGTCACGGGCAACGTCCCGTCGAGGGCGTCGACCACCGCCTTGGTGAGCAGCGGCCGGACCTCGTCGACGGTGATCGGGCGACCGAGTTCGTTCGTGAGGGATCCGGCCCCGGCGTCGGGTATGCCGCAGGGAATGATGGCTTCGAAGGCACGCAGGTCAGGATCACAATTCAAGGCGATTCCGTGCAGCGCCACCGCCCGTGCCACCCGGATGCCGATCGCGCCGATCTTGCGGTCGCGGCGGGGCCCGGGCGCGTCGAGGCCCGGGCTATCGACCGCCCAGACACCCGAACGGCCGTCGACGCGGAAGGTCGGCAACCCCAACGCCTCGCAGACGTGGATCATCGCCTCTTCCAGCCGCCGGACGTAATCGACCACATCGACCGGACTGGCCAACGCAACAATCGGGTAGGCGACAAGCTGTCCGGGGCCGTGCCAGGTGATCTTGCCGCCGCGGTCGACGTCGATCACGGGTGAGCCGTCGGTGGGACGATCCGCATCCTCGGTCCGCCGGCCCGCGGTGTACACCGACGGATGTTCGAGCATCAGCAGGACGTCGTGGTCAAGGATGCCGTCGGCACGTTCGTTCGCCAGCCGGTGTTGCAGGTCGAAGGTCTCCTGGTAGTCGACGCGGCCGAGCCAGCGGATTTCGAGGGGCGTGTCGGACAGTCGGGCGCTGGACATCAGGAGGCCTTGCCCAACGCGTATGCGAGCGCAGAGTCGAGGGTGGGATGACGGAATTCGAAGCCGTTGTCGATCAGCACTTCAGGTACAACGTTCTGACCCTGCAACAACATTTCCTCGGCCATCTCACCGACTGCCTTCGACAGCACGACACCTGGTACCGCGAACACCGTGGGCCGCCCGACGGCACGCCCGAAAGCCTTCGTGAACTCGGTGTTCGTGACCGCTCGGGGTCCGCACATGTTGACCGGACCGGCCAGCGGCCGCGTCAACACGAACTCCAGGACCCGTACCGCGTCGAAAAGACTGATCCACGGGAAGTACTGCCGACCGTTGCCCAGGCGGCCACCGAGGCCGAGCCGGTACAGCGGTCGCAGCTTGCCGAGCAGGCCGCCGGACTGCGACAACACCGGCGCTGTGCGGATCAGGGCGATCCTGGTCGAGGACCCGGACGCCGCAGCGGTGAGCGCCGCGGCTTCCCAATCGGTGGTGAGATCGGCCAGGAACCCGGTTCCGGCGGCGTCCTTCTCGGTCACGGCTCGTGAACCGGTGTCGCCGTAGAAGCCGGTTGCGCTGGAACTCACAAAAATCGGGACGCCGGCGAGTCGCACGCTCTCGGCAAGGACTTGTGTCGGGATGATCCGGCTGTCCCGGATCTCTTGCTTCACGCGTCCCGACCACCGGTGGTCGGCGATACCCCGACCACAGAGGTTGACCACCGCATCGACCCCATCCAATGCTTTGGGATCGATGCCGAACGAATCAGGCGCCCAATGGATCTGGTTCGGGGCGGTAGAGGGTTGGCGAACCAGGCGGATGACCTGATGGCCGGCCCCGGTGAGACTTTCCACCAGGGCCGAGCCGATCAGGCCAGAAGATCCCGCTATGGCGATCCGCATGGACTTTCTTACAGTCCCAGGTCTGCCTCGAACGCGGCTTCTTCGAGGCGATGCTTCACGGTGCTCAGGAAGCGGCCGGCGTCAGCGCCGTCGATCAGGCGGTGATCGTAGGTGAGCGGCAGGAACGACATCGAGCGCACCGCGATCGACTCCGAACCGTCCGCACTGGTCATCACGACCGGACGCTTGACGATGGCACCCGTACCGAGCATGGCCGCCTGCGGCGGAACCAGGATCGGGGTGTCGAAGAGTGCGCCCTGGCTACCGATGTTGGTGATGGTGAACGTTCCACCGGTGAGGTCGTCGAGCTTGAGTTTGTTGCTCCGTGCCCGCGCGGCGATGTCCGCGATGGCCCGTGCCAGACCGGCGATCGAGAGATCGTCCGCGTTGTGGATGACAGGGGAGAGCAGACCCTGCTCGGTGTCGACCGCGATCCCGAGGTGGACCTTGGAGTAGTACGTGATCTCCTTGGCCTCTTCGTCGATCGAGGCGTTGACGTTCGGATGCGCTTTCAGTGCCTCGACGACTGCCTTGGCGATGAAGGGCAGGTAGGTCAGGTTGACACCCTCGCTGGCCTTGAAGCCTTCCTTCGCGGCTGCCCGCAGCGTGGCGATCTTGGTCATGTCGACCTCGAACACCTGGGTGAGCTGTGCGCTCTCCTGCAGGGATTCGCGGGTCTTCTTGGCGGTGATCTGCCGGATCCGGTTGATCTTCTGCGTGGTGCCGACCAGCTTGGCGAGCTCCGGGCTCGGTTTGGCCGGCGCCGACTTGGAGGGTTCCGACTTCGCCTGTGCTGCAGCCGGTTCCGGGGTTGCCGGAGCTGCGGGGGCCTTGGCGGCCTCGGCGGCGGCCAGCACGTCCTGCTTGCGGATGCGGCCACCGACACCGGTGCCCTTGATGGCGCTGAGGTCGACGTTGTTCTCGGCCGCGAGCTTGCGGACCAGCGGGGTCACATACGGGGTCGACTCCTGGTCGGCCCCGGACTCGGCTGCCGGCTTGGATTCTTCCTTCGGAGCAGGCTCTTCCTTCGGGGCCGGCTTCGATTCTGCGACCGGCTCGGGCTTTGCCTCCGGCTCGGGCTTTGCCTCGGGCTCGGGCTCGGGCTCCGGTTCCGGCGTGGCCTCGGGCTCAGGTGCGACGGTGGGCTTGGAGTCGGCAGAGCCGACCACGGCCAGGCGACCGCCGACCTCGATGACGTCGTCCTCGAGGGCGATGATCTCGAGCAGGGTGCCTGCGACAGGCGACGGAATCTCGGTGTCGACCTTGTCTGTGGAGACCTCCAGCAGCGGCTCGTCGGCCGCGACGGAATCGCCGACCTCTTTGAGCCAACGGGTGACGGTTCCCTCGGTGACCGACTCGCCCAGTTCGGGCATCGTGATGTCGGTGCCCTCGGCGGACCCGCCGGCCGACGAAGCCGAAGCCGCTGGTGCCTCGGGCTCCGATTCGGGCTCCGATTCGGGTTCGGGTTCGGGCTCGGCTTCCGGCTCGGCAGTTTCCTGTGCGGGGGCTTCTTGTGCCGGGGCACTGTCACCGGCGGACTCGCCGGCGTCACCGATCTGACCGAGCTCGCCGCCGACCTCGACGACATCGTCTTCCTGCGCGACGATCTTGATCAGGACGCCGGACGTCGGTGCCGGGATCTCGGTGTCGACCTTGTCGGTCGACACTTCCAGCAACGGTTCGTCGGCCTCGACCGTGTCACCCTCCTGCTTGAGCCACCTGGTGACAGTGCCTTCGGTGACGCTTTCACCCAGGGCTGGCATTTGGACGGAGAAGGCCATCGTTGTCGACTCCTTGATTTCGAGAACCGGTGTGCGGTCTACGGTCTGGGCCAAACCACCGGTGTTGGTGGCAGGCATGTGGTTGGTGATACGCCGGATGAGGCGAACCGCCGTTCTAAACCCTACCTTTTGCCTCATCCTTCGGCAGCGATGTCCTCCAGTACCGCAAAGATGGTCCGTACCGGCACCCCGGTTCCACCCTTACCGGTGTAACCCCAAGGGCCGCCGGTGTTGAAAGCCGGCCCGGCGATGTCGATGTGGACCCACTGCACGTCCTTCGCAACGAACTCCCGGAGGTAGATGCCGGCCGAGAGCATTCCGCCCCACCGGTGATTGGTGACGTTGGCGAGATCGGCGACCCGGGAATCGAGATCCGGCCGGAGCTCTTCCGGAAACGGCATCGGCCAACCCGATTCACCTTCTGCCTGCGAGATCGTTGCGACACGGTCGCGGAACTCGTCGGTGCCCATCACGCCCGGGGTACGGGTGCCAAGGGCGACCAGCTGCGCACCGGTCAGGGTGGCGGTGTCGATCAGGTAGTCGGGCTCGTCTTCGCAGGCGCGCACGATGGCGTCGGCCAGGATCAGCCGGCCCTCGGCGTCGGTGTTGATGACCTCGACGGTCTTGCCGCCGTATTGGGTCAGGACGTCACCGGGCCGCTGCGCGGTGCTCGACGGCATGTTCTCGGCCATCGGAACCGTGGCGATCACGTTGACGCCGACATTGAGTTCGGCCGCCAGGATCGCCGTGGCGATGACGGCTGCGGCGCCGCCCATGTCGGAGGTCATGTTCTCCATGCCGGCGGCCGGCTTGATCGAGATGCCACCGGTGTCGAAGGTGACGCCCTTTCCGACAAGGGCGACGGTCTTGGCCTTTCTTCCGGCGCTGTGGCTCAGGCGCACGAGGCGTGGCGGACGCGAGCTGCCCTTGCCGACGCCGACGATGCCGCCGTAGCCGGCCTTGTCCAGGGCGGTTTCGTCGAGGATCTCGACCTTGAGTCCGGCAGCCGATCCGAGGGCCTTCGCGCGGTCGGCGAACTCCTCGGGGAACAGGTGGCTCGGTGGGGTGTTCACGAAGTCGCGGGCGATGGACACGGCGCGGGCGATGGCCTTGGCGCGATCCAATTCGGCCTGCGTGGTCTTGTCGGCGACGGGCACGATCAGGCGAACCGCCGTCAGCGGAGCCTTCTCGGGCGGAGTCGAACGGAACTCGTCGAAGCGGTACGCGCCGAGGAAGAACCCCTCGGCGGTCGCTGCCAGACCGGCGACCGGAAGGCTGGTCACAGCCGTGGCCACACCTTGCAGGCTGCGCGCGGCCACACCCGCCTGACGGCGAACGTGTTCGGCATCGTCGAGTTTTTCTGCCGCGCCGAGTCCGACGGCGAGCACCGATGTCACCCCCAGCCCTGCGGGCGCGGGAAGTTTGGTCAGTTCACCGGCCGAACCCTTGGCGCCGACGGCGGCGAGCGCATCGTCGATCGCGGAGGCCGTGGCATCGTCGAGCAGGCCGTCACCGATGACCAGGCTCGGGGCCCCGTCCTCGTCGGCGGTGGTCAGTCCGATGACCAGAACGTCGTCGTCCTTGCTGATCCCGGTGACCAATGACAGTTCAGGACCCAGCTGACGTATCGCGCTTGACTTGCTCACACTTCACTCCCACTCGTAGCCGAACCCTTGCCGAGGACCAAGCTTAGTGGTCGCGCCTTCGTCACACTCGCGGCGCGATAGCGTTGCCACATGAGCGAAGGTGAATTGCTTGCCGGCCCGATCGAAGATCTGCATCGCGAACTCGGCGCGAGTTTCGCCGAATTCGGCGGCTGGAACATGCCGGTGTCGTATGCGGGCACCGTGGCCGAACACACCGCGGTCCGCGAGACGGTTGGAATCTTCGACGTCAGTCACCTGGGCAAGGCCTCGGTCACCGGAACGGGTGCGGCCGAGTTCGTCAATCGCTGCCTGACCAACGATCTGAACAAGATCCAGCCGGGCAAGGCCCAATACACGTTGTGCACCAACAGCTCTGGCGGTGTGATCGACGACCTCATCGCCTACTGGGTCTCCGACGACGACGTGTTCCTCGTCCCCAATGCGGCCAATACCGCAGCCGTGGTGGCCGCTCTGGCGGCGGTGGCTCCCGAGGGCGTCGAGGTCACCGATCGTCATCGAGACTTCGGGGTGTTCGCGGTGCAGGGCCCGCAGTCCTCTGCGGTGTTGTCGGGGCTGGGGCTGCCCACCGACATGGAGTACATGTCGTTCGCAGACACCGAAATGGTTGTGGGTCAGGAGCGTTACCCGGTCCGGGTCTGCCGGACCGGCTACACCGGTGAGATCGGTTACGAATTGCTGCCGGCCTGGGGCGACAGCGAACCCGTCTTCGCGGCGCTGTCCGCCGCCGTCATCGCGGCCGGTGGAGCCCCCGCCGGATTGGGTGCCCGCGACACGTTGCGGACCGAGATGGGCTACCCGCTGCACGGCCACGAACTGTCCGTCGACATCAGTCCGCTGCAGGCCCGCTGCAGCTGGGCCGTCGGCTGGCGCAAGCCCGAATTCTTCGGTCGCGACGCACTGCTCGCCGAGAAGGAATCCGGTCCGGCGCGCCGCCTGTGGGGCCTGCGGGCAACCGGACGCGGTGTTCCGAGGGCTGACCTCGCGGTCCTCGACGGGCCGGGTGGAACACAGATCGGCGTCACCACGTCGGGAACGTTCTCGCCGACCCTCAAGACGGGAATAGCTCTGGCGCTCATCGATTCATCGGCGAATGTCGCCAAGGGTGACACCGTGGTGATCGATGTCCGTGGCCGCGCGCTCGAATGCGAGGTCGTTCTCCCGCCGTTCGTGACCGCCGGGACCAGCTGAATTCGGTCCGGTCCACCGGAGAAATGGCTCCCGATGTCAGGCGATAGGATTGACGCATGACTTTGGAGTTCGCCCGGACCGAACACCCGCAGCCGCTGTCGGCAGAACGCCGTGCGGAAATCCTGGCTGCCCCGGGGTTCGGTAAGTACTTCACCGACCACATGGTGACCATCGATCACAGCGCCGATCAGGGCTGGCACGATGCGCAGGTACTTCCGTACGGACCGATCCAACTCGACCCGTCGGCGATGGTTCTGCATTATGCGCAGGAGATCTTCGAAGGTCTCAAGGCCTACCGCCAGGCGGACGGGAGCATCTCGTCGTTCCGCCCCGACGCGAACGCGCGGCGCATGCAGCGTTCGGCGCGGCGTCTGGCGATGCCGGAGTTGCCGGTCGAGGACTTCATGGGCTCGTTGCGTGCGCTGGTCGACGCCGACAACCTCTGGGTTCCGGAGGCCGGTGGCGAGGCCTCGCTTTACCTGCGTCCGTTCATGATCGCCACCGAAGTCGGGCTCGGCGTGCGTCCGTCGAGTGAATACAAGTACCTGCTGATCGCCTCGCCCGCCGGGGCCTACTTCACGCGTGGTGTGCAGCCGGTGAGCGTGTGGCTCTCCACCGAATACGTGCGGGCTGCGCCAGGCGGAACGGGTGCGGCAAAGTTCGGTGGCAACTACGCCGCTTCGCTGCTCGCACAGGCACAGGCCGCCGACAAGGGCTGCGATCAGGTGGTCTGGCTCGACGCCATCGAACGCCGTTTCGTCGAAGAAATGGGTGGCATGAACCTGTTCTTCGTCTTCGGCTCCGGTGCCGACGCCAAACTGGTCACCCCGGAACTGTCCGGCTCGTTGCTCCCGGGCATCACCCGGGAATCGCTCCTGCAGCTCGCCGCCGACGCGGGCTTCGAATGCGTCGAACGCAAGATCAGCGTCGAAGAGCTGCGCAAGGGGGTGGCCTCCGGCGAGATCACCGAGGTCTTCGCCTGCGGTACCGCCGCCGTCATCACCCCGGTCGGTCACGTCAAGGGCGAGACCGACGACTACACCATCGGAGACGGGCGCCCGGGTGAGGTCACGATGGCCTTGCGCGACACGCTCACCGGTATCCAGCGCGGCACCTTCGCCGACACCCACGGGTGGATGACCACGCTCCACGGCTGATCTCGGCCGCAGGTACGTGGGCCCGGGTCGCGAATCGCGACTCAGGCGATCAGTAGTCCGCAGATGGCGATCAGGGCACTGAGTTCGATCAGCGCGCCGAGCACGTCGCCGTTGACACCGGCGAATCGGCGGGAGCAGTGAAAGCTGAACCACCAGGCGAATCCGACGACGGCCAGCGCGCTCAGCACGCCCGGAAGCGGTAGCGCCGGGTCCACCATGTAGCCGACCGCAATCGCACCGAGCGCCCAGAAAACGATAGTGAGGCGTTGTGTCCCGGCGGTCAGGGCGCCGAATTTCGATTCTTCGGTCGCGGACAGATTCACGCGGCATCCGACGACCGGTGCCACCCGGCTGGCGAAGAGCACGAAAACGATTGCAGCCCAATCGCTCTGCTCTATCAGGGCACCGTAACCAGCCGCCTGTGCGACCAGGACCAGAACCAACGTGGCGGCGCCGAACGGGCCGGCGCTGCCGCTGTGCATCACCTTGTGCACGCGTTCGGGTGAACCGAAACACCCCAATCCGTCTGCGGTATCCGATAATCCGTCCAGATGCATTCCGCGGGTGAGGATCGCGAGGACCCCGACGATCAGCAGGCCCGCCAGCAGCGGGGGCAGCTCGGTGTGACCCAGACCGACAGCGATCGCCGCGGTGATCACACCGAGCAGTGCTCCCACGAGCGGCGCCGATCCGATCGCCGCGCCGCCCAGCGCCCGGTCAAAAGGACCCTTGGGTGCCGGGATCGGCAGGATCGTCAACCACGAGATCGCGGTCTGTGGACCCCGAAATGCGGCTCGCACATTCATCTGTGGTCAGGAAGACGCATCGGGTGCACCACTGACCTGGGCTTCGGCAAATGTCGCCATCGATGCGAGCGTGTTCACGGCGGCCTGCACGATGGGGAGTGCGGTCAGGGCCCCGCTGCCTTCACCGAGGCGCATCGACAGGTCGAGCAGAGGTTCGAGATCAAGATGCCGCAAGGCGATTCGATGAGCCGGCTCGGCCGAGCGGTGTCCGGCCACCCACCATTCGCGGGCGCCGGGTGCAAGGTCGTTGGCCACCAGTGCGGCCGCGGTCACCACCAGGCCGTCGAGGATGACAGGTGTCTTGCGCAAAGCGGCCTGCGCCAGGAATCCGGCCATCGCGGCGATCTCGGCGCCGGAGACAGCCCGCAAGAGTTCGAGGGGGATCCGCGTGTGGGACCGGCCCCGGCGCATACCGTCTCGCACCGCCGCGGTCTTACGGATCCAGCCGTTGTCGTCGATGCCGGTGCCGCGTCCGACGACCACCACGGGCTCGGAATCGGTGAGCAGGCCGATCAGAACCGTGGCCGGCGTGGTGTTCCCGATACCCATCTCACCGGCGATGAGAAGGTCCGCGCCGGAGTCGATCTCCCGATCGGCGATGGCACGGCCGGCTGCCAGGGCAGCGCGGGTCTCTTCGGTGGTCAAGACATCTTCACGCGTGAGGTCACCAGTGCTGCGGCGAACCTTGAAGCGGCTCACCGCTTCCGGGGTCTGAGCGTTCACGGCCAGATCTTCTACGCGTACCCGCGCGCCGTTTTGCTTGGCCAGCACGTTGACGGCCGCACCGCCGGCCAGGAAATTCCCGACCATCTGCGCGGTGACCTCGGGGGGAAATGCCGAAACGCCTGCCTGGGCGACGCCGTGGTCGCCGGCAAAGATCACCACGGTGGGTTCGGTGATCGGGCGAGGTGGGCACACTCCCTGGCAGGAGGCCATCCAGATGCCGATCTCTTCGAGCCGCCCCAGTGATCCGGGCGGCTTTGTCAGTTCCCCGTGGCGTTCGCGTGCAGCGATCGCGGTATGGCGATCTGGTGCGTCCACGAAATCGAATTGTTCGGGATTCTCGAACTCGGTGACCGGTACCGGATCTTCGGTCGCGGCAGGGTCGTGTAATGCGGCCGGGGCAGGTACCGGTGCCGGAACAGGTACCGGCTCGGGTGCCGGAATCGGCGCCGGCACAGCGGATGTCACTGCCTGCGGCTCAGCGTCGACGGCCGCGCCGCCGCGTAGTTCGAGTGTTCGTCCCGCAACGACCAGGACAACCCGTTCGCAGACCGCGGCAACCGCGGCATTGACGATGCCCAATTGGTCCTGGAACAGCCGACCGGCGGGAACGGGTGCGACCAGCGAAAGGCCGACCTCTGGACTGATGATCACCAGATCTCCGGTGAAATCGGCCACCGCCGTGGACAATTCCGTCACCACGGCGGACATGTCGAAGTTCTCGTCGTCCCAGCCACCGACCGAGTCGATATGCCCGCTCAGCCAGCTGCCGAGATCGTCGACCAGCGTCGGCGCGACCGGGTCACGGCGCAATTCGGCTGCGACGTCCGCGGATTCGACCGTGGTCCACGTGCTCGGACGTCGGGCCCGGTGGGCCTCGATCCGGTTCGACCACTCCGGATCACCCGTCGCCGGATCCGAGGCCGTCGCCAGGTATCTGACACCGCTTTCGGGCAGCAGGCTTTCGCCGAAAGCTGATTTACCCGAGCGTATTCCACCAAGTACGAGGGTTCGCATCACCGATCAGACCGCGTCGCCCGGCTTGACCGTGGGGCGAGGTGCACGCATGAATCGCATCTGCATGGCGCGGCTGAATCCGTACCAGGTGAGTTTGAAACCACCATCGGTGGTGTTCGGGAAGCGTTCGTGGACCCGGTTGTTGAGGGTACGTCCGAGCAGGAAGCCGTCGATGACCAGGAAGACGACGAATACCAGCATGAACAGCGTGGCGTAGACCGCAAGGGCGGGCAGGAACATCACGAGAATCAGCAGAATCGCAAACGGCATGAAGAGGCCCGCGAAGTTGCGCCGCGAATCGACGATATTGCGGGCGTACCGACGGACTTCGCCCTTGTCGCGAGCCATCAGGTAGCGCTCGTCGCCGTCCATCATCTTTTCGCGCTGGTCGGTTCGAGCCTTGCGCCGTTCATCGGACTGCGCGCGCTTCTCGTCCTTGGTCAGGTTGACCGTCGAACCCTTCAGTTCGCGTTTGCGAGCCCGGGCCTCGGCGCGGGTCGTCGGAGCCGGAGCAACCGGACCGCGTTTCTTGCCCTGGGCGTCGCGACGCTTGGGCGTCGGGCGGCCCTTGCCCTCGGTGTACCTGCGATCGGCCGCAGCTTCTTCCGGCGTCTGCTCGACGGTCGACGTCGTAACGGACTCGGCGTCGTCGTCTTTTTTCCAGGGCAATTTCACCTATCCAGATTATCTCGCCTGCGTAGGCAGTGGCTGCCGGGTCTGCGACTTCGCGGTTTGTGACGGCTGTGGTGCTTCGATGAACGATCTCGGGCCCTGCCGAAGGGGGCTGTCCTTCTTATACTTCGTCCATGAAGGCTTTGATCGCCCCGGATTCGTTCGGCGACACCCTGACCGCTGTGGCCGCCGCGGAGACGATCGCTGCCGGTTGGGCGTTGTCCCGGCCGGACGACGAATTGATCCTGGCGCCGCAGTCCGATGGCGGCCCCGGATTCGTGTCGGTCCTGGCCAGCCGGTTCGGATTTATCCATACAGAAACCGTTCCGGGACCGTTGGGTGCGCTGGTGGATGCGGACTGGCTGCTCCAGGGTGACACCGCATACATCGAATGCGCGCAGGCCTGCGGTCTGCACCAGCTGGGCGGTCGCCCGTCACCGCGGACCGCGGTCGCGGCGGACACCTACGGGGTGGGCCGGCTCGTCGCGGCAGCGGTTGCCGCCGGTGCGGTGAAGATCGTCGTCGGTCTCGGTGGCAGCGGCAGTACCGACGGAGGCAAGGGTCTGGTTGATGCCCTCGGTGGACTGGAAGGCGCGGCACAGCTGCTGCAGGGCGTGGAACTCGTCGCCGCGTCCGATGTGGAGAACCCGCTGCTCGGCCCTGATGGCGCAGCCGCCGTATTCGGTCCGCAAAAGGGTGCCGACCCGGACACCGTCGTCGCGCTCGAGCAGCGGATGACCACCTGGGCGACACTGCTCGGAGAGTTCGCCGGCCATGACATCAGCCCGCTCGCCGGTGCCGGCGCCGCGGGAGGACTGGGAGCGGTGCTGCTGGCACTCGGTGGCACCCGGATCTCCGGGGCCACGGTGATCGCGGAAGCGACCGGCCAGGCCGAACTGATCGCAGGCGTCGACCTGGTGATCACCGGCGAGGGCAAATGTGATGAGCAGACCCTCAAAGGGAAGGTCGTCGCGGCCCTGACCAGCGCTGCCCGAGCGCATGGGATCCCGACGATCGTGCTCGCCGGACAGCTCGCCCTGACTCCTGCGCAGATCGCCGAGGCCGGCATCGCACGAGGTCACGCCATCGTCGAAGTCGCCGGATCGGTTCAGCGGGCGATGGACGACGCTCAGAATCAACTGACCGAGCTCACTCGCCAGGTGGCTGGCACATGGTCATGACCACCGGCGGCCGACCTGTGTGATACGCGGGAATAGGCCGGGACGGAGTACGGTTGTATCCGACGGAAGTTCGCATCCGATCCCGGACCACTGTGGGTTCGCACGCCGACGCCCCGCACATTGAGGAGAATTCATGACCGCATCGAACGAGACTGCTGTGCAGACCGAGACCGAGGCACCCGCGCACGGTGTGATTATGACTGAGGCCGCGTCGTCCAAGGCGAAGGCACTGCGTGAGCAAGAAGGTCGCGAAGAGCTGATGCTGCGCATCGCCGTTCAGCCCGGTGGCTGCGCCGGCCTGCGCTACCAGCTGTACTTCGACGATCGGAACCTCGACGGTGACCTGGTTGTGGAGTTCAACGGCGTCGGCCTTGCCGTCGATCGCATGAGCGCCCCGTACGTCATGGGTGCGAGCATCGACTTCGTCGACACCATCGAGAAGCAGGGCTTCACCATCGACAACCCGAACGCTACCGGCAGCTGTGCCTGCGGCGATTCGTTCAACTGACACCAAGCCCACTCACCGGGCCGCTTGACCCCGTACTTCAAGAAATTGGCCGCATCCGAGCTCAGCTCGGGTGCGGCCAATTTTGTTGTGGTCACACCCTCGGCGCTGTTCGTATGATCTGTCCAGGTGCTGCCTGCGTTCACCTGATGGGCAGGTAGCGTTAAGCCATTATTCGGTGAGGAAGAAAGGCACTCCTTCGTGGCCATTGCCATTTGTGGATCGATCGCTACCGACCATCTGATGCGCTTTCAGGGCAAGTTCTCTGAACAGCTCCTGGCAGAACACCTCAGTCACATCTCCCTGAGCTTCCTCGTGGAGGAGTTGGTGATCAGGCGCGGTGGTGTCGCCGGCAACATCGCGTACGCGATGGGTGTGCTCGGCGGTTCGCCGCTGCTGGTCGGCTCGGTCGGCAGCGATTTCGACGATTACCGGAAGTGGCTCGAGGGCAACGGAGTCGACACGCGTGGTGTCCGGGTGTCGGAGACCGCACACACCGCCCGCTTCATGTGCACCACCGACGACGAGATGGCACAGCTGGCAAGCTTTTACGCCGGTGCGATGAGTGAGTCGCGCGAGATCTCGCTGAACAAGCTGGCTTCCGAGCTCGGCACCCCGGAGCTGGTTCTCATCGGTGCCGACGACCCCGAGGGGATGATCGTCCACAGCCGCGAATGCCGCGAATTGGGTATCCCGTTCGCCGCCGATCCCTCGCAGCAGCTTGCGCGCCTGGACGGCGAGCAGGTGCGCGACCTGATCGACGGTGCGACCTACCTTTTCACCAACGAATACGAGTGGGGTCTGCTCCGCCAGAAGTCGGGCCTGAGTGATGCCCAGGTCGCCAAGATGGTCGGTGTCCGGATCACCACGCTCGGTGGTGGGGGAGCGGAAATCGTCGACGCCGACGGTTCGCGCATCCACGTCCCGGTGGTTCCGGAGACCGCGAAGGTCGACCCGACCGGTGTCGGTGACGCCTTCCGGGCCGGATTCCTCGTCGGCAACGCGGCCGGACTGAGCCACGAGCGCAGCGCGCAGCTCGGCTCGATGGTCGCCGTGCTCGTCCTGGAGACCGTCGGCACCCAGGAATGGGTGTGGGACCGCGAGAGCGCACTCGGGCGTCTGTCCGGCATCTACGGCGCCGAGGCCACTGCCGAGATCGCCGCAGTGCTTCCGGCCTGACCCTTCGGAAACACCACACGCTCCAGATATACGAAGACGCTCCACATACTTGTGGAGCGTCTTCGTATAGGCGGAGCGTGTGGCTGGGTGGCCAGAGCCGAAGTGCTAGAGCCGGACCGGGTAATGGTGGTCTTCGATCTGCGGCACGATGGTGCCCTCGACGAAGATCCCGTGCCACACCATGAAGATCAGAACGGTCCACAGTCGACGGCTGTTGTCGACGGCGCCGGTGCGATGCTCGTTGAGCATGGCGCGGATCGCGTCCTTGTTCAGGATGTGGTCGGTCTGTGAGTGCTCGATCGTCTCGTGCGCCCAGTCGTAGAGCTCGGTGCCGCGCAGCCAATGCCGCACCGGCACCGGGAAGCCCAGTTTCTTGCGATGCAGGACATGTGCCGGGACGATCTGTTCCAGGGCCTTGCGGAGCGCGTATTTGGTTGTGCCATGGGAGATCTTCTCCTCAAATGGCAGGGCTTCGGCCACCCGCATCACTTCGGGGTCGAGGAACGGCACCCGCAGTTCGAGCGAGTTGGCCATTGTCATCTTGT
This sequence comes from Nocardia sp. 348MFTsu5.1, assembly GCF_000383535.1. Lineage (NCBI taxonomy): Bacteria > Bacillati > Actinomycetota > Actinomycetes > Mycobacteriales > Nocardiaceae > Nocardia > Nocardia sp. 348MFTsu5.1. The sequence goes on from NZ_KB911510.1 coordinate 427,817, forward strand.
CGGCCTTGACGAGGATGTCGCCCCGCAACCAGGTGAACAGATCCAGATGCTGCATCCGGGCAACCGGATCCCAGCCGCGTGAGGTCGCATAGATCGGGGCCGTCACGTCCGTGTGGAGCCAGTCGGGACGGAAGTCCTTGAGTACCGCCCGAAGTCGGGCATCGTCGAAGCTGCGGGCGTTGCCGTAGTAGCGCTCCTCGAGTGTCATGGACCCGCGGTGCAGGAGGCTCTTTCCGCGTTTGCCTTCCGGGATCCGATCCGAGAGTTTGCCCGCGGCGGTGCGCAGGCCCCGGGGGAGTCGTTCGAATGGCTTGAGCGACAACGGTTCCTTGTAGATCGTGTAACCGCCGAACAGTTCGTCGGCGCCCTCGCCGGACAGCACGACCTTGACGTGCTTGCGGGCTTCCTTGGCGACGAAATACAGCGGGATCAGTGACGGGTCGGCCACCGGATCGTCGAGGTACCAGACGATTTCGGGAATCGCGGCGACGAATTCGGCCGGTCCGACAACCTTGACGATGTGTTTTGCGCCGATGAGTGCGGCGGACTCTGCCGCCACATCGACCTCCGAATACCCGTCACGCTCGAATCCGGTGGTGAAGGTGATCAGGTCGGGGTTGTGCTGGATGGCCAGTGCCGCGATCGCCGTCGAGTCGATACCTCCGGAGAGGAATGAGCCGACGGTGACATCGGCACGCATGTGCTTGGCGACCGAGTCGGAGAGCACCTCTGCGATCTCGTCGTAGCGGGCCTGCTCGCCGCCGGCCACGAACGGGCGTACCGCGAACTGGGGCGTGAAGTAGCGGTAGACCTTGGGAAGGCGGCCCGGCCGCAGGGTGGCGTAGCTGCCGGACTCGAGGCGGCGGATACCGGCGTGCAGCGTCTCGGGTTCCGGGACGTACTGCAGAACGGTGTAGTGCTGGATCGCGCGACTGTCGAGTGAATCGGAGACGCCGATGCGGTCGATCAGCTCGAGAACGCTTTTCTTCTCGCTGCCGAAGACGGTGCCGCCTGAACCCGTTGCGATGAACAGGGGCTTGATGCCGAACGGATCCCGGGCCAGGAACAGCGACCGGTCCTCGGTGTCCCAGATCGCGAACGCGAACATTCCGCGCAGGCGGGTGACCGAGTCGGGACCCCAGTGATGGAAGGCCGCGACGATCGCTTCGCCGTCACCCTCAGTGTGGAACTGGGCACCCTCGTCCTTGGCCAGCTGTGCCCGGATCTCGAGGTAGTTGTAGATCTCGCCGTTGAAGACGAGTGCGTAGCGGTCCGGGTTCTCCGGCGGGCCCCAGCGCAAAGGTTGGTGCGAATGCTCGATGTCGATGATCGAGAGCCGGTTGAAACCGAAAACCAGGTCGGAATCGTGCCACGTGCCCGGTTCGTCAGGACCCCGATGTCGCATGCAGTGCAACGCAGAAGCGACCAGATCAGCGGACTCGGCGGCCGATGCGTCGCTAGACAGCAGACCTAACAGACCACACACGAAAATTGCCTCAATTCGTCCAGGGACGGGGTACGGAACACGCCCGAGTATGCCGCAATCAGGGGTGCCGCCGCGTGTGCGGCCCAGGTTGGGTGGTCGGCCGGCAACACCCGGTGACACGAACCCAAACCCCGATACGAATGTTGGCGGGGGTTGGTCTACGCTGCGTAGTACACGAGATACCAGTCGTGGTTAGCGTTGTGACTGTTTCCAGTCAGGGCAGGGTAGGAAGGCGTGAAATTGGCACACGGTGGGCGACCTCCGGCATCGACCAAGCGTCAGCACCGCGGACGTCGAATCAAGCAGATAAGCGCAGCCTTGTTCCTGGGCGTTGGCGCACTGATGCTGTCGAGCTGCAGCGCTGAAGAAGCGTTGCGATTCGGTTGGCCCGAAGGCATTACGCCTGAGGCCGAAGATATGCGGCATCTGTGGACGTGGTCGGTGATCGCGGCCCTCATCATGGGTATTTTGGTGTGGGGTTTGACGTTCTGGACCATTACGTTCCATCGCCGTAAGGCAGGGCAAGACGAGTTCCCCCGTCAGACGGCTTACAACGTCCCATTGGAACTGACTTATACCGCGATTCCTTTTGTGATCATCGCGGTCCTCTTCTACTTCACGATCATCGTGCAGAACAAGGTCGAGGCCAAAGAGTCCGATCCTGCAGTTGTCGTCGACGTGACTGCCTTCCAGTGGAACTGGAAGTTCGGTTACCGGACCGTCCAATTCGAGGACGGTCAGCTCTACGACGGCGCAATTACCGAAGGCAACCCGTACGACCGGCAGATTCCGGTTGGCGACTCGGAGGAGTCCGGCGGGGAATCCGGCGGCCATGATGACCTTCCGGATCAGTCGGAAGAGAACGACGTTCGTGACTACCTGAACTTCAACGAGATCGAGACTCTCGGTACGTCCGACGTGATCCCGGTGCTGGTGCTCCCGACCGATCGTCGTATCGAGTTCGAGATCGCGGCGACAGATGTCGTCCACTCGTTCTGGGTTCCGGAGTTCCTCTTCAAGCGGGACGTCATGCCGTTCCCGAAGGAGAACCACTCGGACAACCGCTTCCAGGTCAGTGAGATCGACCGCGAGGGCGCGTTTGTGGGCCGCTGCGCAGAAATGTGCGGCACCTACCACTCGATGATGAACTTCGAAGTTCGTGCGGTGAGTCCGGCGAAGTTCGACGAATACATCAAGTTCCGCGAAGCCAACCCCGACGCGACCAATGCCGAGGCACTCGAAGCGATCGGTGAGGAACCGCTGGCGGTCACCACCGAACCCTTCGACACCAAGCGCGGCACGCAGACCGCGTCGAACTAGTCACGGAGAAGCTACGAGATGCATATTGAAGCGCGGATCTTCGAGATCCTCACCGGATTCTTTTTTGCGGTGGCTTTCGCGTACGGGTTGGCCACCGGCCTGACCAGTAAGCACGTCGAATGGGTGGGCGTCGTCGGCATCGTCATGACCGGTGGTCTGACGTTGCTGATCGGCACGTACTTCCGCTTCGTGGCCCGCCGGGTGGACATCCGCCCGGAAGACTACGAAGACGCCGAGGTCTCCGACGGCGCAGGCGAACTGGGTTTCTTCAGCGCCGGTAGCTGGTGGCCGATCCTGATCGCCGCCGGCGCCGCAACGTTCGCCATCGCACTTGCGTTCGCGCAATTCTGGCTCGTCGGTTTTGCCGCGGTTTGTATCATCGGCGCGGTGTCCGGACTGGTGCTCGAGTACCACGTCGGACCCGAAAAGCACTGACAACAGTCATCAACACTCAGCTCCCAGGTCCGCAGCTTTCGCTGCGGCACACCTGGGAGCTGAGTGCTTTCTGTCGCAAGGCGATAAGGCAACTCCTCGACCGGGCGTTCGACGGCGACTTCACCGACACCGACTTCGATCACGCACTCGGGGGAGTACACGCGATCATCACCGACGGTGACGTCGTGATCGGTCATGCCGCGGTGGTTGCCCGTTCGATCGTTCATGACGGCTGCGCGTACCGCGTGGGATACGTCGAAGCGGTCGCAACCGATCCGGAGCGTCAGCGTCAGGGCCTCGGCGACCGCGTGATGAGCGCGGTAGAGACAGTGATCGACGGTGCCTACGACTTCGGCGTCCTGGGAGCCAGCGAGGCGGGTCTGCGGCTCTACCGCGCACACGGCTGGACGCCGTTCACCGGTCGGCTGTCGGCAATGTCCCCGGCCGGCCTCATCGACACCTCGGAAGACAGCGTCCACGTCTACGGACCAGCTGCGCCGGTATCAGGTCGACTCATCTGCGATTGGCGCTGCGGCGAACTGTGGTGACCCCCTGAGACAACACCGGGGATCGTGCCGGCTGGTCTGGTCGTATGTGGGGACACGGTGGGGGAGGGGACTGCGTCGCCGATCATCGGTATATACAACAAGAGCCGGACCGCAATTGCGGTCCGGCTCTTGTTGATTGGCTGTGTCAGCTGATGAAGGGATCTCCCTCGCGTGCTTGCAGCTCGCGCAGCGCGTCCTTCTCGTCGTGATGTGCCTTCTTCTCGAGCTCGACGTTCCGAGTCTGCTCTTCGGTGGGGTCGGCGACCAGCAGTGAACCGGTACCCGGCGAACCCGCCGAGCCGAGCTTGTTCATCCGCTTCGGAAGCGCAGCACCCTCGTACGGCAACGGAATCGGATGTCCGTGGCCGTCGACAGGTCCCAGCGGCTGATGCAGCTCGATGAACTCACCGTGCGGCAGGCGCATGATGATGCCCGTCTCGATGCCGTGCTCGAGCACTGCCCGGTCGCTGCGCTGCAGTGCCAGAGCCCAGCGGTAGGCGATGTAGTACGCCAGCGGCGGGATGACGATCAGGCCGATACGACCCATCCACGTCGTTGCATTCAGCGAGATGTCGAACTTGTACGCGATGATGTCGTTCATGCACGAGATCGTGAGAATGATGTAGAACGCGAATGCCATTGCGCCGACAGCGGTGCGCACAGGTGTGTCACGCGGACGCTGCAGCAGGTTGTGGTGAGCGTGATCGCCGGTCAGCTTCTTCTCGATGAAGGGGTAGGTGAACATGAGTCCGAAGACGATGGTCAGTACCACGACGACCCAGAAGATGGCCGGGATCGTGTAAGCGTTCCCGAAGTAGACCTCCCAGGCAGGCATGAGCCGCGCCAAACCGTCGGTCCACATCATGTAGATGTCGGGCTGAGAACCGGCAGACACGTGCGCCGGGTTGTACGGCCCGATCACCCACACCGGGTTGATCTGGAACAGGCCCGCGATGATCGCCAGGATGCCGAAGGTGACCGCGAAGAACGCGCCCGACTTGACTGCGAACACCGGGAGGATCCGGACACCGACAACGTTCGTCTCGGTGCGGCCGGGGCCGGGGAACTGCGTGTGCTTCTGGTACCAGACCAGCGCGAGGTGGGCACCGATGAGCGCCAGGATGATTCCCGGGAACAACAGGATGTGCATCACGTACAGGCGCGGGATGATGATGTCGCCGGGGAACTGTCCACCGAAGAGCGCCCAGTGGATCCAGGTTCCGACAACCGGGATACCCAGCACGATGCCCGACATGGCGGCGCGAACACCGGTGCCGGAGAGCAGGTCGTCGGGGAGTGAGTATCCGAAGAAGCCTTCGAACATCGCCAGGACCAGCAGGAGGCAGCCGATGACCCAGTTGGCTTCGCGCGGACGCCGGAAAGCGCCAGTGAAGAAGATGCGGGCCATGTGGATGATGATCGACGCCGCGAACAGCAGCGCTGCCCAGTGGTGGATCTGACGGACGAAGAGTCCGCCGCGCACCTCGAACGAGATGTCGAGTGTCGTGGCGTAGGCCTGGCTCATCATGACGCCGTTGAGCGGTTCGTAGGCACCGTCGTAGATGACCTCGGACATCGACGGATCAAAGAAGAACGTGAGGTACACGCCTGAGATCAGCAGGATGATGAAGCTGTACAGAGCGATCTCACCGAGCAGGAATGACCAGTGGGTCGGAAAGACCTTGTTTATCTGGCGGCGAATGCCGGCCGCCATGTGATACCGGGCATCTGCTGCCTCGGCCTGCTGTCCGATCTTGCTCATGGTCGATCCTCTCCCTTGCCGCGTTCCCAGAACGCCGGGCCGACGGGCTCGATGAAGTCGCCGGCAGCCACCATGAAGCCCTGCTGGTTGACCGTGATCGGCAGCTGCGCCAGAGCACGGGCGGCGGGGCCGAAGATCGGTTTGGCGTACTCGAGGGCATTGAACTGTGACTGGTGGCAGGGGCACAGAATGCGGTTGGTTTGCTGCTCGAACAGTGAGGTCGGGCAACCGAGATGCGAGCAGACCTTCGTGTATGCGAAGTAGTCGCCGTAGTTGAAGCTCTCCTGGCCCTTGCGCTTGATCGCCTTCTCGGCATCGTTCGGGCGGAGACGGATCAACATGACCGGGTTGCTGATGTAACGCAGACCCTGGATCAGCTTGTGACGAGACTCTTCGGTCTCGCCGGTGCCGTCGGACACGCGCCACGGGAACACGGTCTCCATGCCGCCGGCGTCAATATCTTCGGGACGGACCAGAACGACGGACATCGGGTTACCGGTGTCGCGGCGCAGGAAGACCGTCTCGTTGGGGTCCTCGGGGGAGTTGTAGATCGGCGACCAGCCGGTGTGCCACAGCGGCGCATCATCGCCGAGAGCCCACGGGTTCTTGATGATGCCGCCGAGCATTGCGACCACACCGGTCAGCGCGAAGGCACCCAGGCCGAACAGTCCGGCACCCATGATGGCCTTGCGGCGCGGGAGGGTGGAGGTGTTCAGCGAATCGGCGAATTCTGCGCCGATGGTGCGCTTGTCGACATCGGAGGAACCGCCGTCGTGACGATCCTGGACCGAGATCTCCTCGGGGATGAACCGCTTGGTGAACTGCACGGCGCCGATACCGATCGAGAGGATCGACAGACCGAACGTGAACCCGATGAGCGGGGTGTTGAGGATGTACGCCCAGTAGTTGTCACCATCGGGCATCACGAATTCCCATTGGTTGAACAGGAAGATGATCAAGCATGCGAGGGCTGAAACACCGGCGAGTGCAAACCAGAACGTGACGGTGCGCTCTGCTCGCTTCTCGGCCTTGGTGCCGGCCACGGGGAAACGCTCGCGGCGGTGGATGACCTCCACGCCGTCGAGGTTCGTGCCGAGCTTGACCAGCTCTTCGTGATCCATGGCATCCAGCTCGTCGGTGGTCGGAGCTGGTTTGTGCTGATCGGTCATGTACGTGATCCCATCCACATCGCACCGGCGACAACAGCAACCGCGCCGACGAACCACATGAGCATTCCTTCGGACACCGGGCCGAAGCCGCCGAGTCCGAAGCCGCCCGGGTCCTTGGCAGTGGTGGCGTACTTGACGTAGCCGATGATGTCGCGTTTTTCGTTGTCGGTCAGCTGCCGGTCGGAGAACTTGGGCATGTTCTGCGGTCCGGTGAGCATGGCGGTATAGATTTGCTGCTCGTTCGGCGCGTCGAGGGCGGGTGCGAACTTGCCCGAGGACAGTGCACCTCCACGGCCGGTGAAGTTGTGGCAGGACGCGCAGTTCAGGCGGAACAGCTCGCTACCGCGGCCGATGTTCTCGCCGCGCAGTTCACCCTGCTCGATGACGGGATAACCGTCTTTGAAGATGACGTTGCCCTGTGCATCCTTGGCGTAGACGACCTGGGGTCCGCCGCCGACGGACTGGATGTAGGCGCCGAGCTGGTCGATCTGGGCCTGGGAGAACTTGGCCGGCTTGCGTTCGATCTGGGCTTCGCCGCGGACTGCGGGCATGCGGCCAGATGACACCTGGAAGTACACGGCGGCGTCGCCGACGCCCACCAGCGACGGACCGCGATCGGCGACACCTTCGAGGTTGGCGCCGTGGCAGGTGATGCAGGAGGTCTCATAGAGCTTCCGGCCGTCCTGGACCAGCGCGGCAGTGGAATCACTGTCGGCCTTGGCGACCTGCGCGTCAGGCGTGATGGCGGTGGCCAGTCCACCGGCGACAACCAGACCTGCCAGCAGCAGGAGAATGCCGGAGGCGCGACGACGCATCTTGCGGCGCGACTTCGACTTCTTGGCGGCTGTGTTGCCGGTGCCCTCGCTCAGGGCACCCGTTTCAGAATCCCCAGGTGAGGTGGGTGGGGGAGATGAACTCATCTGTATCTCTCTGCTTAGCGGACTGACTTTGCCTGTGCCAAAAGACTGTTCGGCCGTTACCGGATGAAATAGATGGTCGCGAAGAGTGCGATCCAGACGATGTCGACGAAGTGCCAGTAGTACGAGACGACAATCGCGGCGGTGGCCTGTGCCGGGGTGAACTTGCTGAGCCGGGTGCGGAGCAACAAGATCACGAAGGCGACGAGACCGCCGATCACGTGCAGGCCGTGGAAGCCCGTCGTGATGTAGAAGACGGAACCGTAGGCGCTCGACGAGAGTGTGGTCCCTTCGTGGACCAGGTGGTAGTACTCGTACGCCTGTCCGGCGACGAAGAACGCGCCCATGAACAGGGTGAGGGTGTACCACCGTCGAAGGCCGAAGACGTCGCCCCGCTCGGCGGCAAAGACGCCGAGCTGGCAAGTCACCGAGGACGCGATCAACACGGCGGTCACGGGGATCGCCAGTGGAAGATTGAGCTCGGTGGGCTCCATCGGCCAATTGCCGTAGTTTCCGGCCCTTGCCACGAAATACATCGCGAACAATCCGGCAAAGAACATCAGCTCGCTCGAAAGCCACACAATGGTGCCCACGCTGACCATGTTTGGCCGGTTCAGCGAGTGCACGCGCTGGGTGATAGCTGATCCTGTGGGTGCTGCAGCGCTAGTCACAGGAGAAGTATGACGGTTCGTAGTAAGCCCTGACCACTTGGGTCCAGATTTTTTTCTGCATGGATGCGGCGACCCTGGTAGGGGCGGTGAAATGGTTTCTGGCGGCGTGTCCGTCGTGGGGTTTTGGGACACCTGAGAGGCTGATGTTGTGGCAAGGGATGTGAATGGCAATCCGATCGAGGTCCCCCGCTGGCGGCGCCTGGCCGGCCGATTCGGAAGTGGACGAAAGCCCAACGGGGAGTTGTCTGTCGACGATTCGTCACTGGTGATCACCGCGGAATCTTTCGACGATGCGGCAGCGGCATCGACGACCCTGTCCGCTTCGCTGTGGAGGTCTGACGACCAGGCGGTGCTCCGTCATCTCCTGGTGGTGCCGGGGGGCGAGGTCAAAGAGGTCCTCGCCCTCGCCGCGCAGGACCACTATCGACGCGTTTCTGCGGATGTTCCGGGCACGGTCGAGATCGGGCCGGGCCAGGAGTTCGTGGCGCTGGCGCGGGTGCAGTTGATCGATGCACTCCATGTGTCGCAAGAGCGGTCGCGGATGGCGGGACTCGCGCAGCGCCACGATGGAACAGTCCTTGCCTGGCAAGTGCTGCAGGCTCGATAGCGCCTGAGCCGGATTGGCGGGGAAACCTCGTTGCTCGTTCCGATGGGGCAGTGGATAGTCTTTTCGCGTGACCCACTCCGATGCGCAGGCCCGCAGCTGGCCGCAGGTACTAGGAGTCCTGGCCGACGGCCGGGACCTGACCACCGACGGTGCCGAGTGGGCGATGAACGAGATCATGTCGGACAACGCGACGCCGGCGCAGATCGCGGCATTCGGTGTGGCATTGAAGATCAAGGGCCCCGTCGCGGCCGAATTGCGTGGCCTGGCCGACGCGATGCTCAGCCATTCGACGGTGGTCCCGACCTCAGTGGCGTGTGTCGACATCGTCGGTACAGGCGGTGATCGCTCCAACACCGTGAACATCTCGACGATGACCTCTGTTGTGGTCGCGGCCGCGGGCGTCCCGGTGGTCAAACACGGCAACCGGGCCGCGACCTCGAAGAGCGGCGGCGCCGACGTCCTCGAGGCACTGGGCGTGAACATTGCCCTCGCGGCCGACGGTGTCTCCCGTTGTGTCGCCGAAGTCGGGATCGGGTTCTGCTTTGCACCTGTCTTCCACCCGGCACTGCGTTTTGCTGCCGCACCCCGCAAAGAGATCGGGATCCCCACTGTTTTCAATGTGCTGGGGCCGCTGACCAATCCGGCGCGTCCGACCAGCGGGCTGGTGGGTTGTGCGTTCGCCGACCTGGCGCCGGTGCTCGCACAGACCTTCGTCGAGCGTGGCGACTCGGTCCTGGTTGTCCGTGGTGATGACGGTCTCGACGAATTGACCACCACGTCGACCTCCACCGTGTGGCAGGCCTTCGGTGGTTCAGTGCGCAAGCAGACCGTGGATCCGACCGTTCTCGGGTTGGCCCGGGTGGAGCTGTCGGCGCTGCAGGGTGGGGATGCCGAGCACAATGCCCGCGTGGCGCGGGAGATCTTTGCCGGTCAGGCCGGGCCCGTCCGGGATGCTGTGCTGCTCAACGCCGCCGGCGCCCTGACCGCGTACCGTCCGCAACCGGATGTGGACCTGCACGACCAGTTGCGTGAGCACCTGGCCGTGGCCGCGGCAGCGATCGATTCGGGCGCCACCACGGCACTGCTCGCCGACTGGGTGCGCGTCAGCAACTCCTGACGACACCGGCAGCCCTGCTATCACTCGCCGATGGAGAATCCGGCGTCGATGTCGGCGCTCGAATAGCTTTTGAACGCGATGTGGGTGGCCGTGTGCTTGACGCCGGGGAGTCGACTGATGGCCGAGGTGACCACGTCGGCGATCTCGGCGTGGTCCCGGACCCGGATCTTTGCGATCAGATCGACGTCGCCGGCACACGAATAGACCTCGGTCACGCCGGAGATATCGGCAACCGCCTGTGCGGTTTCGGGGATCTGGTGGACGTCGGTCTGAATCAGCACGATCGCAGTAATCATGCAATCAGATTAGATCCGCATCGAGCTCGATGGTGCGATGTGCCGAACCGACGAGCTCGCGCCACTGTGCCCACCTCCCGGCCCCGTGGCGCGGGAGACTGAAACCGCTTGTGGCGCAGACAATTCGAACGCCCGGGCTGGTGAGCCAGCGGAAGATGAGCGCGGTTTCCTCCGGCGGGGCGCCGCAGAGCGGCCCGGGTGTGGGGATGACCGTCTCGGCGGAGGCGGCCAGCAACTCGACCACCGGCATCGGTGGGACTCCACGGACCGCGACCCCGGCACTGGCCAGGCGCCCATGCCGGATGACGGCCAGATCCCATCCACCGCGACCGTCGGGTGCCGCGGCGACGAGTTCGGAGATCCGTGCCAGTGCGGCGAGGCGTTGGCAGCGTTCGAGGTGGGCGATGAGCTGATCCAGCCTGTCGCGTAGCCGGGCGGCGTTCTCGAACAACTCGGCATCGGCCAGTGCCGTGAGTCGATCCAGCGCAGCCAGAACGGGTGCATCGCTGCGCCCGGAGAACAGGTCGGCCACCGCCTGTGCCCGGGGGCCGTAGGTGTCGGCATCTGCCGATCGAGAACTCGCGCCGTGACAGCCGCCGACAATTCGCCGGCCGTCGGCACCGACTTCACACCGATGCAGCCCGGACGCGCGCAACGGTGTCCGGCAGGTGCGCAGCTCACAGAGCTCCGAGATGAGGTCGGCGATGTCGGATGCAACGGCTCGCGATCGGACGGGACCCAGTGCGGCCGGAGTGGGGGTGCGGCTGACCTTCAGACGCGGGAAGGGCTCATCGGTGAGGCAGAGCCACCAACCACGGTGCGGAAACTTGGACCGCCGGTTGTACGGCGGGGCATGGGCTCCGAGTAGCCGTAGTTCTCGCACCCCGGCCTCGATGCGATGTGCGCATTGCACGTGATCGACGCGCGTGGCCAACTCCACCATCTCGCGGATGCGGGTGCGGGTTTCCGACCCGGTGAAATAGCTGCGCACGCGCCGCCGTAGATCGACCGCTGTCCCTATATATAGGACCTCGTCTGACGGGCCGCGGAAAAGGTAGACGCCGGGCTCGGATGGCAGGTGGTCGGACAGGGTCCTCTTACTGCGGGTGGCGGCGGAAATCCCGGGCAGATAGTCGCGAAGTTCTCTATATGTATGGATGCCCTGGTTGCCCACCCGTTCGAAGAGTCGGTGCAACACCTCTACGGTCGCGCGGGCATCGTCGAGCGCCCGGTGGGTGGGCCGGGTCTGAACGGCGAACAGCTCCGCGAGTGCCGACAGTTTCACCGTTGGCGCCTCCTCGCGCGTCAGCACCCTCCGGGCGAGCTTCACCGTGCAGAGCACCCGGTGAAAATTCCACGGATGGCCGAGGTCGGTGGCGGCAGCCCGGAGGAATCCGGTGTCGAAGCGGGCGTTGTGCGCCACGATCACCGAATCCTGGGCGAATTCGAGGAATGCGGGCAGCACCTGATCGATGGTCGGTGCGCGATAGACCATCGCTTCGGTGATCCCGGTCAGTCGGACGATGTGCGGCGGGATGCCCCGGCGCGGATCGACGAGGGTTGCGAAATCGCCGAGCACTTCGCCGCCGCGGATCTTGACCGCACCTATTTCTGTGATCCGGTCGTCGGTGGGGCTGCCGCCGGTGGTCTCGAGGTCGACGACCACAAATGTGGTCTCGCGTAGCGGTAGGTCGTCCGGATGTGCCAGAAACGGGTCATCAAACGACAGTTGCGCCCCAGCGGCCTCACCAACACCAATCACAACGGGAACACTAGTTCGATGGTCTGACACGTTCTGCGATGTTTCGGTAACGGGCGGGCGGGTACCCGGTTCGAGATGTGATGTCGGAGGGTGCCGCTAGCGTCGCGATCGACGTAACAAAAGTCGGCTTCATCTCGCTCCGGGTAAACCCTTAGGGCCCCTGAGACCGAGATGAGTGACCCAATGAGACGGAGATCACATTGCTCATCGAATGCAGCACCTGCCCGGGCCATCCAGTCGCGTGTGACGGCTGCATGATGACCGTTTTCATGGGCCCGGTAGGGGTCCGGAGCAGCGACAATACGGAAGTTCGCTGTGATGAATTCGTTATTAACGACGAGGCTCGCATCGAAGAAGCGGTCGCGCTGTTCCGTGCCGCCGGGATGCTCCCGAAGTCTGATACTCACGATCATCGAAAAGCTGTCGATGCAGGTCGGGGCCGCTTCTCGGGTGAAAATCAGCAACAATTGTGGGCTGTGTAACACGACACGCCGGTAGGGCCCTGTAGTCCTACCGGTAGACATACGCCGCCAGGGTTTCGTAACCTTCCTGAGACCTTACGAAAGCGTTTACTCCACCCGGAGTGAATCGTGAGGTCGCCGCTTAATCACCAAAACGGTGAACCGGGGAACCATCTGATGCGACCACAAGTCCGCATCCGGGGTGAATCCCACCGAACCCTGAGGTCTCGACAGACCTCGCGGGTTCACCGGGTAGGGCCATCTTCCGGCCCGAATCCGACAGCTAACTCGGTCAGCGGATAGGGAAGAAACAAGGAGACCTCGCTTCGTGGCGAAACATCGTTTGAACAAAGAAAGCCGTGGTGCCAAGAGCGCCCGCGGTGCTCTCATTGCCGGCTCGATCACTCTCGGCACCCTGGGAATCGCCGCAGCGCCTGCCTTCGCCGCACCGGTGACCGTTCCCGGTGTCGGAACGTTCGACATCCCGGGTGTGACCCCGGACCAGATTCCGAATGAACTCAAGCCGGAGAACTTCCTTCCCGGCCTCGCCGCTGCACCCGCGCCTGTCAAGACTGCCGGTGAGGTCGCTGCAGACGCCGCAATCAGCAAGATCGGTTCGCCGTATGTCTACGGTGCAGCCGGCCCCGACGCCTTCGATTGCTCGGGCCTCGTCTACTGGGCGCACAAGCAGGCCGGTCAGACCATTCCTCGTGACAGCTACGGCCAGCTCGGCGGAGGCACCAGCGTCAGCGCTGCGGACGCCCAGCCCGGCGACGTCGTGATCTACAGCGGTGGCGGCCACGCCGGCATCTATGTCGGTGGCGGCGAAGTTGTGCACTCGTCGACCGAAGGTGTGCCGGTCGCGCGGATGGCTCTCAATGGCATGTCGATTGTCGACATCCGCCACTACTGAGCAACAGAACTGAATGCAAGACAGAACTGAATAGAGCCATTGGGCGGGTCCGCGATGATGCGGTCCCGCCCGACGGCATCGAGCCACCTGTACGGCGATGAGGCCGGGCGATTTCTATCGCCCACCGATGCGCTGTGTAGCCTGGCCGGGTTGGTCTTTTGCAGTACACAGGGGAGTCGGTTCGATGGGTGACCGCCATCGACCGGGTTTGTGAACATCGGTCAAGAGGAGTTGTCAGAGTCGTGGTGCGTGAGGGATATGCCGCCGTGATGCGGACTGCGGTGGCCGGCATGGTCGTCACATTGGCCGTTGCGTTTGGCGCGGGGGCGCCGGCGGGTGCGGAGCCTGCGCCTCAGAGCCCCGACGTGATGCTCGCCGATTACACGAAACTCGGGCGGGAAGCCGAGCAGGCGACCGAGGCGATCCACAACACCGCAATCGAACTGGGCAAGCAGCGCGATGCCGTCGCAGTGGCGACCACCGACACCGACGCGGCCGAGGCCAACCTCGTTGCACTCGACAAAAAGGCCGAAGAATTGCAGGGCGCCGTCGATGCCCTCGTCACTTCCAGTTACAAAGGCGCACGCGTCAACCGCCTCTACGCCGTGCTGGTCAGTGATTCACCGCAGTCGCTCCTCGATCAGATGTCCGGCCTGGAGATGATCTCGCGCCAGACAGTCGAGGACGTCAAGAAGTTCACCGAGGCGAAGACCACAGCCGAAGAGGCCAAGAAGGCCGCGGTTGATGCGAAGGTCAAGGCCGAAGCGGCCGTCGCGACCGCCGAGAAGACCAGTGCGGACCTGCAGGCCCAGCAGAGTGAGCGCGTTTTCAAGGCGACCGAGATCCGGGCCATGTACCAGGCCCTCACCGGCAAGCAGCTCGCCGAGCTCGCCGGTGCCAGCGTCGACTTCGACCCCAAGCTACTTCCCGCCGGCACCGCACCCGAAGTGATCGCGGTGCGTGCGGCGATGACCCGGATCGGTGATCCGTACGTGTGGGGCGCCACCGGCCCCGACCAGTTCGACTGCTCCGGCTTGATGGTCTGGGCATACAAGCAGGCCGGCAAGACATTGCCGCGATCGAGCCAGGCCCAACTCGGCGGTGGAACCGAGGTCTCCCGCGACGACATGCGGCCCGGCGACCTGATCATCTATTACCCCGACGCCTCTCACGTGGGTATGTACGTCGGCAATGGATACGTGATCCATGCGTCCACCTTCGGTGTGCCGGTGGCGGTGGTCCCGGTCGACAAGGCCGGCCCGTTCAACTCGGCCCGCCGGTACTGATCATCGCGGTGCGTAAACGGGGCCACGGTGCCCTGGCTCCACGGACTCGACGGATCGTTTGCGCGGCGCTCGCCGTGGTGCTCGTTGCAATGGTGGTGATTGCGGCCGCCGTCGTGTTTCGCGATTCTTCCGACGAGTCGGCCGCCCAGACGAGTGTGTCCAGCACCCGGCCCGAGAATCCGTATGAGCAGGGACGAACGCTCGGCGTCACCCAGACTCTGCAGGCCTACACCGATGCGCTGCGTCGTGCCGACCCGGAAGCCGCGCTGGCCCAGCTGGACCCGTCCGCCGATGCCGCATTGCGCACCGAGACCGAGATCAGCGCCGCCGGAGTCAGTGATTTGCCGCTGACCACGTTTGAATACCGTCTCGCCGACACCCGCGACTTCGAACAGCTGGTGCCGGCGCAGGTCCAGGAGACACTGGATGCGGCCGGCAGCATCGATTCGTGGGTCGCGCCGGTACAGCTGCGCTACGCCTACGCAGGGATCGATTCGGTGGCCGTGGTCGTGGACATCCCGATGGTCATGGCCCGGTATCCCGACGGCTGGCGGATCGTGGCCGAAGCCGCTCCGTTGTTCGGTCAGACGCCGGCACCCGGGCAGGTGTGGCAGTTCCCGGATCCCAGTGCCCAGGAGGTCGCCACGAGTCCCGGCGAGTCGCTGGTGCTCACCAACGGCACCGACCGTGGATTCGCCGACGACATCGCGGGTCAACTCCCCGCCGCGGTCAGTGCCGTCAACCGGTTCTGGGGTACGAAGTGGCCGCAGAGCGTCGGTGTGATCGCGGCGGAGACCGACGACGAGTTCCGCTCGATCACCGGTGCCGGTGCCGATGATGCCGGCGCCGCCGCCGCGGTCACGGTCTTCGCCGGAATCGACCGGTCCGAGGGCGCGGCACCCACCGCCGTCGGACAACGTGTTGTGTTCACTCCGCAAGCGGCACAACTGGATTCGGCAAACCTGGCGGTGATCCTGCGCCATGAGGTGTTTCACATCGCGGCCCGGGCGGTGACCGCGGAGAACGCCGCCATCTGGATCACCGAAGGCGTCGCGGAGTACGTCGGCCGCCAGGGCACCTACACCGACCTCTCGCAGGCTGCGCCGGCATTGGCCGAGGCGATCGCGACCACCGGGCCACCGGAAGACCTGCCCAGCGACGCCGGTTTCGCGCCGAGCAACCCCGATGCCGCCGTGTCGTATCAGTCGGCCTGGTCGGTGGCAGCCTTCATCGCCGAAAAGTTCGGCGAGGACAAGCTGCGGAACTTCTATGTGGCACTCGCCGGCGCCGACAAACCGGTGGAACCGGCTTTGGTGGTCGCTGCCCAGGACACCGCGTCACAGGTGGTCCTGAAAATCCCGCGCGAAGAACTGGTGCGGCAATGGCGCGATTGGCTCACCGCGCAGATACGGTGAGCTGATGCACCGGACCCTGTTGGTCACCAACGACTTTCCACCCCGGCAAGGGGGAATCCAGTCGTACCTGCAGAATCTGGTCGACCGGCTTCCGGCCCGCGACATCGTCGTCTACGCACCGCGCTGGCGGGGCGACAGTCACATCCGGTTCGATGCGCAGCAGCCCTATGAGGTTGTCCGCCATCCGACGACGTTGATGCTGCCGACCCCGATGGTCGCCCATCGGGCCGCCGAATTGGTACGGGCCCACCAGGTGGACACGGTGTGGTTCGGTGCGGCCGCGCCGTTGGCGACGATGGCCGGTGCGGTTCGCCGGGCGGGTGCCAATCGGGTGATCGCGAGCACCCACGGACACGAGGTGGGCTGGTCGATGCTCCCCGTTGCCCGCCAGAGTTTGGGCATGATCGGCCGCAACACCGACGTGATCACCTACGTGAGCAAGTACACCAGGGGCCGCTTTGCCTCCGCATTCGGCGCCGAGGCGGCGCTGGAGCATCTTCCGCCCGGCGTCGATGTCGACCGGTTCACGCCGGACCCGGTTGCCCGCAAGGCGTTTCGGGAGAAACTCGAGCTGGGTGACGCGCCGACGATCCTGTGCCTGTCCCGGCTGGTCCCGCGCAAGGGACAGGACATGCTGATCCGGGCACTGCCGGAGGTCCGGGCGTCGATCGAGGGGGCGACCCTGGTGATCGTCGGCGGTGGGCCCGACGCGAAACGACTCCGTGAACTGGCGGCGGAGACCGGTATGACCGACCACGTCCGGTTCACCGGATCGGTCGCGGCCGACGAGTTGGCGAGCTATCACAACATTGCGGATGTCTTTGCGATGCCGGCCCGCACGCGTGGCCGCGGATTGGACGTGGAGGGTCTGGGCATCGTCTACCTCGAGGCCTCGGCGACCGGTGTGCCCGTGATCGCCGGGAAATCCGGAGGCGCACCCGAGACCGTCCTGGAGGGGGAGACCGGGCTCGTGGTGGACGGGCGTTCGGTGTCCGAGGTTGCCGAGGCGCTGACCACCGTCCTGGGCAACGCCGAGCTGCGCGAATCGATGGGCCGGGCCGGACGCGAGTGGGTTCGTTCGCGCTGGCGGTGGGAGCACATGGCCGGGCGGATCGGGCACCTCCTGTGACCGTGATGACCGGGCGCGGCACCCCCAAGGCAGGGTTTGTGGTCGGGCCGCGCTGCCGATATGTGAAGCTATTGCGGTGACCAGCATTCAGGTTGCCGACCAGACATTCATCGCAGCGCCGGCGGAAACGGCGACTGCGGTGATAGCCGACCGCGGAAACTGGCGTCGATGGTGGCCAGATCTGCGGCTGTCGGTTGTCGAGGATCGGGCAGAACAGGGCGTCCGCTGGAGCGTGACCGGCCCATTGACCGGAACCAGTGAGCTCTGGCTCGAACCGGTTCTCGATGGCTTTGTGATGCATTACTTCCTGCATGCCGAACCGACCGGCGAACTTCCCGACGAGCCACGGGCCCGCATGGACGCGGTTGCCACACTCAACCACCGGCGGCGGGTTGCCGGGCGGGCGATGGCATTTGAGGTCAAGGACCGGCTCGAGCGGGACCGGCACGTCGGGGGGCCGGCAGCCGAAGGCGGAGCTGGACCAGTCGGGGATGGACACGTAGCCGAAGGCGGAGCTGGACCAGTCGGGGATGGACACGTAGCCGAAGGCGGAGCTGGACCGGTAGGAGGGCCCGGTAGATGACCGACCGCACCGAGCAGTCCATTGTCATCAACGCCGACGCCGACGTCATCATGGCGGTGATCGCCGACTTCGAGCAGTACCCGCAATGGGTCTCGGCCGCCCGTGAGGTCGAGGTCGTGAAGACCGGTCCCACCGGCCGGGCGCAGCACGTGCGGTTCGTCCTTGACGCCGGTGTCCTCAAAGACAACTATGAGCTCAGCTACGACTGGTCCGCCGATGGGCACTCGGTCACCTGGGATTTGATCAGCAGCGATCTGCAGACCGCACAGCATGGGCGGTATTCGCTTGTGCAGCAAGCACCCGGATCGACGAAGGTGACCTATGAGCTGACCGTGGATCTGGCGATCCCGATGATCGGACAACTCAAACGTCGTGCCGAGAAGGCCATCACCGACGCTGCGCTCAAGGAACTCAAGAAGAGGGTCGAAGACTGATCGATCTAGCGCCCATCCACCTCGTCCTGGGACCGGGTGGTGCCGGAACGTCGACGGTTGCCGCCGCCGGTGCGGTAGGTGTGCGGAGATCCGCCGGTCGCCTGGCCGGCTCGCGCCGCGGTAAGACCTTGGTGGTGTCCCTGGACAGGTTCCATGTCATGTCTGGGATCTTCGGGGTGTTTTCGACTCCGGGCCAACCGATTCCGGCGTCCCAGCAGGTTGATCTCCTCGAGCTCGACACCCTGGCGATGCTGGCCGACACCTGGGGCACGGTTCGGGGCGCACTGGCCACCGGTGCGTTGACCGGGACGGTGGTCCCGGGGTCCGACGAAGTGCTCGCGGGTCTGGATCCCGAAGAGATCCTGGGCATGCCCGGGGTGGAATCGCTTCTGGCACTACGGCGTATCCGTGACGAGGCGGCGTCGGGCAAGTGGTCGCAAGTGGTCGTCGACACCTCCGGCGCGACCGATCCGTTCGAGCTGTTCCGGATCCCACAGATGGTGGCGGGCACCATCGAACGACTCTGGCCGCGCCATCGCCGGCTCGGTGCCGCCACCGACAACACCCGGATCGCACGTGTGGTCGCGGTGCTCGATGCCCTGATCCGGGATTGCTCCGACATCGACGACCTGCTCTTCGATTCGTCGGGTGTCAGCGCGCATCTGGTGGTCGGGGCCGACGACCACGGCGTGCTGGCAGCGCGCCGGTATCAGGCTGTGCTGCAAGTGATGGGCTTGCCGTTGACCTCTGTCCTGGCCAACCGGATGCTGCCGGATGCAAGTGCGGATGTGGATGTGACGTCGCATTGGTACGCCCGCAAGTCGGCCGAACAGAAGGTGTGCGTCGAACAGCTGCGTGAGATCGGTGGTGAGGCCGAATTGATCTGCCTGCCTTGGCTTTCCGATCCCATCGATTCGGTACTCCGAATGCGCGAGTTGGGTGCGCGGCTGGAGTCGAGGCCGATGAGCGCGGTCGGTCCGGGCTCGGCCGAGGTGACCCGGGAATCCGGCAGTGGTGTCGACTCCGTCTATCGGATGAGGTGGCGGCAGTCGCTACCGGACCCGGCCGGGCTCAAACTGGGCCGCAGCGGGGACGATTTGATGGTCACCGTCAGCGGTGTCCGGCAACGGGTCAGGTTACCGTCGGTGCTGCGGCGGTGCGTGGTTCTGGGAGCCCACTGGGATCATGGTTTCCTGACCGTGCGGTTCCGGCCCGACCCCGATCTGTGGCCGAGTCAGTCGTAGATGCGTAAGAATGGCGGGCACCGCAGAAGTTCGTGACCGATGAGTCAGTTCCGACCGAGAGAAGGGCCGAGTGGACCAAGATCACGACGGCCCGGCAGGTGGAGCCGGGTCCGGGGGAGATGCGGACGCGTGGCGGGTCCTGCTCATCGGCATCCTCGAGAAAGTGGACCTCCTTGCGGCGGGCCTGCTCGGGGACGAGCCCGGCGCCCGGGCGCGAGGTGCAACCGGTGCCGGAACCGCTACGCCGGCCGCGGGCGATCTCTCGGCTCAGTTGCGGGCAACGCTGGAGATCATCGTCGAAGAAGCCGGTGACCTCATCTGGCAGATGCTCGGTCAGCTGATCGCGATCCTCGAGGCCATCCAGCAGGCGCTCGAGCACGTGATGGGCGGAGCACCCGGATCCACCGCGACGTCAGCCGGCGGCGGAGGTGGTGGACGTGAGCACCCCTACGAGCCGATCACCGTGCACTTCGAACCCCCGGACAGTCCGCCGCAGGGCGGCGTGTGAGCGCCGGGACGACCGGCCCCATCCGGATGGGCGGGGAGTTCGGCGGTGACCTGGCGATCGGCATCGACATCGGTGGCACCAGTATCCGGGCGGCCGTCGTCGACGAGCAGGGACAGGTCCATGACACGGTCCGAGCGCCGACCCCGGGCACCGAGGCGGCCCTGGAGTCCGGACTCGATCGCGCAGTGGCCGAACTCACCAGCCGGTGGAATGTGACGTCGGTGGGACTGGCGGTGGCCGGATTCCTCACCGCGGATCGCCAGACCATTCGCTTCTCACCACATCTGCCATGGCGTGAGGCGCGGGTCGCCGAAGACATGAGCCGCAGGGTCGGGCTGCCCGTCTTCCTCGAGCACGACGCCAACGCCGCGGCGGTCGCCGAATATCACTTCGGCGCGGGTCGGGGGCGCAACACGGTGGTCGTCTCGATCGGTACCGGAATCGGCGCCGGGTTCCTGATCGACGGTGAGATCTATCGCGGCAGCTTCGGTGTGGCGCCCGAACTCGGGCATCTACGCGTGATGCCGGACGGTCGGCCATGTTCGTGTGGCAAATACGGATGTTGGGAAAGATATTGCAGCGGTACGGCGTTGGTCGACACCGTCGTCGAGATGATCGCCGACGGCGGTGACTGGAACAGCCAGCTCGCCCGCGAGAGCATGGAAGATCCGGGTTCCCTGACCGGCCGCCGGATCGCCGCCGCGGCCCACGACGGCGACGCGCTGGCCCTGGCCGCGTTCGCGGACTTCGCGCGCTGGCTGGGGTTGGGGCTGGCAATGGTCGGCGACGTCTTCGACCCGGATCTGGTGGTGATCGCGGGCGGTGTGGGGTCGTCGTCGGGGTTGTACCTCGATGAGGCGCGGGAGCATTATTCTGCGCTGCTCACCGGTGCCGGGCATCGCCGGATGGCGCGGATCCGCGGGACGCAACTCGGGGAGGCCGGCGGGATGATCGGTGCCGCGCAGGTCGCGCGCACCGAGACCTTGGCGATGACGCCGCCCCGGCCGGGTGGGTAAAGTTTGCAGTCGTATTCGGTTTCGGCAACAGCGGCGGGGAGTTCAGCAACTCGTCAGAGAGTGGGAAGACATGTGGTACTGGGTCTTCAAATACATCCTGATGGGACCGTTCCTTCGGCTTATCGGGCGGCCGAAAGTCGAAGGACTGGAGAATATTCCGGCATCAGGGCCAGCCATCCTGGCCAGCAACCACCTCGCCGTTGTCGACAGCTTCTACCTCCCGCTGATGGTTCCGCGCCGGATGTACTTCCTTGCCAAGAGCGAGTACTTCACCGGAACCGGAGCCAAGGGCGCCTTCCAGCGCTGGTTCTTCAGCGCGTCGAGCCAGATCCCGATCGACCGCACCGGGGCCAATGCGGCGGCCGGTGCTTTGTCCGCGGCCAAGCGCAAGCTCGACAGCGGTGACCTGATGGCGATGTACCCGGAGGGCACGCGGTCGCCCGATGGCCGCCTCTTCAAGGGCAAGACAGGGCTGGCGCGGATCGCGATGGAGTGTGGTGTCCCGGTGATCCCGGTTGCGATGGTCGGCACCAGTGAGCTGAATCCGCCCGGAACCACCATTCCGCGCCTGGGGAGGATCACGGTGAAGATCGGCAAGCCTCTCGACTTCAGCCGGTACGAGGGCATGGAGGGCAACCGTTTCATCGAGCGGGCTGTCACCGACGAGATCATGTACGAACTCATGCGCCTCGGGGGCCAGCAGTACGTCGATGTGTACGCCGCATCCCTCAAGGAGAAGCCGGTCGCACCGCCCGCCTCCACCTCACCGGCCGCCTGAGCCCGGCGGTGCGATACTTCTACGACTGCGAGTTCATCGAGGACGGCCACACCATCGACCTGGTGTCGATCGGCATGGTTGCCGAGGACGGCCGCGAGTTCTATGCGGTCTCGACCGAGTTCAACCCGGACAAGGCCGGACCGTGGGTCCGGGCGAACGTGCTCCCCAAGCTGCCGTCGCCGGCGTCGAAGGCCTGGCGGAGCCGGAGCCGGATCCGGACCGAACTCCTCGAGTTCCTGAACGAGGGTGAAGGCACGATCGAGCTGTGGGCCTGGGTCGGCGCCTACGACCATGTGGTGCTCTGTCAGCTCTGGGGTCCGATGACCGCCCTGCCGCGGGTGATGCCGCGCTACACCCGGGAGCTCAGGCAGCACTGGGAGCTCAACGGTCGCCCGGAACTGCCCGACGCCCCCGAAGATGCGCACGACGCGCTCGCCGACGCCCGGCACAATTTGAACAAATGGCTGACCATCGAGGCGTCGCTCGGTTCTCGGCAGGTGTGACCGCGTCTTTGTCTCCGCGGGCCTGGGCACTAGGCTGTTGGGGTGGTGAACTGGACCGTAGATGTTCCTCTGAATGAACTTCCCGAGCTGCCGCCGTTGCCCGGCGACCTGGCCGAGCGCTTCGCCGAGGCGATCAGCAAACCGGCGTTGCAGCAGCCGAGTTGGGCCGAGGACAAGGCCCGCGCCATGCGGACCGTCCTGGAGAGTGTGCCGCCGATCTGCCTGCCGAACGAGGTCGAGGAGCTCAAGTCCCAGCTCGCCGAGGTCGCGCTCGGTCGCGCGTTCCTTTTGCAGGGCGGTGACTGCGCCGAGACGTTCGCCGACAACACCGAACCGCACATCAAGGGCAACATCCGCACACTGCTGCAGATGGCCGTCGTGCTCACCTACGGTGCCAGTCTGCCGGTGGTCAAGGTCGCACGAATCGCAGGTCAGTACGCCAAGCCCCGTTCGTCCGACACCGACGCTCTCGGGCTGCCGTCGTACCGCGGCGACATGGTCAACGGTTTCCCGCCCGATCAGGCGGTGCGTGAACACGACTCGTCCCGGCTGGTCCGCGCGTACGCCAACGCCAGCGCGGCGATGAACCTGGTCCGGGCGCTGTCCGGTGCCGGGCATGCGGACCTGCACCGGGTGCACGACTGGAATCGGGAGTTCGTCCGGACCTCGCCGGCCGGTGCCCGTTACGAGGCACTCGCCTCGGAGATCGACCGTGGTCTCAAGTTCATGGATGCCTGCGGCGTCCGCGACTCGAATCTCGAATCGGCGAACATCTACGCCTCGCATGAGGCCCTGGTCCTCGACTACGAACGCGCTCTGCTGCGTCTGGCCGACAACCCGGACGATCCCGAGGGCGGCAAGCTGCTCTACGACCTGTCGGCACACTTCCTCTGGATCGGGGAGCGCACCCGTCAGCTCGACGGCGCGCACATCGCCTTCGCGGAACTACTCTCGAACCCGATCGGCCTGAAGATCGGCCCGGGTACCACGCCGGAACTGGCCGTCGAATACGTCAAGCGTCTCGACCCGCACAACGTGCCCGGCCGCCTGACCCTGGTCGCGCGGATGGGCAACTCCAAGGTCCGCGAGGTCCTGCCTCCGATTGTCGCCGCCGTGGAGGCAACCGGACACAAGGTGATCTGGCAGTGCGATCCGATGCACGGCAACACCCACGAGGCCAGCACCGGGTACAAAACCCGTCATTTCGACCGCATCGTCGACGAGGTCCAGGGATTCTTCGAGGTTCACCACGCGCTGGGTACCCACCCGGGCGGAGTTCACATCGAACTGACCGGTGAAGACGTCACCGAATGCCTCGGTGGAGCACAGGACATCTCCGATCTGGATCTATCGGGCCGCTACGAAACCGCGTGCGACCCGAGGCTCAACACCCAGCAGTCACTCGAGTTGGCGTTCCTCGTCGCGGAGATGCTGCGCGGCTGACCCGCTGACCCACTGACGCACTGGCCCCGAGATCGACGTCCGTCAGGGAATCGACGTGATGTCGACGGTGGAACCTGTTTTGACGCGGGATCCGCCGTCGGGGCTCTGGCTCACCACGATCGAGATGTTCGAACCGGTCAGACCGTGGCTGTTCACTTCGAGCCCGGCCTCGGAGAGCTTCTTCTTGGCGGTCCCGACGGTGTCCCCGGTGACATCGGGTACCGACACCGCGTCGGACACAAAGATCTTGACCACCGGATTGCGGGGATCGACGCGGGCGCCGAATGCCGGGCTGGCCGTGGTGATGGCGCCGGCCTCGGCTTTTCCGTCGGTCGACGTTCCGCCGTCCTCGGCGATCAGACCGGCGTTCTGCAGGGTGCGACGGGCATCGGCAGGAGTTTGCCCGGACAGGTCCGGCACGGTGATGGCGTCGGAGACCACCAGGGTCACCGTGCTGCCGGGATCTGCGAGTTGGCCGGCCGCCGGCTCGGTACCGATCACGTCGCCGCCGTCGACGTCCGGGCTGAACCGGGTGGTCACCGAACCGGGTTTGAGCTTGGCCCCCTTGATGAGTGCGATGGCCTCGGCCTGATCCCGTCCGGCCACATCCGGTACCGAAACAGGTTCGGGTCCACGGCTGGTGGTGATCTGCACTGAACTTCCCACCGGGACGGTCGTTCCCGAGTTGGGGGTCAGCGACACCACGGTGCCCTTCGGCGCCGTGGCGCTGTACTGCTGCCGGGTCACCTCGGGTACCAGGGTGTATTCCATCAGAACTTTCTCGGCTGCGGGCAGCGTGGTCCCGGTATTGATCTCCGGAACCTTCGGCTGACCGACCGAATAGGCAAGTCTCACATCGGAAAACCGGCTGACGCGGGTGCCGGCGGCGGGTTCGACCGACATCACCTCGTCGACCGGTATCTCGTTGTGGAACGTCGGTTCGTCCACGACATCGAGTCCGGCGTCTTCGATCGCGGATGTCGCGGCCACCCGGTCCATACCGCTGATGTCGGGGACCGTGGTGAACCGGCCCGAACCCAGCCACCATCCACCCACACCGACCAATGCGGCGATCAGCACCACGACGAGCACCCAGATGATCGCGGTGCGGCGGGATTTACGCCGGCGTTCCTCGTATTCGGCTATGTGTGGCGCGAGCACCTGCGACGTCTGTTGCGGGCCGGGCGGACCCGGTGGATGTCCACGATCGTCCGGGTGGCCGCTCGGGGGCGCGTGGGTGGAGCCACGGGTGTCAGGTGGCAACGTCTGGACGCGGGTGGGATTTCGGCCGGCCGGGGGCGCTGCCGGGGCGGCCGCCCGGATCGGGTCGGTCATGTCCGGATCTGCGGCCGGTGGCATCTTCCGGTCCCGGAAGGCGACCACCGTGTCGCGTTCGGCCGAACGATTCGGGGCCGGCACTGTGAAGGACGGCAGTTCGAGATCGGCGGCGATCTCGTCGAGGACCTCACGCATGTGATCGCCGTCGCGGTAGCGGTCCTGCGGGTCCCGGGCGGTCGCGGTCAGCACGAAGTCGTCGAACTCGGGTGGCACGCCCGCGATGAGTGAACTCGGTGCCGGCACGTCGTTGTTGAGTCGCTGGTATGCCAGGCCCAGGGCGGTATCGCCGGTGAACGGCGTTCGACCGGTGAGCATTTCGAAGACGAGGATCCCGGTCGAATAGACGTCGGAACGAGCGTCGGCCGACGCTGTCTCGACCTGTTCGGGGGAGAGGTAGGCCGCGGTTCCGAGGATGACGCTGCTGGACGTGATGCCCGCTGCGGCGATCGCCCGGACGAGTCCGAAGTCGACAACCTTGACCTCGCCCGCATCGGAGATCAGGACGTTCTCCGGTTTGACGTCGCGGTGGACCAGCCCGGCCCGGTGGGCCGCGCCCAGCGCGCTGAGAACGGGTGCGGTCACCGCGTTGACGGCGTGCGGTGGCATCGGTCCGCGTTCTCGCAGCAGCTCGCGGAGCGTGCCACCCTCGACGAGTTCCATCACCAGGAACGCGTAGTCGCCGTCGGCGCCCTGGTCGTACACCGGAACCAGGGCCGGATCCTTGAGCCGGGCCACCGAGCGGGCCTCGAATTCGAGACGGGCCAGGAACTGTGGGTCGGCCGAGAACCGCGGGTCCATCACCTTGACCGCAACCGGCCGGTCGAGACGTAGGTCCATCCCGAGATAGACGCTGGACATTCCGCCGCGGGCGATAAGTGCGTCGATGCGGTACCTGCGCTCCAGGAGCGCACCCAAAAGCACGTCGGAGGGAGCGTTCACCGTGTCGAAGCCTTCCTGATGGTGTGAAAATTCGGCGGGGACGTCGAACCGAGTCCACATTAGCGATGCGGGATCGAGAATCGGTCACGACGCGGTCGGCGACCTGCTCAGGTGAGTGATTCGACGGTTTGACCACTGGCTCGGTACCCTCTTGACCGTGGGTTCCGTACCGCTCTCCCCAGACACTCTTCCAGCTGACGTCGACGTCCTGTCGGTCTCTCAGGTTTCCTCCCGAATGGGCTTTTCGAACAGCAAAGTCCTGAACATGATCTCCGACCACACTCTGCTCGCGGTTCGCCGCGACGGCCAGGTCGCGATCCCGGAGTTGTTCTTCGACGGCTCAGACATCGTCAAGCACCTCACCGGGCTGATCAAGGTTCTGCTCGACGGCGGTTTCAGCCGCGACGAGATCATGCGGTGGATGTTCACCGTGCAGGACGATCTGGGTATCACGCCCGCAACGGCACTGCATGGCCATCAGGCCCGCGAGATGGTCCGCCGGGCGCAGGCCGAAGCGTTCTGACTCACGTCGCTCGCCCCTGGTTCGCGATGCGCTCGGCGATCCAGGATTCGATGTCGTGGCGCGCGGTCGCAGCCAGCGCCGTGGGGTGGGACGTGAAGGCGTGTGGCGATTCCGGGTAGATCCGGAGATCGACGTCGTTGCCGGCAGCGGACAGTCCGGCCGACATGGCCAGATTGTCCTCGAGCAGAATGTCTTTGTCTCCGATGACCAGCAGCGTCGGTGGCAGATCGCGCAGGTCGGCGAAGACCGGGGAGATGTCCGGGGCGGTCCTGTCGTCGACGTGACCGACATAGGCCTGAAGAAAATACTCGTCCGCGATGAGTCGGCCGGCGGGGGTGCCGCCGCTGAGATCGTAGGTTCCGAATTGAAGTGCAGCGCCGCACAATTCCTCGCTGCGACTGCGGTCACGTAGCCGCAGTAGTGTCGTCATCGAGAGTGTTGCCCCCGCTGACGCCCCACCGATGACCATTCGGGTCGTACCGAATCGCTCCGCGGCGTGATCGAGCAACCACCATGCAGCTGTTTCGCAGTCGTCGGGGGCTGCCGGCCAAGGACTTTCGGGTGCCAGGCGATAGTCCACACTCACCACGGCGACACCGAGGCCATCGGCCAGCTGACGGTTGCGGGCATCTGAGCGCTCAGCCGAATCCATGTAGAACCCGCCACCATGAATGTCGAGATAGATGCCATTCGGAGCGGCGTCGCGAGGGGCGAAGACCCGGACCGGCACCCGCCGCCCCTCCGCCTCGGCCATCAGGGCGACTGCGTCCGGGTCGGTCGCCGGTCGTTGTTCGGCTCGTCGGGCGCGGATTTCCCGGAGTTCATCGAAATTCTGCGGCCCGCGCATCGGACCCTTCGCGGCATTGAACGCGCGAGCCTCCTCGAGATGTGCTGCCGGCCACGATCGGCGTGTGTTCATCAACGCCACGGTGCCAGTGCCGCGGCGACGTGGGCGAGGCGTTTCGGTTGCGGCACCCGAACTCGTTGCGTCAGTACCCGGTAACCATTCGCCTCGACCTCGTCGAGGATCGCCCGGTACATGGTGAACGCCGCGCGGATCCCGGGCCGGCTGGCCGGAGTCAGGTGATCGATACCCGGTTCGGCGAGCCGGTATTCGGCGCGGGTCACCGCGATCAGATGTGCCAGGGCCCGGCGCAGTTCGGGTGGGACCTGTCCCGTCCGACGGCACCGCCGAAGCATCGATTCCTCGACGCCGAACGCGGCGAGTTCGTCGGTGGGGAGATAGATCCGGTCGCGGTCGAGATCTTCGCCGAGGTCGCGGATGAAGTTCGTCAGCTGAAATGCGTCGCCGAGCGCCCGCGCCGGTTCGACCGCTTCCGATATCGGCACGACAGTCCCCAGGATCGGGAGCATCTGGAGACCGATCACACCGGCCGACCCGTACATGTACTCCCGGAGCTGCTCCATGGTCCGGTAGCGGCTGACGTGAAGTGGACTCTCGGGCAAGTCCATTCGCATCGAGCGCATGAACATCTCGAAGTACCGGTGGTCGATGGAGAACGCAGCGGCGGTATCGGCGACGGCCAGTACCTCGGGCAGCTCGGAGCGGTAGGCCGGATCGGCCAGTGCCGCGGCGAGATCGGCTTCGATGGCATCGAGGTGCGTGAGACGGTCCGGTCCCTCCTCGATGTCGACGATGTCGTCGATCATCCGGGCGAAGCCGTACAGTGCGTAGACGCCGTTTCGCTGGTTCTTCGAAAGCAGTTGGGTACCGGCGTAATACGTTCGTCCATGAACCTTGGTCAGCTGCCGGCAGTGTTCATATGCGGATCCGAGTGCGTCGGTCATGTCGGGGCCTCGGTGGCAGTCAGGGATCCGGCCGGTGACGGTTTCCCACGGGTCAGGCGGCGCAGCCGCAGCGGATCGACCCGGAGGAACGACCACCCTGCCAACGCCGACAACACCAGCGCCTGAAGGACATCGGTCAGTTCGTACATGAAGATCTCGTCGGTCGGGCCGAACACCTGCAACAGGAACACCGAGAACACGATGATCGCCACGATGGCCCGGCGATCCAGGGCGAACGCGGCGGCCAGAACGAGTGCCCAGGTGTAATACCAAGGCAGCGTGGACGGTTCGAGGATCAGGACGGCAAACATTGCCCAGGCCATACCCTTGACCGCGTCGCGCTCGGATCTGCGGAACCACAGCCACAGACCAACGAGTGCCGCGGCCAGGATCACCGAACCGACGGTGCGGACCACGTCGAGCACGGGCAGCAACGGCAACGCTGTGAACGGTGATGCGGCATAGGTGATGAGGTGAGCCACCGCGGTGGGGACGGTCAGCCAGTTGATGATCTTGTCGGCCCAGGTCAGTCCGAGCAACCAGCCGAATCCGTGGCCGACGACGAGCGTCAGCGCGCCGAAGATCACTGCGCTCAGTCCGGCGATCCAAGCCAGCACCCTGACCACGTCACCGGTCCGCACCGGACGTTCGGCGCGGATGTGCGCCAACCAGATCCACAGCACAAACGGAATCGCCACGCCTGCGGTGATCTTGATCGCGGCGGCCAGCGCAAGCACACTCATCCCGGCGACGTGACGTCCTTCGACGACCATGGTGACGCCGGCGATCAGCACACCCATCATCAACAGCTCGACGTGTGGTCCACCGACGAGGTGGATCAGCACCATGGGGTTGAGCACCACGATCCAGAGCGCCATCGACGGTTCGGTGCCGAATCGGCGGGCGAGGCGCGGCAGGGCCCACAGCGTCAGGAGCAGGCCGGGCAACAGGACCAGTCGCATCACCAGAACGCCGGCCACCACGCTGTCGCCGGTCACCGTGGTCACCGCGCGGGCAATCGTCATGAAGCCCGGTCCGTAGGGCGCCGTCGTGGTCGCCCAGACCTGTGCCATCGAGTCGAGGAGTGGACCCGGGTTGACCACGGGACCATCGGAGTACGGATTGAAGCCGTCGCGTAGCAGCGCACCCTGCGCGAGGTAGGCGTAGACGTCGCGGCTGTAGAGCGGTACGGCTATCAGCATCGGTGCGGTCCAGGCGAGCGACGCCCAGCCGATGACCGATGCCGGTGTGCGGTTGGTGTTCTGCGCGCTCAGGGTTCGTCCGAGGCGAACCCAGGCGATCACCATCAACGCGACGCCGAGCCAGAAAGCGATGGTGCTCAGGGTTTTTCCGTGGCCGTAGTACATCCACGACAGGTTCATGCTCTGCAACGACGTGTTGTTGCGGGGGATGTCTCCGACGCCGAAACTCCCGACGGTGATCAGGAGTGAACCGATGAATCCGAGCACCATGTGGCGCCCGATCTCGGTGGCGCAGAAGTCCCGCAACCGCCGCATCGAGAACCCGGTCCACCAGCCGACTGTGTTCACCGACTTCGGGGTGGCCGGCTGCGGTGCGGTGGCGGGCGTGGACATCTCGATGATCCTAGTGCCTCGAGTCAAAAGTTCTTTTGCAGTCTCCGGCGTTCGAATCCAGGCAAGAAACTTTCGACTCGCGACACTAGTCACCGGTGATGCGGGCGGCGGCCAGGCGACCCGAGACCAGGACAGGCGGGATACCGACCCCGGGCACCGTCGAGCTGCCGGCGAGCACCACGTTGTCGGTTCCGCGGACGAGGTTGGGGGTTCGCAGTGGTCCGGTCTGGCGGACGGTGTGGGCTGCGGAGAAGGGGTGCCGGCGGCCATACCCTTGGCCGCCCATGTACCCGGATCGTCGACCTTGGCGATCTCGAAGGTGTCGCGGATCCCGTGGTATCCCCGGGCTTCGAGGACTGCAAGCACCTCGTTCACGTACGGCCGCGACAGTTCGCGCCATGGCAGCGGTGCGGAATCGAGGTTGGGGCAGGGAGCCAGCACCGTCACCGACTCTCCGGCAGCTGTGATCGAGTGGTCGGGATCGGACAGTCCGGGACGGTTGATGAGCAGCGACGGATCACTCATGAGTCGGCCGCGGCCGCCCCGGGCGGTCAGCTCTCGAAAGGTCTGTGACCAGGCCGCGCCGAAGTCCAGCGTGTGATGCCCGCCCGGCCAGTGCGCGGTCACCGACGTCGGGACCACACCATGTGCGACCACTGCGCTCGGTGAGTAGACGATCTTGCGGGATCGTCCGGTCGGTTTGTCCCCGAGCAGTCGCCGGGTGACGGGGGTGTCGGTGGTGAAGACAACCGCGTCGCAGGGCCAGCGCCGGCCGTCGGAGGTCCCGATCGCCTGCACCCGGTTGCCGTCCCATTCGACCCGGTCCGCGGCGGTTCCGAGTTCGCAGCGACCGCCGGCCCCGGTCAGCGCGGTGACCATCTCTTCGGCGACCCGGCCCATCCCGCCGCGCGGGTAATAGACGCCCATGCTGATGTCCATGTGTGCGATGACCGCGTACACGGCACGGGCGCGCTCGGGTGGCACCCCGGCGTAGAGGGCCTGAAAGGTGAAGGCGCGCAACAGTCGTTCGTCGGTGATGTGGCGACCGACCGTCGACGACAGTTTGCCGAGTGCACCGAGACGCACCAATTGTGCTGCCGCCGTGCGGGTTTTCCGGTCCCTGGCGATCGAGATGGCCGAATCGAAATTCCGGTTGATGAACCGGTCGAACTCGGCTTCGTACAACCGGGCCAGCCAGTCGGTGAGGTTGCGGTAGCCGTCGGAGGCATCATTGCCGAAGGTGTCGGCGATGGCGGCGGCCAGGTCGTCGATGTCGCGGTGCAGGTTCAGTGTGGTGCCGTCGGCGTATCGCATGTGATAGGTCGGGTCGACGTCGATCAGGTCCAGTCGCCGCGCCGCCTCGTCGGCGTTGATGCCGACTGCGGACATGGGTGCGTGAACGAGCTCGGGCATCGTGAGAATTGTTGCGCCGGTGTCGAATCGGTTGGTCCCGACGGTCTCGGTGGCGACGCGTCCACCGGGTGTCTCGGCTGCCTCGAGGACGGTCACCTCACGGCCCGCACCGCGCAGATACAGGGCTGCGGTCAGTCCCGACAACCCGCCGCCGACGACAACGATCCGGTTGCTGGGGCCGATGGTGGTGCGTTGCATCAGTATTGCCGGCGGGTCATCGCAGTGGCCAGGTCGGTCAGATCGGCCTTGGCGGACGGGGTCGCGCTGCTCGAGGTCAAGGTGGCCAGCGCACTGGTCACCAGATCGTCGATCTGCTGTTCCACGTCGATGACGGCTCCGCTGTCGGTGATGATCGCCAAGGTGTGTGCGAGTTCGTCGGCTGTGAGTGCACGGCCGACCCGCCCGCGCAGCACGTCGGCCGCGTTCTGGTCGTGGGCATCGAGCTTGCCCAGCGCCGCAGACAGCAGTGCGGTCCGCTTTCCGGCGATGATGTCGTCCCCGGCGGGCTTGCCGGTGATCGACGGATCGCCGAAGACCCCGAGCAGGTCGTCGCGCAGCTGGAAGGCGATCCCGATGTCGGTGCCGAACGAACGCAACGACTCGATGAGGTCGGGTTCGGCGCCGCCGATGGCAGCACCGAGGTGCAGCGGGCGTTCGACTGTATAGGCGGCGGTCTTGAACCGCATCACGCGGTAGGCGGCCGCCGATGTCTCATCACCGGAGGCCTCGGTGGCGATGTCGAGGAACTGCCCACCGAGAACTTCGGTGCGCATACCTCGCCAGATCGCCGACACGCAGCGGTGCATCGCGGGGTCGAATCCGGCTTCGGTCACCAGGTCGTCGGCCCAGGCCAGCGCCAGGTCGCCGAGCAGGATCGCCACGCCTTCGCCGTAGTCGGCGGCGTCACCGCGCCAGCCGGCCTCGCGATGACGGGCCTCGAACTCGCGGTGGATCGTCGGGAATCCGCGCCGGGTGTCGGAGCGATCGATGATGTCGTCGTGGATCAGTGCGCAGGCCTGCACCAGTTCCAGGGCGGCGCAGACCGAGAGCAGCCGATCGGGATCGCTGCGGATCGGCCCGGCGGCCCGATAGCCGGCCCAGGCAAATGTCGGTCTGACCCTTTTGCCGCCGCGGAGGACAAATGCGGACATCGCGCTCACCGCATCTTCGAACCCCGGACCGATGTCGGCAGCCGTGGATGCGCGTTCTGCAAAAACGCTCTGCAACAGGTCGGTGGTCGCGGCGGGAACGTCGGTCAGGGACTGGATTGCCACGTCACCCACCCTACGGCGGGACGCAGCGGCTGCCGGGGGCGGTCAACGGTTATGCACCGCTTCGCCGTCACCCTATAATTGCCGGGTGAGTTCGCAGATGACGCAATCGTCGATCGTGAAGCGGCTGACCGAACCCCACGCGGGTCCGGTGCCGTTCTCGGTCGAGTTCTTTCCGCCCCGAGACGAGCAGGCCGAGGAACGCCTGTGGCGCACCGTGCGGATCTTCGAGCGAATGAACCCGGCGTTTGTCTCCATGACCTACGGTGCCGGCGGCACCACCCGTGATCGCACACTGCGCATCACCGGGCAGCTGGCTCGCGAGACCACGCTGCTGCCGGTGGCGCATCTGACGGCCGTCGGCCACAGCATCGAAGAGTTGCGGTCCATGGCGGGCGGCTATGCCGATCAGGGCATCACCAACATCCTCGCGCTGCGTGGCGACCCTCCGGGCGATCCGTTGGGTGATTGGGTCAAGCATCCCGAGGGGCTGGAGTACGCGGAACAACTCGTGCGTCTCCTGCAGGATCTCGGCGACTTCAACATCGGTGTCGCATCGTTCCCGGAAGGTCATCACCGGGCACCGGACCTCGATCACGACACCAAGTACCTGGTGTCGAAATTGCGTGCCGGAGCACAGTACTCGATCACTCAGATGTTCTTCGACGTCGAACATTTCCTGCGACTGCGGGACCGTGTCAACGCTGCCGATCCGGAACAGGGTGCCAAGCCGCTGATCCCCGGCATCATGCCGATCACCTCACTCGCCTCGGTTCGCCGCATGGTCGAGCTCTCCGGTTCGGTGCTCCCGGCCGATGTCGAGAAGCGACTGTCCGACGCTGCCGGCGACGGCCCGGATGAGAACCGGGAATCGGTGCGCGCCGTGGGTATCGATCTGGCGACCGAGATGGCACAACGTCTGATCGACGAGGGTGTGCCGTGCCTGCACTTCTGCAGCCTCAACTTCGCGAAGGCGACCAGCGAGGTCCTCGAACGACTCGGAATGAACTCGATCGCCGCCTGACTGCCATCGACCGTGCCGAACGGGCCGTCGACCGTGCCAAACGGGCCGCCGACCGAACCGTCGACCGTGCCGAACGGACCGTCGACCGTGCCGAAACTGTAAGTGCGCGAACACTATTGGCACGCTGGGCGGTATTTACGGCACGCTCGGCGGCCCGTTCGGCACGGTCGGCGGTGGTTACTCACCGGTGGTGAGTGTTCGCCCTTTCCAGGCGAGGGTACCGCGGCGACGTGATCGCAGAGAGTCCGCGAGTGCGGTGATGCCCACCGACACCGCGACCGGATGTGCGAGCGCCGACAACACGTCGGCTGCGGTGGTCGTACCGGTCTCGGCCCGCCGGGCCACCAGTCGTGAGGTTGTCGCCGCGGCCACCGCAACGGCCGCTCGCGCGCGGCGACGACCGGTGATCAGTTGCCACCAGGGGAGTAGATAGGCCGTCCCCATCACCGCAGCGACAACCACCGCTCCGGCCGGTCCGCCGAATTCGGTGCCCAGCCAGCGGCGATAGCCCTGCCAGGTGTCGGCGGTGCCCTCGTACATCCGGCAACTCGCAACGTCCGACCCGGCGCGGACCGACGACGACAGTCCGGCATCGCGGTAGCGGCGGGCGAGTGCGAGGTCTTCGGTGATATCGGCACGGACCGCCCGGTGACCGCCGGCGCGGCGGTAGTCGGCGACCGAACTGACCAGGAACTGCCCGTTGGCCACCGCCATCGACCGCGGTCGCAGCTTTTCCGAGACCGCCAGCGGGACCGATCCCAGAAACGACCAGCACAGCAAGGGCTGGACCAGTTGTTCGAGTGGGGATTGCGCGACCTGGGCGGGCCAGACGGTGAGAAGTCCACCTACCCGGCCACTCGTCTGGGCCGCGCGGGCGACGGCGTGCGGTCGCAGCCGGACATCGGCGTCGACAAACATCACCGTTATGTTTTCGGCGGTGGCGTCTGAGCCGGTGTGATCCCCAATGGTGTCGATGTCGGCGGTGAGCAGATCGAGAACGTGGGTTTTGCCGGTCCAACCCGGAGGCGGGGATTGCCGGTTGGTCAACAGCTCGAATCGGGGATCGCCCGCGATCGCGGCCGTGGCCACCGCGCCGGTTCCGTCGGTGGAGTCGTCGTCGCAGATCCGGACCCGCAGGTCGTCGACCCCGATCTGGGCGCGCAGATCTCCGATGATCGCGGCGATGCGGGTCGCCTCGTCACGAGCCGGCACCAGAACCCACACGGGCCGGTCGATGGGACCCGCGGTCTGGAGCAGCGAGCGAAACCGCCGGTAGTTCGCCAGGGCCAGGGCCGTGTTGGTCAACGACACCACCGGCGGCAGCCAGCCGATCAGTGTGGGGTCCCGCTGCCGTCGGTCCCGCTACCCCGGTTGTTCGTCCCACCGACGGATTGCCGCGGGGCGTCATGGGAACGCTTCTGCGGGGCACCAGGGCGAGGTGACTGATCGCGGCTGACCCAGGCCAGGGCGACCACCACGACGGCGACAGCAAGGGCGATGCCGGCCATCAGGCCCGTCCAGCCGGCGAAGGCGGCGGATCCCGGTTCGGGGTAGTGGGCTTCTGCGGTCATCGGGGTGGCCTTGCCGATCTCCGGTTTCCAGGAGGCCGCGTCCTCGCCGTCCTGCTGACCGTTGGTGGCGGTGATCGGTCCGGCGAACTGAATCGAGAACTCGACGTAATCGTTGTCGGGATCCAGCCCTTTCAGGTCGGCGGTTCCGCGGAAGGTCACGGCGTCGCCGCGTCGCTGTGCCAGCAGGTCCATGGTGACCGGTGCATCCGGGTAGGCGTTGTCGACGAGCTCGCCGAGCTGCGCGAACTGGCCGAGGGTGGCTTCGGTGTACGTTGCCCGGGTACCGATCAGTCCGTCGCGCTTGAACTCGGTGGCGCTGACCACCGACTCGAGTGACGGCGGGACCGTGATCTGCGGGCCTTTTTCCTGGCCGATGTCCTTTTCGGCAAGGACGATCGCACCCCACACCCGGTCGCCGTACTGGGCGGGCGCATCAGAACAGGCGGCAAGTGCGGGTCCACAGAACAGAGCCAGCACGAGCAACACCAAACTGACGGGTCCGCGTCCGCGGCGGCTCACGGGTCCGCGTCTGCGGCTATGTCGGGTGATCTCAGGCACGGAGCTATCGTGCCACTAGCCGGGCCGGCGCGTGAGGAGGGCCGTGCTGATCGGGTCAGTTGATACCTGATCGGATCCGGCGAGCCAGTGCCATCGCGGCCGGAACTCCCAGGATCCCCATCCCGAACAACCCGTACGGGACTGCCGCATGCAGGGCCGGATCGTCGAGGAACACCAGAAATGCCAGCGCCGAGCCCAGCCAGGTCCAGGTGAACCAGCCCACCGGTGCCACCGACGTCAACGGTGTCACCGTGACAGGTTTCGGGTCGATGAGGGAGAGCAGCACGAACATGACACACGCGACGCCGGCCCAGCCGATGAAGTTGGTGACCGGGATCTGGTCGATGCCGGGCAGCCCGGCATCCTCGGTGGACCAGGTCCACAATCGCGCACTGACCATCTGGGGATCGAGATAGAGATCCCAGCCGACCATCCCGACGGTGGCCAGCGCGATCCGGATCGGGCGACGGCGACTGACCAGCGCGCTGATCCACCACATGCTGTAACCGCCTGCGGTCCAGGCCAGTCCGATGATCACCGGGACCTCGGCAACCGATGGCCCGATCCGGTCGGT
Source organism: Nocardia sp. 348MFTsu5.1 (assembly GCF_000383535.1). Classification (NCBI taxonomy): domain Bacteria; kingdom Bacillati; phylum Actinomycetota; class Actinomycetes; order Mycobacteriales; family Nocardiaceae; genus Nocardia; species Nocardia sp. 348MFTsu5.1. Next base: position 464,235 of record NZ_KB911510.1, read on the forward strand.
GGCGTAGGCGTAGGCGCCGAACGGAAATCCGGTGGCGACACCGACGATTTCCGCGGTCCATCCGACACCGGCCGTTGCCGCGAAGACCGCGACCGCCCGCGGTGGACCGAGCCGGAATGTGGCATGGGCGAGCATCGCGGCGGCCGCGGCGACAACCACGACCACGGTGGCCCGATCGCGGGCGACCCCGTCGACCAGGGGATAGACGATCTGTGCGGCGATCGATCCGGCCAGCAGGATCGCCGAGGCCCACAGCAATGTGGGCCGCTGGGATGTGAGTGTGGTGGTCATCCCCATCGGCCGCGGGTGATCCTGGCCAAAGGGGATCTCCGGTCGGACAGGACCGCACTTGCCGCGATGCGCCCGCTGGCGCCACTGACACCACCGCCGGGGTGGGTCGAGGCGCCGGCGAGCACGATTCCGGGAGCACCGGGCACCCGGTGCCTGGCCAGTTCGGGATGGGGACGCCACATCAGCATCTGATCCAGCGACATCTCCACGTGCATGATGTTGCCGCCGGTCATCCCGAGTTCGGATTCCAGATCGGCGGGCGTCTGGACGTAGGTGTGTTCGATCGACTCGGCGAATCCCGGTGCATGCCGGTCCAATTCGTTGATGATCTCCTGGCCGGCGGTGGCCGCGAGGTCGGTCCAGCTGCGGCCACCCGAGAGTTGGTAGGGGTGCCATTGCGCCCAGAGGCTGGTCTGGTGCCGTCCGGGTGGTGCCAGGGTCGGGTCGATGGCGGAGAAGCTCATCGCGATCAGTGCCGGACGACGCGGGAGGTCTCCTGCGGTGGCGTCGGCGTACGCCCGGGCCAGATGTCCACGATCGGTCACCAGCAGACCCAGCCCGCCGTGCACCGACGTGTCGTCGGGCAGCCCGGGGTACTGCGGCAATGCGGTGCCCCCGAGGCGGACCGCCATGCCGATACCGCCACCGATCCGGATCTGTGCCCGCCACCGATCGGCGGTGGTGCGATCGAATCCACCCGCCCGCAACAGGTCCAACGTGGTCAGGATGTGGCAGGCGCTGATCACCGATCGGGCGCGATGCACGTCACCGTCGGCGGTCCGGACCAGCCAGCCGTCGCCCTCCTTCTCGATGGCTGTCGCGGCGGCCGACAAAGCGAGTTCACCGCCGTCGTCGTGAAGCTTGCGGATCAGGGCCTCGGTGAGTGCGCCACTGCCGCCGACGGCCCGGCCCGGGGGAATGGTGTGCATCGCCGCGGCGAAGCCGACCATCGGTGCGGTTCCGGGCTCGTTCATCGGTGGACCGGACTGCGCACCGAACCAAGCCAGCGCCGTCTTGAGGTGTTCGGATTCGAACCAGCTGTCGAGGAGCGCATTTCCCGACATCAGGAACTCTTGCGAGAGAGCGGCGCCGGCCGTTGCGCCTTTAGCGGGGACACGTGCGGGAAGCCCCCAGAACGCCTTGCCGAGAGCCAGAGGTGACGGAGAAGAGGTGAAGGCCGACATCATCGCGGCCGACCGCCGCGCCCACACCTCGACAAATCCGCGGTAGGCGTGAGCATCTCCGGCTCCGCAGGCCGCCTCGATCGACGCGCACGTCTTCTCGAGGTCGTGGTGGAAGACGATCGGGGGAGCGTTGTCGGTCGCGGGGCAGAACGCCCAGGGATCGCAGTCGATGTAGCGCAGGCCGTGATCGGCCAGCGATAGTTCTTCGAGGATCGGGGTGTGCCGGATCATCAGGTGGGCCGAGGAGCCACGGTCGACGCGATAGCCCGGGAACCGCTCGACCGTGGACACCGCGCCGCCGGCGACGCTGTCCCGTTCGAGCACCCTCACCCGCTGACCCGCCGCCGCCAGGTAGCAGGCAGCCACCAGGCCGTTGTGTCCGGAACCGATGACAAGTGTGTCGATCATGACGACCTATCTGAGAGGGAGGCTATCTGAGTGGGAGGGCCCGGCCGAGCACCGCAAAGGGCCGGGGGTCACCGGCGAAGCTGAAGCCGCGCAAGACGTCTGCGAAACCCAGTCGTCGGTATAGACGCCAGGCCCGGTTGTTCTCCGCATCCACCTCGGGTGTCGAGAGCAGAACCTGGGGTTCGTCACGGCCGTCGAGCAGACGCGTCAGGATCGCCTCGCCGATCTGCTGACCCTGGGCGGACGGATGCACGTGCAGTTCGGTCAACTCGAAGTAGCTGTCGGTGATGGCACTGACCCGCTCGCGGCTGCTGCCTGCGCGAACCAGTCCGCTGCGCACCTGCTGGTTCCACCACTGGTCGTTCGCGCCGCTGTATCCGTACGCGATCCCCACCAGGGTTTCCCGGCCGGAGGCCGGACCGAGGGAGTCGAACGCGCCGACGGCCTGCCACCCGGGTCGCTGAATGTGTTCGTGCCACAGGGGAGCCCGTTGCACTTCGGTGCCCAGTGGGTAGTTCATCGCGGTCACGTAGACGCTCAACGCGTCGGGCAGCCAGCTCTGTGCATCGTGTGCCGTGAGGTCGGCGATCCGGATGGGCACAGAAGTTTCCGCCTTTTTCGCTTGAGGGTTGTCGGGGTCGTTAGGTATATTGAATCTGTCGAACGGGTGTTCGAGGCTTCAACCTCCGCAAAGGCGCAAGCCGCATCGGTACCCGCTTACGACGTGAGGGCGGCTCGGTGGCCGACGAGGGAAGCGTAGGCCACCGAGCCGACCCCGCACAGACACAGACGATCCGGCGAAGGAGGACCGAGATGGCGCCGATGTCACGAACCCCCACACGTGTCTCTCGAAACGGCGCAGCGGCCTCGACGGGACGGGCCACCCGGGTGGCCAGGCTGCCGGAACCGACTCAGATCATCGCCTCCCATGAGTTGTTGGGTCGCGCGGAATCGCGTCTGCGAGAGTCGGATATCGTCACCGATTCGGCCGAGGCGTTCAGTGCTCTGTATCAATCGGCACTGCGGGCGGCCGGCGCCGTCCTTGCCGTCTCCGAGCATCCCACCCGACGCCGTGGATCGCGCAGTGCATGGGCGCGGCTGCCGCAGGCGATGCCCGATCTCTCGGGGTGGGCCACCTACTTTGCCGGGCTCTCTCGTCTCCGTGCCGACACCGAGGCCGGAATTCGGTCGGTGACCGATGAACAGATCGCCCAGTTGCGGCCCAAGGTCGACGAGTTCTTGCACGTGGTCGAGATGGAAATCCTGCGGATCGAGCGAGGGAAACCGTCGAATATGCCTGCCGGTGCTGCCTGAAGGCTCTGAAATTACTGCTATCGGACCAAATTTCACCAACTTGTCGCAGGGAATGGTGGTTGGAAGTTCCAACACCTCGTATCATCAGAGGTGGGTCCACCGTTGTGGGTCCGGGCAGCCGGAATGTCTCCTCCGGAAGCTCTACCGAAACCATGTGCTGAAGGAGGGGCGGGTGCCACTCTCAGAGCACGAGCAGCGCATGCTCGAACAGATCGAAAACGCTCTGTACGCCGAAGACCCCAAGTTTGCGTCGAACGTACGGTCGCGTCGCTATCGCGGCTCCACTGCGCGCCGTCGACTGCAGGCTGCCGTGTTGTTCCTTGTCGGACTGGTCCTCCTTGTCGGGGGAGTTGTCATCGAGGTACAGATCGGCGGATTCCCCATCGTCAGCCTCATCGGCTTCCTGGTGATGTTCGGTGCCGGGCTGATGGCGTTGTGGGGTACGCGTAGCGGACCGACTCCCGGAGGTTCTTCGGGGTCGTCGCGAGGCGGGTCGTCGGGCCGCGAACACAAGCAAGGCCGCAAGTTTTCTGAGCGCATGGAAGAGCGGTTCAACCGCCGCTTCGAGCAGGAGTAGAACTCCACCGCACGTTTGACATAGAAGGCCGTGTATCGCATCGCGATACACGGCCTTTTTGTGGTGTTCAGGGCAATCGCCCCACATTCCACCCAAATCCCCACTTTCTCCCACAGCCTCGGCTCGATCGCCGAAACGGGGCTGGAGTGACCCCTGAGGCTCCAAAAACCTGTCCAAAACGCCCGTGGACTCGCCGATCCAGGATCTACGCCCCACCGACTACATGGTCTCTACCTGCGGAAGCTGGGCGCACACGGCCGCGGCGGGGTGATTTGGGGTGGAAAGTGGTGGATTGTGGGGTACAGTGGTGCTCGTTGTTGGGAAAGAACCGGATTTTCCCATCAACCATGGGGTTGGAGGTGACGGCACATGGCCAGCGCTATGTTCTTCGGCACCTACACACCCAAGTTGGACGACAAGGGGCGGCTCACGCTTCCCGCAAAGTTCCGAGACGCACTTGCAGGAGGGGTGATGATCACAAAAGGTCAGGACCGCAGCCTTGCAGTGCACATCCGGGATGACTTCCTCGAGTTGGCTCAACGAGTGTTGAGTTCACCCAAGGACGATCCTGCTGCTCGGGCCTTTCGGCGTCAATTGAGCTCGGGTTCCGACGAGCAGCGGCCAGACGGTCAGGGGCGCATAACACTGTCCCCGGATCATCGCCGCTATGCGGGCCTGGCCAAAGAATGTGTGGTTATCGGCAATATCAGCCACTTGGAGATCTGGGACGCGCAGACATGGCGCGATTACCAGGATGAGCACGAGGAGAACTTCTCGAGCGTGGGCTTCGACGTCCTGGACACGGTCTGAGACCGAGGACCAGGAGACCCACGTGGGTGAATCGAGGCCTTTGCCCGATCCGGCCCTGACGCACTTCCCCAGCGCCAGGTTCGACAACCCGCCCCTGACGCACTTCCCCAGCGCCAGGTGCGGAGATCGGGCAGGGACCAGGATCCACCCACACACCTGCCGGCCAATTGGCGCACCCGGACCGCACGAGAGGTAGCACAGTGGAGCTCGCCGATGGCCCCTTCGGGCACGTCCCGGTGATGGCCGAGCGGATGATCGAACTCCTCACGCCGGCGATCACCCGGCAGAGTCCCGACGGATCCGGCGCAATCTATGTCGACGGCACGCTCGGCGCCGGCGGCCACACCGAACTCATCGCCCAGAGGTTTCCCGGAGTCGCGATCATCGGTATCGACCGGGACATCAACGCTTTGGATCTCGCGCGTGAGCGACTGTCTCCGTTCGGCGACAGGATCACCTTTGTCCACACGCGGTACGACGCGGTGGACGACGCCCTCGAGCAGGCCGGTGTCAAGAAGTTCGACGCCGCACTCTACGACCTCGGCGTCTCCTCGATGCAACTCGATCAGCCCGACCGCGGGTTCGCCTATGCGGTTGATGCGCCACTGGACATGCGGATGAATGCCGACGATCCGCTGACCGCCGCTGACGTTCTCAACACCTACGGTCATGGCGAATTGGCCCGTGTCCTATCGGAGTACGGTGACGAACGGTTTGCGGGCAAGATCGCCTCCGCGGTCCTGCGTGAGCGTGAGATCGAGCCGTTCACCACCAGTGGCCGATTGGTCGAACTGCTGTATCGCACCATTCCGGCCGCCACCCGACGTACCGGTGGGCATCCGGCCAAACGCACATTCCAGGCCCTGCGAATAGAGGTCAACGGCGAACTGACCTCGCTCAAGGCCGCTCTGCCCGCGGCGCTTTCGGTGCTGAACGTGGGTGGTCGCCTGGCGATCATGTCCTACCAGTCGTTGGAGGACCGGATCGTCAAGCGTGAGTTCGTCGAACGGACCAAGTCGAGGACCCCGCCGGGCCTCCCGGTCGACCTGCCCGGAACCGCACCGGATTTCGCGCTGGTGACCAGGGGAGCGGAACAGGCTTCGGATGAGGAAATCGAGTACAACCCGCGATCCGCATCGGTGCGGGTCCGGGTCATCGAGCGGATAGCGGGGGGGAAGAAATGACGGTTACCGACGACCAGCTCACCACTGCGCGACGCCGCGATTCCGGTGCGCAAGGGAGCCGTACCCCGGGTGGGACCAGGCAGCGTTCGGCCGCCGCGGAGAAGGCGCTCGAGCGCCGCCGCAAACGCCTTGGTGCCGAGGCTGTCTCGTCCACATCGCGCCACTGGCAACGGACCGACAAGCCGGACGCTCCGGTCGCGAAACCGACGTTGTTGACGCGCGTGCGGACCGCGCCCGCCGCGGCGATGCGCCGGGTCCCGTTCGCGGTTGTCGTCGTCGGCATGTTGCTGGCCGGACTGGCACTCACGCTGTGGCTGTCCACCATGTCTGCCCAGGACTCATATCAGCTCGGGGTGGAACGTGCCTACAACGAACAGTTGTCCGACCGTCGTGACGCTCTCAAGAAGGAATACGAGTCGGGGGACTCCGCGCCTGAATTATCCGAAAAGGCAGGCGAACTGGGAATGATCCCCGGCAATGACAAAGCTCGCCTGGTGGTCGGAGCCGATGGGCGCGCCACGGTTGTCGGGGAGATCAAGCCCGCCGAGGGTGTCAAAGCTCCATCGATGAACAACGGGCCGAAACCGACGGCCGCCAAGCCTGCCGATGATGCCGCAGCCACTCCGACAACACCTGGGGCTCAAGGCATTCCGGTCCAGGGTATTCCCGTTCAGGGAACACCGGTCACCCCCGACGCAGGCACCGCCACGCCCGCACAATCCGCACCGACGACCACAGCACCCACGGCCGCACCGCCGGCCGATGCGACGACGCCGCCGGCATACTCCAATGTTCTTCCGTCAAATGGCGGCGCGCCGGGCGCAAATTCGGGCGAAGAGCGTTAGCGCAGTACAGAATTGACAACCATGGAGGTCTCATTTGCGATAGTCATCGCGGCGAATGGATCTGCTGACGACCGGTGCTGCCGATGACGCGGCAGACACCTGCCGGCGACCGCCGTACTCGGCAGCGCGCCACGGGCCGCGAGCGGGTCGGTCCGTCCCGGCGTCCGCGGGGACGTCAGGGAACGGGACCTACCGGTTACCGCGACGGTGACAATCCGGACACCGCCCCTCGTACGGCCACCGGCCGCACCGGTTTTCCCGCCGGTGGTCCCCACCGCGGAAACGACGACATGATCCGGGCCGGTCGGCAGTTCCTGCGACGTCACCGGGTGGTGACGGTTGTCATCCTGCTGGTGGTCCTGGCGGTCACGGTGAAAATGACGATGCTGCAGGTCGTCGACGGTCCGGCACTGTCGGCAGAAGCGGCGAGTCAGCGCGCGGTCACCGAAGTGCTGCCCGCGAAACGTGGTGCCATCGAAGACCGTAACGGCAAGGCAATCGCATACACCGACGACGCTCGCGCACTGACGTTCCAGCCGGTCAAGGTGCGTAAGGAGATCGAAGAGGCTCATCAGAAGAATCCGGAGCTGCCCGATCTGGACACCCGCATCGACGAGATCGCCGCCGGGATCCGTGCCGAACTCGGCAACGAATTCGACGAGTCATCACTGCGTGAACTATTGAGCAGCGACGAAACTTTCGTGTACCTGGCACGGGCGGTGAGCCCGGAGTCGGCGAACAAGATCATCGAGGAGTTCCCCGAGGTCGGGTCCGAACGGCAAGACGTCCGGCTGTACCCCGGTGGTGAGTTGGCTGCGAACATCGTCGGCGATGTGGACTTCGACGGGAACGGCCTGATCGGGCTGGAATCATCCCTGGATTCAGTGCTTTCGGGAGCCGACGGGTCGCGCACCTACGACCGCGGGTCGGACGGCGCGGTGATCCCGGGAAGTCCTCGCAACCTGCATCCGGCGGTGAACGGCGCCACCGTGGAACTGACCATCGACTCAGACATCCAGTGGTACGTCCAGAACCAGGTTCAGCTCGCCAAGGAGAAGTCCGGTGCGGCGAACGCGTCGGTGGTCGTCATGGACGTCAAGACCGGTGAGGTCCTCGCCATGGCCAACGACGGCACCTTCAATCCGGCCAAACCCCTTGACGAACAAAAGGATGCACAGCTCGGTGACCTCCCGGTCACCTCTCCGTTCGAGCCCGGTTCGGTCAACAAGCTCGTCACCGCGGCGGCCGCCATCGAATACGGCGTCACCACGCCGGACGAGGTGCACCAGGTCCCGGGGTCGATCACCATGTCCGACGCCACCGTGAAAGATGCCTGGGCGCATGACGTTGTGCCCTACACGACCACCGGCATCTTCGGTAAGTCCTCCAACGTCGGAACGCTCATGCTCGCCGAGAAGGTCGGCGAGGACCGATATGCCGACATGCTCAAGCGTTTTGGTCTCGGGCAGAGCACCGATGTGGGTCTGCCCGGCGAGAGCGGTGGGGTTGTCCCGGCCCGCACGCAGTGGTCGGGCGGTACGTTCGCCAACCTCCCGATCGGCCAGGGCCTGACGATGACCCTGCTGCAGATGACCGCCATGTATCAGGCGATCGCCAACGACGGCGTGCGCATCCCACCGCGGATCATCAAGGCGGTCAACGGCGATGGACAGCCAGGTGTGACCGAACCGCCCCCAGGGGTGCGTGTGGTCAGCCCGGCGGCGGCCAAAACGGTCCGTGACATGTTCCGTGCGGTGATCCAGAGCGATCCGATGGGCGTCCAGAACGGCACCGGTACGAAGGCGGCTGTGCCCGGGTACCAGATCAGCGGTAAGACCGGCACCGCGCAGCAGGTGAACCCGAAATGTGGTTGCTACTCCAACGAGGCCTACAACATCACGTTCGCCGGTATCGCGCCCGCGGACAACCCGCGGTACGTGATCGGGATCATGCTGGACAACCCGAAGCGAAGCAGCGACGGCTCCGGTGGGCAGAGTGCCGCTCCGCTGTTCCAGACCATCGCGTCCTGGATGCTGCAGCGTGAGCGGGTACCACTGTCGTCGGGCCCGACGCCACCACTGGTGCTGCAAGCCGGGTGACCCTGCGACGGTATGTTGAGCACGTGTCTGCTCCCGATAGTTCGGTGTTGCGTCCTGCCCTGGTCACCCCGACCTCGGTCGAGGCTCTCGCAGCAACCGGCAACGCCCGGATAGATCTGATCGGCTCGGCCACGGCACAGACAGAAGTCGGTGGTGTCACCCTGCGGGCACAGGACGTGAGGCCCGGGGATCTGTTCGCCGCGCTTCCCGGCAGCCGGTTTCACGGCGCGCAATTCGCTGCCGACGCTCTGGCCGCCGGTGCGTCCGCGGTTCTGACGAATCAGGCCGGACGTGACGTCATCGCCGGCCTGGATCCGACGCCGAACTGTGTGGTGCTGGTGCATCCGGAACCGAGGGCCGTCCTCGGCGACCTCAGTTCACAGGTCTACGGTCACCCATCACGAAGCTTGACCCTGATCGGTATCACCGGGACGTCGGGCAAGACCACCACGAGCTATCTCACCGAGGCGGCGCTGATGGCGGCCGGCCATTCGGTCGGCCTGATCGGCACGGTCGAGACCCGGATCGCCGGGATCCGCCAGCCCAGCGCGCTGACGACCCCCGAGGCCCCCCAACTGCAAGGGTTGCTGGCCGCGATGCTCGAGCAGGGTGTGGACTCGGTGGTGATGGAGGTCTCGAGCCATGCCCTGTATCTCGGCCGGGTCGACGGCACCAGGTTCGCGCTGGGCGCGTTCACCAACCTCTCGCAGGACCACCTGGATTTCCATCCCACGATGCGCGACTACTTCAACACCAAAGCGCTTCTGTTCCAGCCGGATTCGGCGGTTCACGCCGGCGCGTCGGTGATCTGCGTCGATGACGACTGGGGGCGCGAGATGTTCGGCATCGCCGGACCCGGTGCCGTCAGTGTGTCGACGTCCGGGTCGGCAGATGGTGTGGATTGGCATGCCGGTCCGTCCGAGGTCGCCCGGGACGGCGCGCAGCGCGTGACGGTGACCGGTCCGACCGGGCAGTCGTACGAGATGACTGTCCCGATGCCGGGCCGATTCAATGTCGCCAATGCGCTGACCGCCGTTGCCCTCGCGTCCGGCGCGGGTGTGCCGGTCGAGACCGCGATCGCGTCGGTCGGAGACGTCGCGGTACCCGGTCGGGTCGAACGGGTGGTCCGCGGTCAGCCGTTCCTCGCAGTGGTCGACTACGCCCACAAACCCGCCGCGCTCGAGGCCGTCATCGCCACACTTCGGGGCCAGACACAGGGCCGGATCGCCGTGGTTGTCGGGGCCGGCGGTGATCGGGACACCGGAAAGCGTCCCATGATGGGCGAGGCCGCCGCGCGCGGCGCCGAATTCGTTGTCGTCACCGACGACAATCCACGGTCCGAAGTGCCCGCCGACATCCGGGCGCAGGTGATTGCCGGGGCGGCGGCGGTACCGCTCGCCGAGCGACCTTCGGGAGCCGAGCCTGTTCAGCAGATCGGTGACCGCGCCGGCGCGATCGCGGCCGCAGTCCGGTGGGCCCGGGCCGGTGACGTGGTGCTGGTGGCCGGCAAAGGTCACGAGGCCGGACAGGAGATCCACGGCATCAAGCATCCGTTCGACGATCGGGTTGTCTTGGGCCAGGCGATCGATGAGATTGGGACGCAACAGAATCCAACTGACACGGAGTCATCGCAGTGAGCAATCCGGATAGTGACAGGGCCGACGCGGTGGCCTTGGTCGACACCAGGGCGGTACGTGGCGCCTTGCGTGACCTCGCCGACGCGGTGCATGCCGCGCCGCAGCGACGCAGCTGGGCCGTACTGGGGGAGATGGATGTCCCGGCCGATCTCGATGCCGGTGACCGGGCCGCGATGACGGGCTGGGTGGTGTCGCACGACGAACTCGGAAGACTGGCCGTGCGCCTGGACATCGGGCAGGTCGTCTGTGTGGGGACCTCGCGCGCCGTCCACGGACTACACCAAGGTGCTGTCATGGAGGGTTCGTGGGGTTCGGAGGCGGTCCTGGTGTCCACGCCGCAGGCGGCTGCAGAGATACTGGACGCAGAACTCGGCGAGCACGATGTGGTGCTGGTGATGGGTGGGCGTGAGCTCGGTTTGACCGACTTCTTGGAGAGCAGGGTCGGTCACCGGTCTCCGGGTGGCGATCCTGCGTGAGCGCCATCGATCACTGCATTGATACTCGACAGATAGGGATGTTCAGGTGAGGCAGATCCTGATTGCGGGCGTGCTCTCGCTGGCGGTGGCGATCTTGCTGACGCCGGTGCTGATCAAGGTTTTTTCGCGTCAAGGTTTCGGTCAGGAGATCAGGGTCGAGGGGCCGGCGAGTCATCAGACCAAGCGCGGCACGCCCTCGATGGGCGGCGTGGCGATCGTGGCCGCGTTGTGGGCCGGTTACTGGGGATCGCACCTGTTCGGGTTGCTGACAGACGGCAGCGGACCTACCGCCTCGGGCGTTCTGGTGCTGTCGCTCGCGACCACGCTGGCCGTGGTCGGTTTCCTCGATGACTTCATCAAGATCCGCAAGCAGCGCAACCTCGGTCTGAACAAAACCGCGAAGTCGGTGGGTCAGCTGATCGCGGCATTGTTGTTCGGCTTCCTGGTACTGCAATTCCGCAATGAGGCCGGATACCGGCCGGCCAGCTCCCAGTTGTCCTACGTCCGCGAGATCGACGCCATCGCGATGGGTTCGGTGGTGTTCATCATCTTCGTGTGGCTGGTCGTGTCGGCCTGGTCGAACGCGGTCAACTTCACCGACGGACTCGACGGGCTCGCCGCCGGCTCGATGGCGATGGTGCTCGGCTCCTATGTGCTGATCACCTTCTGGCAGTACCGCAACGCCTGCGTCGGTGGGCCCAAGACCGCCGAGCCCGGCTGTTACACCGTGCGGGACCCGCTCGATCTGGCATTGATCGCGGTGGCCGGCGGTGGCGCCTGCCTGGGCTTCCTGTGGTGGAACGCCGCGCCGGCCAAGATATTCATGGGCGATACCGGTTCACTGGCCCTCGGTGGACTCCTCGCCGGCCTGTCGATCACCACCAGCACCGAGTTGCTCGCGGTTGTCGTCGGTGCGCTCTTCGTCGCAGAGATCATCTCGGTTGTCATCCAGATCGCGGTCTTCCGGACCACGGGTCGACGGGTGTTCCGAATGGCACCGTTCCATCACCACTTCGAACTGTCGGGGTGGGCGGAAACAACGGTGATCATCAGGTTCTGGCTGCTCACGGCCATCGCCTGTGCGCTGGGTTTGTCGCTGTTCTACAGCGAGTTCCTCAGTGCCAGTGGGGGATAGACGAGTGGAGAATTGGCCAGTGAGGAATGGTCGATGATGTCGGCGACTTCGGAGCGACCCTGGGGTGAGCGGGTTCTGGTGGCCGGTGCCGGCGTGGCCGGAGCGTCGGCCGCCCGGTTCCTGCTGAACCAGGGTGTCTCGGTCACCGTGTGCGACAACCGCGCAGCGGCGCTCGAACCGCTCGTTGCCGCCGGTGCTGCGAAAGTGTCCCCGGACACGCTGATCGCTAGACCCGGCTGGACCGCAGACTTCGACCTCGTCGTCGCGTCACCGGGTTTTCGGCCCGACAACCCACTGGTGGTCGCTGCGGCGGATGCCGGACTGCCGGTCTGGGGTGAAGTCGAACTGGCGTGGCAGGTGGACCGCTCGGGGGTGACCGGAGCGCCACGCCAATGGCTGGTGGTCACGGGCACCAACGGCAAGACCACCACCACCGGGATGATCGAGTCGATCATGGCCGCAGCGGGGGTGTCGGTTCTGGCCTGCGGCAACATCGGCCTGCCGGTGCTCGACGCGCTGGTCGCCGAGCCGCGTATCGATGTGCTGGCCGTGGAACTGTCGTCCTTCCAGCTCTTCTGGGCGCCGTCGGTACGTCCCACTGCGGGTGTGGTGCTCAACATCGCCGAAGATCACCTCGACTGGCACGGCTCGATGGCCGCCTATGTCGAGGCCAAGGCGATCGCCCTGTCGGGGCCGATTGCAGTGGTCGGTCTCGACGATCCGGTCGCCGCAGGCCTGCGCGGATCCGATCCCGATGGCCGAACCATCGGCTTCCGGCTAGGCGCGCCCGGGCCCGGCGAGCTAGGTGTCGTCGACGGTCGACTGGTCGACCGGGTCGACTGGGAGGCGAGCGAGGACTTGTCCTCCGTCGTGCCGATCGACCCCGTTCCTCTGTTCGATGCAGACCGGGTGCGGCCGCAGGGTCCGTCCGGTGTGCTCGATGCGCTGGCCGCGGCAGCCCTGTGCCGGGCGGTGGGCGTGAGCGCGCCGGCCGTGGCCGAAGGCCTCGACACATTCACCGTCGGCGGGCATCGCAGTGCGCCGGTCGCCATCGTCGGTACCACCACCTTCATCAACGACTCGAAAGCGACCAACCCCCATGCCGCGCAGGCCTCGATCCTGGGACACCGCCGGGTGGTCTGGGTGGCCGGCGGCTTGCTTAAGGGCGCATCGGTCGACGAACTCGTCATCGCCATCCGCGATCGGCTCGCCGGGGTGGTGATCATCGGAGCCGATCGCGACATCATCAAAGATGCAATGACCCGACACGCCCCTTTGGTCCCAACAGTCACACGAGTAACAGGAGAAGATGGGGCGGTGAACATCGCCCCGGCTTCTGCAGATCCGGCGTCCGCCGACGCGGTCATGGACAGCGCGGTGCGGGCCGCCTGGGATCTGTGCACTGCCGACCCCGATACCCCTGATGCAGTGGTGCTGGCTCCGGCCGCAGCATCCCTGGACATGTTCTCCGGTTATGGAGCCCGCGGCGACAGCTTCGCCGCCAGTGCCCGCGCCCTTCCGGGCGCGCAGGTGCTGGGGGCGTCCTGATGCGCAAGAAGCAGATCACCGACACCGACGATTCTGCCTCCGATGTCGACCTCGATACCGACGCCGCGGAAGACACCGGCGAAGACACCGACCTGGACGGAGTCGACGTCGGCCCCGAGTCCGACACGGAAGCCGAAGATTCCGGCGCGGTGGGTGGCCGTGGCAGCGGCACATCCAAACCAGTCGCCGAACGCCGGATCATCACTTTGGGTGAGGGGATCGGGTCGATACTTGCCCGGATCGCGGGGGTACTGAGCCGGCCGTTGGCGTCGTTCCACCTGATCCTGACCCTCGCCGTGCTGCTCACCGCGTTCGGATTGGTCATGGTGCTCTCGGCGTCGTCGGTCGAGGGCTACTCGAAGACCGGTTCGTCGTACGGCATGTTCACCACACAGCTGGTGTTCGCCGCCCTCGGCGTGGTGCTGTTCTTCTTCGCCGTGCGGATGCCGGTGCGGATCATGCGCCGACTTGCCGCGCCCGCGATCATCGTGACCACGATCATGCTCATGCTGGTCCTCGTGCCCGGGATCGGCACGATGGCCCAGGGTGCGCGACGCTGGTTCACGGTTGCCGGTTTCTCGGTGCAGCCCTCCGAGCTGACGAAGGTGGCGCTGTGCGTGTGGGGAGCCCACCTGCTCGCCTCCCGCCGCCGGGACAACGCGCAACTGCGTGAACTACTGGTCCCGCTCATCCCCGTGAGTTTCTTGATCTGTCTGCTGATCATTCTGGAACCCAACCTGAGCACCACCGTCACGATCGCGATCATCGTCGGAGCGTTGCTCTGGTTCGCTGGTCTGCCGATGAAGGTGTTCGGATTCTTCGCGCTCACCGGTGTGGCACTGGCGGCCGTGCTCGCCATGACGGCCGGTTACCGCAGCCAGCGTGTGCTCAGCTTCTTCGGCCAGGTCGATGATCCACAGGGTGCCGGCTACCAGGCGAGACAGGCCCGATATGCACTCGCCAACGGTGGTCCGTTCGGTGAAGGTCTCGGTCAGAGCCGCGCCAAGTGGAACTATCTGCCCAACGCCCACAACGACTTCATCTTCGCCATCATCGGCGAAGAACTCGGACTCGTCGGTGGCGTCATCGTGCTGCTGCTGTTCGGTCTGTTCGCCTTTGTCGGCCTGCGGATCGCGGCCCGCTCGGTGGATCCCTTCCTACGGCTGCTCACCGCGACGATCACGATCCTGGTGACCGCGCAGGCACTGATCAACATCAGCTACGTTGTCGGCCTGCTGCCGGTGACCGGTATCCAGCTGCCGTTGTTGTCGGCCGGTGGCACCTCGACGCTGACCACACTGGTCATGTTCGGCTTGCTGGCAAACGCCGCGCGTCACGAACCGGAAGCGGTGGCGGCACTGGCCTCCGGCGGTGACGGACGCTTCGGCCGGATGCTTCGGCTGCCCCACCCGGTCCCGTATTCACAGACCCGTGCCGAGGTCCTGCGCGACCGCCTGGACCAGCGGCGGGTACACCGCGCACCGAGTCCGGTGGGACGGGCGCGGCGGACGGCGGCCACCGAACCGGTTCGGCGCCCGTCGCAGAAACGGCAGCCACCGCGCAGCTACGCACCGCGCGACGACATCCGCCGGGTGCGGACGGCGCGGCCCCAGGATTGGGGATATGGCGGCACCGCGAGCCCACCGCAGCGGCGACCGCAGCCACTGCGTAACAATGACAGCTATGCCCATGATCGTCAGCCGCGAGATATCCGTCGCGGCAGCAATCCATCCGCCCGGCCGGTCTACGGCGAGGACAACCGATACCGCGATCCGCGGCCGCGTCGGTGACCGTACCGCCCGTTGTGGATCTGGACGGGACGCAAGGGGATGGGGTACGGAGCAATGAGTGATCCGACGCGTCCGCTGTCGATCGTGGTGGCCGGCGGCGGCACGGCCGGTCACATCGAGCCGGCGATGGCCGTCGCGGACGCATTGGTCGAGATCGATCCGACGATCAAGGTCACCGCGCTGGGTACGGCCCGTGGGCTGGAAACCACTCTGGTACCGGAGCGCGGGTATCGGCTGGAGCTGATCCCGCCGGTGCCCCTGCCGCGTAAGCCCAACGCCGATCTGGCCAAACTTCCACTGCGGCTGCGTAAGTCGGTGGCGGAAACCCGTCGGGTCCTCGACGAGGTCGACGCCGACGTGGTCATCGGATTCGGTGGATACGTGGCATTGCCCGCATATCTGGCAGCGCGCCTCCGTCGGCGTTCGGGTGCCCGGATACCCGTGGTCATCCACGAGGCCAACGCGCGTGCCGGTGTGGCGAACAAGGTGGGCGCCCGGCTGGCGCAGCGGGTGCTGGCCGCGGTGCCCGATTCCGGGCTCGACGCGGAAGTTGTCGGGATCCCGGTGCGCGCTGCCATCTCCGACCTCGATCGTGGCGCACTGCGGTCACAGGCTCGTGAGTTCTTCGGACTCGATCCCGATGCCCCGACGTTGTTGGTGTTCGGTGGATCGCAGGGTGCCGGGAGCCTCAACACCGCGGTCCGTGGTGCCGCACAAGCATTGTGCGACAGCGGTATCGGTGTCCTGCACGCCTACGGGAAGAAGAACTCCCTGGAGCCGTTCGATGCGACACCGGCGTATGTCGGCCTGCCGTACATCTCGCGGATGGACCTGGCCTATGCGGCCGCCGACCTGGCCGTCTGTCGTTCGGGTGCGATGACTGTCGCCGAGGTCTCGGCCACCGGGCTGCCCGCGGTCTATGTCCCGCTGCCACACGGCAACGGCGAGCAACGCCTCAACGCCGCCGCACTCGTCGCGGCCGGCGGTGGGCTGCTGGTCGACGATGCCGACCTGACACCGGACTATGTGGCACAGGCCATCCCACCGCTCTTGACCGATCCGCAAAGACTTGCGGCGATGGCTGCCGCTGCCGCCGGATCCGGCGCCAGGGGTGCCGCGCAGGCTGTCGCCGCGGCGGGCATCGAACTCGCGCGGGCCCATCGCACGGCGGCGAGCCGATGAACGAACCGATCGCGGGTGCCATGAAACAGCAGTTGCCGCAACAGCTCTCACGTGTCCACATGGTCGGGATCGGTGGGGCCGGTATGTCCGGTCTCGCCCGTATCCTGTTGGCGCGCGGAGGTCAGGTCTCGGGAAGCGACGCCAAGGAGTCGCGCGGGGTCGTAGATCTGCGCACCCGTGGCGCCCAGATCCACATCGGACACGACAGCGCGGCGCTCGACCTGCTCGACGGCGGCCCGACGGTGGTGGTCACCACCCTGGCCGCCATCCCGAAGACCAACCCCGAACTGGTCGCTGCCCGCGAACGCGGCATCCCGATCCTGCTGCGACCGGGCGTGCTGGCGACGCTGATGGAGGGCCACCGCAATCTGCTGATCGCGGGTACCCACGGCAAGACATCCACCACCTCGATGGCCGTCGTGGCGCTGCAGCACTGTGGTCTCAACCCGTCGTTCGCCGTCGGCGGGGCGCTGAACGAATCCGGGACCAACGCACACCACGGCTCGGGCGAACTGTTTGTGGCCGAGGCCGACGAGAGCGACGGATCGCTCCTCGAATACACGCCGAACGTGGCCGTGGTGACGAACGTCGAATCCGATCACCTCGACTTCTTCGGGACCGAAGCTGCCTACGTGCAGGTCTTCGACGACTTCGCCGACCGCATCGTCGACGGTGGATCCCTGGTGGTCTGCCTCGACGATCCGGGGTCGGCGGCGTTTGCCGGCCGGGTGTCCGACCGGTTGTCGGAGCGTGGGATCTCGGTGCGCGGCTACGGCGAAGGTCTGCACCGCGACCTGGCGCCGGGCGTCGAACCGGCAGCCGAACTGTTGTCCTGGCAGAGCCGGGCCGGCGGCGGACTCGCCCGGGTGCGGTTCACCGATCACGCCGGCGTCGTGACCGAGCGCGAGGTGAAGTTGCCCGTGCCCGGCAAACACATGGCGCTCAACGCGATGGCGGCAGTGCTCGCCGGCGTGGCCGCGGGAGCGGAGATCTCCGACCTGATCGAAGGAGTCGAAGGTTTTGCGGGTGTACACCGCAGATTCCAGCTGCGTGGAACTGTCGGCGGCATCCGGGTATTCGATGACTACGCACACCATCCCACCGAGGTCCGGGCCGTGCTGACCGCGGCGCGCGACATGGTCACCGCGGACGGCGGTCGCGTCGTGGCGATCTTCCAGCCTCATCTGTACTCGCGCACCGAAACGTTCGCGACGGAATTCGCCGGCTCACTCGATCTCGCCGATCAGGTCATCGTGCTCGATGTCTACGGTGCCCGGGAAGAACCGATTCCGGGGATCAGCGGTGTGACGATCGCCGAACAGATCACCAAACCCGTTGCCTTCCAGCCTGATGTCTCGGCGCTCCCGCGTCAGGTGATCGAACTGGCCCGGCCACAGGACGTGATCCTGACCATCGGTGCCGGTGATGTGACCATGCAGGCCGGGGAAATCGTCGAGGCGCTGCGTGATATCGGTCGGGTGAATCAGGGCGACCGCGCCGTACGGGGCGAAAAGTGAGCGACGACGATCTCGACCCAGAGGCGTTCGACGCCGACTTCGATGACGCCGACGCCGGGAAAGAAGATGCCGGGAGCAAAGTCGACAAGAACCGGCGTCGCGGATTCGCGCGGCGCAGCCGTCGTCGCGGGCCGGCCCGTCCGGCGATCAGTGGTATGCGCGTTCTGGTCGGCACCGTCGTCACCACCGTTGTTGTCATCGGACTGTTCCTGGTTGCGTACTTCACCCCGTTGATGTCGGTGCGGACGGTCGACGTGACGGGGAACTCGGTGGTGGCGGCGGAGGAGATCACCTCCGCGGCAGCGATTCCCGAGGGTGAGCCTCTCCTTCAGGTTGATGCTGCGGCAGCGGCACAACGGGTGTCGCGGATCCCGCGCGTCGCATCGGCCCGGGTCAAGCGTGAGTACCCGTCGACCATCAGTATCGCCATCGAGGAACGCGTCCCGGTCGTCTTCACCGAACGTGACGGACAGAAGTATCTGATGGACAAGCTGGGATTTGAGTTCGCGCAACAGGATCCGCCTCCCGGCCTGGCGCAGCTGCGGACCCCGAACCCCGGTTCGGGTGATCCGTCGACGCGGGCCGCGCTCACCGTGATGGCCGAAGTGCCGCCATATGTGGCCGAACAGATCGCGGCCGTCGAGGTCAGTTCTCCGGTCAATATCGTGTTGGTACTCAAGGACAACCGCACCGTCGTATGGGGTGACGACAGTCGTAACGCGGAGAAATCGGAGACCCTGCGCCACGTGCTGACGCAGGAGGGGACCGAATACAATGTGTCCAGTCCGTCGAATCCGACGTTCAAATAGCCGTTCTGGTGCAATTCGCAGAGTTCTTTCCCGACACGCCGCACCGCTTGCTGGCTCCGGTGTCCGAAGGTGCCTAGCGTTTCCATCAGCACACAGCTACTTGACATAACTCTAAGCCTATGGTTTAGGTTGAGGGTTTTCGCGACGGCGGCCGTGCACTAGAACCAACCTGGTTCGAAACAGACCAAAAGGAAGGCGAGCGCTATGACGCCCCCGCACAACTACCTTGCTGTGATCAAGGTCGTCGGTATTGGCGGCGGCGGAGTAAATGCCGTCAACCGCATGATCGAACAAGGCCTCAAAGGCGTCGAGTTCATCGCCATCAACACCGATGCCCAGGCATTGCTGATGAGCGATGCCGACGTCAAGCTCGACGTCGGTCGCGATTCGACCCGTGGTCTCGGTGCCGGTGCCGACCCCGAGGTCGGCCGTCGCGCCGCCGAAGATGCCAAGGACGAGATCGAGGAGCTCATCAAGGGCGCCGACATGGTCTTCGTCACCGCCGGTGAGGGCGGTGGCACCGGTACCGGTGGCGCCCCCGTCGTCGCCAGCATCGCCCGCAAACTCGGCGCGCTGACCGTGGGTGTGGTCACCCGGCCGTTCTCCTTCGAGGGCAAGCGCCGCGGCGGTCAGGCCGAGGTGGGCATCACCGCGCTGCGCGAATCCTGCGACACCCTGATCGTGATCCCCAACGACCGGTTGCTGCAGATGGGCGACGCCGCGGTCAGCCTGATGGACGCGTTCCGCAGTGCCGACGAGGTCCTGCTGAACGGTGTCCAGGGCATCACCGACCTGATCACCACCCCGGGCCTGATCAACGTCGACTTCGCCGACGTCAAAGGGGTGATGAGCAACGCCGGTAGCGCGCTGATGGGTATCGGATCCTCGCGCGGCGAAAACCGCGCGACCAAGGCTGCCGAGTCGGCGATCAACTCACCACTCCTCGAGGCCTCGATGGAGGGTGCCCATGGCGTGCTCATCTCCATCGCCGGTGGCAGCGACCTCGGACTCTTCGAGATCAACGAAGCGGCCACGCTGGTGCAGGAAGCTGCCCACATCGACGCCAACATCATCTTCGGCACGGTCATCGACGACAACCTCGGCGACGAGGTCCGGGTCACGGTGATCGCAGCCGGCTTCGACAGTGGATCACCGGCGCGCAACCCGGTCGAGTCCGCCGCCACGGTCGCGGCTCGTAGCGCCACGGTGGGAGCCGGGCGAGCCGGTGCCGTGTCGAACGGTGTGGCCACCGAACGTCGCGACCCGCTGTTCGCACAGGTCCCCGCCGGTGACCCCTTCGCCGACGATCGTCAGGGGCGTCCGTCGCGTCCTGCCCACGGTATGGATGAGGCCGACGACGAGGTGGACGTTCCGCCGTTCATGAAACGCTGAGCGTCGCAGTGGGTTTTCGCGTCCGGCGGGTAACCACGTCCCGCGCCGGTGGATTCTCCACCGGCCCGTATAGCTCGTTCAATCTCGGCGATCATGTCGGGGATGATCCGGAGGCGGTGTCGCGCAATCGGATCCGGCTCGGTGATGAGCTCGGTGTCGGCGCATCGCGGGTGGTGTGGATGGAACAGATCCACAGTCGCAACGTGACCACCGTCGACGGTCCGGTGTCCGAGCCGGTGCCGGCCACCGACGCATTGGTGACCACCACACCTGATCTCGCGCTCGCGGTGTTGTCGGCCGATTGTGTCCCGTTGTTGCTCAGTGATGAGTCCGCGGGTGTGATCGCTGCGGTCCACGCCGGCCGGGTCGGGGCACGAATCGGGATCGTGCCCCGCGTCCTCGCCGAGATGGAGAAGGCCGGTGCGGTGGTGAGCCGCATCGGTGCGTTCATGGGGCCGGCGGCCAGCGGCCGTCAGTACGAGGTACCCGCTCACATGCAGGCCGATGTCGAGGCGCACCTGCCCGGCAGCGCCACCAGGACCCTCAAGGGCACTCCGGGGCTCGATCTTCGGGCCGGCATCCGGCGCCAGCTGCTCGAGGCGGGGGTCAAAGCGGTGGCCGAGGATCCGCGCTGCACGATCGAGGACCAGTCGCTGTTCAGTCATCGCCGTGGCGCACCGACGGGGCGGATCGCCTCGGTCATCTGGATGGACAGCAGCGGTGCCTGAGGTCTCGGACCTCTCATCCGGTCGCGGCCACGAACTCGCCGCGAATCTTGCGCGTGTTCGAGATCGTGTCGATGCCGCCTGCCGAGCGGCTGGTCGCTCTCCGGCCGATGTGCAGCTGTTGCCCGTCACCAAGTTCTTCCCGGCCACCGATGTCGAGTTGCTCATTGCCGCCGGCGTCCGCGAGTTCGGTGAGTCGCGCGAACCGGAGGCCGGAACCAAGGCGACCGAGGTTCGTGAATCGACCGGTCTCAGTGATCTCCGGTTCCACATGATCGGGCAGTTGCAACGCAACAAGGCCAAGACGGTCGCCCGCTGGGCGGACCGCGTGCATTCGGTGGACAGCGGCAAGCTTGCCCAGGCACTCGATCGGGCCGTGGGGACCGCACGCGAGGACGGTGCCCGCGGGGGAGCGCTGGAGATCCTCATCCAGATCGGTCTCGATGACGACGAGGCCAAGGGGCGCGGCGGCGTGCCCGCCGACGAATTGCCGGCGCTGGCCGACACCATCCTCGAATCGGACAATCTCGAGCTGTGCGGGCTGATGGTCATCCCCCCGCTCGGCGGTTCGCCCGAGCAGTGGCTGGACCAGACGGCCCGCATCCACCAGGGTTTTGTCGTGCAATACCCGTCGGCAACCGAATTGTCGGCGGGGATGTCAGACGATCTCGAGATTGCTGTCAAGTACGGATCGACATGCGTGCGTGTCGGTACCGCGATCATGGGGTCGCGGCCAGTAATCTCGCCCTAACGGTTAGTCACACGAGTAACACAAGCACCACGGCTAACAGGGATTGTCGAGTACAGGCTGCGACTGAAAGAGGAAATGCGATGAGCACAATCCACAAGTTCAAGGCGTACTTCGGCATGGTTCCGCCGGGAGACTACGAGGACGACTACCTCGAGGATCCGGCTCCGTCACGGGCCCGCCGGTATGAGCGGAACTACCGCGACGGAGAGCAGTTCTACGGCGATGAGGAGCCGGCTCGGCCGTTTTATGCCGAGGATGCTCGCCCGTACCGGGATGAGGTCGATGACCGCGACTACCGCGAGGCCGAATACGCCGCCGAGTACGAGCGGGCTCCGGAGTACGCCTACGCCGGATCGCGTCGTCCTCAGTTCGAGTCCGCCGACCGGTATCCGGCAGCGCCGGCCCGGGTCCCCGGACGTCTCGAGCCGCTGAGCAGCGCCCGGCCCGCAGCCTCGCGTCCCACCACTGTCGGTGGTGGCGCCGGCACTCGTGGCGCCTTGGCGCTCGATTCCCGCGCCGAGATGGACCGGGTTTTCGAGGAAGGCAACCCACTCGGCAAGATCACCACGCTGCGTCCCAGCAGCTACGCCGAGGCACGCACCATCGGTGAGCGTTTCCGCGACGGAAGCCCGGTCATCATGGACCTCGTCGACATGAGCAACGCCGACGCCAAGCGCCTCGTGGATTTTGCGGCCGGCCTAGCCTTCGCGCTGCACGGATCATTCGACAAGGTCGCGACCAAGGTCTTCCTCTTGGCTCCCGCGGACATCGACGTGTCGCCCGAGGATCGCAAGAAGATCGCCGAGACCGGTTTCTACAACCACCAGTAGCGACCGCAACAGGCTGCTCGGCCTGCAGTTTTACCAAACTGCGGTGAATTCGGGCAGAGTTATGGCGTGACGATCGCGCGCGAGATTATTTACTACTTCCTCTTCATCTACTGGCTGCTGCTCCTGGGGCGCCTGGTGATCGAATTGGTTCGTACATTTGCCAGGGAGTGGCGCCCGAGCGGCGCCTCGGTTGTGGTCATCGAGGGTGTCTTCACCTCCACCGATCCGCCGATCAAGACGTTGCGGCGCATCCTCCCGCCGATTCCGCTCGGCCCGGTCCGCCTGGATCTGTCTCTGATGATCACAATGATCCTGGTGTTGATCTTGATGACCGTGGTCGCCGGATAGTTTTGCGCGGCCGGATTCTATTGCCCGAACATGCGTGGCCACCACCGCAAATCCGCCACGGGTCTGTGGTCCGTCGGCCCGCGAAACACTCCGCGTGAGCAGGACGATGACCCTCCGGGTCACATCGCCCACAGAGCAACGCATTAGTATCGAGTAGGTTGATAACAAACGGGTCACGGATTCACGGCGCGCCGTTCCAAATGGTTCGTTTTGACCGCCGTTTGATTTCGACATAGCAACCATGGGGTGCAACGAACGGTTCTAGTGTGACAGGATGGACGCCAGTTACAGTCTGAGTGCTTATCGTGAATAATATGAACGACATTCACTGTGTGGTACACACGCTAGGACCTGCACCTGCCCTATAAGTAGACCGAAGCTCGACACACGTATAAGGGGACCGACCAATGCGGCTGACACCAGCTGATGTGCACAACGTCGCGTTCAGCAAACCGCCGATCGGCAAACGCGGCTACAACGAGGACGAGGTTGATCAATTCCTCGACTTCGTCGAAGCCGAGCTGGCGCGTTTGATCGATGAGAACACAGACCTCAAGCAACGGGTTGAAGAGCTCGAGGGTGAGGTCACCTCGGCCAAGAACGCGCCGGGATCGACTGCAGAACCTGCGACGCAGGCGTTCGCGGCACAACCGGCGGCTCCGGCCCCCGAGCCCGCCGCACCCGCGCAGCCGCAGGCCGACGATCACAGCGTGCGGGCCGCCCGAGTTCTGGGTCTGGCCCAGGACACCGCCGATCGACTCACCAACAACGCTCGCAGTGAGTCCGAGTCGATGGTGGCCGACGCCCGCGCCCGCGCTGATGCGATGGTCGGCGACGCCCGCTCGAAGTCGGAGGCGATGCTCAGCGATGCGCGTCAGCGATCCGAGGCCATCCTCGCCGATTCGCAGACCCGCGCCGAGACGCAGACGCGTCAGGCTCAGGAGAAGGCAACTGCCCTCCAGGCCGATGCCGAGCGCAAGCACACCGAGATCATGGGCACCATCAACCAGCAGCGTTCGGTGCTGGAAGGTCGGATCGAGCAGCTCAAGACCTTTGAGCGCGAGTACCGGACCCGCCTCAAGACCTACCTGGAGTCGCAGCTCGAAGAGTTGCAGCAGCGGGGTAGTGCGGCACCGGTGGACAACGCACGCGGTGGTGATGCCTTCTCGTCCGACCCGGGCAACGGTGGTTTCACCAACACGGGCGGATTCTCCAAGCCGAGTAACTGACGCGGCCGGGCAACCAGGGCGCATTCGTGTTGGTTCTGGCGCTGGCGGCCACCCTGGTGGGCTTTGTCCTACTGGCGGCGGCTCTGCTGAGTGGTGTTCTCTGGTTGGCCATCGCATGTGTGGTCGTCTGTGTCATAGGTGTCGGATTTCTCATCGGCGACCTACTCGGACTGGGGCCGAGATCTTCTGCCGCAACCGAATCCGACGCGGACGACGATGACGCGGCCGGCCGTGATGCCGGCACTGATGTAAATGATGACGAGGTCGGGACCTCGGATCAGGAGCAGGATGGGGATTGGTCCGCCGCGGCGGACCAAGAGGAAGATCCCGCATCCGGCGACTCATCCGAGGACCACTCGCAACCCGCGGAAAGCAATGACGACCCGGGATCGGACACCGACACCCGCGAGATCCCGCGGATCTCGGATCACGATCGTCGGGACGATCCGCCCACCGAGGAAATGTTTCCCGGCAAGCCACGTTAGACTTGTAAGCGCGTAGATCCGGCCATCACCGGGGAGCACCCGGAAGAACGGGACCGAAGGTCCTCAGTAGAACCGGGCGGATGAGGTCCGTCAAAGCCTCGGCGATTGCCAACGCAGAGTGTTGGTCAATCGATGGAGTGGCGCCGATCGTGGCGCAAGCGGGGTGGTACCGCGGCCGATGACACCATCGGTTCGTCCCCGTGCCGGCTGAATACGCCAGAGCACGAGGAGACGGTAGTGAGTTCACAGGAATCGGCAGCACAGGAACCGACTGGGCAGCAGGCAACCGGGCGGGTGTACCCGCTGGTTGATCTCACCGGCGGCATCCGCAGCGGTGCGCCCTCGTTCCCGGATGTCGAGCAGCGGGTGCTCGATTACTGGAAGTCCGATGACACCTTCAAGGCATCGATCGACAACCGGGCAGATGCCCCGGAGTTCGTCTTCTACGACGGACCTCCCTTCGCCAATGGTCTGCCGCACTACGGCCATCTGCTGACCGGCTACGTCAAGGATCTCGTCCCGCGTTTCCAGACCATGCGGGGCAAGAAGGTCGACCGCCGGTTCGGTTGGGACACTCACGGTCTGCCGGCCGAACTCGAGGCGGAGCGCCAGCTCGGTATCACCGACAAGGCCCAGATCGAGACGATGGGCGTCGCGAAGTTCAACGACTACTGCCACTCATCGGTGCTGCGGTACACGGATGAATGGCGTGAATACGTCACCCGTCAGGCGCGCTGGGTCGACTTCGACAACGACTACAAGACCCTCGACATCGACTTCATGGAGTCCGTCATGTGGGCATTCAAGACGCTGTTCGACAAGGGCCTGGTGTACCAGGGCTACCGCGTGCTGCCGTACTCCTGGTACGAGCAGACGCCACTGTCGAACCAGGAGAGCAAGCTCGACGACGCCTACCGGATGCGTCAGGACCCCGCTCTGACTGTGCGGATGACACTGAACACGAAGGAGTCCGGGCCTGCCGAACTCGACGGCGTCCATGCCCTGATCTGGACCACCACGCCGTGGACCCTGCCGTCGAACCTGGCGATGGCGGTCCATCCCGACACCGAGTACAGCCATGTTCGTGGTGAGGACGGGCAGCAGTACCTGCTGGCCACTGCCCTCCTCGGCAGCTATTCACGCGAATTGGGCGCTGACGCAGAGGTTCTCGGCACTTATATCGGATCGCAGCTGGAGAACCTCAACTACGCACCACCCTTCGACTTCTTCGTGGGCCACGAAGGTGCGCACCGGATCCTGTTGGGCGACTATGTCACCACCGAGAGTGGAACCGGAATCGTGCATCTGGCACCGGCTTTCGGTGAAGAGGACATGGATCTGGCCACGGCCAACGGCATCGAGGTGGTGCAGCCGCTCGATCCGGGCGGCCGGTTCACCTCGATGGTTCCGCCCTATGAGGGCCAGATGGTCTTCGACGCCAATCCGGTGATCATCAAGGACCTCAAGGCCGACGGCAAGATCGTTCGCCACGAGACGATCGAGCACTCCTACCCGCACTCGTGGCGGTCCGGAAAGCCGTTGATCTACATGGCCGTTCCGTCTTGGTTCGTTGCCGTGACCACCTTCCGCGATCGGATGGTGGAGCTCAACAAGCAGATCGAGTGGTCGCCGGAACACATCCGGGACGGTCAGTTCGGCAAGTGGCTCGAAGGTGCGCGGGACTGGAACATCAGCCGCAACCGGTACTGGGGTGCACCGATCCCGGTGTGGATCTCCGACGACCCGGAGTATCCACGCGTGGACGTCTACGGCAGCCTCGACGAGCTCGAACGCGACTTCGGCGTGCGCCCGGACAACCTGCACCGGCCGTTCATCGACGACCTCACCCGTGCCAATCCCGACGACCCGACCGGGAAGTCGACGATGCGTCGCGTACCCGAGGTTCTGGATTGCTGGTTCGAATCCGGTTCCATGCCGTTCGCCCAGGTGCACTATCCGTTCGAGAACACCGACTGGTTCGAGGGCACCGACACCGAACCGGGCCACAGCCCAGGCGATTTCATCGTCGAGTACAACGGCCAGTCGCGTGGCTGGTTCTACAACCTGCATGTCCTGTCGACCGCACTCTTCGATCGTCCGGCGTTCCGGACCGTGGCCGCACACGGCATCGTGCTGGGCGACGACGGCCAGAAGATGTCGAAGTCCAAGCGCAACTACCCGGATGTGAACGAGGTGTTCGACCGTGACGGCAGCGATGCCATGCGGTGGTTCCTGATGGCCTCACCGATCCTGCGGGGCGGCAACCTGGTCGTCACCGAGCGCGGCATCCGTGAAGGTGTCCGGCAGGCACTGTTGCCGCTGTGGAATTCCTACAGCTTCTTGCAGCTGTATGCCGATCGGCCGGCGGAGTGGAGCACCGAATCCACAAACGTCCTCGACCGGTACATCCTGGCGAAGGCCGCGGCCACCCGCGATGCGATGACCGAACAGATGGAGACATACGACGTCGCCGGTGCCTGCGACGAGTTCCGGAACTTCTGTGAAGCCCTGACCAATTGGTATGTGCGCCGGTCGCGTTCGCGGTTCTGGGCCGGTCAGGACGAGGCTCCGGAGGCCTTCAACACGCTGTACACGGCGCTGGAGGTGGCCTGCCGTCTGGCCGCGCCACTGCTTCCGCTGACAACCGAGGCGATCTGGCGGGGGCTGACCGGCGAGCGGTCGGTCCACCTGACCGATTGGCCCGCCGACGGCGAACTGCCTGCCGATCCCGAGCTCGTCGCCGCGATGGATGACGTGCAGTCGGTCTGTTCGGTGGCATCGAGCCTCCGCAAGGCCAACAAGCTGCGGGTGCGACTGCCGTTGCCGGCGTTGACGATTGCCTCAGCTGACGCCGCGCGCCTGGCTCCGTACACCGATCTCATCGCCGATGAGATGAACGTGAAGTCGGTGAACCTGACCGAGGACGCGGATCAGTATGGGCGAGTGGAACTGTCGGTGAACGCCCGGGTGGCCGGGCCCCGTCTGGGCAAGGACGTCCAGCGGGTCATCAAGGCGGTCAAGTCCGGAAACGTCAGCATCACCGAGCGTGACGGTGCCGAGGTCGTCAGTGCCGACGGCATCGAACTGATCGAGGGCGAGTTCAGCCGCAAGCTTGTTGCGGTCAAACCGGAATCGACCGCGGAGTTGCCGTCGGGCGCCGGGCTCGTCGTGCTCGACACCGCGGTCACCGAAGAACTCGAAGCCGAGGGCTGGGCCAAGGACCGCATCCGCGAACTGCAGGAGGCACGCCGCAGCGCCGGACTGGATGTCTCTGACCGGATCGTGGTGGTCCTGGCCGTACCGGCCGAACACCTCGAGTGGGCTCAGCGGCACGCCGGTCTCATCGCCGGCGAGATCCTGGCCGTGGACCTGAAGGTGGTCGACGGCCGTACCGAACCCGCATCGGGTGAGTGGGTCGAGCTCGGCGACGGTGTGCAGGGGACCGTCACCAAAGCCGGCTAGGGACAGCCCTACGGGGTCAGTCCCATTCGATCGAGGACGCCATCGATCTGTGAGCCGAACAATGCCTGCAGATCGATGGCCGGTTCCGCACCGAACTGACCGAACACCTCGAGGCTTGTCAGTCCGACGACGGTGGCCCACAGGGCGATGGCCCCGTGCAGGTGCTGATCGTCGATGTCGAGGCCGAATTCGGCTCTGATGGAGTCGAAGTCGACGGCGTCAGTTGTTTCGGCGACTGACGCCGGCCCGGTCGGTCGACCTGACGCGGCCGCGTCGGCGATGGTGCGCATCAGCAGTGCAACAACACGGGTTCCGGGTTCGGTGGTCTGGTCTGCCGGTGCCTGGTATCCGGGAACCGGACTGCCGTAGAGCAGCGCATAACGCGATGGCTCGGCGACCGCCCAGTCGTGAAAGGCGTTGCAGCTGCGCCGAACCTGTTCCCGGTGGTCATTCGCGGGTGCGGCACTGTGCGCGGCGCTGACCTGGTCGGCGAGTTCGGTGTAGGCGTCGACCACCAGCATGGTCAGCAGGTCGTCGCGGGAGGCGACGTACCGGTACACGGCCGACGACACCAGGTCGAGATCGCGGGCGATCGCCCGCAGTGATAGGGCTGCCGCGCCGTATTGCGCGAGGTGGTCGCGGCCCACCTCGAGAATGCGCTCATTGGTCCGTATCCGGGCCTGCGCGCGCGGTGTCAGCTGTTGTGGCATGCGGCCATCCTGCCACAAACGAGAGCAGTGCTCTTGCATTTGCGGCGAAGGCGGTGCACACTCGACATCAAGAGAGAGCAGTGCTCTCTAAGCGAAGTGGAGGAGCTGGACATGACCGCAACCACGCACTACAACCGGCCCGGTAAGGGCACGCACGTCTTCAACGGGATCGTCGCCTGGCTGGCCGACCGCGGGATCACACTCGCCGGGGCGCGCACCCTCGAAGTGCGCGGCCGGGTGTCGGGAAACATCCAGCGGATTCCGGTGAATCCCTTGAAGATTGACGGTCGCACGTACCTCGTCGGAGCGCGCGGGCAGACGCAGTGGTCGCGCAATGTTCGCGCGGCGGGTAGCTGCATCCTGCGTGGTGGCCGGACGTCGACCACCTACGCGGTGGCGGAAGTCGATGTCGCGGACCGCCCTGCGATCCTGCGTCCGTATCTGAAGCGCTGGGGATGGGAAGTCGCGTCGTTGATGCCGGTCAAGATCGGCGCGGACTCCACCGATGAGGAATTGCTGGCCGCGGGCGAAATCATCCCGATCTTCGAGCTGACGCCCGAGCCCCTGTCCTGACGACTGGGCCATGCCGGCCGTCGTCGTCGGGGCATACGATTGCCGATGTGCAACAACGTGGCGGGAGCAGCAGTTCCCGGTGGGTGATGCATCTCGACATGGATGCTTTTTTCGCCTCGGTGGAACAGCTCACCCGACCGACATTGCGTGGCCGGCCGGTGATGGTCGGAGGTCTCGGCGGCCGGGGTGTGGTGGCCGGAGCGAGCTACGAGGCCCGAGTCTTCGGTGCACGGTCGGCGATGCCGATGCATCAGGCCCGCCGGCTGGTCGGCGCAGGTGGGGTGGTGTTACCTCCGCGTGGGTCGGTCTACGGCGCGGTGAGTCGGCGGGTGTTCGGCCTGATCCGCGAGATGATCCCGGTGATCGAGATGCTCTCGTTCGATGAGGCGTTCGGGGAGCCCGTCGAACTGGCGGGTGCCACCGCCGATGCTGCGGAGGAGTTCGCGCAGCGGCTTCGGAAGCGGATCAGCGATGAGGTGGGTCTGGCGGCATCCGTGGGCTTCGGCACCGGTAAGCAGATTGCCAAGATCGCGTCCGGTATGGCCAAGCCCGATGGCGTGGTGGTCGTGAAGCCAGACGAGCAGCAGGAGTTCCTGGCTCGCCTACCGGTGCGCAAACTGTGGGGGATCGGTCCTGTCGCCGGAGAACGGTTGCAGCGCTTGGGGATCGACACCATCGGCGATCTTGCGAACATGTCCCCGCTGGAGGTCTCGTCCGTGCTGGGCGGCACGGTGGGTCCGGGGCTGCATCTCCTGGCCCAGGGTGTCGACGACCGGCCTGTCGCCGAGCGGGCGTCGGCGAAACAGATCAGTGCCGAATCGACATTTGCCGAGGACATCACCGATCTGGTCGCACTGCGCGGTGCGGTGGAACGGTCCGCGGCGTCCGCGCATCGCCGGTTGCTCGCCGATGGACGTGGATCACGCACGGTGGTCGTCAAACTCAAGAAGTCCGACATGTCGGTGCTCACCCGGTCGAGCACGTTGCCGGCAGCCACGACTGAGTTGCCGGTGCTCGCCGCGGCCGCACAGCGGCTGGTGCTCGACCCGCAGGAGATCGGGCCGATCCGACTCGTCGGCGTCGGATACTCGGGTCTGAGTGCAGTGCAACAGTTTTCGATGTTCCCTGAATTGGACGAGTTCTCCGGGCCCGAACCTGCCGAAGGTGGTGAAACGTCGGCGGAGGAGTTCTATCCCGGCGGACGCACCCCGGAGGCCGATCGGTTGCGCTGGACCACCGGCGACGACGTCAGGCACCGCGAACACGGATACGGATGGGTGCAGGGCAGCGGTCATGGCCGCGTGTCGATCCGGTTCGAAACCCGCGGCAGCGGTCCAGGTTTCGCCCGGACCTTCTCCCTCGACGATCCTGATCTGGACAGTGCCGATCCGCTCCTCAGCCTCGACTGGCCGGAAGAGTACCTCCGCCAGGCAGCCGACGAAGACTAGGCCGCCCACCCCGCCGCCGAGCGGGCCGAACCAGCCGCCGAGCGTGCCGAAAAAGCCGCCGAGCGGGCCGAAATCGCAACTGAGCGTGCCGAAGTCGTCGAGACACCGACAGCGCGCGTGCAACGTCGGCACGGTCGACGGTGATATCGGCACGCTCGACGGAAGGGGGTGGGGGCAGGAAGGGGTGGGGAGCTCGGCGCCGGGGGCTCGCGGTGCTATTCGGGGGCGAAGAAGGCGGTGATGTCGGTGGGGCCGCCGCCGCCGGCGAGGATCGCCTGGACCGCGATGCGGGCCTGCGACGCGCGAAGCCACGGCGAGATCACGGCGCCACATCTGATCAGGTCGATGGCGCCCCCGCCGCCGCCGTACAGGGGCACCACCTCGCCGCGGGGCACCCGGGAACACACCACAACCGGCAGTCCGCGGTCGATCACGCGGCCGACAGCCGCGACGACATCGGGATGTGTGTTTCCGGAACCACTGGCCGACAACACAATTGCGGCGGCCCCGGCATCGGCCGCCCAGTCGATGAGGTGGGCATCGACACCCGGGTACAGCGCCAGCAGGTCGACTCGGACATCGGCGATCGGAGCCGGGGGCACCAGGCGCCGGGGCAGACCGGGGTGAACCGGGCGGAACGGCGACGGTGCGCCGGTGTCGGATTTGGTGGCTCCGCAAGCCGGAACGAGCTCACCACCCATGGCGATGAGAACCCCGCGCCCACGGCTGGCCGGATCGGCGGCCGCAGCGATCGCCGCTTCGATGTTGGCGGGTCCGTCGGCGTCGGGGGAGTCGGCGGGCAGGCGCGCACCCGTCATCACGACCGCTCGGGGGTCGTGATGCATCAGGTCGAGCAGCATCGCCGTCTCTTCCATCGTGTCGGTGCCGTGCGTCACAACGACACCGGACACGTCCGGATCGGCGAGTTCGGACGCCACCGCCAGCCGGATCGCATCCTGATCGACGGGGAGCAGTGCGCCGGAATCGACCTGAAGAATTTCGCGGACGCGTAGTTCTACGTCCGTCGATGCTGCGCCTGCGATCAGCTCGGTTCCACCGACATCAGGACGTGCTCCGTCGGCGAAGCGGCGACTGGCAATCGTGCCGCCGGTAGTGAGAATGGACACCACTGCCTGCTGTTTTGCCATGCCGGTCAGCTTCGACTGCCTGTCCTCGTGGGTCAAGTTCTGAGGTTTTTGGCATAGTGGGGCGGGACCCATGCCGATTTGGCCCCACGATCAGATTCACCTGTCACTTCTGGTGACCGGTTGTGAAATGAGAAGGACGGATTTTGAAGCTTCGTAAGTTCGTGACCGCCGGAGTCGCCGTATGCGCCTTCCTGTCCATTGCTGCCTGCTCCGATGACAGCGACAGCCCCGCCACCACGACGGCTGCCACCAGTTCGGCTGCCACGAGTTCGGCTGCCGGGGGCGGTCTGACCGATCCCAGCAAGCCGCCGACCGCAGCAGAGCTCAACACCATGCTGCAGAAGGCCCTTGACCCGAACGTTCCGGCCAGCGAGAAGACCGATCTGGTGCAGGACTCGGAAAAGGATCCGAAGATCTTTGACACTCTGGTCGCCGCTGCGGCAGCCAACCCCGACCTCGAGTACCAGATCGTCGCTCCGGTCCGGCCTGCCGGTACGAACCAGGCCAAGGCCAACGTCAAGGTCAAGTTCCCGGACACCCCGGAGCAGCAGGTCGAGGCGTTGATCGTCTTCGACGACGGCACATGGAAGCTGTCCTCGACCACGGTCTGCCTGCTCCTGTCGGCTGCCAACGAGACCAGCCCGATGTGCCCGGCCACCAGCTAGGACCGCATCCGTTGACCTGATGCTCAGGCAACAACAGCCAGACCCAAAACCGGCGCCGATCGCGAACTCTTCGCGATCGGCGCCGGTTTTGTCGTACCCGGGATAGAACAACGGGGCTGAGATCTTCTGGCGCAGATCTATTGGGACCAGTTCGATTCGAAGCCGAGCAGCTGCTGGAACTGGGTGTTGTCGCCACCGACCAGCGTGCGACCGCCGGAGATCTTCATCTGGCCGGAGACGGGAACACCGCGGGTCAGGTCGATGACCACCGTTCCGTTCCCGGTCATCGAGTAGCTGTCGATGGTCAGGGTGCCGCCATCGGGGAGACGGAACACCGAGTTGATCGGTGTTTCGTCGATGGTGAACTCGACCGTCAGCTGGTCGCCGTCCTGTGCGGTCAGGGTGGCGTTGATCGTCTGCCGGACGTTCGCGCCGGCGTTGACCGTGCGGACGGCCTCCCAGGTCGCTCCGACGCCGATCGGTTCGGTGGGCAGGGTGACGGACCGCTGGAACGTGGACACCAGGGCCTCTTCCACCGCTTGTCGCGCGTTGTCGTCCGCGTTCTCGCCCGGCAGGATCCGCAGTGAGATGGGCGCGACCCCCGGGCCGATGCTCATGCCGGCCCGCGACCCGTTCTGGGCCTTGAGAGCTTCGTTCAAAGCGGTGTCCGGGGAGCTCGCGGCACCGATCTGCATATCGATGTCGGTTGGGTCGGTGCAGTTGACGCGGGCGGTTATCGGCAGATCAACCGTTGTCGCCGACTGTGTGGCACTCTCGCCGTCCGGGGAGGCAAAGGTCGACGTCGTGACCAGCGTGGCGGGTTGCGCGGTGGCCCGGTCGAAGGCGCTCAATGCCGCCTGTTGTGGCTCGCTGCCCGCGGTGAGCAGAGTCACCTTCGCCGGCGGCACGGGGAGAAGTGCCGCGCCGGCGTCACCGGCGGTGGTGTCGGTGGCGCACCCGGTCGGCGCCGGTGGCGGTGTGTCGTTGTCGTCCGATCCACATCCGGCCAGGCCGAGGGTCAGGACGGCAACAGCGGCGAGGGCGCCGACCGGTCGCGCCAGGCGGGGGAGCCGGGGAACCGGCAGAAATCGGGCTCGGGTCGATGACCGGAGCGGAGCAGGAGAGGACACGGCCGCCAGCGTATCGAGTCACTCATGGATGATGGACAGGTGACAAGCGAGCCCACACCTCAGTCTGCCGGCGATTCCACCGCTGACGTAGCCCAGCCACCAGCCCGGCCCAAGGTCTGGGTGACCCTGGTTGTGGTCGCCGTCGCGATCATCGTCGCCGACCTGGTCTCCAAGATCATCGCGGTCGCGGTGATCGACCCGGGCGATCCGGTCGAGATCATCGGCGACACGATCACCTTCAAACTGGTCCGCAACAGCGGCGCGGCCTTCTCAATGGCCACCGGATACACGTGGGTCCTGACGATCGTTGCGCTCGCCGTTGTGGTCGGGATCGTCCGGTACAGCAATCGGCTCGGCTCGGTCTGGTGGGCCGTCGGGCTCGGGCTGGTTCTCGGCGGCGCCGTCGGCAACCTGATCGACCGCATGTTCCGGTCGCCCGGCGTACTCCGGGGCCACGTGATCGACTTCGTGTCTGTCGGATGGTGGCCGGTGTTCAACGTCGCCGACTCGGCGGTGGTCTGTGGCGCGATCCTGCTGGTGGGCCTGACCCTCTTCGGATTCGAGTTCGACGGCACCCGCGCCGGTGACCACCGTGATGACGACCACCGTGACGATGCGGACACCCCGACAACAACAAAGGCAGCGACAGACAACGTGACCACAGACGACTCGACAGAGAACGGCCGCGACGCATGACCCGGGAATCACGGTCGATGCCGATACCGGACGGCCTCGACGGGATGCGCGCGGATGCCGGCGTCGCCAGGATGCTCGGACTGTCCCGAACCGTGGCGGCGACACTCGCCGACGACGGTGACATCAGCATCGACGGGACACCGGTCGGCAAGTCCCACAAACTCATCGGTGGTCAGTGGCTCGAAGTGGTGCTTCCGGCACCGGCCCGGGTCCTCACGATCGAGGCACAACCGGTCGAGGGCATGGAGATCATCTACTCCGACGACGACATCGTGGTGGTCGACAAGCCTGTCGGCGTCGCGGCGCATGCGTCGGTGGGGTGGACCGGACCGACCGTCATCGGCGGTCTCGCGGCGGCCGGATTCCGCATCTCGACCTCGGGTTCCCATGAACGTCAGGGCATCGTGCACCGGCTGGACGTGGGTACGTCGGGCGTGATGGTGGTCGCGACATCTGAACGTGCGTACACGTTGCTCAAGCGGGCGTTCAAACAGCGCACCGTCGACAAGCGCTATCACGCCGTGGTCCAGGGACATCCGGATCCGCGCAGTGGCACGATCGATGCCCCGATCGGTCGAAGCCGTGGCAACGACTGGAAGTTCACGGTCTCGGCATCGGGCAAACACAGCATCACCCACTACGACACCGTTGAGATGTTCCGGGCGGCAAGTCTTCTCGACGTGCACCTGGAGACCGGCCGCACGCACCAGATCCGCGTGCACTTCTCGGCGCTACATCATCCCTGCTGCGGCGACCTCACCTACGGCGGCGATCCGGTCCTCGCCGCGAAGCTGGGCCTGGAGCGGCAATGGCTGCACGCCCGGGCGTTGTCGTTCGCCCATCCGGCTGACGGTCGACAAGTCGAGTTCACCAGTCCGTACCCGCCGGATCTGCAGCATGCGCTGGACGTGCTCCGGGCCGGTTAGCCGATGAGTTCTGCCGTTCGAACCGCAGTCGTGCTGCTGGCAGCGGTGTCTGTGCTGGTAGGCGGTCTGTATCTGGTCGGCGTGGTCAATCCGGTCCCGAAGCCGCCGGTCACCGGTGATGTCCTCGGACCCGAGAACTCCGAACCGGTTGCCGACTATTTGGCCCGCGCCGAGAAGTCGTTGTCGGGTCCCGACACCGACCGGTGGGCGCTGATTTCGCTGAGGCAGGCACAATCGCTCGACGACGGCTGGGCGCTGACCGCAACGCAACCGTCGATGTTGCTGTCGCAGAACATCTTCAACGTGCCTATCGAGCGGGTTCAGACGCCGTCGGTCCGGGCCGCGACAGGCAACACCGAGGATTCGTTCCATTGGTCGCAGCAGATCGCCGCGCAGCAGGTGACCAGCCGTTCGGACGCTACCGAGCGGGCGCGGCAGGTCGGTGCGGTGGCCGCCGCGCGACTGCGGGCGGGGTGCGAGTGCCTGATCGGACTGGTGGTCCGGGACCGGCTCTCTGTCTTGCGTCAGATCGCCGCCGAGCCCGGGGTCCGGGCGGTGGAGGCGCTGCCGGATGACGCCGCCGCGGGACTGTTCGCGGTCATCCCGTTGC
This sequence comes from Nocardia sp. 348MFTsu5.1, assembly GCF_000383535.1. Taxonomy (NCBI): domain Bacteria; kingdom Bacillati; phylum Actinomycetota; class Actinomycetes; order Mycobacteriales; family Nocardiaceae; genus Nocardia; species Nocardia sp. 348MFTsu5.1. The sequence goes on from NZ_KB911510.1 coordinate 500,169, forward strand.
AGCCGTCGATGGTCACGATTGTCGAACCGCTGCCCGACGATGGACCCGTTCCGGCGGCCTAGCCCGTTATATGGTGTGCCCTAGACATTCGTGAGTTGCGGAGGGGGTCAGCATGTTGCAGCCGGGGTCCTGGATCGCCGGGTACCGGGTGGAGCGTGCTCTCGGTAGCGGCGGCATGGGTGCGGTGTATCTGGCCAAGCATCCCGAACTGCCCCGCAGTGACGCCATCAAGGTGCTCGGTGAGCAGGTCGGTGAGGACGAGCAGTTCCGTAAGCGATTCCTGCGCGAGGCCGAAGTCGCGGCCGGTCTCGACCACCCCAACATCGTCACGATCTACAACCGGGGCAGCAGCGACGGCATGCTCTGGATCTCGATGCAGTACGTCCCCGGCACCGACTGCGCGCAGGAGCTGCAGCGTGCGCAGGAGAAAGCCGGCGCACAGGCCGGGTTGCCACCCGAACGTGTTGTCCGGATTGCGGGGGAGATCGCCCGCGGCCTCGATTACGCGCACCGGCGAGGTCTGCTGCATCGCGACATCAAACCAGCCAACATCCTGCTGTCGGACGAGTCGAGTGAGTTCGGAGACGGGATCGACCGCGGGTACAGGACCGATGCCGACGAGCAGCGGGTGTTGCTGACCGACTTCGGTGTGGCGAAGGCGGCCAACGAGACCGAGTCGCTCACGGTGGTCGGTACGGTGCTCGCGACGTTGTCGTATGCCTCACCCGAGCAGCTCAAGGGCCAGCCGGTCGATGCCCGAACCGATCAGTATTCGTTGGCGGCCACCGCTTTTCACCTGATGGCCGGACGGGTGCCGTTCAAGGGCGACGGAACCGCCGACGTCATCGCAGGACATCTGAGCAAGCCGGTGCCGCGGTTGTCGGAGATGGTGCCCACGGTGCCGCCCGCTGTTGACTCGGTCATCGCCAAGGCCATGGCCAAAGAGGCCGACGACAGGTTCGCCAACTGCCGGCAATTCACCGACGCGCTGCAATCGGCGCTGCACCAGGGTGGCATGACCGCCTACACACCGCCGGTCGCGGCCCGGCCCCAGATGAACCCCCGCCCGGCAGGTCCGGCGACACCGCAGCCGCGGCAGCACACACAGCACACCCCGCCGCCCGGCCAGGCCGCAGGAGCGCAGCCCTTCGGACAGCCGATGGGCCGGCAACCGCTCGGGCAGACTCCGGTTCCGCAGGCGTATCAGCAGCACACCCCGCAGCCTGCGTATCTGTCCTCGGCGCAGTACTCGCAGCCGCAGCATCCGGCGCGGAACCCGTCTGCGGGCCCGTCGGGTTCCAATGCGGTGATGCTCGCCCTGCTGATCGGGTTGATCGTGGTGGCGATCGCGATCGTGGTGGCGATCTTCCTCGTCGCGTGACGCGGTCACGTCCGGCGTCACATCGCGTCACATGAGGCACATACGTCACTACATCCGGAGGTGGCCGCCGCGCCTGCCGGAGCTCGTCGGTACCCCCGCCTAGACTGAAGACCTTGCGTCCGCGACCCGCTCTCGGCGGTGGTGTCCGGTGGCATTCGAGAGTTCGAATTGAGAGGTAGCGCGTGTCGGATTCGTTTGTCCATCTGCACAACCACACTGAGTACTCGATGCTCGACGGGGCGGCCAAGGTCAAACCGATGATCAGTGAGGCCACTCGGTTGGAGATGTCCGCGATCGGCATGACCGACCACGGAAACATGTTCGGCGGCAGTGAGTTCTACAACGTCGCCACCGACATGGGTGTCAAGCCCATCATCGGTATCGAGGCGTACATCGCCCCCGAATCGCGCTTCAACACCAAGCGTGTCCTGTGGGGTAGCCGGGAGCAGAAGGGCGACGACGTCTCGGGTAGCGGTGCCTACACGCACATGACGATGGTCGCCGAGAACGCAACCGGTCTGCGCAACCTTTTCAAGCTGTCGTCGCTGGCGTCCATCGAAGGCCAGCTCGGCAAGTGGGCCCGCATGGATGCCGAGGTCATCGCGGCGCACGCCGACGGCATCATCGCGACCACCGGATGTCCGTCCGGTGAGGTCCAGACCCGGCTGCGGCTCGGTCACGACCGCGAAGCCCTCGAAGCCGCGGCCAAGTGGCAGGACATCTTCGGCAAAGAGAACTTCTTCCTGGAGCTGATGGAGCACGGGCTGGAGATCGAGAGCCGGGTCCGGGACGGGCTGCTCGAGGTGGGGCGCAAGCTGGGGATCCCGCCACTGGTCACCAACGACTGCCACTACGTCACCAAGGGGCACGCGGCCAGCCACGAAGCACTGCTCTGTGTGCAGACCGGCAAGACGCTGTCCGACCCGACCCGATTCAAGTTCGACGGCGACGGCTACTACCTCAAGTCGGCGGCCGAGATGCGCGAGCTGTGGGACAAAGAGGTGCCCGGTGGCTGCGACAACACGTTGCTCATCGGCGAGCGCGTGCAGAGCTACGCCGAGGTCTTCGAGCACCGCGACCGCATGCCGATCTTCCCGGTGCCCGAGGGTGACACGCAGCCGAGCTTCTTGCGCAAAGAGGTCGCGCACGGTCTGAAGACCCGGCGGTTCCCGGACCGCGAGGTCCCGCAGGAATACCTCGACCGCGCGAGCTATGAACTCGACGTGATCATCCAGATGGGTTTCCCCGCTTACTTTCTGGTGGTCGGTGACCTCATCCGGCACGCCAACGAGGTCGGGATCCGGGTGGGTCCGGGCCGTGGTTCGGCGGCCGGCTCACTGGTCGCCTGGGCGCTGGGCATCACCAACATCGACCCGATTCCGTACGGCCTGCTGTTCGAGCGATTCCTCAATCCCGAGCGCGTGTCGATGCCCGATATCGACATCGACTTCGATGACCGCCGCCGCGGTGACATGGTGCGGTACGCGACCGAGCGGTGGGGCAGCGACAAGGTCGCGCAGGTCATCACCTTCGGAACCATCAAGACGAAGGCCGCGATCAAGGACTCGGCCCGCGTCCAGTTCGGCCAGCCCGGCTACGCCATCGCCGACCGCATCACCAAGGCGCTGCCGCCGCCGATCATGGCCAAGGACATCACGATTGCCGGTATCACCGATACCAGCCATGAGCGGTACAAAGAGGCCAGCGAGGTCCGTGCGCTCATCGAGACCGATCCCGATGTCAAGAAGATCTATGACACCGCGCTCGGGCTCGAAGGCCTGATCCGTAACGCCGGTGTCCACGCCTGTGCGGTGATCATGTCGTCCGAGCCGCTGACCGAGGCGATCCCGGTGTGGAAGCGCCCGCAGGACGGCGCCATCATCACCGGCTGGGATTACCCGTCGTGTGAGGCGATCGGCCTGCTGAAGATGGACTTCCTGGGGTTGCGCAACCTCACGGTCATCGGCGACACGATCGACAACATCAAGCTCAACCGCGGCTTCGACCTCGACCTCGATGCCTTACCGCTCGACGACCCGGCGACCTACGAGCTGGTGGCGCGCGGCGACACGCTCGGCGTCTTCCAGCTCGACGGTGGGCCCATGCGTGAGCTCCTCAAACGTATGCAGCCCACCGGGTTCGGTGACATCGTCGCCGTGCTGGCGCTGTACCGGCCGGGTCCGATGGGCATGAACGCCCACAACGACTACGCCGACCGCAAGAACAACAAGCAGCCGGTGAGCCCGATTCATCCCGAGCTCGAAGAGCCCCTCAAGGAGATCCTCGGGGACACCTACGGCCTGATCGTCTACCAAGAGCAGATCATGCAGATCGCTCAGAAGGTCGCCGGATATTCGCTCGGACAGGCCGACCTGTTGCGCCGCGCGATGGGTAAGAAGAAGCTGTCCGTGCTCGAGGAGGCCTACGCCGGCTTCCGGCAAGGCATGCTGGACAACGAATTCTCCGAAGCCGCCATCAAGGCGCTGTGGGACACCATCCTGCCGTTCGCCGGATACGCGTTCAACAAGTCGCACGCTGCCGGCTACGGCCTGGTCTCGTTCTGGACCGCGTACCTGAAGGCACATTACCCGGCCGAGTACATGGCCGGCCTGCTCACCTCGGTGGCCGACGACAAGGACAAGGCCGCCATCTACCTGGCCGATTGCCGTCGCCTCGGGATCACGGTGCTGCCGCCGGACGTCAACGAGTCGCAGCAGAACTTCTCCGCCGTCGGTGAAGACATCCGGTTCGGTATGGCCGCGGTGCGCAACGTCGGAAGTGGCGTGGTCGCGTCGATCATCGAAGCGCGCGAAGAGAAGTCGAAGTTCACGAGCTTCTCGGACTACCTGGCGAAGATCAGCGTGACCGCCTGCAACAAGAAGGTCACCGAGTCGCTCATCAAGGCCGGTGCCTTCGACTCGCTCGATCATCCGCGCAAGGGCCTGTTCCTGGTTCATTCCGATGCCGTCGATGCGGTCCTCGGAACCAAGAAGGCCGAGGCGATCGGACAGTTCGACCTGTTCGGTGACGCCGGTGGCGACAGCGGCGGCGGTGTCACCGACGATGCGTTCGCAGTGAAGGTCCCGGACGAAGAGTGGGATACCAAACACAAACTCGCGCTCGAGCGAGAGATGTTGGGGCTCTATGTCTCCGGGCATCCACTGAACGGTGTCGAGCACGTCATCTCGGCCCAGACCGACACGTCGATCACCTCGCTGCTCGAAGGCAATGCCAAAGACGGCGCGCAGATCGTGATCGGCGGCATCATCTCGGCGGTCACCCGGCGCGTCAACAAGAAGGGCGAGTCGTACGCCGTCGTCCAGATCGAGGACATGGTCGGCGGTGTCGAGGTCTACTTCTTCCCGCGGGCCTACCAGGCATTTGGCATGGACATCGCCCCCGACGCGGTGGTGCTGGTGAAGGCGCGGGTCAACCTGCGCGATGACAGCATGATGATTTCCGCGAATGATCTTGCCGTGCCTGACCTTTCGCATGTGGGCGTCGCCAAGCCGGTGTCGCTGATCATGCCGACGAGGTTGTGTACCGCCGACCGGGTCAGCGCGCTCAAGCAGGTGCTCGTCCGCCATCCCGGAACGTCAGATGTACATGTCCGGCTCACCAGCGGGTCCAAGGAGACCACGCTGAAACTCGACGATCAGCTCCGCGTCAACCCCACGTCGGCGCTGATGGGCGACCTCAAGGCGCTACTGGGTCCGTCCTGCTTGAGTGTCTAGCGCGGCATCAGAACTCACCGGGGCCAGGAATATCGGCCCGGCGTGGGACGTTGCCACTAATTCGTGCACGCGGTTCGTGCACATGAACATTTGGAGGATCGATGCCACTGCAGGGTGAATACGAACCGAGTCCCACCGACTGGGCGCGCAAGCAAGCCGACCAGATCGTGGAGTCCGGCGGTACCGAGGGAACAGTGCTGAACGGTATGCCGGTCGTGGTGCTCACCACGCTGGGCAACAAATCCGGCAAGCTCCGCAAGTCTCCGCTGATGCGGGTGGAGCATGAGGGCAACTATGCGGTTGTCGCGTCGTTGGGTGGGGCGCCGAAGAATCCGGTGTGGTACTACAACGTGGTCGCACACCCGCAGGTCGAGCTGCAGGATGGTCCCAAGGTGCAGGACATGGTCGCCCGTGAGGTGTTCGGCGACGAAAAGGCGATCTGGTGGGAGCGTGCGGTGGAGGCATATCCCCCGTACGCCGACTATCAGAAGAAAACCGATCGCCAGATCCCGGTATTTGTGCTCGAACCCGCCTGAACGCGGGCAGGTGTGGCGGCGGTACCAGGGTTTGGGCGAAGTGAGACGATTGCTGCCGTGACTAGTGGATCTTCGACCGACAACAGCATCGCTCAACCTCTGGATGCCGCCGCCATCGACGCGGCGGCCCAACGCCTCGGTGACGTGGTCGTCGCCACGCCGCTGCAACTCTGCGAGCGGTTGTCGGCGCGCACGGGCGCGACGGTCTACCTCAAGCGTGAAGATCTGCAGTTGGTGCGTTCGTACAAGATTCGCGGCGCCTACAACGTGATGGCACAGCTGACCGAGGCCGAGCGTGCCGCCGGTGTGGTCGCTGCCAGCGCCGGAAACCATGCGCAGGGTGTGGCCTACGCGGCTCGCACCATGGAAATACGGGCCCGGATCTACGTCCCGACCAACACTCCCAAGCAGAAACGCGACCGGATTCGCTGGCACGGTGGGGAATTCGTCGAACTGATCGCCGTCGGAGACACGTACGACGACGCCGCGGCCGCGGGTCTGACCGATGTCGCTGCCACCGGAGCCACCTGGATCCACCCGTTCGACGACACCCGCACCGCCGCCGGGCAGGGAACCATCGCCAAAGAGATCGTTGCCCAGCTCGGTGTGATGCCCGATCTCGTGGTCGTGCCGGTGGGCGGCGGTGGCGCATTGGCTGGAATCACCACCTACCTACGCGCGCACAGTGGGGACGTGCGGATCGTCGGTGTCGAACCGACCGGTGCGATCTCGCTGTCCGCGGCTCTCGTCGAGGGCGGTCCGGTGACCTTGAACAAGATCGATTCGTTTGTCGACGGTGCCGCCGTCAAACGCATCGGGAAAATCGGCCATCAGGTCATGTTCGCCGCCGGCGCGACAGTCGCCTCACATCCGGACCTGCCACCGCTCAGCACGGTTCACCATGATGTCGACAAGTTGCCCGTCGGCGGCTCGCACATCATGCACGTCGACGAGGGTGCGATCTGTTCGGCGATGCTGGAGCTCTACCAGAACGAGGGCATCATCGCCGAGCCCGCCGGTGCCCTGTCGGTGACGTCCCTCGACGACCTCCCGATCGAACCGGGCTGGAATGTGGTGTGCCTGCTCTCGGGAGGCAACAACGACGTCTCGCGGTACGGCGAAGTCATCGAACGGTCCCTGGTACACCGTGGGCTCAAGCACTACTTCCTCGTGGACTTCCCGCAGGAACCCGGCGCACTGCGCCGATTCCTCGACGACGTCCTCGGCCCCGACGACGACATCACGCTGTTCGAGTACGTCAAGCGCAACAACCGGGAGACCGGGGCAGCGCTGGTCGGTGTGGAACTCGGATCGCCGGACGGTCTCGGGCCGCTGCTCGGCCGCATCGACCACTCGCGCCTGACCTGCGAGCGCCTCGAACCCGGGTCCCCGGCGTATCGCTACCTGACCTGACGCACACTCCAACCCCCAGACGAGCCGGAAATACGAGGACGAGCCACAAATATGCGGCTCGTCCTGTTATTCCGGCTCGTTTGCGTTGGTGCCGGTCGGTCAGTCGCGGCGCACGATCACCGCGTTGTGCCCGGACATCGTGTTGTCCGGGGCCGGGGGTTCCCAGGCCAGCAGGACGGTGCCGGCAACCGGTAGCGGTACCGACTTCTCGGTCATCGTCACGACGGTGGTGATCCCGCCGCGATGCAACGCGAACCACGTGCCGTCTGCGGCCCAGTCGGTGGCGACCGAGTCGAAGGTGTCCGCGGCGAGTTCGGGTTCGCGTGCGCGCAGGGCGATCAGGCTGCGGTAGAAGTCGAGGACCCGGGCATGCTCGCCGACTTCGATCTCGTCCCACTGCAGTTTCGACCTTTCGAAGGTCGCCGGGTCCTGCGGATCGGGGACCTCGGCGGCATCCCAGCCGTGTTCGGCGAACTCGGACTTCCGGCCCCGGGCGGTGGCCTCGCCGAGTTCGGGCTCCGGATGGGACGTGAAGAATTGGAAAGGGGAGCTCGCCGCCCATTCCTCGCCCATGAACAGCATCGGGGTGAATGCGGAGGTGAGGACCAGCGCCGCCTTCACCGCGAGCTGACCGGCACTGAGGTATTCGCCGGGTCGATCACCGATCGCGCGGTTGCCGATCTGATCGTGATTGCAGGTGTAGGCGACCAGCGAGGTGGCCGCGACCCGCGCCGGATCGATCGCCGCGCCGTGCCGACGGCGCCGGAAGGACGAGTAGGTACCGGCGTGGAAGAAGCCTTCCCGCAGGACCGTGGACAGACATTCGAGGCTTCCGAAGTCGGCGTAATAGCCCTGGCGTTCACCGGAGACCGCGGTGTGGATCGCGTGGTGGACGTCGTCACTCCATTGCGCGGCAAGACCGTATCCACCGAGCTCACGCGGGGTGATCAGGGTGGGGTCGTTGAGGTCGCTCTCCGCGATCAGCGACAGGGGACGGCCCACCCGGGCCGAGAGTTCGTCGGTGCGGATCTGCAGCTCGTCGAGCAGGTGCAGTGCGGTCCTGTCGACGAGGGCGTGCACCGCGTCGAGGCGGAGACCGTCGACATGGAATACGTCCATCCAGCGCAGCGCCGAGCCGATGATGAACTCACGAACCTCATCGGAGTCGGCTTCGTCCAGATTCACCGACTGACCCCAGGAGTTGGCGCCGGAGGTCAGGTACGGGCCGAAGTTCGGGAGGTAGTTCCCCGACGGGCCCAGGTGGTTGTAGACGGCGTCGACGATGACGCCGAGTCCGCGCAGGTGCGCGGCATTGACGAACCGCGCCAACGCGTCGGGACCGCCGTAGGGCTCGTGGACCGCGTACCAGCCGACGCCGTCGTAGCCCCAGTTGTGGATGCCGTTGACCGCGTTGACCGGCATGAGTTCGACGAACTCCACACCGAGTCCAACCAGGTGGTCGAGTTTGCTGATCGCCGAATCCAGGGTCCCGGCGGGTGTGAACGTGCCGACGTGCAGTTCGTAGATGACGGCCCCGGCGACCCGGCGGCCGGCCCAGTCGACGTCGGTCCAGATCTCGGGCGCGACGTCGTGGACCTGGCTGAGTCCGTGGACGCCGTCGGGCTGACGCTCCGAACGCGGATCGGGGACGGGCTCGGTCGCGCCGTCGATCAGGTATCCGTACCGGGCGCCGGGTGGTGCGTCCACCGGAGAGTCCCACCAGCCGCCGGAGCGCGGCACCATCTGATATCTCGATCCGTCGATCAGTACGTGCATCTGCTGCGCAGCGGGGGCCCACACCGGTAGAAGCGTCACCCCCAAACCGTATGTCCTCGACGCGAAGATCGCTGTTCGTCCAATTGCTCGCATCTGCTGCCGGCAATGCGCTAAGTTAACGGTCAATCGCACCGAATGGCGACTCAGACGAAGACGTGGGCTAGTGTGACTACGCGCAGTGCCGATATTTGGGGGAGCTCACCGGAGTCACGTATTGCATAACTTGCATTACGCCTCCGGCTTTCGCAGAAGGTATGCGTGTTCGACGGTTGGTTTGATATCCATGTGGCAGTATGAGCGAACTCACATGATGCGGTTACGTGTGGCGGGGACAACGAAGGCAGGGTGTGACTACACAATCCGTGACGTCAGGCAGCGGGGGAGCTGCCGTGACGCGCAAGAAGCAGGGACCGCTGAGGCGGTGGTTTCGCGAGCACATAGTTGCCTCGTTCGAGACCTTCGGCCGCCAGATGACGCTGTTTCTCGAAGTCTTCAAAGTTCTCTTTGTCGACATCGTCAAACGGCGGTTCCCGTTCGGTGAGTTCATCCGCCAATGCGCGTTCATGGCGAACACTTCTGTCGTCCCCACATTGCTGGTGGCGATCCCCGTCGGCGTGATCGTCTCGATCCAGGTCGGGAACATCGCCAATCAGATCGGTGCCACATCGTTTTCGGGTGCGGCCACCGGTCTCGGTGTGATCCGGCAGGGCGCGCCGCTGGTGACGTCGCTTCTCCTCGCCGGAGCGGTCGGCTCGGCCATCGCGGCCGATCTCGGTTCCCGCACCATCCGCGATGAGATCGACGCGATGAGGGTGATGGGCGTCAACCCGACCCAGCGACTCATCTCCCCGCGTCTGCTCGCGACGATGGTCGTCAGCTTCCTGCTCTGTGGTTTCGTCTGCTTCATCGGCTTCGTCACCGGTTACGTGTTCAACGTCTACGCGCAGGGAGGTACGCCGGGTAGCTATACCGGCACCTTTGCGTCGTTTGCCAGTCCGGCCGATCTTGCGTTCGCCATTCTCAAAGCGGTGATTTTCGGGGCGATCGTCGCCATCGTGTCGTGCGATCGCGGGCTCAGCACCAAGGGCGGGCCCTCCGGTGTTGCGAACTCCGTCAACGCGGCCGTGGTCAATTCGGTCATCCTGCTGTTCACCGTCAACGTCATCCTGACCCAGATCTTTGCCGTGCTCGTCCCGACGAGGGTGGTCTGACATGGTTGCGTCCAAGTACACGCCCCCGGCGCTCAAACCGGTCGAGTTGGGGAAAAAGGTCTATGAGGGACCTCGCGACGTCCTGGTGCTGATGGGCCACCAGGTCACCTTCCTGGTTCGGTCGGTCGGTGCGGTCCCGATCGCGTTCAAGCACTACAGCAAAGAGATCTGGCGTCTGCTGTCCGACGTCACCTGGGGCAACGGCGCCATCGTGGTCGGCGGCGGCACGATCGGTGTGATCATCCTGCTCGGCATCATGGGTGGCGCCACCGTCGGTATCGAGGGCTACACAGCGCTGAACCTGCTCGGCATGTCACCGGTGACCGGTGCCGTGTCGGCGTTCGCCACGACCCGCGAACTCGGGCCGCTCCTCGCCGCCGTGGCTTTCACGGCGCAATCCGGTTGTCGCTTCACCGCACAACTCGGGTCGATGCGCATCAGTGAGGAGATCGACGCTCTCGAATCGATCGCCATCCGCCCGATGCCGTACCTCGTCACCACCCGGATGATCGCAGCCGTCATCTGCATCATCCCGCTGTACTCGGTCTCCCTCGCCGCGAATTACATCGCGTGCCAGGTGATGTTCCAGTTGCAGAGCGGGCAGGGCAACGGCGTCTATCTGTCGTACTTCTCCCAGTTCATCCTGTCCCGCGACATGGTCTATTCGGTCATCAAGGTTGTCATCTTCGTCATGCTCACGACGTTCATCCAGTGCTATTACGGCTTCTTCGCCTCCGGTGGTCCGGAGGGTGTCGGGGTGGCCGCCGGCCACGCGATCAGGTTGTCGATCATCGTGCTGGTCTTCGCGAACCTTCTGCTGACGCTGGTCTTCTGGGGTCTGTCACCTGGCATCAGGATTTCGGGGTGACGGCATGCAGGTAGACACAACCGGACGAAACCCATCGTCGACGCAGTACCTTCTGCGCGGCGTCGCCTTCGTGATCATCGTGGTGCTGATCCTGGCGGTACTGGCACTGCGATACGACGGGGCCTTCGACGAGAAGGTCGAGGTGACTGCGAGCCTCGAGGACATCGGGGACGGTCTGGTCAGCCAGGCCGATGTGCGGTACAACGGGCTCATCGTCGGTGCGGTCACGTCGATCGACGCCACCGACACCACGTTGTCGAACGTGAACATCAACATCATTCCTGAGCAGGCGCCGGGCATTCCGGCCAACGTGACCGCCCGCACGGTTCCGAGCAACCTGTTCGGAGTGAACTCGGTGGAGCTGATCCCACCGACCGAACCGGCCGGTCATCTGTCGACCGGGAGCAAGATCGTCGCGGACGAGTCCAAGGAGACGATCGCACTGCAGTCGGTGCAGAACGAACTCCGCGAATTGTTCACGGCGGTACCGCCGGAACAGATCGGTCGCGTCCTGGGCACCATCGCCGAAGCGCTGCGGGGTGGCGGCAATGTGTTCAGCGCATTCGTCGGAACTCTCGATCAGTACTGGGAACAGATCAACGCACAGTTCCCCGACGGGGCGCCGCCGGGATTCGACAACTTCAACGAGTCGATGCGGGGGATCGAAGAGTCGACACCCGAACTCCTCGACGCGATGGGACGAGCGGTCGTGCCGTCCCTGACGATCATCGAGCGTCAGCGTGAACTCGTGAGCACCTTGACCGCCGCACAGGGCATGATCGACGGGCTGCAGACGCTGTTCGCGCGCAACGGCGATGGTGGAATCCGCATCGTCAACGACCTCAACATCATGACCGGGGCGATCGCGGTGGACGCCGAGGCACTGCCACAAGGTCTGCGTGCGCTCAACGTTCTCGCCGGCAAGGTGCTGACCGTGTTCACCGGTACCAACGGCAAGCCCATGCTCAACATCGGGGTCAGTTTCAGCCCGTTCCAGATGTACAAGCACCAGAACTGCCCCGTGTACAACGGCGGTGAATACGGCATCACCCGGGGCCCGGGTTGCACCGGACCAGGCACCGGTACCGGGCCCACCAGTTCGGGCCCGCTGGCGATCACCCCGGCCAGTGCGACCACCGACGCGAACGGTACGTCGACCGGACAACCGGGTGTGGTCACGACCGCCAGCGACAACAAGACATTGGAGGCCGCGCTGGAACGCGAGCCGTCCGCGGCCGACACGCTGATGCTCGGTCCGCTGGTGCAATCCGTACAGGTTCAGGAAGGTGGGAGATGAGTTACCGCAAGCCGTTGATCCGCTTCTGTCTGTTCGCGGTCCTCGCACTCGTGCTGACCTGGACGATCTGGTCGACGCTCGAGCGTTCTGTCCCGGGCGACACGGACAAATACACCGCCTACTTCAACGACGTGTCCGGTCTGCACGAAGGTGACGACGTCCGGATGGCCGGTGTCCGCGTCGGGCGGGTGGCGTCGATCAAACTCGACCGCGACCGCGCCGAAGTGAAATTCGAGGTCCAGGACGACCAGACGATCTTCACCAACACCCAGGCCTCGGTCAAATACCAGAACCTCATCGGACAGCGGTATCTCGGACTGGATCTCGTCGAGGACGCACCCGAGCAGCAGAAGATGAAGAAGGGTTCGACGCTGCAGGTACCGTCGCAGGACTCCTTCGACGTGTCGGCCCTGCTGGCCGGATTCCAGCCGGTGTTCGACACCCTCGAACCGGAGCAGGTCAATCAGCTCTCGGAGAGTCTGGTCCAGACATTCCAGGGCAATCAGGTTTCCCTGAGTTACACGATCGCGCAGGTCGGAGAGGTCGCAGCCGATTTTGCCAACCGTGACCAGGTGATCGCGGCCATCATCACGAATCTCAGTGCGGTGATGGGGGATCTGAGTTCGCAAGGCGAACAGATGCAGGGGCTCGTGACCAACTTGGCAGGACTGATCGAGGGCCTCAATTCCAATTCGCCCGCGCTGGGCGCGGCAGTTGACAGCATCGGCAGTGCGACCGATCGCCTGGGTGGACTGATCGGCCAGATCCGTCCGGATATCGACTCCATCGGCACCGGCCTGAGAACCACGACCAGCGAATTGATCGGTGTCGGCGCCAAACTCGACCAGTTGGCCATCGACCTCCCACTGTTCCTCGTGCACTTCCCGATGGTGATGGGTCAGGGCAACTATCTGAACATCTATGCGTGTGACCTGGACGTATCCATCGGTGGGGTGCTGTTCCCGCCGGGGTTGATCAGTTCGATCGGCGGCAGCGAACACTCGGTGGTGTGCCGATGAGCGCGGTGAGTTCGGATCGAATGCGATCGAGCTGGCACAAGAATCGGTACACCTGGCTCGGTGTGATCGGCTCGGTGGCGTTGCTGGTCATCGTTCTGGCGACGTTCGCGTTGTCGGACGCGGGCATCGGCAAACGTGAGTACACCGGGGACTTCGCTCAGGCCGGAGGCATCCGGGCAGGGGACAAGGTCCGGGTCGCCGGCATCGATGTCGGCGAGGTCTCGTCGACCGAGTTGGCCGGCGATCACGTCAAGATCGACATGGAGGTCGAAAACGACGTCGAGGTGATGGTCGACGGTTCGGCGGAGATCAAACTCTCCACGTTGCTGGGACAGCGGTTCATCGACCTCAAGATCGGGGATTCGACCGAGGAACTGAGTGGCTCCCGCATCCCCAACACGCAGGTGCCATATGACCTGCAGAAGACCATCGAGCGTGGCACCCCCATCCTGGCCGAGATCAACGCCGGTGATCTCGCCGACAGCGTCGACGCGCTGAACAAGCAGCTGGCCGATGCGCCAGGTGTCACCCGGCAGACGTTGGATGCGCTGACGCAGATGTCGCAGGTGATCACCGATCGCACCGACCAGGTCAACATGCTGATCCAGGACACTGCGACGGTGACCGACGTGGTCAACAGCACTCAGTACCAACTGGCGGTGATCGTCGGGCAGGGGCAGCTGCTGGCCCAGAAGATCGCCACCAGGCAGGAGATGGTCGTGCGTCTGCTCGACGGGGTTGCCGAACTGTCCAACGAAATGGAAGCCCTCGCGGCGGAGAACAACAACGAGTTCGCTCCGCTTGTCATGAACCTCAACACGATCTCCGAGGGCATGGAGAAGAACCGGGACAACCTGCGTCACCTCCTCGAGGTGCTGCCGTTGACGGTTCGCGCGATCGCGAACACCACCGGCTCGGGCCCGTATGCGATGGGCTATCTCCCGTGGGGTGTGTTCCCCGACAACTGGCTCTGCTTGGCGAATGTGGTGCCAGGATGCTGAATCGAACCACGGCGGAATTGCGCCGGACCACCGTCATCGTTGCGGTTCTGCTCACCACAGCGCTGGTGGGCTCGGGCTGTTCACTGATTCCCGAGGGCTGGAAACACGCTGCGGGACAATCGATCAAGCTGACCGCCTACTTCGACAGTGTCGCCGGCCTGTACGTCGACAACGACGTGTCGGTGCTCGGGATGCCGGTGGGCCGGGTTCTGTCCATCACGCCGCAGGGTCAACATGTGAAAGTCGAGTTCACCGTCGACTCGGACGTCCCGATTCCCGCCGATGCCACCGCAGCGATCATCAACACCTCCCTGGTGACGACCCGACACATCGAGTTGTCGCCGACGTTTGTCGAAGGGGCGAAGCTCTCCGACGGTGACTCATTGGAAAAGGCGAAGTCGCCGGTGGAGATCGGTACCCTGTTCGACTCGATCGACAACCTGGTCCAGGAGTTCCAATCCGATCCCGACGGCAACGGACCGCTCGGCGACATGCTGACGATTTCGGCCGGCATCTTCGACGGCAACGGCCAGCGTATGGAAACGACGATCGAGGAGCTGCACAAGTTTGCGCAGGTCGGTGTCGACAATGGTGACGCCCTGGTCGAGGTGATCAAGGACATGTCGGAGCTGACCACCGCACTCGTGGACAACTACCCGAAGATGACTGCATTCTCGGCGTCGCTCACCGATGTGTCGCGCATGCTGGGGGAGCAGTCGCCCGGTCTGCAGGCGACACTCGAGGCACTCAACCAGACCCTCAACAACACCGCCACATTCCTCGAGGCGAACACCACCACGCTCGGTGGCTCGATGGGCCGGCTGGCCGGACTGATCAGCAACCTGAGCGACTATTCGCGGCAGTTGGTGGACACGATCGATGTTGCGCCGCTGGCGTTCGAGAACCTCGCGAACTCGGTCTCGACCGAACAAGGAGCTTGGCGGGCACAGCTTTTGGTGGACAAGTCGCTGTTCGACAACGAGCTGCTCACGACATTCTGTGAGGCGATCAACCTGCAGAAAGATGGTTGCCGGACCGGCAAATTGAAGGATTTCGGGCCGGACCTCGGAGTGTTCTCGGCGTTGTTGGAGTTGAACAAATGAGGAACGTGAAGCAGACCAGAAACCGGCTGCGGGCGACCGTGATCGCCGCGCTGGCAGCAACGATGTTGTTGTCGGGGTGTGGCGCGATCCCCTCACTGACCATCGAGCAGCTCCCGATGCCGGCACCGGGTGGGGTCGGTGACGGCTACGAGATCAAGGGTTCGTTCGGGAATGCACTCAACCTGCCGTCGCGGGCGAAGGTGAAGCTGAACGGCAACGACGTCGGGCTGGTCGAGTCGATCACCGCCGACAACTACCAGGCTGACGTCACCATGCTCGTGCGCAAGGACATCGAGCTCCCGGTCGGCACCGGCGCTCAGCTCCGCCAGGCCACGCCGCTCGGCGACGTGTTCGTGGCATTGCTACCGCCGGAGGAAGCCCCCTCTGCGGCAGTGATGCAGTCGGGTGACACGCTGACCGGAGACATGACCGAAGCGGCAACTGTGGAGGATCTGCTGGTGACCGCGACCGCGTTTGTCGACGGCGGCGCGATCAAATACCTGACCGAAATCGTCAACGAGCTCTCCGACGCGATCGGCGGCAAGTCGCCGGAACTGACCGGTCTGATCCAGGGTCTGACCACCGGTGTCAGCCGGCTTGCGATGAACACCGAGGAGATCGACACCTCGCTCGAGTCCCTGAACGGAGTGACCACCGACGTGGCCAACGGCCGGAACCAGTTGGTGGCATCCATCAACACGGTGGGTCCGGCGTTGGCTGTGGTCAACGGTCAGATCCCGTCGATCGTGACGACGATGAACAAGACCAAGGCGGTCACCGATGCGCTCAACGATTTCTTGGACACCCAGAGCGAGAACGCAGTGGAAATGGCCGACAACCTCGCGGCCGACGTCGACGCGTTCGGACGCGCCGCCGGCGAGCTCGGTCCGCTGGCCGACCAGCTCAGGGTCCTGACCCCGAAGTGGGTCGATGCGACGCCGGGCAGTGCTGCGACCGTGTCGGCGAGGGTCTGGTACCTGTCGCCAGGCTTCGGATTCGATTCCCGCAGCAGGCTTCCCGAGATGGAGGATCTCACCAATGGGGTCAACAGCCTGGAACAGACGCTCACCCGAGTGCTGGCGCGTCTGACCGGTACCCGCGGATGTTGTGGGTGAGGGGCGAGCGATGACAGCCTGGTTGCTGAAACACAAGATATTGCTCTCGAACCTTGCCCTGGTGCTCGTGATGTTCGTCGGCGTCGGCTATCTGAGCCTGGGTGTGCTGGGTTGGCGGCCGCTGGACGACCACTACAAATTGACCATCGAGTTCGCCAATTCGGGTGGTGTGCAAGACACCTCGGATGTCACGCTGCGGGGGGCGCCGATCGGTTCGGTGGAGAAGATCCGGACCACCCCGACTTCGGTCGAGGTGACGGTCGTCGTCGACTCCAAGTACAAGATCAGCAAGGACTCGCACATCGCGGCGCTCGGGTTGTCCGCTGTCGGTGAGCAATACGTCGACTTCCAGCCCAGTACCGCTGACGGACCGTACTTCTCGAACGGTGACAAGATCTCGATGACGCAGACGTCGTCGACGGTGGCGTTCCCGAAACTGCTCGAGTCGTCACTCGACGTGGTCCGGCAGATTGATCCGGACAAGCTGAGCATCACCATCAATGAACTCGACATCGCGCTCGACAGCAGCGGCCAGAACCAACTGCGCGCGTTGTTCAACAGCGGCGGCGTGATTTTCACCGATCTCTATCGGGTGCTTCCGGAGACCGTCAAGTTGATCCAGAACAGCGGCACGATCCTGGAGACGACGGCCGGCATCCAGCCTGATCTGGGAACCCTCACCGGTGGAGTTGCCGGACTGATCGACGCCCTGGTCGCGTCTGATCAGGAGTTGCGTGCGTTCCTCGGCAATGCGCCGGCGCAGCTGACAACCTTGAGCGGATCCCTGAATCAGCTGACCGATCCGCTGACGGGTGTGCTCACGCAGTTCCTCGACATCGCCGAGCAGGGTGCGTTGCGGGCCCCGGCCCTGGTGAATCTGTTCCCGTCTATCCGGGATGGTTCGATCACCGCGCAAGCGATGTTCCACGACGGGGCTTGGTGGGCGTTCGGGTCGATCTATCCGCGTCCGTATTGCCAATATCCGGTGCTGCCGGAATCACCGACCGAAGTCCTCGAGGCGTCGGTACCGGTCAACCTGTACTGCGTGACGGAAGACGAGACGCAGGATATTCGCGGAGCCGCCAACGCGCCACGTCCGCCCGGTGATGACACCGCCGGGCCGCCCCCGAACTTCGATCCGAATGCACGTACCGCCCCGTTGGGCTGAGCTGCGGTGTAGCACGCGCCGCCGTCTGACAATTGTGATGAGGTAGAAACGCCGTATGGCCGAGAACAACAATCCCGAATCCGAAAGCGAGCCCACCGAGGGTGTCTCGATCGGAAAGAAGCCGAGCGGGAAGCCCCGACGCAAGGCGACCGCGACTGTGGACCCTGAGCCCGCTGCTGCTGAGGCGACTGCTGATGAGCCGTCAACAAATGCTCCCGTTCCGGGGCGGGTCGAGAGTGACCCGAAAGCGAAGAGCGGCAAGCAGATCACCATCAGCCTCGCGGTTGTCGGCAAGGTGCTTGCCGGTGTGGTCGTCGTTGCACTGCTCGGGGCCGTGATCTTCTTCGGCGTGAACTGGAAGTCGGACCGGGCCAAGCTCGACGCGGCCGCGGATGCGAAGGCTGCGTCCGACTACTTCGTCACCCAATTGCTTGATTCGATGAACACCAGTACGGCCGGTGAGTACGTCAACAAGATGTCGCCACTGACCACAGGTGCGTTCCGGGACAACCTCCTCAACGAGCGGGAGAAGACGCAGTCCGACATCGCGTCGATGCAGCTGAAGATCACACCCGAGATCTGGTCGTCGGGCGTGGTGTCCAACACGAAGGATACGGCCACCACGCTGGTGGTCGCCGAGATCACGGGCACCAGCAGCGTGGCCACCACCCCGGTGACCAACCTGGGAATGTTCGAGCTGACCCTGGAGAAGCACGACGGGAAATGGCTTGTCTCCCAGATGGATCCGGGTCCGTCGAGCACGGGTGTGGGATCAACCGAACCGGGTACCGGGGCAGATCCGAACGCCACCGCTCCGGCACCGGCACCCGCTCCCGCTGGCTGATCGGGGGCCTCTGAATGGCGGTGGGTTCGCCATTCAGAGGTCTGCCAAGGCGGCTACAACACTGTCTTCGATTACGGGTTTTGTCAGGCCGAGCCGGTTGAGTACGCCGTCGTCGTGCTCGTGCTCGAGGAGCGCGAGCAAGATGTGCTCGGTCCCGATGTAGTTGTGGCCCAATCGCAGGGCTTCCCGAAACGTGAGTTCGAGGACCTTCTTGGCATCGTTGTCGTAGGGCGTGAGGTCGGGTAGGTCGGTCACCGGTGAAGGCAAGGTCGTGGTGAGAGCTGATCGCGCGGTGTCGAGTGACACCCCATTGGATGAAATTGCCTTGCTTGCAAGGGATTCGGGGTCAGCAAGGATGCCCAGCGCGAGGTGGGTCGGGCTGATCTCCGCGTTCCCGGCCGCTCGCGCCTCATTCTGGGACGCCATCACCACGTTCTTGGCCCGCGGGGTGAATCTGCTGAAACCCTGGGACGGGTCCAGGTCGTTCGATGACGGCATGTCTTTCGGAACGAACCGCTTCTGCGCGGCCTGCTTGGACACCCCCATGCTCCGTCCGATCTCGGACCACGAGGCACCGCTGCGTCGGGCCTGATCGACGAAGTGCCCGATGAGATGATCGGCCACCTCGCCCAAGTGGTCGGCGGCAATCACGGCGTTCGACAGCTGATCGAGTGCGTCGGGATGAACTGCCTTGATGTTGGATATCAAGTCGTCGAGGCGCACCGGATTGGTCATCTGCGTGGGTTCTTGTGCCATGCGTCAATGCTAGGTTGACGATCCGCGTGTCGTCAACCTTTGGTTGACGATGGGGGTGTGCCTACAGGCTGATGCGTTCTCCTGTTTCAGGGTGGAAGAGATGCACTTTGCCGCTGATCTGCCGCAGCCGGACCGCCTCGCCGATCTTCGCGGGCGAGCGCTGCGGTGAACGTGCGACGAGGCTGAGGCGACCGCCGTCGAGGGTGTGCACGTTGGGGTCTTCCAGATTGGCGTAGACGTAGGTTTCGCTGCCGAGTTCTTCGAGCAGCGCGACCGTGACGCCGAGGCCGTCGCTGCCTTCGGCGAGCGCGAGTTCCTCGGGCCGGATTCCGACGGTCACCTCCTGCAGACCGGACTTCTCGAGCAGGGTTGTCGAGTCGTCGTCGAGGTCGATGGTGGATCCGGCGACGGTGACCACACCGTCGCGTACCGGAGCGGTGAACAGGTTCATCGCCGGCGAGCCGATGAAGCCGGCCACAAAGGCGTTCTTCGGCCGGTCATAGAGTTCGGTGGGCGTGCTGAACTGTTGCAGAACACCCTTTTTCAGCACCGCGACCCGGTCGCCCATGGTCATGGCCTCGACCTGGTCATGGGTGACGTAGACGGTTGTGGTGCCCAGGCGGCGTTGCAGCGCGGCGATCTGGGTGCGGGTTTGGACGCGCAGTTTGGCGTCGAGGTTCGACAGGGGTTCGTCCATGCAGAAGACCTGCGGTTCACGGACGATGGCCCGCCCCATCGCCACGCGCTGGCGCTGGCCGCCGGAGAGTTTTCCGGGTTTGCGGTCGAGGTATTCGGTGAGGTCGAGGACTTTGGCGGCCTCGGCGACCTTGCGCTTGCGTTCCTCGACGCCGATGCCGCGCATCTTGAGTGCGAATCCCATGTTCTCGCCGACGGTCTTGTTGGGGTAGAGGGCGTAGTTCTGGAAGACCATGGCGATGTCGCGGTCTTTGGGGGCCACGCCGACCATGTTGTCGCCGCCGATTTTGATTGCGCCGCTGTCGATCTCCTCGAGTCCGGCCAGCATGCGCAGGGCGGTGGACTTCCCCGAACCGGAAGGTCCGACGAGAACGACGAATTCGCCGTCCTCGATGTCGAGGTTGAGAGAATCGACGGCCAGTGAATCGGCGCCGGGGTAGACGCAGCAGGCGTTTTCGTAGCTGATGGTTGCCATGATGATGCTCCTGGTTACTTGATTGCGCCGAAGGAAAGGCCGCGGACGAGTTTGTTTTGTGCGATCCAGCCGCAGATGACCACCGGCACGGCGGCGACCACCGAGGCGGCGGATAGTTGGGCCCAGTAGAGTCCCTGCCCGGACATGAATCCGGTGAGCGCCACCGGCATTGTCTGGGCGTTGACCGCTGTCATGTTCACCGCGAAGAAGAACTCATTCCACGAAAAGATGACGCAGATCAGGGCGGTGGCGGCGATACCCGGTGAGACGAGGGGCAAGATCACTTCGCGGACCGAGGTCCACAGGCTGGCTCCGTCGATTTCTGCGGCCTCGAGTATTTCTTTGGGGACTTCCAGGAAGAACGAGCGCATCATCCACACCGCGATCGGGAGGTTCATCGACGTGTACAGGATGATGAGAGTCCAGACGTTGTCGAGCATGCCGATCTGACCGACGATGACGTATAGCGGGATGATCACCGCGACCACCGGCAACATCTTTGTACTGATGAAGAAGAAGAGCGCGTCGGTGGTCTTCTTCACCGGTCGCAGCGACAGCGCGAAGGCGGCCGGAACACCCAGTAGCAGAACGAAGGTGGTGGAGACGACGGTGACGAACAGTGAGTTCAGCAGTGCGGTGCCGACGCCGGCGTCGAAGACCTCCTTGAACTGATCGAGCGTGGGGGTGAAGAAGAAGGTCGGTGGGTCGGTGGCTGCCTGGCTCTCCTGCTTGAAGGCGGTCAGCACCATCCACGCGACCGGAAAGAAGAATCCGATGGCGAGGATCCAGGTGAACGTGGTCAGCAGGGCCCCGCCCGGATTGCGTCGCTTCTTGATGTCCTTGATGTCGGTGTGTGGCTGTGCCGGTAACTTGTTCAGTGTGGTGGACATCAGATTCCCTCCTCTTTGCTGAAGCTCTTGAAGATAAGGCGCAACGCGAGGGTGGACAGGATGATCGTGGCGACCACCGTCACCACACCCATCGCTGCGGCCTGACCGACGTCGAAGCCGAGGAATGCGCGTTGGTAGATGTAGAACGGCAGGTTGGAGCTGGCCACACCCGGACCACCTGCGGTCATCATGTACACGGCGTCAAAGGTGTTGACCAGATAGATGGCGCCGAGTACCGCACCGAGTTCGATGAACCTACGCAGGTGGGGCAATGTCAGCTCGCGGAACAGCCGGAAGCTGGTGGCGCCGTCGACTCGAGCGGCCTCCTGGATGTCCTTGGGCATGGACTGCAGGCCGGCCAGGATCAGCAGCATCATGAAAGGTGTCCACTGCCAGATCAATTCGGCCATCACGCTCGCCAGGGGGAACTTGCTGAGCCAATCGGTGTCCTCGACGCCGAAGGGGCTCAGGGCCCAGTTGACCAGGCCGTTGGTGGGGGAGAGCAGGCTGGTCTTCCACAGCAGTGCGGCCGCGACCGGGGTGAGCAGAAATGGGGTGATCAGCAGGGTGCGGACGACGCTGCGGCCGATGAACTTGCGGTCGAGCAGGATTGCGAAGAACAGTCCGAGCAGTACCGAGAGGATGACTGTCCCCACGATCATGACCACCGTGTTCCACGCGACTGTGCGGAACTGGCTGTCGGTGAAGACGTCGACGTAGTTGTTGAGTCCGTTGAACTCTCGTGATCCGGGTCGGACGAGGTTCCACGACTGGGTCGAGTAGTAGAGGGTGACGATGAACGGGATCTGGGTGGCCACGATCATGAAGATCATGGCCGGGAGCAGGGGACCCCGGCGGCGCCAGCCCTCAGCGCGTGAGATGTTGTCGCGTTTGGATGTTATCGGTGGCGGGGCCGATCCGGGGTTCGGCTCGGCACCTCGTTCAGCGAGTGTGGTGGCCATGTCCTCACTGCTCCTTCTGGTAAGACTCGCCCACTACCTCGGCATACTTCTGGGATTGTTCGAGCGCTTCGTCGACACTGATCTGTCCGGCGATCGCCGCGCTTATCTGTTGGCTCACCCGGGTACCGAGGTCTTGAAACTCGGGGATGGCCAGGAACTGGATCCCGGTGTACGGCACCGGATCCACGGTCGGATGCTGTTGATCTGCGGCCCGCATCGACTCGAGGGTCGCTTCGGCGAAGGCTCCGGAGATCTCCTTGTATGCCGGTAGCTCATAGGTCGACAGACGACTACCGGGCGGGATATGGCTGGCACCGAGCTGATCGGCAACCATGCTGATGTAGTCCTTGCTGGTCATCCATTCGATGAACTTCCAGGCTTCCTCTTTCTTCTTGCTGCTCTCCGGGATGCCGAGCGACCAGGTGTACAGCCAACCGTTGTCTCCCTTGACCATTGCCGGTGCCGGTACATACCCGACATCACCGGCGATGTTGCTGTCCTCGGGACTTTCCAGTACCGATACGGCCGAGGTCGCGTCGTACCACATGGCGACCTGGCCCTGCGACATCAGGTTTGCGCACTCCTGGAAACCTGTTGAGGCGGCGCCGGGTTCGCCGTATTTGCGGACAGTGTCCACATAGAACTGGACCGCCTCTTTGACTTCGGGGCTGTCGAGCTGGGCATTCCAGTTCTCATCGAACCAGCGGCCGCCGTAGGCGTTGATCACGGTGTCCAACGGTGCGAGGGTTTCGCCCCACCCCGGCTTTCCGCGCAGACAGATTCCGGAGACATCACCCTTGTTGAGGGCTTTGGCGGCCTCTTGGACCTCTGGCCAGGTGGGCTCGGGAGGCATGGTGATGCCCGCGTCGGCGAACATCTTCCTGTTGTACATCAGGAACGACGACTCGCCGTAGAACGGGACCGAGTACATGTTTCCCTCATACGAGAGAGCATCTTTGAGTGTCGGGATGAAATCGTCGGGATCGTAGTCCGGACTGGCTTCGATGAACGGGGTCAGGTTTGTGAGCCACCCGTTCTCGGCCCACATCTGGGTTTCGTAGTTGCTGATCATCACCACGTCGAACTCACCGCCGCCGGTGGCCACGGAGGCCGTGATCTTCGCGCGGGACTGATTCTCGGACAGGGTGACGAACTTCAGCTTGATGCCGGGGTTCTCTTCCTCGAACTGATCGGACAGCGAAACCGCGTCCTGCATCTGCGAATTCGACACCATCGCTATCGTGACGGCATCGTCGCCACCGTCGGTGAACGAGCCGGCGCCGGCGCACGCTGTTGCTGTCAACGCGACAGCCGTCACCAGCGCCAGTGGCCCGAGTAGTCGGCTTTTTCTCCGCCGCCGCGAGCCGGTTGTGTCGGCGCCGTCTGCGCGCGACCCGGGTAACCCAGTCATGGTTGACCTTTCTGTTGCGAGATGAGCCAGTGCGCGCAGGTCAGATCGGTCACCAGCGTGGTCACCATCCCGCCCCGCAGAGCACCCAGAATCGACTCTTGGCGGTGCGCTCCACCAGACACGAGAAACGTTGTGCGGCAATCGCGCACGATCTCCAGCGGTATCGACACCGTGCGGTTGACGAGGGATGAGGAGACCGGGATCCCGTCGGCGTCGTAGAACCGGCCGCCGATTTCGCCGACCGCACCGAGGCCGGCGAGTTCGTCGAGAATGGCGGTGTCGAGGTAGGCACCTTCGAAGAGGGTGGTCGAGGTCGACACCGATCCGACGCCGAAGACCATGACGTCCGATTCTTCGGCCGCCCGAAGTGATTGGGCGATGATCGAATCACGCTTCATTGCGGTGACTGTTTCTGAATCGACGTACAGCGGCGTCATCAGTCGGAGTGGCTGTGCGCCCAGTCGCTCGGCGAAGCGGGACAGCGCTTGATCGACCCCGGTGTGGTACTCGACCGAGGTCATCGAACCGTCCATCTGCACCACACGCTTGCAGGTCGCTGCTCGTGGGCCGATCGAATCTGCGGTCGCGACCGTTTCCGGTCCCCAGGTGAACCCGAGGGTGTCGTCTGGCTTCAGCCGGCGGACCAGGGCTGACGCGGCCGCGCGACCGAGTGCCGCATTGCCGGCGGCCGACCCGTCCGCGGGTTGATCGATGATGAGCGCCTCGTCGAGACCGAACAATTTCTCCAGGATCCGCTCTTCCTCGGTGTGGATGGACCCGGCGAGGTGAGGCGGCGCATCGACGACCACGCGCACCAGGCCCTGGGCCCGGGCGCGGGCAATGAGCCGTCCCGCCGTCGCACGGGACAGCCCGAGCCGGGCGGCGACCTCGGCCTGGGTCAATCCGTCGAGGTGGTACATGGTGGCCGCGCGTACCAACAGGCGCAGGTCTTGGCCTGTGTCTACGGACGGCTCGAGTGGTGACGCGTTCACCGCGTGCTCCTCGCTAGAGTGTGAGCATCTGCTCACTGGATGTTCATATGCTCAGTAAGCTAACATCCCAAATGTGACCTACGCAACATTTATGGAGGAATGTGACATGCTGCCCACCACGATGGCGGCCAGTGTTCTGGTGGCGCCCGGCGTGCTGAAGGTGGAACGACGAGAGGTACCCAGTCCTCGCGTCGGCGAGGTGCTGGTGCAGGTCAGCGCGGTCGGAGTGTGCGGCTCGGACGCGCACTACTTCCGGCACGGCCGCATCGGGGACTACGTGGTCGACGCGCCACTGGTGCTCGGGCATGAAGCGTCGGGCCGGATCGTGGCCGTCGGCGCCGGCGTCCCGCCTGCCCGGGTCGGAGAGCGGGTCTCGATCGAGCCGCAACAGCCCGACCCCGACAGTGAGCCGAGCCGCCGCGGCGAATACAACCTCTGTCCGCACATGCGGTTCTATGCCACCCCACCGGTCGACGGTGCGCTCACCGAATACGTCACGATCGGTTCCGCCTTCGCGCACGCGATCCCGGAAGCAGTGAGTGATGAGGCGGCGGCGTTGTTCGAACCCCTGTCGGTGGCGATCGCCACCATGCGTAAGGCTGCTGTCGGGGTGGGTGATCGAGTGCTGATCGCCGGCGCCGGACCCGTCGGCCTGCTCTGTGCCCAGGTCGCTGCGGCCGCCGGCGTCACCGAGGTGATCGTGACCGATGTCAATCCCGACAGGTGTGCCACAGCGCTGCGGTTCGGTGCGACCAGTGCGATCGGTCCCGACGATCTCGAAGCAGATCTCGAGGTGGATGCGTTCATCGATGCGTCCGGCGCCGAATCGGCCATCGTGGCGGGTATTCATCAGGTGCGACCAGGTGGCCGGGTGGTCCTGGTGGGCATGGGTGCCCATGCATCGATGGCGATGCCGGTGGCCCGAATTCAGAATCGGGAGTTGATCCTAACCGGAGTGTTCCGGTACGCGAACACCTGGCCGGCCGCGCGCGGGCTCGTGACATCGGGCAAGGTGGATCTCGACGCCCTGGTCACGGCCCGTTTCGGGCTCGACGAGGTGGCCGCCGCACTCGAGGCCGACCGGACACCCGGAAGTATCAAGGCCATCATCTATCCCGCCGGGGTACCGGTGGCACCGAGGCAAGGAGCCGGCCGGTCATGAGGCTCGACAACCGACATCTGTCCGAGATCGTCGACGTCCCGACACCGGGTTATGCCCGGTCGGAATTATCCTGCGGAATAGTCCATTTCGGGGTTGGCGGATTCCACCGTGCCCACCAGGCCATGTACCTCGACAGGCTCTTCGAACAGGATCCACAGTCGCGCACATGGGCGATTTGTGGTGTCGGGGTGTTGCCGAGTGACGCTCGGATGCGCGACGCACTGGTACCCCAGGACGGGCTGTACACGTTGACGCTCAAACATCCGGACGGGGTCGCCGAGACCTCGGTCATCGGATCGATTGCCGAATACCTTTATGCGCCGGACGATCCGGAGACCGTGATCGCCAAGTTGGCGTCGCCCGAGACCAAGATCGTCTCGCTGACCATCACCGAGGGCGGCTACAACTTCTCCGCGACCACCGGTGAGTTTGATCTGTCGAATCCTGCGGTGGCAGCAGACCTCGAGCCCGACGCCGTGCCGAAAACGACGTTTGGTCTCGTCACGGCAGCGCTGGCGCGGCGACGCGACAAGGGCCTTCCGTCGTTCACGGTGATGTCCTGCGACAACATCGAGGCCAACGGGCACATCGCCCGCGACACGTTCACGACCTTTGCGCGGCACAAGGATTCCGCGCTGGCCGACTGGATCGCCCAGAACACCTGCTTTCCGAACTCGATGGTCGACCGGATCACGCCGGCGACCACACCGGAGCTGATCGATGAGGTTGCCGAGCGCACCGGTATCGACGACAGGTGGCCCGTTGTCGCCGAACCCTATACCCAGTGGGTACTGGAGGATTCGTTCTCCGACGGCCGTCCGCAGCTGGAATCCGTCGGGGTCCAGGTGGTCGGTGACGTCGGGCCGTATGAGCTGATGAAGCTGAGGCTGCTCAACGCCGGACATCAGACCCTGTGCTACTTCGGCTATCTCATGGACTACCGGTACGTCCACGACGCTGCGCAGGATCCTTTGGTGCGCAAACTCCTTCGTGACTACATGAGTTCGGAGGCCCGCCCCACCCTTCAGCCGGTCCCCGGGGTCGATGTGGATCAGTACATCGACACCCTGATCGAACGGTTCTCCAATCCGGCCATCGCCGACACCATTGCGAGACTGTGTCAGGATTCCTCCGATCGCATCCCGAAATGGTTGCTGCCGGTGGTCCGCAGTCGGCTGGCCGCGGGCGGAAAGATCGACTGTGCGGCGGCGGTGGTCGCGACCTGGACCCGCTACGCCGAGGGTGTCGACGAGCACGGGGATCCGATCGATGTGGTTGACCCACTTGCTGATTCGTTGACTCGCCTGGCGCGGCAGAGTCGAGAGGATCCGTTGGCGTTTGTCGGCAACACCGCGCTGTTCGGTGATCTGGCGCAGCAGCAGGGCTTCATCGGGCCTTACCTGTGGGCGCTGGAAACCTTGCGCACCAAGGGCGCCCGAGAATTGTTGACCGAACTCCTCTCTCCCGCCTGATCGGCTCGGCGGGCTCAGCGATCGATGGTGAGTTCGGCGGCGTGCAGATACTGCTCGTAGACCACCGGTTCGGGATCGGCCTCGTAGATGTCTTCGGCTGCCGCCGACCATGTCGGAGGACCTGTGCGTGGAGTCAGGGTCCAGGCGGCCTGTCGTGCGGCACCGAGCGCAACGTATTCGCCGACTTCGGGCACCACCACGGGGTGGCCGAAGATGATCGGGGCGATCTGGCGGATCGCAGCCGACCGGGCACCGCCGCCGACCAGAATGATGCGTTTGATCGTGATGCCCTGATCGGAGATCCGCTCCACGCAATAGTGTAGAGAACACAGGAGACCCTCGATGGCGGCGCGAGCCACATTGGCGTTGTTCATGTTTCGGCCCGACATGCCGTGCAGTGCGCCGCGGGTACGGGGCAGGTTGGGCGACCGCTCGCCTTCGAAATAGGGAATCAGGCTGAGACCGTCGGCGCCCACCGGGGCCGAGAGCGCAAGGTCGGACAGTGTCGCCAGATCGAGTCCGAGCATCGTGGCCACGGTGGCCAACACCGGAGCCCCGTTGAGGGTGCAGACCAGGGGCAGATGATTGCCGGTGGCGTCGGCAAATCCGGCGACAAGCCCGCCTGGATCGGCGGGTGCGCTCGTACTGATGGCACTCACCACACCCGACGTTCCCAGCGAGACGATGCAGTCACCCTCGGCGGCGCCCAAAGCCAGTGCGGCCGCGGCATTGTCACCGGCTCCGGCGCCCAGCCCGGCCCCGGCCCGGGTGCGGCCGGCCGTGCCTGCGGGTGCAACGATCCGGGGTAGTCGCGGCAGGCGACCTCGCATCGCCAACTCCAGGAGATCGGGACGGTAGCTCTCGCCGGCAGCGCTGAAATATCCTGTCCCGCTGGCGTCGCTACGGTCGGTCCACAGCGTGTCGAGACCCTGCCGGCCGGCGAGCCGCCAGCTGAGCCAATCGTGCGGCAGACAGACCGCGGCGGTGCGGTCGGCATTGTGGGGTTCCTGATCGGCGAGCCAGCGCAATTTGGTGCCGGTGATCGCGGCGACGGGAACTACTCCGACTGCGTCGACCCAGGCCTGGGGGCCGCCGAGGTCGTCGATCAAGTCGGTGGCTGCAGCGGCGGATCGGGTGTCGTTCCACAACAACGCATCCCGGATCACCGACCCGGAGTCGTCGAGACAGATCATGCCGTGCTGCTGGGCACCCACCGATACCCCGGCAACGTCGTCGATGCCGCCGACGGCAGCGATGGCCTCCTGGAGGGCATCCCACCATCTATCCGGATGGACCTCCGTGCCCGGCGGATGTTTCGCGCTACCCGACCGGATGATCCGGCCGTCCTCGGCATCACAGACGACAACCTTGGTGGACTGCGTCGAGGAATCTATACCCGCGACCAGCACCATCAGTTACTCCCTCGTGCGTTCGAGAATCGCTACCGCAGTACCGAATTGTGCCATCGCCACGGTACCGGTCAGATCGCTTCCGGTCAGCAGGTCTCGCCAGGTGCCGGGTGGAAGTTCCAGCGTGGTCTGTTCCCACCGGTCCTGCGCCAGACGCGCGGTCCAGCGGCAACCGGTCACGATGACCGAGATGTCGGCACCGGGTTCGCCGCGTCCGAATGCGATGACGTGTTCGGAGGCCGGCCCGGTGGCGGTCAGCGGGTGATAGTCGCCGGCGACGAACACCTCACGACGCCGGCGGCGCAGGTGAGCCGCAGTCCGCACGATTGCAACCTTGGGGTGATCGACGGACCGGGTGTAGTCGATCTGGCGGCGATTGTCGGGATCGACGAGTGAATCATCGAACCATTCGGTGCCCTGATAGACGTCCGGGATACCTGGCGCAAGCATGCCGAGCGCCTTCTGCACAAGCGCGTCGGACTCGACATGGGACTGCACCTCATTCAGCAAATCGGTCATGTCTTTGGAGCAGGGTCCGTCGAATGTGTTGTCGATCCAGGCATGCACTGCCGACTCGAAGCCGGTGTCGACCTCGGTCCATGTGGTACCGACGGCGCCTTCGCGGATCGCCTTTGTGGCGTAGTCGTGGACCCGGCTCCGCAGGGCGTCCGTGATCACACCGTCGGCCGGCCAGACACCAAACAGGTTCTGCCGCAATAACAATCCGGTGACACCGTCGGGCGCGGGGTTGCGGGTCTGTGATCGATCGACGAGTTCGGTCCAGCGCGTGGGGATCTGGGACAGGACACCGATGCGGGCGCGGACATCCTCGCTGCGTTTGGTGTCGTGGGTGGACAGCGTGGTCATGGCTCGGGGCCACGCGCGCGCTCGTTCGACATTGATGCGGTGGAACTCGTCGATCGAGTCGGTGAACGTGCCCGGGTCGCCGCCGACCTCCTGCAGACTCACCAACCGGGCAGTTCGGTAGAAGAGGCAGTCTTCAACACTTTTCGCGGTCACGGCGCCGCAGACCTGCGCCAGCCGGGCGCGGGCCTCGGTGTCGGTGTCGATCGCATCGGCGATGAGGTCGAAGGCTGAACTCAGCGCGGGCAGGCGCTGCTTCTCCGTGGCCAGCACCGACTCCAACGTTCCGGCGAGAATCGGATAGTCGCTGCGATACACGCCGAGGGAGGCGATGACCGCACCGATCGCGGAGTCGAGGTCTGCATCCGGCGGTGCCGTTCCGTCGGTCGCGGACGCCAGCAGTGTGCGCCGCAGGCGTGACCGTTCGGCGGGAAAGGTGTCGGACAAAATCGACAACTTCAGGTGGCGCTCGGTGGCCTCGAGCCACCGATGATCGCCCCGGTCACCGGCGTATCGCTGATGGAGATCACCCAGTGGCTCTTCGCCGTTCGGGTCGACGAGAACAGCTCCGATGACGCGTGCCATCTCGTATCCGGTGGTGCCGTCCACCGGCAGTGAGGGATCTAGTGGCTCACCTTTGGAGAGGATCTTCTCGACCAGCAGGATGCGATCCGGGCCGATGTCATCGCGAAGGTTGCGCAGATAGCCTTGCGGGTCGGCCAGACCGTCGGGATGATCCACCCGGACCCCGTCGATGAGGTCTTCGGCGACCAGCTGCCGGACCAGGCTGTGCGTGGCCGAATAGACCACCGGATCCTCCTGCCGCAGTCCGGCGAGCCCGTTCACCGAGAAGAATCGGCGATACCCGATGACACCGATGTTCCAGGGCACCAAACGATATGACTGCTGGTCGTGTACCGCCGCTGCAGCCGACCCCGGGGTGTACGTACCGGGCGCGAGGGGAAACCGGTGCTCGTAGAACGCGAGTTCGGGGTGCTCGCCGGACGTGTCGATCTCCAGGGCATCGAGGTCGTCGGACGAACCCAGTACCGGCAGAGCGATTTTGCCATCGGCGCCGTTCTCCGGCGACCAGTCGATGTCGAAGTAGCTCGCGTGGTCCGATGCCGCGCCCAGCCGCAGTACATCCCACCACCAGGAGTTCTGGCGAGGGTCTTCGACACCGGTGTGATTGGGCACGATGTCGATGATCACCCCGATCCCACGATCGGCAGCAGCGGCCCGCAACTCCCGGAGTCCGTCGATGCCCCCGAGCGTGGGGGACACCGCCGGTGGCGGCACCCAGTCGTACCCGTGCTCGGAGCCCTCCTGGGCAGTCTGTATCGGCGAGAGGTACAGGTGGCTGACACCCAGTGCGGCATAGTGATCGAGGTTGTCGATCGCGTCGGCGAACGTGAAACCGCTGTTCAACTGGAGTCGGTAGGTGGCGCTGAGCGGCAGGATCATCGTCGACCTCCGGTGCGATGGATTGGCGGGATCAGTTCACCTTGCGCAAGATCAGCAGCGACCTTCCGGTGACCAGGACCGGGGTTCCGGCCTTGGCGAGGACAGCACTGTCACCGAGGGGGTGCGCGGTGTCGAGCTCACCGGCCCATTCCTCGGCATAGAAGGTGGTCGGCAACTGGAAAGCGATCGGCTCGTAGTGCGCGTTGAAGCACAGCAGGAAGTCGTTGTCCTGGACGACGCGTCCGCGAATGTCCTTCTCGCCGATGGCAGATCCGTTCAAGAACACCGCCAGTGACTTACCGAAACCGCTGTCCCAGTCTTCGCCGGTCATCTCCTCGCCCGACGGGGTGAGCCATGCGATGTCCCGGGGTTCGTCGCCGGACCGAACCGGCCGGCCCGCGAAGAAACGCCGCCGACGGAACACCGGATGCGCCTTGCGAAGGTTGATGACCCGGCTGGTGAACTCGAGGAGTTCGGAATTCTGTTCTGCCAGAGACCAATCCATCCACGCAATCGGACTGTCCTGGCAGTAGACGTTGTTGTTGCCGTGTTGCGTCCTGCCGATCTCGTCGCCGTGGGCGATCATCGGTGTGCCCTGGCTGAACATCAGGGTGGCCAGGACATTGCGCTGCTGGCGCCCGCGCAGGGTCTCGATGACGGGATCGTCGGTCGGACCTTCGACTCCACAGTTCCACGACCGGTTGTGACTCTCGCCGTCGCGGTTGTCCTCGCCGTTGGCCTCGTTGTGTTTGTCGTTGTACGACACCAGGTCCCGCAA
The DNA here is from genome assembly GCF_000383535.1 of Nocardia sp. 348MFTsu5.1. Taxonomy (NCBI): domain Bacteria; kingdom Bacillati; phylum Actinomycetota; class Actinomycetes; order Mycobacteriales; family Nocardiaceae; genus Nocardia; species Nocardia sp. 348MFTsu5.1. The sequence goes on from NZ_KB911510.1 coordinate 531,966, forward strand.
CGTGAACCCGTCGTGTGCGGTGACGAAGTTGATGCTGGCGCTGGGGCGGCGGCCGGTGGCCTCGTAGAGGTCGGACGACCCGGTGAGCCGGGATGCGAACTCGCCCAGGGTGGCCGGCTCGCCGCGCCAGTAGTCGCGCACGGTGTCGCGGTACTGGCCGTTCCATTCGGTCCACAGGCCGGGGAAGTTGCCCACCTGATAACCGCCTTCGCCGACATCCCACGGTTCGGCGATGAGTTTGACCTGGCTGACCACCGGATCCTGTTGCACGAGATCGAAAAACGCAGACAGTCGGTCGACGTCATGCAGCTCCCGGGCCAGGGTGGAGGCGAGGTCGAAGCGGAATCCGTCGACATGCATTTCGAGGACCCAGTACCGCAAGGAATCCATGATCAGCTGCAGGGTGTGCGGATGCCGGACGTTGAGGCTGTTGCCGGTGCCGGTGTAATCCATGTAGTGCCACGGTTCGCCGTCGAGCAGGCGGTAGTACGCGGCGTTGTCGATACCGCGGAACGCGATGGTCGGGCCCTTGTGATTACCTTCTGCGGTGTGGTTGTAGACCACATCGAGGATGACCTCGATGCCCGCGTCGTGAAATGCCCGGACCATGGCCTTGAACTCGGGCACGGCAGCCCCGGCGCGCTTGTTGGATGCATAGTCGGCATGGGGCGCAAGGAATCCGAAGCTGTTGTAACCCCAGTAGTTTCGAAGTCCCTGATCGAGCAGGGTCTGGTCTTGCAGGAACTGGTGTACCGGCATCAGTTCGATGGCCGTCACGCCCAGCTTGGTCAGGTGGTCGATGATCGCCGGATGCGCGAGACCCGCATAGGTTCCGCGGAGCTGTTCCGGGACCTCGGGGTGGGTGGCGGTCATGCCCTTGACGTGGGCTTCGTAGATCACCGTCTCGTAGTACGGGCGGTTGGGTGCGCGGTCGTGCTGCCAGTCGAAAAAGGGGTTGATCACGACCGAGGTCATGGTGTGCCCCAGCGAATCCAGGCGTGGTGGATCACCGAACAGTGGGTCCACGGGCTCGGCTTCGGGCTCGGGTTCCTGTTCCTGTTCAGAGGTGAGGATGGCCTCATCGGTACCGGTGTCGGCTTCGGTCTCGTCGTCCTCGGTGGCCCCCACCTCGACATCGGCTTCATCGTCGGTCAACAATTCGGCCACGGTACCGGCGACCGGGACGTCGTCATCGTCCGCTGGCTCGGTGACGGATTCGTCTGATGTCGAGGCAGTTTCGTTTGCCTCCGTTACCTCGACCGAAGGTGCGTCCTCCACCGGATCGGGCGCGTCGAGGGTTATCGGATACGAGTACAGCGAGGCGTCGCCGTCGAACTCTCCGTGAAACGACTTGCCGTAGGGGTCGACCAGCAGTTTCGACGGGTCACACCGCAGACCCTGGCGGGGATCGTAGGGTCCGTGGATGCGGTAGCCGTACCGCTGCCCGGGGGAGATCGTGGGCAGGTAGGCGTGCCAGACGTAGCCGTCGACCTCTTCGAGTTCGATGCGTGTTTCGGAGCCGTCCTTGCTGATCAGGCAGAGCTCGACCTTGGTGGCGACTTCAGAGAACAGTGAGAAGTTGGTTCCGGTGCCGTCGAACGTGGCACCGAGCGGGTAGGCCGTGCCCGGCCAGATCATCAGTTCTTCGACCTCTTCATGGGTGGCAGCGCTGCCGCCCGCCTGCGGTGTGGTGTCCGATGGCGTTTTTTCCGATTGCGGTGTACTCGCGTCGGTGGGCACCGCGGGGTGGCTGTCATCCGTGAGCGCACCACCGTCAGGCGTCGTCATCTGCACTCGATTGTTCATGTCCTCGACCCTACTGGGACGCGGGCCGGGTGGCATTCGGAGCAGAGCCCGTCACACCAGTCGCAATCTGCTGGTTACGTCCAGGGCAGTGCGGCCTGCATCTGACGCTGGAGTTCCGGGATGAGACTGCGGATGTAGGTGGCGCTGAGGTGGTGCCAGTCCTTGTAGACGATGATGTTTCCGACCACGGCAGGGCACGTTGTCGGGTCGCACATCCCGTCGGAGAGATCGATCGGATGCACGTTCGGGTATTTCTGCACGATGTCGAGCGTCGGGTCGGTGGGTGACAGTGCCGACGCGCGCGTGGTGCTGCAGTCCTTGTTGGAACTCTTCGACAGACAGTCCGGGGTGTTGATGGCACCGCCACCGTTGTGTGGCCAGGGGCTGTCGCGCATCCCGAGGACAGGGATCCCGGCCTGCGCGAACTGGGCGAAGATCGGGAGGTAGTCGTCGGGGACCCAGTCACCCGGGCTGTTGTCGCGGGGCCGGGTCGAGTTGGTGAACACCGCGTCGGGCCTGTCGGCGATGATCATCGGCATCACCTTGTCGACCCACTCGCGGCATTGCGGGTAGGGGACTCCGTCTTGCTTGGGTTCGGCCTCGGCGGTGAGGGGACAGCCCATCTTCAGATAGGTCCTCACCTTGAAGTGGTTCTGCTTGCCGAGGATGTCCAGCGCGGTGATCCACATCTCGGCGTGGGAACCGCCGGCCAGCGCAATTGTCTTGGTGGCGAACAGATCACCGTACTCGCCGATGTGGACGTCGCCGTCTTCGAAGTCGCTGATGTGTCCGTTGAACGAGGTTACGGGTAGGTCATTTCCCACGGCCAGCGGTGAGGGCTGCGGGTCCACGTGGGGTACCGGGACGCCGTCGAGGAGTGCATGGGCGCCGGGGTAGACACGAGGATCGAGATTTGTCGTGTCGACCTTCATATGGGTGGCGTGGTACTCCCACGCCTTGAACCCGACCGTCATCACGATGGCGGCGACCAGCAGGATGCTGCCGACCACCGTCGAGTAACCGAGGAGACGGACCCGCCACGGGTTGACGGCTGCGGCATGGGTCGCCTGGTGATGCCGGGTCGGGGTGCCTTTGTGGGGTGGGTTGTCCTTGTGGATGGACACCGAACGCGGCGCGCGCAGCGGTTCCTCGATGTATCGCTTGGTGAGCCATGCCAGCGCGATCGAGACCGCGATCAGGACGGAGCCCTCGACGACGGATGCGTGGTTCTTGTCGCGCCAGGTCAGGTAGAAGATGAGCAGCGGCCAGTGCCACAGGTACAGGGCGTAGGAGATCGACCCGAGCCAGACCATCCGGCGGGTGGCGAGGGCGTTGTTGACGGCGGGGCGCTCCACGGTCGCCCCGACTTGGTGTGCGGTCCCACCGGCCCAGATGATCGCCACCGTGGAGAGCACCGGCACCAGGGCCCACGGACCGGGATACTGCTCGACACCGACGATCCACCAACCGCAGGTGACGATCATAACGAGGGCGGTGATGGACACCAGGTTGCGAATCGCATTGGGGACCCGCCACTTCGGCATCCACACGGCCAGCAGGCCACCGGCCAGCGGCTCCCAGGCGCGCGAGATGGTGTCGTAGTAGTTGAACTGCTGGTTCACGCCCATCCGCATGTGCGCCCAATAGAAGGACACCGCGGCGACGCCGAGGATCGCTCCACCGACGAGCACGCGGATCACCGTCGGATTGGCCATTTTCTTGGAGCCGGCCTGCACCAGAAGTTTGATGGCTCCGGCGAACGCGAGCGCGGTGAGCATCGTGACCACGAAGAACTGACCCTGCACCGACATCGACCACAGGTGCTGCAACGGACTGTTCGCCGAGCTCGCCGCGGTGTAGTCCTGGGAATTGAAGGCCAGGAACCAGTTCTGGTAGTAGAACAGGCTGGCGATGACCTCGCGTCCGGTGGCGAGCCACCGGGTTTGCGGGAGGATCAGCAGGGTCCCGAGGCTGATGACGATCAGGATCGCCACCAGGGCGGGCAGAAGCCGCCGGGCCAGACGCGTGAGCCGCTTGACCGGGTTGACGGTTGTCCACAGCGTGGCGCGGTCGTCCTGACTGACGATCGTGTGCCGAAGCAGTGACCCGATGAAGAAGTAGCCCGACAGGGTCAAGAAGACATCGACGCCACCGGAAACCCGGCCGAACCAGATGTGAAAGCAGGCCACGAGGACGATCGCGAGTCCGCGGAGTCCGTCGAGGTCGGTGCGATAGGTAGGCACCGAGTCGGCGGGAACTGACGCGTTCCGCTTGTCGACCGTGGGCGTGGCAGTCAATGTTCTGGTGTCTCGTTTGCTCGGAGGGTCTGCTGCGCAATCGTCTCATCGCAGCTGTCGGTGGGCAGTCCAGCCACGTAATGTACCTGCCTCGGCTGGGAATCCCCGGGACGGTTCCGCCGCGCGCCCTCATTAGGGTGGATCCGTGCCCACGTTTCCCGAACACTCGAACGGACAAGCTGTGCTTTCCGCAGCGGACATCACCAAGCTCGATTCCGAGCTGATCTGGCATCCGTACGGCACGATGCCCCATCCCGCCCCGGCCCCGCGCGTGGTGCGCTCGGCGCAGGGTGTGCGGTTGACGTTCGCCGACGGGACCACGGTTGTCGACGGGATGAGTTCGTGGTGGGCGGCAATCCACGGCTATCGAAATCCGGTCCTCGACGACGCGGCGCGTGCGCAGCTCGACTCTATGGCGCACGTGATGTTCGGTGGGTTGACACACGAACCCGCGGCGCGGTTGGCCGAGCTGCTGGTCGAGATCACACCGGACCCGCTGCGGACCGTGTTCTTCTCCGATTCGGGGTCGGTGTCGGTCGAGGTGGCCGTGAAAATGGCTCTCCAATATTGGCGAGCGCGCGGCGAGACCGGCCGAAACAGGCTGCTGACCTGGCGCGGTGGCTACCACGGCGACACGTTCACGCCGATGAGCGTCTGCGACCCCGAGGGCGGGATGCATTCGCTCTGGACCGACGTCCTGACCCGGCAGGTCTTCGCACCGGTCCCGCCCGTCGACTTCGAATCCGATTACGTGGCGGAGTTCGAAGAACTGGTAAGGGCACACCGGAGTGAACTCGCCGCGGTCATCGTGGAGCCCGTTGTCCAGGGCGCCGGTGGCATGCGTTTCCACGATCCCGGCTACCTGACCGAGCTTCGCCGGATCTGCGACGAGCAGGGCGTCCTTCTCATCTTCGACGAGATCGCCACGGGATTCGGCCGCACCGGAGAGCTGTTCGCCGCAGACCATGTGGGCGTCTCACCGGACATCATATGCGTCGGAAAAGCACTGACTGGTGGCTACCTGTCGATGGCGGCGACATTGTGCACACGTGAGATTGCCGACACCATCTCCGGTTCGGCCGTCGGAGTGCTGGCGCACGGCCCGACGTTCATGGCAAACCCGTTGGCGGCGGCGGTGGCGGTCGCCTCCACGGAATTGTTGCTCGCGTCGCCGTGGCGTGAGCGGGTCACACAGATCTCGCAGGCCCTGACGGCCGGCCTGGCGCCGTTGTCCGCTGTTCCGGGGGTGCGCGAGGTACGCGTTCGCGGCGCCATCGGAGTGGTGCAGCTCGACAACCCCGTCGCTATGGCCGTCGCGACGGATGCAGCTGTGGACGCCGGGGTCTGGTTGCGGCCGTTCCGCGACCTCGTCTACACGATGCCTCCGTATATCTGTACCGAAACGGACATCGACATACTTGTCGGCGGTGTGAGCGCTGCCGTTCACGCCACGGTGGCGGGTAGCGCCACGCCTATTGGTCTATGAGAGGCTTCTCACAGTGAAACCGTTGACGCCGAGCACCGCTGAAGGTGCAGACACCGATACCGCGCTCGACTGGCTGCACGAGGCCGCCGAAGTTCGCGCGGCAGAGGGCCTGCATCGCACATTGGTGGCACGCGCCACCGATGACCGGCTGCTCAATCTGGCGTCCAACGACTACCTGGGGTTGTCCCGCCATCCCGACGTCATCGCGGCGGCGCACGAAGCTCTTGATCTGTGGGGTGCCGGATCGACGTCGTCGCGCCTGGTGACCGGAACGACGCAGCTCCACGAATCCCTCGAAGACGACCTTGCCGAGTTCCTCGGCTACGAATCCGCGCTGGTGTTCTCCTCCGGCTACGTCGGCAACATCGCCGCCGTATCGGCATTGATGGGTCGCGGCGACCTGATCGTCTCTGACGGCGGTTCGCACGCATCGCTGATCGACGGCTGCCGCCTGTCGCGGGCCCGGGTCGTCGTCGTCGACCGCGGTGACCATGCCGCCGTGCGCCGTGAGCTGGAAGGGCGCAGCGAACAGCGGGCGATGGTGGTCACCGATTCGGTGTACTCGATCGATGGCGCGATCGCCCCGGTTGCCGAGCTGTACGCAGCGGCCCGCGCCAACGGTGCGGTGCTGTTGGTCGACGAGGCCCATGCGTTCGGTGTTCGCGGTGCCGGTGGTCGCGGCGTTCTGAACGAAGTGGGTCTGTCCGGCGCCCCTGACCTGGTCACCACCGCCGTTCTCTCGAAATCCCTTGGCTCGCAAGGTGGCGTGGTCCTCGGGTCGGCGATGGTCCGGGAGCACCTGATCGATCGGGCCCGCACCTTCATCTTCGACACGGGCCTCGCGCCCGCCGCGGCCGGTGCCGCGCAGGCTGCGCTGCGAATACTGCGCGGGCAGCCAGACCTGGCAACCCGGGTGCGCGCCAATGCCAACCGGCTCGCGACATTGTGCGGCGGAACCGGGTCGGAGGCGGCGGTCGTCTCGATCATCATCGGTGATCCGGCCCAGGCGTTCGCGGCCGCACAACGTTGCCGCGACCGGGGCGTGCTAGTTGGATGTTTCCGTCCGCCGTCGGTACCGCCGGGCACATCGCGCCTGCGGCTGACCGTGCGCGCGGACCTCACCGACGACGACATCGCACAGGTGGCTGAAGTGGTCACCGCGGTTCTCGCCGAGATCTGAGGTCCATCTGTGCGACTCGTGATCACCGGGACCTCCACCGAGGTCGGCAAGACCGTGGCGACTGCCGCGCTCGCGGCCGCCGCGATGGCCGCCGGGGCGACCGTGGCCGTGTGCAAACCGGCACAGACCGGCGTCGGACCGGGGGAGCGCGGTGACGTCGACGAGGTGATCCGGCTCGCGGGTGTCACCGTGACAAGCGAGCTCTACCGCTTCCGCGACCCGCTCGCACCGGCCCGGGCGGCCGAGCGTGAAGGAGCGGCGCCGGTGGACCTGCATAAAGTGCTCGACGGCGTCCGGACCCTCGACGGTTGTGATCTGACGCTGGTGGAAGGTGCCGGCGGGGTGCTGGTCCGTCTGGCGGCCGACGTCACCATGCTCGATGTCGCGGCCGGTCTCGGTGCGCCGCTGCTGGTTGTCGCGGGGGCCGGGCTCGGCACCCTCAATCACACCGAGCTCACGACCTCGGCGATCAAGGCCGCCGGACTGGAATGCGCCGGCATCGTCATCGGCTCCTGGCCGTCGCAGCCGGGCCTGGCCGAGCGATGCAACCTCGACGACCTGCCCGCGCTCACCGGGGTCCCCGTGGTCGGCCGGATCCCGGCAGGGGCCGGAAGCTTACTCCGGAGTAGTTTTACTTCGCAGGCATCCGGATGGTTTGATCCGGATTGGCTGGCGGGTCTGTGACCCCTCTGCCACATGCCCGATATGCGTGATGATGCACACTGAGGGCTCAACGTTCATGACGAAAGGGATGCCACGTGACCCAGGCGCCAGTACGCACCGACATACTCGACGTCGCACGTGAGCAGGTGTTGGAACGCGGGGAAGGGCTCAACCAGGAGCAGACGCTGCAGGTTCTGCAGCTGTCCGACGACCGGTTGACCGACCTGCTTCAGCTCGCTCATGAGGTGCGGATGAAGCATTGTGGTCCTGAGGTCGAGGTGGAAGGCATCATCTCCCTCAAGACCGGTGGTTGCCCCGAGGACTGCCACTTCTGTTCACAGTCAGGTTTGTTCGCCTCGCCGGTGCGCAGTGCCTGGATCGATATTCCGGCGCTGGTCGAAGCGGCCAAGCAGACCGCGAAGTCCGGTGCGACCGAGTTCTGCATCGTGGCTGCGGTCCGCGGACCCGACAAGCGTCTGATGGCACAGGTCGCGGCCGGCATCGAGGCCATTCGCGCCGAGGTCGACATCCAGATCGCGTGCAGCCTGGGCATGTTGACCCAGGAGCAGGTCGACGAGCTCAAGGCGATGGGTGTGCATCGCTACAACCACAATCTGGAGACCGCGCGGTCGCATTTCCCGAACGTGGTGACCACCCACAGCTGGGAAGAGCGCTGGGGCACCCTGAAGATGATCCGCGAGGCCGGGATGGAGGTGTGCTGCGGCGGCATCCTGGGAATGGGTGAGTCGCTCGAGCAGCGCGCCGAGTTCGCCGCGGATCTGGCGTCGCTCGATCCCGACGAGGTTCCGTTGAACTTCCTCAACCCGCGTCCGGGCACACCGTTCGGTGACCTGGATGTGCTGCCGGCGTCCGAGGCGCTCAAGTCGATTGCCGCGTTCCGGTTGGCGTTGCCGCGCACGATCCTCCGGTTCGCCGGTGGACGCGAGATCACCCTGGGTGATCTGGGTGCCAAGCAGGGCATTCTGGGCGGGATCAATGCGGTCATCGTGGGCAACTACCTGACCACGCTGGGACGTCCGGCCGAAACCGATCTGGATCTGCTCAATGAGCTGCAGATGCCGATCAAGGCACTCAACGACTCGATTTGATCGCCGGCCCGCTGATGAATGACATCCCGATCCCGACGCCACTGGCAGCTCCGCTGGTGTACGGCGTCTACACCGGGGTGAAGTTGGACGTGGAAGACCCGCAGTCGATTCCCCGCGCCGCGCAACTCGGGCTCGAACCACCCCGTTATTGCGGACAGTGTGGTCGACGCATGGTCGTTCAGGTTCGTCCTGACGGCTGGTCGGCCCGCTGTTCGCGGCACGGTACCGTCGACTCCGTGGAGTTGTACCAACGTTGACCGGGCGTGTTCGGTCCCTGGTTTTTGTGTCGGCAGGTGTGGTCCTGGTCGGTGTGGTGTGGGGACTGATCTGGGGTTTGCTGACACCGGGTATCGACGGCCGCATGGTCGCGCCGAACAAAGCGGTCGCCACCGGTGACACAACCACCGACTTCACGGCGATAGGTGTGTACTTCGCAGTGGCGATGATCGCCGGAGTGATCCTGGCGTTGGTGTTCTGGATGCCGCCGAAATTACGCGGTCCGGCCGGGGTTGCCGGGCTGGCGTTCGGTGCGATCGCTGCCGGAATCATCGCGGTCTGGGTCGGTGACCTGGTGGCACGCCTGCGTTTCCCCGGTCGCGACGGTGTCCCGGTGGACGGGGACTTCACTCAGGCGCCGAGTCTGCGAATGTCGGACGCGTACCTCGACATCGGGGGAGGGATCGGTTTCTCCTGGGCGCTGCTGGTCGTGGCGCCGCTCACCGCGTTGCTGACCTACTTGGTGCTGGTGGTCATGAACCGGTCCGGCGATCTCGGATCCCCGGACGACCCGGCACCGGTGGTCTCTCGGCGGTCACGTCCAACGAGATACCGCACACCTGACCCGATGACGCGGCAATAGCAGTGCCACACCACAATTATCCGGTGACCTCGGCGCCGGTGCTCAGCCCTCATCGCAAGACTGCGATCCTGGTGACCTGTTGCCTGAGTCTGCTGATCGTCTCGATGGACTCGACCATCGTCAATGTCGCGATCCCGTCGATACGCGCCGATCTCGATGCCACTCCCGCACAGTTGCAATGGGTCATCGACATCTACACCCTGGTCCTGGCCAGCCTGCTGCTCCTCTCGGGAACCATGGCCGACAAGTTCGGGCGCCGACGCGTATTCCAGATCGGCCTGACCACCTTTGCGTTCGGTTCACTGCTCTGCAGCCTGGCGCCGACCGTGGAGGTACTGATCGCGGCCCGGTTCGTGCAGGCCGTGGGTGGGTCGATGCTCAACCCGGTCGCGATGTCGATCATCACCAACACATTTCCGGGGCGGGTCGAGAGGGCCCGGGCGGTGGGTGTGTGGGGTGCGGTCGTCGGCATCTCGATGGCACTGGGGCCGATCGTCGGTGGTCTCGCCATCAACATGTTCAGCTGGGAAGCGGTGTTCTGGATCAACCTGCCCATCTGCGTTGTCGCGGTGGTGGCCACCGCACTGGTTGTGCCCGAGTCGAAGTCGCAACATGTGCGCAGCCTCGATCCGATCGGCCAGGCACTTGCCGTGGTGTTCATGGCCGGGCTGATCTACGGCCTGATCGAAGGACCCGAGTTGGGCTGGACCGATCCATGGACGATCGGGATCTTCGCCGTCACGGCTGCGGCGTTTGCGTCCTTCTGTCGGTACGAATTGCGCCGCCACGACCCGTTCATCGACCTCCGCTTCTTCCGCAGTGTTCCGTTCTCGACTGCCACCCTCACCGGAATCTGCGCATTCGCCGCATTCGGCGCATTCCTCTTCGTGGTGTCGATCTACCTGCAGAGCATCCGTGGGTACAGCCCGGTGGAGACCGGACTGATGTTCTTGCCGCTGGCGTTGGGAACACTGCTCTTCTCGCCGTTGTCCGGGCGCATGGTCGGTCGCTTTGGCACCCGGCCGTCTCTGGTTTCCGGAGGGATACTCCTGGCGGTCGCGTCGACGTTGATGACCGCCGTCGACGAGGTCACGCCGATCTGGCAGCTGCTCATCACCTTCGGAGTGTTCGGAATCGGCTTCGGCATGGTCAACGCGCCGATCACTACGGGTGCGGTCAGCGGGATGCCGAGGGACCGGGCCGGCGCCGCCTCGGCAATCGCGTCCACCAGCAGGCAGATCGGTGTGGCCATCGGTGTGGCGTTGTCGGGTGTGATCGCGGGTTCGGTGATCGCCGCTCACCCCGACGCCTCGTCGGCGTCGGATATGGCGCCGCTGTGGTGGGTTGCCGCCGGCCTCGGCGTGATCATCGCCGCCGGCGGCATCTACTCGACGACCAGGAAGTCGCTGGCGACCGCATCACGCGTCGCGGACCTGTTCGCCGAAGCCGGTGAAGGGCCATTGGCGTCATCCACCGTCCGTTGACCGTGCCGAACCCACCGTCGAGCGGGCCTTCGTTACCGTCGAGCGGGCCCTTGTAACCGTCGACCGGGCCGAACCCACCGTCGAGCGGGCCTTCGTTACCACCGAGTGTGCCCTTGTAACCGTCGACCGGGCCTTCGTTGCCGTCGAGCGGGCCCTTGTAACCGTCGACCGGGCCTTCGTTGCCGTCGAGCGAGCCTTCGTAGAGTTCCTGCGCACAGCGTTGGCACGGTCGAGGTTTATATGAGCACGCTCAACGGCTCGATTGGCACGGTCGAGGGTCATTTGAGCACGCTCGACGGCTCGATGGGCACGCTCGACGGTGGGTTCGGCACGCTGGGTGTAGCCGCCCGTTGGTGTCAGAGGGGCGGGCGGAGGGTTGCGAATTCGTCGGTGATCCGAAGTTGTTTGTCGGCGAATCGGTACAGCGCGGGCGGACGTCCACCCGAAGGGCCGGTACGCCCGACTGTTCCGGTTGCCGTGATCACCCCGCGCCGCGACAGGATGCGCAGCAGGTTGGTCGAGTCCACCGGATAGCCGAGAGCGGCGCAGTAGATGTCGCTCAGGGCCGACATCGAGAACTCGGCCGGCGCCAGCGCAAAGGCGATGTTGGTGTACGAGAGCTTGGCGGCCAGCCGCGAGCGTGCGCGTTCGACGATCTTGCGGTGATCAAAACTGATCTCGGGCAGCATCGAGACGGGATGCCAGCGGGTGTCCGGGGGCAGGTTCGGGTGCGAGTCCGACGGCACCATCCCGAGGTACGACGACGCGATCACCCGGGGGCCGGGAATCCGGTCGGGTTCGGAGAACACTGACAGCTGTTCGAGGTGGGCCACCTGGCGCAGATCGACCTTTTCGGCGAGCTGACGCAACGCGGACGACTTGAGGTCCTCGTCGGCGTGCAGGTTGCCACCCGGGAGCGACCACGATCCGGCCTGCGGATCAAAAGCGCGCTGCCACAACAACACCGACAGAACCGGTGGCTCGCCCGGCAGATGTTCGCGGACCTGGAACACCGCGCAGAGCACTTCGTGGAAGACACTCGGCGACGGCATGGCTGCGAGTCTAGTGGGTGCCGACGCCCATTCCCGACCAGGCGCAACTCCCGCGTTGGGGACACGGAATGTGAGGGTGCGCACAGGGGAGTGCTAGTATCGGGCGAGGTTTTCGATCTACAGTCGAAAACCCCAGCCCATAGCCCAGGCCGGCCACCGAAGACCGGCGCCATGAACAGGAGGTGGTTGTCATGACAACCACGTCACTCAGCCTCGGAGCAACCGAGCCCCTCTACACCGGGGTCGAGCCGACTCCGGAATGGTTCGCCGAGATCAAGAGTCTCGCCAAGAAGCGCAACGCCACGCTGCTCGCGCACAACTACCAGCTGCCGGCCATCCAGGACGTTGCAGATCACGTGGGGGATTCGCTTGCCTTGTCGCGTATCGCGGCCGAGGCCGAAACCGACGAGATCATCTTCTGCGGTGTTCACTTCATGGCCGAGACCGCCAAGATCCTGAGCCCGGACAAGCGCGTGCTGATCCCGGACGAGCGGGCCGGTTGCTCGCTGGCCGACTCGATCACCGCCGATGACCTGCGCGCCTGGAAGGCCGACAACCCCGATGCGGTGGTGGTTTCGTACGTCAACACCACCGCCGAGGTGAAGGGCCTGACCGACATCTGCTGCACCTCGTCCAACGCGGTGGACGTCGTGAACTCGATCGATCCCGACAAGGACGTCCTGTTCCTGCCGGACCAGTTCCTCGGCGCCCACGTCAGGCGGGTCACCGGCCGTACGAACATGCAGATCTGGGCCGGCGAATGCCACGTCCATGCCGGCATCAACGGTGACGAGCTCACCGCCAAGTCGCGGTCGCATCCCGACGCCGAGCTGTACGTGCACCCCGAATGTGGTTGTGCCACTTCAGCTCTGTACCTGGCCGGCGAGGGCTTTGTGCCCGCCGACAAGGTCAAGATCCTCTCCACCGGTGGCATGCTCGACGCCGCGCGGGAGACCGGTGCCAAGCAGGTTCTGGTAGCGACCGAGGTCGGCATGCTGCACCAGTTGCGCAAGGCCGCACCGGATGTCGACTTCCAAGCGGTCAACGATCGCGCGTCCTGCCCATACATGAAGATGATCACCCCGGCCGCGCTCCTGCGATGCCTGCGTGAGGGCAAAGACGAAGTCCATGTGGCTGCCGACGTCGCCGAGAGGGCACGTCTCAGCGTGCAGCGGATGATCGAGATCGGTAACCCGGGGTCGGGGGAGTGACGGCCAATCCGGCCGGTACCGCCGAGGTCAAGGCGCTTATTGCTCTCGCACTCGATGAGGATCTGCGTTACGGCCCCGATGTCACCACGGCTGCAACGGTTCCTGGCGGTGCCGTTGCCACCGCGGTGCTCTCGAGTCGTCAGCACGGTGTGCTCGCCGGACTCGATGTGGCTCTGCAGGTGTTCGACGAGGTCATCGGTGCCGGCGATTACCAGGTGCTCGATCGTCTCTCGGACGGCGCGCATCTGGAACCCGGATCTGCGGTCGCAACGTTGCGTGGCCCGGTCGCCGGACTACTCGTCGCCGAACGAACCGCGCTGAATCTGCTGTGTCATCTCTCCGGCATCGCCAGTGCCACCGCGGTGTGGGTCTCGGAGGTCGAGGGGACCCACGCCAAGGTGCGGGACTCACGAAAGACGTTGCCGGGCATGCGTTCTCTGCAGAAGTATGCCGTCCGATGCGGTGGTGGACAGAACCATCGGATGGGTCTCGGTGATGAAGCGCTCATCAAGGACAACCACGTGGCGGCCGCCGGATCGGTGACAGCCGCTCTGAACGCCGTACGCGCCGCAGCCCCCGACATCACCTGTGAAGTCGAGGTCGACAGCCTCGAACAGCTCGACGAGGCCCTGGCCCTGAAGGCCGAACTTGTTCTGCTGGACAACTTTCCGCTCTGGCAGACGCAGATGGCGGTGCAGCGTCGCAATACGCGGTCGCCGTCGACCAAGCTCGAGAGCTCCGGCGGACTGACGGTCGATGTGGCCGGGGACTACGCCCGCACCGGCGTCGAGTACCTGGCGGTCGGCGGCCTCACCCACTCGGTGACCGCCCTCGACATCGGGTTCGACTGGATCGGCGACTGACTGTCACACAGCCTTGCGGCGGCGTCAGCGATCTTGACGATCGGGGACCAGCGCCCCGAGGAGGAAGTTGACCACCGAGATGATGATCGACCCACCGACGGCAGTCCAGAATCCGTCGACGGTGAGACCGAAGTCGGTGGTTTCGGTCACCCAGGCTGTCAGCAAGAGCATCAGCGCGTTGATGACAAGGGTGAACAGGCCCAGCGTCAGGATCAGCAGGGGCAACGACAGTAGCTGCGCAAACGGCTTGATCGCGGTGTTCACGATGGTGAACGCCAGTGCGATGAACAGCACAACCAGGATCTGGGCACCGGTGTCGCGACCGTCCGTGGCGATCGAGATTCCGTCCATGATGGCCGCGGCAATCCAGAGTGCGACGGCGTTGATGAGCAGGCGAGCAGCAAAGACCATGCTCAAATCCTAGGGCCGCTGGTAAAAACTGCTGTCCCGACCGCATATCCTTGGACGTAAGTCCACAGTGGCCAATCCAGGGCGACTGTGGAGCGCTCACAAATCGTCAGGAGTTCGTGCTCATGCTTGCCCGCACCGACCTTCGCGGTGCCAATGCCACCACCGCTCAACTGCGCCGGACGCTTCCGCGCGGTGCCACCGACGTCGACACGGTCTTGGGCCAGGTCAAACCGGTGATCGACGCGATCCGGGAGCATGGTGCCTCCGCGGCACTCGACTACGGCAAGAAGTTCGACGGCGTGGCTCCCGAGACCGTTCGCGTGCCCGGCGAGCAGATCGAGAAGGCGCTGGCCGAGATCGATCCCGACGTCCGTGCCGCGCTGGCCGAGGCCATTGACCGGGCCCGCAAGGTGCACGCAGATCAGCGCCGCACCGACGTCACCACCGAGGTCTCACCAGGCGGAACCGTCACGGAACGATGGATCCCCGTCGGTCGTGTCGGCCTGTATGTGCCGGGCGGCAACGCGGTCTACCCGTCGAGCGTGGTCATGAACGTGGTCCCGGCGCAGGAGGCCGGTGTCGATTCGCTGGTCGTCTCGTCGCCGCCACAGGCCCAATTCGATGGCCTGCCCCACCCCACGATCCTTGCGGCCTGCGCCCTGCTCGGTGTCACCGAGGTCTGGGCGGTGGGCGGCGCACAGGCCGTGGCCCTGCTGACGTACGGCGGTACCGATACCGACGGCACCGACCTCGATCCGGTCGACCTGATCACCGGGCCGGGCAACATCTACGTGACCGCGGCAAAACGGCTGTGCCGCAGCGTCGTCGGCATCGACTCCGAGGCCGGACCCACCGAGATCGCGATCCTGGCAGATAGTTCGGCCAGCCCGGTCAACGTGGCCGCCGACATGATCAGCCAGGCCGAACACGACGTGATGGCCGCTTCGGTCCTCGTGACCGACAGTGTGGAACTGGCCGACGCCGTGGACACCGAGATCGAGGTCCAGATCTCCCGGACCAAACACGCCGATCGTGTCCGCGAAGCTCTCGGCGGGTCGCAGTCGGGAATCATCTTGGTGGACAACGTCGATCAGGGTTTGCAGGTCGTCAACGCCTACGCTGCCGAACACCTCGAGATCCAGACCCGGGACGCAGCCGCGGTCGCTGCGCGGGTCCGTAGTGCCGGTGCCATCTTCGTCGGCGACTACTCCCCGGTGAGCCTCGGCGACTATTGCGCCGGCTCCAATCACGTTCTGCCCACCTCGGGTTCGGCCCGCTACGCCTCCGGGCTGTCGGTGCAGACCTTCCTGCGCGGCGTGCACGTCATCGACTACGACGAGGCCGCACTCAAGGAGGTCTCGGGTCACGTGCTGAACCTGTCGAAGGCCGAGGACCTGCCGGCGCACGGTGAAGCGGTCCGCCTGCGGTTCGCCGGTTCGGAGGATCTCCGGTGACCTCTTCGACCCCCACCTCGTCGACCAGACGGATCGGGCTTGATGACCTGCCCTTGCGCGAGACGCTGAAGGGCCAGTCGCCCTATGGTGCACCGCAGCTCGACGTCCCGTTCCGCCTCAATACCAACGAGAACCCGCATCCGCCGTCGCAGGCGTTGATCGACGACGTCGCGGCGTCGGTGCGTGCGGCGGCATCCGAATTGCACCGCTATCCCGACCGGGACGCGGTGGCTTTGCGGACCGATCTCGCCGCCTATCTCAGTTCGGCGACGGGTGTCGCGCTCGGGTTTGAAAACCTTTGGGCGGCAAATGGATCCAATGAGATCCTGCAGCAGTTGTTGCAGGCCTTCGGTGGTCCGGGCCGCAGCGCGCTCGGGTTTGTCCCGTCGTACTCGATGCACCCGATCATCTCGACCGGCACCGACACCACCTGGATCGACGGAACTCGCAACGCCGACTTCTCCTTCGACACCGACGGCGCACTCTCGGCAATCGCGGAACTGCGGCCCGACGTGGTCTTCCTGACGTCACCGAACAACCCCACCGGTGGCTCCATCCCGCTCGACGACATGCGGGCCGTGGCTACTGCCGCACCAGGAATCGTCATCATCGACGAGGCCTACGGTGAGTTCTCGGCGGCACCGAGCGCGGTGGCGCTGATCGAGGAGTTCCCCGCGAAGATCGTCGTCAGCCGGACGATGAGCAAGGCCTTTGCCTTCGCCGGTGGACGCCTGGGCTATCTGGCCGCCGACCCGGCCGTGATCGACGCGTTGCTGCTGGTGCGGTTGCCGTACCACCTGTCGGTGGTGACGCAGGCTGCTGCCAGGGCGGCACTGCGGCACGCCGACGACACCCTCGCCGGTGTCGCCGCGATCGTCGCCGAGCGCGAGCGGGTCACCGCGGAACTGACCCGCCTGGGCTACGCGGTGGTCGACTCGGACGCGAACTTCATCCTCTTCGGGCCATTCGCGGACGCGACCGCGAGCTGGCAGAACTATCTCGACGGGGGCGTGTTGATCCGCGACATGCATATCGAGGGACATCTGCGTGCCACCATCGGACTGCCGGCCGAAAACGACGCGCTGCTGGCCCGCAGCGCCGAACTGGCCCTCACCGACCTGATCGGAGACCAGAAATGACCGCACAACCGCGGGTTGCCCGCATCGAGCGGACCACCCGGGAGTCCGCGATCACCGTGGAGATCAATCTCGACGGCACCGGGCGCACCGACATCTCGACAGGCGTGGCCTTCTACGACCACATGCTGACGGCGTTCGGTGCCCACGGCAGCTTCGACCTCACGGTCGCGGCGACGGGTGATGTCGAGATCGAGGCCCACCACACCGTCGAGGACACCGCGATCGTGCTCGGCCAGGCCATCAACCAGGCGCTCGGTGACAAGAAAGGCATCCGCCGGTTCGGCGATGCCTGGATCCCGATGGACGAGACCCTGGCCCAGGCCATCGTCGATGTCTCCGGACGCCCCTACTGTGTGTTCACCGGCGAGCCCGAGCACCTGCTGACCACCACCATCGGTGGCAACCCGGGCGTGCCCTACCACACGGTCATCAACAAGCACGTCTTCGAGACCTTGGCCATGAACGCCCAGATCGCGTTGCACGTCCGCACGATCTACGGCCGCGATCCACACCACATCACCGAGGCGCAGTTCAAGGCGGTGGCGCGCGCATTGCGGGCCGCGACCGAATTGGACCCGCGAGTGACGGGTGTGCCGTCGACGAAGGGTGCGTTGTGACGACGGGCGACAGCTTCGGCGATCGCACCGTTGCGATCCTCGACTACGGTTCGGGCAATCTGCGGTCGGCGCAGCGGGCCCTGGAACGGACCGGCGCGCAGGTGACCGTGACGTCCGATCCGACGGTTGCACTGGATGCCGACGGTCTCGTGGTCCCCGGTGTCGGTGCATTCGCGACCTGCATGGAGGGTCTGCGAGCAGTCAACGGCGACCGCATCATCGATGATCGGCTTGCCGGTGGACGACCCGTTCTGGGCATCTGCGTCGGCATGCAGATCCTGTTCGAGCGAGGTGTCGAGTTCGGTGTCGAAGCCGAAGGCTGCGGTCAATGGCCGGGCACGGTCAGTCAGCTGCAGGCCGACGTCCTGCCACACATGGGCTGGAATACCGTTGAGGCGGAACCGGATTCGATGCTCTTCGCTGGCATGCCCGAAGGTGAGCGCTATTACTTTGTGCATTCGTATGCGGCGCAGATCTGGGAGTTGCCGCCGGACGCACTGTTCAAGCCGCCCAAGCTGACGTGGGCCACCCACGGCGGACGCTTCCTCGCCGCGGTGGAGAACGGTCCTTTGTGCGCCACCCAGTTCCATCCGGAGAAGTCCGGGGACGCCGGCGCCCACCTGTTGCGTAACTGGGTCGGGTCGCTCAAGTGACCACCATCCCGGCGTCACCGCGATGAGCACACCGCAGTTCTCGTTCGCGCGGCTGGCCCTGTTCACCGTGGGCGCGGGGGTTGTGGTTCTGGCCATCTCGACGGTGGTCGTCATCGGACTGGCGCAGGTGTCACCACTGGCCGCGTTGATCGTCGCGGTTCTGGCGCTGGTCCTGGCGATTGTTGCGATGGGTATTGTTGCCAACCGGATGGTCGACCGCGTGGCGCAGGCGATGCGCGAAGAGTCAGACCGAACCGATATCGAAGGAGATTGATCCTCAGCATGAATGCACGACTTGAACTGCTCCCCGCGGTCGATGTGGCCGACGGCCAGGCGGTACGCCTGGTGCAGGGTGCCGCCGGCAGCGAAACCTCTTACGGTTCGCCCCGCGAGGCGGCCCTGACCTGGCAGCGTGACGGCGCGGAGTGGGTGCATCTGGTCGATCTCGACGCCGCATTCGGCCGCGGCAGCAACCGTGAGTTGCTGGCCGAGGTGATCGGTGAGCTCGACGTGAAGGTCGAGTTGTCGGGCGGTATCCGCAACGACGATTCCCTGAAGGCGGCACTGGCCACCGGTTGTGCGCGCGTCAATCTCGGTACCGCCGCGTTGGAGGACCCCGAGTGGTGTTCACGCGCCATCGCCGAATACGGCGACCGGATCGCGGTGGGTCTCGATGTCCAACTGGTCGACGGGTCGTACCGCCTGCGCGGCCGCGGCTGGGTGTCTGACGGCGGAGACCTGTGGGACGTCCTCGAGCGCCTCGAGCGTGACGGCTGCAGCCGGTACGTCGTGACCGACGTGACCAAGGATGGCACCCTCACCGGACCGAACCTGGAACTGCTGCGTGAGGTCACCGCCAAGACCAACGCACCCGTCGTCGCCTCGGGTGGCGTCTCGGCCATCGAGGACCTCGTTGCGATTGCCGGACTGGTCAGCACCGGTGTTGAGGGCGCGATCGTCGGAAAGGCGCTCTACGCCGGACGTTTCACCCTTGTCGAGGCGCTTGCGGCGGTCGCGTCGGCGTCATGACCTCGGCGCTCGGAGGTACCCTTCCACCCGATCTGGATCCGGAGCAGTTGCTGGCGAGCGCTGCTGCGATTCTTGATCAGACCGCCGACCGGTTCTTGTCGGGCGTGGGTGCACCCAGCGCAGTCACAAAGGGTCACAACGACTTTGCGACCGAGTTCGATCTCGAACTCGAGCGGACCATCTCTGCGGAGTTGGCTCAGCGAACCCAGATCGCGGTCCACGGCGAGGAATTCGGTGGCCCGGATCTGACCGAGGGCACGGTGTGGGTCGTCGACCCGATCGACGGCACCTTCAACTACTCGGCCGGTTTGCCGATCGCGGGCATGCTGCTGGCGCTCGTCCACGACGGCCGACCCGTACTCGGTCTGACCTGGTTGCCGTTGTCGGGCCTGAACTATCAGGGATTCGTCGGCGGTGGCCTGGTGTGCAACGGCAAGCCGATGCCGCAGCTGCCGCCGGGCAAGCTCAGCGAGGCGATGCTGGCGTTCGGCGCGTTCAACATCGCGAGCCGGGGTCGCTACCCGGGCGCGTACCGTGTGGAAATGCTGGGCGAGCTGAGTCGTCGTACCTCGCGTCTGCGGCTTTTCGGGAGCACCGGATTCGACCTCGCTCTCACCGCGGGTGGACAGCTCGACGGTTCGATCACGTTTGGCCACCACGCCTGGGACAACGCTGGTGGCGCCGCTCTGGTCCTGGCCGCAGGCGGCCGGATCAGCGACATCGAAGGCCGGCCGTGGTCTGTCACCTCGCCGTCGATCGTGGCGGCAAGTCCCGGTGTCCACGAAGAGCTGATCGAATTGATCGGACGATTGGGCGATCCCGGTGCGTTTGAACCTCCGAAGGAGAAATACACATGACGGTCGCGGTTCGGGTCATCCCCTGTCTGGACGTCGACGCCGGACGCGTGGTCAAAGGTGTCAATTTTCAGAACCTGCGTGATGCCGGAGATCCGGTGGAGCTCGCCGCCGCCTACGACAAGGCCGGCGCCGACGAACTCACCTTCCTCGACGTGACGGCGTCGAGCGGCAATCGCGGCACGATGATCGACGTGGTCAAGCGCACCGCCGATCAGGTGTTCATCCCGCTGACCGTCGGTGGCGGTATCCGCACCGTCGCCGACGTCGACCGCCTGCTCCGCGCCGGCGCCGACAAGGTCAGCGTCAACACCGCTGCCATCGCCAATCCGGACGTCCTCGGCGAGATGAGCCGCCATTTCGGATCGCAGTGCATCGTGTTGTCGGTCGACGCCCGCACCGTCCCGGAAGGTCAACCGCCGACGCCGTCGGGCTGGGAGGTCACCACCCACGGCGGTCGTGAGGGCACCGGCATCGACGCCGTGGAATGGGCCCGCCGCGGCCAGGACCTCGGGGTGGGGGAGATCCTGCTCAACTCGATGGACGCCGACGGCACCAAGAACGGCTTCGATCTCGCGATGATCACCGCAGTACGCGCTGCGGTGAAGGTGCCCGTGATCGCCAGTGGCGGCGCGGGTGCCGTGGAACATTTCTCGCCCGCGGTGCGTTGCGGAGCAGACGCGGTGCTGGCCGCCTCGGTCTTCCATTTCGGTGAGCTGACCATCGGGCAGGTCAAGGATGCAATGCGTGCCGAGAATATTGCGGTTCGCTGAAACAGGCGCTGCACCAATTATTTTCAGATAGGGAAGTGGCAACGATGTCGCTGGACGCCGGAATCGCACAGCAGCTCAAACGTAATGCCGAAGGGCTGGTCTGCGCGGTTGTACAGGAAGCAGGCACCGGCCAGGTGCTGATGGTGGCCTGGATGGACGACGACGCCTTGGCCCGCACCCTCGAGACCGGTGAGGCGACCTACTTCTCGCGGTCACGGGGCAAGCAGTGGATCAAGGGTGAGACCAGTGGCCACACCCAAAAGGTCATCGAGTTGCGCCTGGACTGCGATGGCGACACCGTCCTGATGACCGTGGAACAAACCGGGGCCGCCTGCCACACCGGCGACCACACCTGCTTCGACGCGAACGTCCTCTACGCCGCACCGGACTGACCCTGCGGGAAGTCCGCCGAGCGTGCCCAAATCGCCGCCGAGCGTGCCCAAATCGCCGTTGACCGTGCCGAAAATGTCGGGCGATCTAGTTGTCGGAGGGCGCTGATAGAAATATGTCATGGGTTCGGGGGTGGCAGATCTGATCAACCGTATCGAGGGCATGGCTCTTGATGCGGAGGAGATCGTTGCTGTCCGTGAGGTGTTGTCCCGCAGACTCGTTGACATTTCATTGGCGTCGTTGTCAGACAAAGATACGGTCGAGTTGGCGCAGGTCATTGAAACCCAAACGCGCCGTGATGAAGCCGTGAAGGTTCGGGTCGCGGTGGAGTTGCGGGAGCGGTCGGTGGCCGCGAAGCAGGGTCTCAAGCACAACAAGTTCTTGCGCCACCATTTGCGGATCTCGGCGACTCAGGCCAGCGCGCGGTCGAAACGCGCTGAGCGCGTCGGTGAATGGCACACACCGTCCGGTGACGTCACGTCACCGGTGTACCCCTACACGTGGCTGGCAATGCGGGACGGTGCGATCGGGATAGCCCACTACAACGTCATCGATGAAGTGTTGCGGGCATTACCGGGCACGATTCGTAGTGACCTGGCTTTGTGGTCTGAGGGTGAGCGGTTGATGGCCGAGGCCGCCCGCACGATGGATCCGGATGAGTTGAAGAGGGTGGGCCTGCATCTGCATGCGCACCTGAATCCGGATGGCGAGTTCGACGATGTCGACCGCGCGCAAAAACGCGACCTGAAAGTATCCAAACAGGGCGCCGACCACATGGCCGGCATCACCGGCACCCTCGACCCGGCCACCAAAGCGTTGTGGGACATCGTCGCCGCCAAATGGGCCGCGCAGGGCATGAACAACCCGAACGATCCGGACTCACCCACAGGCAGCGCAGACAAAGCGGACGCCGAAACGCTCGAGGCCGCAGCCAAACGCGACACCCGCACCCCCGGGCAGCGCAATCATGATGCGTTCAAACGGTTGATGGAAATGGTGGTCGGGCAAGGCATCCTCGGTCAGCATCGTGGTCTGCCGGCGCAGGTGATCGTAACGATGACCTTGGAGCAACTCGAGGCCGAAGCGGGCCTGGCGACCACCGCTTCCGGCGGTGTGCTGCCGGTACGCGACGCCCTGCGGTTGGCTGGAGTCCATCGCAAGTTCCTGACCCTGCTCGACGACAAACACCGCCCGCTGTTCCTAGGGCGCGAGAAACGCCTCGCCACTGCGGATCAACGGTTGGCGTTGATCGCCGCCGAAGGGGGATGTTCACGCCCGGGCTGTGATGCGCCGGCGACTGAAACCGCAGTGCATCACATGGTCGAGTATTCCAAAGGTGGTCGCACCGACATCACGGTCCTGACCCTGGTCTGCGGACCCGATCACGGTCACATCCATGACGGGGATACCGGGTGGATCACTGAGATCATCAACGAGGGCACCGGTCCGCCGGGTTGGCAGGGTCGGGTCGGGTGGCGCCAGCGAGGAACCCTGGATCCGCCGCAGCCCAACAACACTCATTTTCCGGAGAAGTTCTTCACGAATCCGGAGATGTGGAACCCGGACAGCGACGCCGACGCCGAATGGTTCAAACAACGCGCCCGGGCAGCATTCGAGAAGAAGGCCGCCGAGGCACCGGTGTACAACATCGACTTCGGCTGGAAACGAGCCACCTACCGCGCCGCCTGACGCCAACCCCCGATGATGTGGTCATTTGGCGAACAAACGCCCAGGTCGGCACCGCAACAACAACACATCATCGGGGTGGGGAGGTGAGGTTCAATGTTGCTCGCAGCTGACTGAATTGCAGCACAGCGGGCTCACCCGTCACTTGCTCGTACCTGGCGATCACCTTACCGACGAAATCGTCGACGGCGGATGTGGGGAGTCGGCCCGTCCAATCCGTGGCACCAACCGAAAACCATTGCGCGAACGCTTCGGTCGAGTCGAATTGCCAACGCAGATCCTGCACACCGAGATCCGCGACGGTGAATCCGGCGGCCGCGGCGAACTCGCTGAACTGCGTTGGTTCGACGTGGAAGTACGGCGCCGCGAAGTCGTCGAAGTGCCGGCGCCACACGGAACTGGCCGCCACCTCCATGGCCACGTCTTCGACACTTGGACGGTCTGTTGCGCACACGATCTGGATGACGGCCCGGCCCCCGTCGTCCAGACTGCGGGCAATGCCTTGCAATGCAGTGGTCTGGTCGTGGATCCAGTGCAGCGCGTTGAATGACACCGCGATATCGAAATCTCGATTGAACGGCAACGCCAACGCGTCGTCGACATGGAATTGCACGCGGAGCAGATCGGCCGGAACTCGGGTCAGCGCCTTCTCGATCATGTGCCGGGAAGCGTCGACGCCCACGACGGAACCCGCCGGCAATCGCTCGGCGAGTTTCATCGTGATGAACCCGTCGCCGCAGCCGACGTCGAGGAGTCGCTCATCGCCGACGAGTTCGAGATCGCCGATCGAGACCTCGGCCACCATTCGCTGGAGCGCACTGACGTCGGCGTACCGATCGCCATCCCAATCGACCACAACAGCTCCCTCTCCAGGCGGCCACATGTGTAGTTCAAGTGTGCCGTCGGTGCCTATCACCTGGTTGCGAAATGCGTCATTTCGTAACCGGTCGGCCCACACTCACCACCGAAGGCCCGACGGCGCCGCTGCGACGGGCACCCTGATTCCGATGGCCCTACCATTGGTAGCGTTCGGTCTTCGCGAGTTTCGCTCCGACGGCCTTGCCTTCATCGGTGACCTCAACCCAAAGCTCGAATGAAGGTACGGAAAGTCCATCTGGATGACGCTGCGTGAACTCCTCGACGGCTGTTCTTTGCGCCCTGGCTTCGCCCGGGAGTCGCGTGAATACCTCGGCTACAGTACCCAGTTCGGCTAGTTGATTGTCCAATAGATAATTGAGTGCACTGCTCACCGCCTCACCTGTGCCCGTCCATGTGCGCAATTCTGCGTTTGCGTACTGATACGCGTGATCGATGGAAACCCAGTCGAGCAATCCCGCCACCAAGACATCGTTGGCAATCGATACAAATGGTTTCACGGCAGTATATGCACTTTCTTAGGTCGGCCATTCGGTGGGAAGATGTCAATGGTTTCGCCGCCGGAGCTGGACGATAGTCGAAGTCCAACCTTCGTACCGTCAGGCATCAAGACCATCTTGCCATTGTAAGAAATAGGCGTGATGTCACGACCGCCAATGGATAGGTGGCTGAAAACGGCTTCCAGCTGGTTGTAGTTCGAAACCACCCAAACATCTTTATTGCTGCCTTTTGTGAGGTCACTCAGGATATTGAGGCTGCGGAAGCCGCCGCTCCGTTCACCCGATGTGTTGATGGCAGCGATGATTGGTTCCGCTCCCTGCCACCCAGCGAGTGCCCCGCGGGTTCCAGCGAAGGTTCCCGCGAGTTGTGGGCCGAACATGCCCATGCTTTCAACTGTGCGAGCGAAGGTTCGGATGATTGTTGCAATTCGCGCGCCGGCGGCTGTTAGGCGTCCTACAGCGACCGCTTGCATTGCGACGGTTCCGGAGCCGAAACTGACAAGCCCTGCAGTTATGGCGGCCGCTTCGATCGCTACCGTCCATCCGAGCAGGCTGCTCAGCTCGGACAGGATTTGGCTGTGTGCATCATCAATCGCCTGTGCATACTTCTCGCATTCGTCAGCTATTGATAGGAATCCTTCGCCTACGGCTTTGGTCTGTGTATTCAGATTATTGAGGGCGGTGAGTATGTCGTCGAGCTCCGGAGCTTTTTGTGTACAAAGCTTTGTCTCTGCAGCGTTGAGATAAGTGATGCGCGAAGTGATGTCTTGTCCGGCAGTACTCCACGCGGCAGCAACAGCCCGAAGTTTTCCTTGTTGTCCGTTAGGCCATATCTCGCCTTGGACGTACGGCACGATCATCGACCAGAAAGAGGGTTCTTCTGACTCGCCGCCGAAGGCTGACGGAACTGCAGGTGGAAGGTATATGGGCTTGTTTCCCGGAAGTGACGATGGTTGGGTGAGGATGAACGGAGATGCTGCTGTATCAGCTGCCTCATAGTTGAACCCTGTGGCGGCCATGAGGTTGTGAAACACGCCAGCGGCGTTGACCAACGACGCGGCTGCCTCGAGTGCGTTCCCTTCGGTACCAATTGCTGCTTTGTCGTAGGATTCAGCCCACTTCCGGCCAGGGGCGTCGGATCCGGCCATCCCTCCGGAAGCCGCCAGTACTCCGGTCAATTGCTCGAGATCCGCCTGGAGTCGCATGTGCATCGTGCCAATGGTTTTGATGGCCGTCCATTGGTAACTCTGCGGCTCGTTGTCGATTTGGCCGGTGTTGGTGGATTCGCTCGGCAGGAGGAGTTGAGTGAGTGGACTTGACGTTACCGGGGGGCTCGGGTGGCCCATCAGCGTCTCCACATCTTCAGATTTGCCTCGACCGCTGCGTTGTAGTTCGAATGTGCGGTCGTGCCGACGCTGTGCAGATCGGCCAAAGACTGGCGCATCTCTGCCGCACCTGACGCCCACTCTGCGTGTGCTTGTCTCTGAGCGCTGGCCGCCTGACCGGTCCACGTCAAGTGGAGATCCTTGACGAGTTCGTCGATAGCGGCGAGGTCTTCTTCGACTGACTTTGTCAGCCGGCTCATCTGCTCCAATACCTCGCCCAGTGCAACACGATCGATGCGTAGTCGGTTGGCGCTCATGGGGTACCTAGATTCAGAACGGACTTTGCCGCATGGAACGTCGAGGTGATCGTCTCCTCAGTGCCCTGAAGTTCGCGGGCTGCCGTGCCTAAGGCTTCGACCGAGTTCCGCAGTCCTGCCATCACGTCGGTGGCGCCCTCGAGCCATTCACCCCACTCTTGTTGATAGATCCTGGCCGTAGCGCCCTCCCATCCTTCGAGTAGGGGATTCATTTTTTTGGTCAGATCAACGACGCCGGCCTCCATTCGATCGGCGACCCCATCGATCATTCGCTGGATCGCGTACAACTGATCCAGATCTGCTTGAAGATCTCCCCCTGGTTTCACAATCCCCCCGATTGCTGGTTGTCTTTTCAGTCGCTGATTCTAGACACGATGAAGGACTTCAGCCCCTCGCGTACCTGGTGGTGCAGCCGCGACTCGAAGCTGGTGCGCTGCTCTCGGATGCGGGCTATCGATGCATGCCAGCCGAAGTAATATGGATTCGCTCGGTCCAACGACCAACTCGGGAATCCGGCGGCATGTGGCACAGTTTTTCCATGCCACTGATCCAGATCTCCCAGACACCCGGACTCAGCGATCGCGTCAAGCGTGAAACCATCGCCGCGGTCACCGAGGCGTATGCGCGTGCGACCGGTAAGAACCCCGATTCTGTCTGGGTCACGATCACCGAGGTTCCGCGGTCTCACTGGGGTGTGGGTGGGGAGCCGCTCGGTCAGTAGAGCGCGGCTGGGACAATCAGAAGCGATGGCAAACAAGACCACCGCCCCCGGCACTGCGGGCGGCTTCACAGACACCACAACGCTGGCCCAGTTCCTGGAGCTGGCAGCCGACCATCGGGTTGTGCCGGTGACCCGAAAGGTCCTGGCCGATTCGGAGACACCACTGGGTGCATACCGAAAACTCAGCGGCGACCGCCCCGGGACATTCCTGCTCGAGTCGGCGGAGAACGGCCGGTCGTGGTCGCGATGGTCGTTCATCGGCGCCGGCTCTCCCGCCGCGCTGACCTCGGTCGACGGTGAAGCGCAGTGGTGGGGGACCCGGCCTGCCGGAGCGCCGACGGGCGGCGATCCGCTGGTTGCCCTCGCCGAGTCCCTGCGAATCCTGGCCACCGACCGGTTCCCGGACCTGCCGCCGCTGACCGGCGGATTTGTGGGCTTCCTGGCGTACGACGCCGTCCGGCGCCTCGAACGCCTGCCCGACACCACGGTCAACGACCTCCAGTTGCCGGAGATGCTGATGCTGCTCGCGACCGACATCGCGGCGGTCGACCATCACGAGGGCACCATCACGCTGATCGCCAACGCGGTGAACTGGGATGGCAGCGCCGATCGGGCCGAAGAGGCCTATGCCGACGCGGTGGCCCGCCTCGACACGATGACGGCAGCGCTGGCCGCGCCGGCACCGTCGACGGTCTCGACGTATCACCCCGCCGAGCCGGAGTTCGTGGCCCAGCGCACTCGCGAGGAGTACGGGACGATCGTCACCAGCCTGGTCTCGGAGATCGAGGCCGGCGAGGCGTTCCAGGTGGTGCCGTCGATGCGTTTCGAAATGCAGACCGCTGCCGATCCCATCGATGTCTACCGCGTGCTGCGCACCACCAACCCGAGCCCCTACATGTATCTGCTGCGGGTGCCCGGCAATGGTGGACCGGACTTCACGATCGTCGGATCGAGTCCCGAAGCCCTTGTCACCGTGAAGGATTCGGTGGCAACCACACATCCGATCGCGGGTACCCGCTGGCGTGGGGCCACCGAGTCCGACGACCTGCTCCTCGAAAAAGACCTCCTCGCCGACGAGAAAGAGAACTCCGAGCACCTCATGCTCGTCGATCTCGGACGCAACGATCTCGGTCGGGTGTGCGAGCCGGGCACGGTAAAGGTGTCCGACTATCGGCACATCGAGCGCTACAGCCACGTCATGCACCTGGTGTCCACGGTGTCGGGGGAGCTGCAGGCCGGCAAGACCGCCCTCGACGCGGTCAACGCCTGTTTCCCGGCGGGCACCCTGACCGGTGCGCCCAAGGTGCGGGCGATGGAACTGATCGACGAACACGAGAAGACCAGGCGCGGCCTGTACGGCGGCATCGTCGGCTACCTCGACTTCGCGGGCGACGCCGACACCGCCATCGCCATCCGCACCGCGATCCTCAAAGAGGGCCGTGCGTACGTGCAGGCCGGTGGTGGCGTGGTGGCCGACAGCGAGGCCGACTACGAGTACAACGAGGCGAGCAACAAAGCGCGAGCAGTTCTCAAGGCGATCGCGGCGGCCGAGACGATGACACCGATCGCAGGCGACTCCGGTGAGTGAGACCGCGCCACACGACGTCAAGCCCGCGAGCAGTCGTGGTCGCCGGCTGGGGATGATCGCCGTCCTCCTCGGATTCGGCGCACTGGCTTTCTGGGCAGCCTCCCGGATGACGTGGGCCGAGCTGGTCGCCGCGGACGGCATGACGCCGCCGCGCACGTTCACCGTCAAGGGTGCGGACTGGGCGCCGGCGCTGACCCCGCTGGCGATCGTGCTGCTGGCCGGGATCGCTGCGGCCGCGTCGTTGCGTGGCTGGGCGCTGCGCATCACCGCGTTTGTCGTCGCGGCGGTGGCGATCATCGGGATCTTGCCCGCGCTGACCCTCTTCACCGGCGATGACGATGTCAGCTACGCGGCGAAGGCGATCGGGCTGGCCGGCCGCTACGAAGCGCTCCAGGTCGACACCAAGATCCTGCCGGGCCTGCTCGTGATCGCCGGTGCGCTGGCCGCGGTGCTCGGTGCCGTGCTGATGCTGCAGACCGCGTCCCGCGATGCGCCGATGTCGTCGAAGTACAAGTCGCCTGCCGCGCGCCGCGCCGAGCTCGAAAAAGAGGTCTTTGCCCAGCGCGACGCCGAGCGCCGAGCGGCCGACGGAAGCGGTCACGAAGCGGGTGCCGTGGCCGGCCCGGACAGAGGCTCGGATACCGGCTCGACAGGTGTGGACGGCAACGAACGCTTGCTCTGGGATGCCCTCGACACCGGTGACGATCCGACGATCGATCCGACGGATCGCGAAAGGTGACAGGCTTCACTTTGTTCGGCATACCCCGAATCCGGCTTGGAGTGGGTCGGCGCTACCCTTTCCTTACTGAAAACACGAGTTGCTGTGGTCTCGCGCAGCTGGCTACATCCTCGTCAGTGGCGTGAGAAAGGGGTTGACCATGAGCAAGCAAACCGTCCTTGATTCGATTCTGGCCGGGGTAAAGGCCGATGTGGCAGCACGCGAAGCTGTGATCGACTTCGCAGCCATCAAGGCCGCCTCCGCGGCAGCACCGGACCCGATCGACGCGACCGCGGCGCTGCGTGAGCCGGGGATCGGCGTCATCGCAGAGGTGAAGCGCGCCAGCCCGTCGAAAGGCGACCTGGCCGACATCATCGATCCGGCCGCGCTGGCGAAGGCCTACGAGGCCGGTGGTGCGCGGATCATCAGCGTGCTGACCGAGGAGCGCCGGTTTCGCGGGTCGCTCGCCGATCTGGATGCTGTCCGTGCCGCCGTGAAGATCCCGGTCCTGCGCAAAGACTTCATCGTGGGCCCATATCAGATCCATGAGGCCCGTGCCCACGGCGCGGACGTCATCCTGCTGATCGTCGCCGCGCTCGAGCAGAACGTGCTCACCTCACTGCTCGACCGCACCGAGTCCCTGGGGATGACCGCGCTCGTCGAGGTCCATACCGAGGAAGAAGCGGATCGAGCGCTGCAGGCCGGAGCATCGGTGGTCGGCATCAACGCCCGCAACCTCAAGACCCTCGAAGTCGACCGCGACAGCTTTGCCCGGATCGCCCCCGGATTGCCTTCCAAGGTGATCCGGATCGCCGAATCCGGTGTTCGCGGAACCGCCGATCTGCTGGCTTACGCCGGCGCCGGCGCCGACGCGGTCCTGGTCGGAGAGGGCTTGGTCACCGCTGGTGACCCTCGTGCAGCCGTCTCGGAACTGGTCACCGCCGGTACCCACCCGTCCTGCCCCAAACCAGTCCGTTAGGCCTCTGCCTCCACCATGACCTCGTCGTCTGCCGCATCAGCTTCTTCCTTTTCCGAACTCCCGCCGGCCAGCGCCGGTCTGGTCAACAGAACATCGGTCGAACCCGATCGCGGTGGACACTTCGGTGTCTACGGTGGCCGGCACGTACCCGAAGCCCTGATGGCCGTGATCGACGAGGTCACGGTGAACTGGGAGAAGGTCCGTACCGACGACGAGTTCCTGCACGAACTCGATCGCCTGCAACGTGACTACAGTGGTCGCCCGTCGCCGCTGTACGAGGCCAAGCGACTGTCCGAGCATGCCGGTGGCGCGAGGGTCTTCCTCAAGCGAGAAGACCTGAACCACACCGGATCTCACAAGATCAACAATGTGCTCGGTCAGGCGTTGCTTGCCAAGAAGATGGGCAAGAACCGGATCATCGCCGAGACCGGAGCCGGTCAGCACGGTGTGGCCACCGCCACCGCGTGCGCCATGTTCGGCCTCGAATGCATCGTCTACATGGGTCGCGTCGACACCGAACGCCAGGCGCTCAACGTCGCGCGGATGCGTCTGCTCGGTGCCTCGGTGGTCTCCGTCGACACCGGTTCGGCGACTCTGAAGGACGCGATCAATGAGGCGATGCGTGACTGGGTCACCAACGCGCACAACACGTATTACTGCTTCGGTACCGCTGCCGGACCGCACCCGTTCCCGGTGATGGTCCGCGATCTGCAGCGGGTTGTCGGGCTCGAGGCCCGTGAGCAGATCCTCCGCTCGGCCGGACGGCTTCCCGACGCCGTTGTCGCCTGCGTCGGCGGCGGATCGAACGCGATCGGCATCTTCCATCCGTTCATCGACGACAAAGATGTGCGTCTGGTCGGCTACGAAGCCGCCGGCGACGGCGTAGAGACCGGACGTCACGCCGCCACCTTCACCGGTGGAACCCCCGGCGCGTTCCAGGGTGCCTACTCGTACCTGTTGCAGGACGAAGACGGCCAGACCATCGAATCCCATTCGATCTCAGCCGGACTCGACTATCCCGGCGTCGGGCCCGAGCACGCCTACCTCAAGGACATCGGCCGCGCCGAGTACCGTCCGATCACCGACAGCGAAGCCATGGATGCGCTCGCGTTGCTCAGCCGGAAAGAGGGCATCATCCCGGCCATCGAGTCGGCGCACGCTGTTGCCGGTGCACTCAAGCTGGGCGTCGAGTTGGGGGAGGGCGCGATCATCGTCGTCAACCTCTCCGGGCGTGGCGACAAAGACGTTGACACCGCTGCCAAATGGTTCGGACTTCTAGACGAGGATGCAGACAATGCCTGAGGCCGACTCTCGGCTCGGACCACTGTTCAACCGCTGCCGCGCCGAAGGGCGCAGCGCACTGATCGGTTACCTGCCGGTCGGATACCCGGACCTGCCCGGTTCGCTGGCATCGATGCGGTCGATGGTCGAATCCGGTTGCGACATCATCGAAGTCGGCGTCCCGTACTCCGATCCGGTCATGGACGGTCCGACCATCCAGAACGCGGCCGAACAGGCCTTGCGAGGTGGTATCCGGGTCCGGGACGTCTTCACCGCAGTCGAGGCCATCGCCGATGCCGGCGGCAGTGCCGTGGTCATGACGTATTGGAATCCCGTGCTGCAGTACGGGATCGATCGATTCTCCCGCGATCTGGCCGGTGCCGGCGGATTGGGCCTGATCACGCCGAACCTCATTCCCGACGAGGCCGATGACTGGATGGCGGCCTCCACGGAGCACAAACTCGACCGGATCTTCCTGGTCGCCCCGTCGTCGACCGAAGAGCGCCTGGCGATGACCCTCGAGGCGAGCAGCGGATTCATCTATGCGGCCTCCACGATGGGCGTCACCGGTGCCCGCGACAACGTGTCGTCGATGGCTCCGGAGCTGTGTGCCCGGATCCGGGCGCATTCGGACATCCCGATCGGTGTCGGACTCGGCGTCCGCAACAAGGTCCAGGCCGCGGAGATCGCCGAATACGCGGACGGGGTCATCGTCGGATCGGCGTTGGTCTCGGCCGTCGCAGAGGGTGATGCCGCACTGCGCGAACTGACCGCGGAACTGGCCGAGGGAGTGCGGGCGGGCTCCGGGGTCCGTTCGTGAACAGCGAACCGCTGGCATTCATCCCCAGCCCGCCGCAAGGTGTCTGGGATCTGGGACCCTTCCCGATCCGCGCGTACGCGCTCTGCATCATCGTCGGCATCATCGTCGCGATCTACTGGGGCAACAAGCGCTGGATCGCACGCGGGGGTCGCGATGGTGAAGTCCTCGACGTGGCGATCTGGGCGGTGCCCTTTGGCCTCATCGGTGGCCGGATCTACCACGTCGCCACCGACTGGCAGACCTACTTCGGTGACGGACCCAAAGATCCGATCGATGCCATCAAAATCTGGGACGGTGGCCTGGGTATCTGGGGTGCTGTCGCCTTCGGCGCGCTCGGTGCCTGGATCGGCGCTCGACGGGCCGGGATCAGGTTGCCGCCCTTCGGCGATGCGATCGCCGCACCGATCCTGCTGGCGCAGGCGATCGGCCGCGTCGGCAATTACTTCAATCAGGAACTCTACGGCGACACGACCGACCTGCCGTGGGGCCTGAAGATCTATGAACGTGTTGATTCTTCGGGCTACACCAGCCCGGGCCTGATCGACGGCAAATCCAACGGCGTGGTCGACGCGATCGTCCAACCGACGTTCCTCTACGAGATGTTGTGGAACATCCTGATCGTGATCGCGCTGGTCGTCATCGACCGGCGGTTCCGGATCGGGCACGGTCGACTGTTCGCGCTGTACGTCGCCGGATACTGCCTCGGACGGTTTGTCATCGAGACGATGCGCACCGATGCGGCGTCGCTGATCTGGGGTGTGCGGATCAACCTGTTCACGGCTGCGGTGGTGTTCGCCTGCGCTGCGATCTACGTGGTGATCGCTCCCAAGGGGCGTGAGTCCCCGTCGGAGATCTATCACCCCGGTGCCGGGCGGGATGCAGAACATGAGCCGAGTGAACATCCGGTAGACGGCTACGTCGAAGACGAAGTGGCCGAAGATGGGAAGCCGGCATCTGCCGCGGACGATTCGGACACGGGCGAGGACTCACTCTCGGCCGACGAGCAGCGGAACGCCAAGCCGGACACCGAAAGCGAGACCGGCGAGCGTCACGTGTGACCACAATTTGATTCAGCCGACCTTCGGCTCAACTGCTAGCATTAGCAGTCGCACCAACTCTGAATTCTCAGGTGCGTGTTCACACCACGGGCCAGCGACGTCCTGAGGATTGTCTGTTGGTTCCCTCGGATGTCCGGGGGCCAGGCGTGGAGGTCGGATTTGCTGTTCTCTCAGGTCCCCAAGGCTCAGGGTCTATACGACCCGGACGCAGAAGTCGACTCGTGCGGTGTCGCCATGGTCGCCGATATTCACGGCCGTCGAACGCACGAGATCGTCGCAGATGGTCTGCTGGCGCTAGAGAACCTCGACCATCGTGGCGCGGCCGGAGCCGAGATCAACAGCGGTGACGGGGCCGGGATCCTGATGCAGGTTCCACATGGATTTCTGCGCGAGGTCGTCGATTTCGTCCTGCCCCCTGCCGACCCGGTCGCCGGGAACACCTTCGCCGTCGGAAACTGCTTCCTGCCCGCGGAGCCGCAGGCTCGCGCTCTCGCGGTGGCACGCGTCGAGACGATTGCCGACGAAGAGAACATCACCATCCTGGGCTGGCGTGAACTGCCGGTCGAGGTCGACGCCGCCGACATCGGCGACACCGCCCGGGCCTGTATGCCATACATGAGTCAGCTCTTCGTCGCCGCGCCGTTGCGGGCCGATGGCACGGCGCCGGCAGGTCTCGATCTTGATCGCCTGGTCTACCCGCTGCGCAAGCGTGCCGAGCGGGTGACACCGGAGACCGAAGCCGAGGGCAGCGGACTCTATTTCGCGTCGTTGTCGAGCCGGACCATCGTCTACAAGGGCATGCTGACGACCAAGCAGCTGCCCGCGTTCTATCCGGACCTGCGGGACGAGCGCGCACACAGCGCGATCGCCATCGTGCACTCCCGGTTCTCGACCAACACGTTCCCGTCCTGGCCGCTGGCCCACCCGTTCCGCTTTGTCGCCCACAACGGTGAGATCAACACCGTGCGCGGCAACCGCAATCGGATGCGCGCCCGCGAGGCCATGGTGGCCACGGATCTGATCCCCGGGGACCTCTCGCGTGTGTTCCCCATCTGCAGCCCCGACGCATCGGACTCGGCCTCGCTCGACGAGGTGCTCGAACTGCTTCATCTGGGTGGCCGCAGCGTTCCGCACTGCGTGATGATGATGGTCCCGGAGGCCTGGGAGAACGTCCCCGACATGGATCCCCGGCGTCGGGCATTCCTCCAGTTCCACGCCTCGCTGATGGAGGCCTGGGACGGTCCGGCGTGTGTCACCTTCACCGACGGCACCTTGGTGGGAGCGGTACTCGACCGCAACGGGCTGCGACCCGGACGCTGGTGGCAGACCGCCGGCGGCAAGGTTGTCCTCGCGTCGGAGGCCGGCGTGCTCGACATCCCGAACGAGGAGATCATCGCCAAGGGGCGGCTCGAGCCCGGCAAGATGTTCCTGATCGACACCGCGGCAGGCCGCCGTATCCCGGACTGCGAGGTCAAGGGGCAGCTGATCGACGAGAAGCCGTACGAGGAATGGCTGCACGCCGGTCTGCTGGAATTGGCGCGACTGCCCGAGCGTCCCCGGTTTGTTCCCAGCCACGAATCGGTCGTCCGTCGCCAGGTGACCTTCGGCTACACCGAAGAAGAGCTCCGGATCCTGATCACTCCGATGGCTGCGTCAGGGTATGAGGCGCTCGGATCGATGGGCACCGATACGCCGATCGCGGTGCTCTCGCAGCGGTCCCGGCTCCTCTACGACTATTTCGTGGAATTGTTTGCGCAGGTGACCAATCCACCGCTCGACGCCATCCGCGAGGAGATCGTCACGTCGATGGCTCGCGTGATGGGTCCGGAACAGAACGTACTCGATCCGTCGGCCGCCTCCTGCCGGCAGATCCTGTTGCCGTGGCCGGTTCTCAACAACGAGGAACTCGCCAAGATCGTGCACATCAACGACGAGGGCAATCACCGTGGCCTGTCGGCGAAGGTGCTGCGTGCGCATTACCCGGTGGCCGAGGGCGGCCCCGGGCTCGAACGTGGGTTGGCGGATCTGCGGGCGCGCGCCAGTGAGGCCATCGCGGCGGGCTTCTCCACGCTGGTGATCAGTGACCGGGAGACCACGCGTGACAATGCGCCGATCCCGTCGCTGCTGGCGACCTCCGCGGTCCACCACCACCTGGTCCGGACCAAGGAGCGGACCCGGGTGGCGCTGGTCGTCGAGACCGGTGACGCCCGCGAGGTCCACCACGTGGCATTGCTCATCGGCTTCGGTGCCGCCGCGGTCAATCCCTATCTGGCGTTCGAGACGATCGAAGACCTTGTCGCAGAAGGTGAACTGACCGGTGTCAACGCGTCGAAGGCAGTCCGCAACTATCTGCAGGGCCTGGGCAAGGGTGTGCTCAAGGTGATGAGCAAAATGGGGATCTCCACGGTCGGGTCCTACACCGCCGCACAGTGTTTCGAGGCCGTCGGCCTGGCCCCGGATCTGGTGCAGGAGTACTTCACCCGCACCAAGACCAGGATCGGTGGCATCGGCCTCGACGAGATCGCCGAGGAGGTCCGGATCCGCCACCACCGGGCCTACCCGGAGAACCCGACGGAGCAGGTGTATCGCCCGCTCGAGGTCGGCGGCGAATACCAGTACCGGCGCGAAGGTGAACTCCACCTCTTCAGCCCGGAAACGGTGTTCCTGCTTCAGCATGCGGCCAAGTCCGGCAGGACCGAGGTCTACCGCAAGTACACCGATGAGGTGAACCGGCTCTCCCGGGAAGGTGGCACGCTCCGCGGGCTGTTCGAATTCGCCTCGGACCGTGAGCCGGTCCCGCTCGACGAGGTGGAACCGATCGAAGAGATCATGAAGCGGTTCAACACCGGTGCGATGAGCTACGGCTCGATATCGGCCGAAGCGCACGAGACGATCGCGATCGCCATGAACACCATCGGTGGGCGCTCGAATTCCGGTGAGGGCGGCGAGGACACCGATCGTCTGTACGACCCGATGCGCCGCAGCGCGGTCAAGCAGGTCGCCTCGGGCCGGTTCGGTGTCACCAGCGACTACCTGATCAATGCCACCGACATCCAGATCAAGATGGCGCAGGGCGCGAAACCCGGTGAGGGCGGCCAACTCCCGGCGTACAAGGTGTATCCATGGATCGCCAAGACCCGGCATTCCACGCCGGGCGTCGCGCTGATCTCGCCGCCGCCACATCACGACATCTATTCGATCGAGGATCTGGCCCAGCTGATCCACGACCTGAAGAACGCCAATTCGCAGGCGCGCATCCACGTCAAGCTGGTCAGCGCGATGGGGGTCGGCACGGTGGCCACCGGTGTCTCGAAGGCCCACGCCGACGTGGTGCTCATCTCAGGTCACGACGGTGGTACCGGTGCATCACCGCTGACGTCGCTCAAACATGCCGGAACCCCATGGGAGATCGGACTGGCCGACGCCCAGCAAACCCTGATGCTCAACGGGTTGCGTGACCGCATCACCGTGCAGTGCGACGGTGCGTTGCGGACCGGTCGAGACGTCATGGTCGCTGCGCTGCTCGGTGCCGAAGAGTACGGATTCTCCACTGCGCCACTGATTGTCGCGGGTTGCATCATGATGCGGGTCTGTCACCTCGACACCTGCCCGGTGGGAGTGGCCACCCAGAACCCGAAACTGCGGGCGCGGTTCACGGGTCAGGCGGAGCACATCATCAACTTCTTCAAGTTCGTGGCCGAAGACGTCCGCGAACACCTGGCGATGCTCGGATTCCGCACCCTCGACGAAGCGGTCGGTCATGCCGAGGCGCTGCACACGGCACCCGGTGTGGCGCACTGGAAGTCGAAGGGACTCGACCTCTCACCGATCTTCAGCACACCGGAGACCACATCGCCGAAGCGCCGGATGCGGGGTCAGGACCACGCGCTGGACAAGGCACTCGATCAGACCCTCATCCAGCTGGCGGAAGGTGCACTCGAGGATGCACATCCGGTAACCCTCGAACTACCGGTCCGCAACGTCAACCGCACCGTCGGCACACTGCTCGGGTCGGAGGTGACCCGGCGATACGGCGCGACCGGTCTGGCCGAGGACACCATCACGGTGTCCCTGACGGGTTCGGCAGGCCAGTCGCTCGGCGCGTTTCTGCCGCCGGGTGTGACGCTCGCGTTGACCGGAGACGCCAACGACTACGTCGGAAAGGGATTGTGCGGCGGCAAGATCATCGTCCGGCCCGATCCGGATGCACTGTTCATCGCCGAGGATCAGGTGATCGCGGGCAACACCATCCTGTACGGCGCCACCAGTGGTGAGGTCTATCTGCGTGGTCGCGTCGGTGAGCGGTTCTCGGTGCGCAATTCAGGTGCCCTCGCGGTGGTCGAAGGCGTGGGTGACCATGCCTGCGAGTACATGACCGGCGGGCGTGTGGTGATCATCGGGCCGACCGGGCGCAATCTCGCGGCCGGTATGTCCGGCGGTATCGCCTATGTCTACCAACTGGATTCGTCCAAGGTGAACACGGCGATGGTCGACCTGCTGAGCCCCGATCCCGACGACCTGCTGTTCTTGCACGAACGCATCACCAAGCATGTGGAGCTCACCGGCTCGGCAGTGGGAGCTTCGATGCTCGCCGACTGGCCCCGGCGCAGCCGTAAGTTCACCAAGGTGATGCCCACCGACTACCAACGTGTCCTCGATGCGGCCCAGATGGCGGAAGCCGAAGGCCGAGACGTGGATTCGGCGATCATGGAGGCAGCTCGTGGCTGATCCGCGCGGATTTCTGGATGTTGGCAAGGCCGAGGCGGCAGCGCGCCCGGCGGACGAGCGGGTCAAGGATTGGCTGGACGTATACGCCGACACTGATCCGCTGAAAGAGGACCGCAACGTCTCTGAGCAGGCCCGCCGCTGCATGGACTGTGGTATCCCGTTCTGCCACTCGGGAACTGCCGGCTGTCCGTTGGGCAACCTGATCCCGGAGTGGAACGATCTGGTGAGGCGGGGTCGGTGGGATGTGGCGAGTGATCGGTTGCACGCCACCAACAACTTCCCGGAATTCACCGGAAAGATCTGTCCGGCACCCTGCGAATCAGCCTGCGTGCTGTCCATCTCGCAGGCGACCACCGGTGGCAGCGTCACCATCAAGCGCATCGAGAAGACCATCGCGGAGGACGCCTGGCGCGAAGGTTATGTCCGGCCACAGACGTCGAAGACCACGTCCGGGAAATCTGTCGCCGTGGTCGGATCGGGACCGGCCGGATTGGCTGCGGCACAGCAGCTCACACGGGCCGGACATGCGGTGACGGTCTATGAACGCGACGATCGTCTGGGGGGTCTGCTGCGCTACGGAATCCCCGAATACAAGCTGCAGAAGGCCGACATCGATCGGCGGTTGGCCCAGATGCGCGACGAGGGCACCGAATTCGTCACCAGTTGCAACGTCGGCGTCGATCTGACGGTCCCGCAGCTGCGGGAGCGCTTCGACGCTGTTGTGCTGGCCGTGGGCGCTCTGAAGGCGCGTGACAACCCGGTGCCCGGACGGGACCTCGGTGGAGTGCACCTGGCCATGGAACATCTGGTGCCCGCCAACAAGGAATGTGAGGGCGACGGTCCCTCCCAGATCTCCGCTCACGGCAAACATGTGGTGATCATCGGCGGCGGTGACACCGGTGCGGACTGCCTCGGGACGGCGCACCGGCAGGGCGCGGCGTCGGTGACCCAACTCGACTACAACCCGGAGCTACCCGAAGAGCGCGACGACGATCGGTCGCCGTGGCCGACGTGGCCGTTGATCCTGCGTAGTTCGTCGGCCCACGTCGAAGGCGGAGAGCGTAAGTATCAGGTGGCGGTGCAACGGTTCATCGGTGATGACAAGGGCAATGTCGCTGCGATGGTTCTGGCGGAAGTCACCGTCGAGCGTGATCAGGACGGTCGCCGCACGATCGTCCCGATCGGTGACGAGTTCGAATTGCCCTGTGAAATGGCGCTTTTCGCGATCGGTTTCGACGGTGTCGAGGACATGACCCTCCTGACGGATCTGGAGCTCGCGACCAATCGCCGTGGCGCACTGGGCTGCGGCAGTGACTGGCAGACCGACGCGCCCGGGGTCTTTGTGTGCGGCGACGCACATCGGGGTGCCTCGCTGGTCGTGTGGGCGATCGCCGAAGGTCGCGCGGCAGCACGTGGGGTCGACGAGTTCCTGATGGGTGCGTCCGACCTGCCATCGCCGGTACATCCCGCGGCACTGCCCCTGTCGGTCCGTTGACGTCGTCAACGTCGCTGATCGGACCGATTTGTGGGCCTCGCGGTTGTCTGTCCGGAATCGGACGTATGCCCGGGATTGCAGGTGTGGTGCAGAAAACAACTCATGACGTTCTGATGGCTCACGTAGAGGGGGCCGACTGTGCGGACTAGGGTCGTAGGAGTGAATCGACGTACCAAAATCGTATGCACCCTCGGACCTGCAACCGCCACCGATGAACGTGTTCAGGAGTTGGTCGAAAGCGGCATGGATGTCGCGCGATTGAACTTCAGCCACGGCAAGCACGAAGACCACCGGGAGATGTACGACCGGGTGCGTAAGGCATCGGACGCCACCGGGCACGCGGTCGGCATCCTCGCGGACCTCCAGGGCCCCAAGATCCGGCTCGGTACGTTTGCCGACGGACCGGTGCACTGGTCGGCGGGCAAAGAAGTGCGGATCACCGTCGAGGACTGCGAAGGAAGCGTCGATCGCGTCTCGACCACCTACAAGCAACTGGCCGAGGATGCGCAGCCCGGTGATCGGCTGCTGGTCGACGACGGCAAGGTCGGCCTGACCGTTGTCGATGTCGAGGGCAATGACGTCATCTGCACGGTCACCGAGGGCGGCCCGGTCAGCAACAACAAGGGTGTCTCCCTGCCCGGGATGAACGTCTCGGTGCCGGCGATGTCCGACAAGGACGAAGCCGACCTGGAGTTCGCACTGGCACTCGGCGTCGACCTCATCGCGCTGTCGTTCGTGCGGTCACCGGCCGACATCGAACTCGTGCACGCGATCATGGACCGGGTCGGACGACGGGTCCCGGTCATCGCAAAGCTGGAGAAGCCCGAGGCCATCGACAACCTCGAAGCAGTCGTGCTGGCGTTCGACGCGGTGATGGTGGCCCGCGGCGACCTCGGTGTCGAACTTCCCCTCGAAGAGGTGCCGCTGGTGCAGAAGCGGGCCATCCAGATGGCACGTGAGAACGCCAAGCCGGTGATCGTCGCCACCCAGATGCTCGAGTCGATGATCGAGAACTCTCGGCCGACCCGCGCCGAGGCCTCCGATGTCGCCAACGCCGTACTCGACGGCGCCGACGCCGTGATGCTGTCGGGGGAGACCTCGGTGGGCTCCTACGTCATGGAGACGGTCCAGACGATGGCGCGCATCGTGCAGGCCGTCGAGAACAGCCCGCGAACGGTTCCGCCACTGTCGCACGTGCCGCGTACCAAGCGCGGCATCATCTCGTACGCCGCCCGCGACATCGGAGAGCGTCTCGACGCCAAGGCGCTGGTGGCCTTCACACAGTCCGGTGACACCGTTCGCCGGTTGGCCCGCCTGCACACGAAGCTTCCGGTACTGGCGTTCACGCCGATGCCCGAGATCCGCAGTCAACTGGCGATGAGTTGGGGCACAGAAACTTTCATCGTTCCCAAATGCGACTCGACCGACGCGATGATCCGCCAGGTGGACAAGGCGCTGCTCGAGATCGGTCGGCTCAAAGTAGGGGACCAGGTCGTCATCGTGGCGGGTTCACCTCCCAATACCGCCGGCGCCACCAACATGATCCACGTCCACCGGATCGGCGAAGACGACCACTGAGCCCGGTGGCCCCCGGGGGCATCCTCTACAGTTTGTGCCTGTGAGTGATGCCCCGGGTACCCCGTCGGATCTGTCCAAACTTCTCTCTCTTTTCGATCTGGAGGAGCCCGAGCCGGATCTGTACATCGGGGTACACCCGACGCAGGTGGGGGCCCGGACCTTTGGCGGTCAGCTCCTGAGCCAGGGTGTGGTGGCGGCGGGCAGGAGTGTGCCGCGGCCGACACCGGTTCACGCGATCCACGCGCACTTCATCCGCGGTGGCGATGTGACAAAACCGCTCGAGTATCACGTGACCCGCCTGCGCGACGGGAAGCCGTTCGCCAACCGCCTGGTGACGGTCATGCAAGAGGGCGACGAGATCTTCTCGATGCTTGTCGCGTTCCAGGACAACAAGGCCGGACTCGAACATTCGGTGCAGATCCCCGAGGTGCCGTACCCCGAGGATCTACCGCCGCTCGGAGAGCACTTCAAGGGTTACGAAGACCGGGTTGCGACGTTTGTGAACGCGATGCATCCCATCGACATCCGTTTTGCCAACGATCCCACCTGGAAGGCCCGCGAAACCGGCGAGCGCCTCGAACACAACCGGGTGTGGATGCGGACCGACGGTCAGATGCCCGACGATCCGCTGCTCCATGTCGCGGCGATGTGTTACGCCTCCGACACCACGCTGCTGGATTCGATCATCACCACGCACGGATTGTCGTGGGGGATCGACCGATTGTTCGCCGCCACCGTGAACCACTCGATGTGGTTCCACCGTGAATTCCGCTTCGACGACTGGCTGTTGTATGCGAGTGAGTCGCCCGTCGCGGCCGGCTCCCGCGGGCTCGGCACCGGTCGCTTCTTCACCCGCGAAGGTGTGCTGGCCACCACCGTGGTCCAGGAAGCGCTCATCAAGTACTTCCCGCCCCGCAAAGCTTGATCGACACTGCAACGCCTGATCGACATCGCAGACGTTGATCGGGCTGTATGAGGCAGACTTGTCCCATGCAGCCCCTGCAATCAACGCCCCAGTATTGGCTGACGCCGGGCCATGACCTGGAGCCGCGCAGCTGGCAGCGGCGTACCCGCAGACCGGTCATCGGCATCAGCGCGATCGCGGGTGTGATCTTTGCGATCCTCGGAATCGGTGCGATCGCGATCGGTTCGCAGACCAGGGATTTCACCGCCGAAGGCGCCGTGGTGCTCACCGCCGGTCAGTACGAGGTATCGGCCAACGACATATGCGGTGGCACAGGCGAATTCGAGGAGATCAGGGTCGGCACCCGGGTGCGGATCCTCGATGTCGACCTGACCGTTCTCGAGCAGTCGACGCTGGCCACGCCGAGGTTGTCGGCCGACGAATGCCGGCTCGAGTTCTCGGTTCCCGGCATTCCCGAAGACCGCGACCGCTACGTCGTCGAGATCGGTTCCATGTTCCGGTACGAGACGACCCAGAGCGTCCTCGAACACGGCATCGACATCGCGCCGTGAGACCGGCCGCCGATCAGACCTGACGGTCCTTGAATACCGGGGTCTCGCGCTTCATGCCTGCCTTGCGGGCGATCGCATGGTTCACACCGCGCAGTAGACGCAACTGCAGGACCTGCTCGACGGGGAACGAGAAGCGCGGTGACCGAGACCAGGTCTTCTCGAACAACCGCTTTGTCGACGCGACCGAGTCGGGCGAGCGGGCCGCGATCTTCTCGATGAGATCCATGGCCGCCGCATGCGGGTCGTCGGCCACTCCGGTGACCAGTCCGATCTCCTTGGCCTCGGCCGCGGAGAGCATCTCCCCGGTCATCGTGAGGCGTTTGGCGATGTCGATGCCGGTGAGCTGCGACAGGGACGCCGACGCGGACATGTCGGGAATCAGACCCCACTTGGCTTCGAGAACCGAGAAGTCGGCGTCCGGTGTCGCGAATCGGAAGTCGGCACCCAGTGCGATCTGTAGTCCGCCGCCGTAGCAGTGGCCGTGCACCACGGCGATGACCGGCACGGGTACGCGTCGCCACTGCCAGGCGGGATTCTGAAAACCATTGTCTCCCAACAGCAGATTGGGGATGAATGTCCGGTAGATGCTCTTCTCCTTGCCCGCGAGGCTGGCGAAGTCGAGGCCGGCACTGAACGATTTGCCGGCGCCGCTGATGATCACCGCGCGCAGGGTCTTGTCCCGGCCGGCGAGTTTGGCGGCATTGGTGAGTCCGGCGAGCAGGGGCAGCGTGAGGCCGTTGTGCTTGTCGGGCCGGTTCAGCTGGACGTGTGCGATCGGACCGAACGAGGTCTGCTCTACCCGATAGGTGACCGAACCGTCCGCGGCGGGGCTCACGGCGGGGTCGGTTGCAATGGTCAACGGTGCCGGTCCGGACGTGGCGTCTGGAGTGGACATGGCGTTCTCCTTCAGGTGTCGATTCGGGTCTGCGGTGCGCGGACACGGTGGTCAGTGCCCTGATAAGCGGCGGCGTAGAGCCCACGGCCACCTATGTTACCCACGAGTAATGTCGTGCTGCCATCTGATGGTCGAAACCCGAACCCGAACCAGATGTTGGATAGCGATTGGTTAACCCCAAACCGGCACCGCGGGTGGGGTGCCGAGGTTAACTTATCGGGACAGGCATGTCCGATATCGCGTCGCCGTGTGCGGTGCAGGCCAGCGGTCCGGTCGGACCGGTAGGAGTTCAGATGAGTGAGAACACCCCAGACACCGTCTTCCATCACCCGTCGGGGGTCGCTGTCCACACCACTGTCGAGGCATTTCAGCTGACCGCAAAGATGCATCCCGACCAGGTGGCACTACGCACGCCGGGCGGTATACAAGAGATCACCTGGCGCGAGTACGCACAGCGGGTTGAAGCGATAGCCCTGGGTCTGGTCACGTTGGGCGTGCGGCGCGGCGACACCGTGGGGCTGATGCTGAGGAACCGGCCGGAGTTCCACCTCGTCGATACCGCGATCGCCCACCTGGGTGCGGTTCCGTTCTCGGTATACAACACCAGCGCCCCGGAGCAGCTCGAGTACCTGTTCACCGACGCCGCCACCCGCATCGTGGTCACCGAACAGGCGTTCATCCCGGTGGTGAAGCGGTCCGGCGTCGATCTGGCACACATCATCGTTGTCGACGGCCCGGCGGAGGGTGCCATCGAACTGCGGGATGTCGAAGCGCAACCCGATGATGAGTTCGACTTCCAGGCAGCTTGGCGCGCAATCGAATCCGATGATCTGGTCACACTGATCTACACGTCGGGTACCACTGGTCCGCCGAAGGGTGTGGAGATCACCCATCGGAATGTCATCGCGGCAGCCGAATCGGTGTCCGCTGAACTCGATGCCGGGTTCGACGATCGGATCATCTCGTATCTGCCCGCGGCCCATATCGCCGACCGCGTGTCGTCGCATGGCGCCAATCAGTTGCGTGGCATACAGATCACTTCAGTTGCGGATCCAAGGGAGTTCGCGGCTGCCTTGCCGGATGTCCGACCGACCATCTTCTTCGGGGTGCCGCGGGTGTGGCAGAAGATCAAGGCCGGGATCGAGGTGAAGCTCGCCGAAGAGACCAGCCCGGTCAAATCGAAGCTGGCGGGGTGGGCGTTGGACGTTGCCGCGCGCGGGGCCAAGGCCGATTTGGCCGGTCGGCCGCGGGGCAAGGCATTGGACGTGCAGTATCAGGTCGCCGACAGGCTGGTGCTGTCCAAGGTGCGGGCCGCCCTCGGTCTGGACCAGGTCGAGTTGGC
The DNA here is from genome assembly GCF_000383535.1 of Nocardia sp. 348MFTsu5.1. NCBI lineage: Bacteria > Bacillati > Actinomycetota > Actinomycetes > Mycobacteriales > Nocardiaceae > Nocardia > Nocardia sp. 348MFTsu5.1. Next base: position 576,679 of record NZ_KB911510.1, read on the forward strand.
GATGTCCGGGGCTGCGTCGATACCTGTCGAAGTGATCGAATTCTTTGTCGGACTGGGTATTCCGATCATCGAGGTCTGGGGTTTGAGCGAAACCACCGGTGCGGCGACCAAGACGTCGGCCGACGACCTCCGGGTGGGAACGGTGGGCAAGGCCGTCGGTGGAGTGGAACTCAAGATCGCCGAGGACGGCGAAGTGCTGGTGCGGGCGCCGATCGTGATGCGCGGCTACCGCAACAAGCCGGAGAAGACCGCCGAGGCGATTGATGCCGACGGCTGGTTCGCGACCGGCGACGTGGGCACCATCGACGCCGAGGGCAACCTCACCATCGTCGATCGTAAAAAAGAGCTGATCATCAACGAGTCGGGTAAGAACATGGCGCCCAGCAATATCGAGAACGCGGTGAAGGCGTTCTCGTCGCTGGTGAGCCAGGTGGTGGCAATCGGCGACAACAAGCCGTATGTCAGCGCGCTCGTGGCGCTCGATCCCGACGTCTGTGCCCTGAGAGCGAAGGCATTGGGTGTGCCCGCTGCGCAGATCGCGGATCTGGTCGGACGTGAGGAAATCGTCAAGGAGGTCGCCGAGGCGGTCCGGGCCGGCAACGCCAAACTATCCCGGGTGGAGCAGATCAAACGGTTTGTCATCGTTCCGGCCGCCTGGGATCCCGGCGGCGATGAACTCACTCCGACAATGAAGTTGCGGCGCAAGCCGATTGCGGCCAAGTACGCCGACACGATCGGCGACCTGTACGCCGAGTCGCCGGGACCCGCGGTCATCAACCTCGGCTGAACATCGAGCGCGCATCGGCCCGCCCGGCGCATTCGAAAGACGATCGGGAGATGATGGGCGGGTGATCCAAGCAGTGGTGTTTGACATGGACGGCGTGCTGATCGACTCCGAACCGATCTGGGAGCAGGTCCGGCGGGACGTTGTCGCCGAGTACGGCGGCAGGTGGCTTCCCGAAGCGCAGACGGCGTTGATGGGTATGAGCACCCCGGAGTGGGCCGCCTATCTCAGTGCAGATCTCGGGGTCGGCAGACCGCCGGCGGAGGTGGCGCAGATTGTCATCGATCACATGGTGGCGCGCTATGAGGAGCATCTGCCGGTGCTGCCCGGCGCCGATGAGGCGGTCCGCACGTGCGCGGACCGGTGGCGGCTGGGGTTGGCGAGTTCGTCACCGCGCCGACTGATCGACGCGGTCCTGCACAGTGCGGGATGGACCGAGCTGTTCGAGGTCACGGTCTCCACAGAGGACCTCGACAGGGGTAAACCCGCACCGGACGTCTATCTGCATGCGGTCGCCGCACTCGGCGCCGAACCCACCGCCTGTGCCGCCATCGAGGACTCATCGAACGGTATGCGTTCGGCGACTGCCGCCGGGCTTGTGCTCATCGCCGCCCCACGTCCGGAATACCCGCCGGCCCCTGACGCGATCGAGCCGGCCGCGCTGGTGATCGGCGGTGTCGGCGAACTCGATGTCGACGTGGTGGCGGCGCTTGCCTGAGCCGGTGTCCCAAAGTCTGATATCCCGGATGTCTAGCGCGGCGTGATGGGCGGCAACGTCGACCACGGGAAATTGATCCACTTGTCGGTCAGACGCCAGGTGTAGTCGGCGCGGATGACCGACGTGGGCTTCTCGTACACCACCGCGGTGCGCACCTCGGAGGCGTGATCGCGACAGAAGCCATGGACCAGCTCGAGTGTCCGCCCGCTGTCGGCGACATCATCGACGACGAGCACGCTCAGTCCGTCGAGTTCGGTGGCGTCGAGGATCGGGGGCAGGATCACCGGATCGTCCAGGGTGGTCCCCATACCGGTGTAAAACTCGACGTTCATAGTGAACAGTGCCTTGCAATCGAGGTTGTAGGCCAGTGCTCCGGCCGGCAGCAAACCGCCGCGTGCGATCCCGAGGACAACCTCGGGAGCAAACCCGGAGTCGGCAATCGACTGGGCGAGTTCACGGCTCGCCTGCCCGAACAGGTCCCAGGTCAATACTTCTCGATCCGTCATCGAGCCATCGTTTCATATCCAACGATGCGCAATTCGGTGTCGTGCGGGTTCTGTTGCATACCAGCATTTTTCAGAGCTCGGTGAAACTCCCCGGCGACTTGCCGAGCCGGGGTCATTCAGCTGTGGTGAGCCGAGAATTGACGTCGACGAGTGTGCCGTGGGCGACGAGTCCCGTTGTCAGGACCAGCGCGGTCGCGCAGACGGCGAGTAGGGATATCAGGACAAACAATTGCATGATCGCGGCATCGGTCGGTGAGGCCCCGCCGAGCACCATGCCGACAAACGCGCCCGGAATCGTCACGAGGCCGACGGTTCGGGTCTGGTCGATGGCCGGCACGAGCGCGGTGGACGCAGCTGCGCGGCAAATCTCCATGCGGGCATCATATTTCGAGAACCCCAGAGATAAGGCCGCTTCGACTTCACCGTGTCGAACCTTCAGTTCGTCGGCCGCCCGGCGACCGGTCAACGATGTCGTGTTCATCGCGCCGCCGATCATGATGCCCGCGCTGGGGATCACCGCCAGCCCGGACGCGGGGAGTACCCCCACGAGTACCAGCCCGGCGACAATGACGATCGTCATCGCCGCGACCGGGACCAGGGTCCGCCCTATCTCGCGAAGTGTGGGCCGGTGCCCGGTGACTCGGCCGGCGGCGGTCCACGACGCGATGACCGCCATCACGAGTACAAATCCGGCGGACGCCCACAGATTACCTACGAGCAGCCCAAGAACGAGTGCCAGTGAACCCAGCTGAATGGTCGCGCGAACCGATGCCCGGGCAATTGCCCATTCCATTCGGGTTCGTCCCGCGTAGGCGACCAGGGCGGCGATGATTGCCAACAAGACCACCGCAACTGCGAGTGCCGGTCCGATGTGAATGACCGTATCCGACATCGAGACCTCCCACTCTTGCGACGATGAGCCTGCGCCGAGCCACAGTGCGTTGTGTCCGACGGTAGCCGCTGAGGTTTCCGAATTGTTCGCCCTGCGTAGGACTGTTGAGTCCGACGCGCTGGGTCGTATGACTCTTGGCATTGCGGCCTCGACCACAGACACTGGTAGGGACCGGTTACGAAACCCAGCTGCGAGTCCTCTGTAGTGCTCGTCTGAAAGGTGTTGCCATGTCGCATGTTCAGCGGATCATCGTCGGTGTTGACGGGTCGGAGCATTCCCTCGCGGCGGTGCGCTGGGCCGCCCAGGATGCGGCACTTCGGGCCGTGCCCTTGGCCATCGTCACGGCGCTGAAGGATCGTTTGCCCAGCCTGGCTGACGCGATCAATCTGCGGTCGGATCGTTCCAAAGTTGTCCGGCGCCATGCCGAACTCACCTTGGAAGCGGCGGCCGAGGTTGCCCGGGAGGCCGCTGCTTCGCGAGATCTCGAGATCAGCACCCTGATCGAGTTGGGTTCGGCCGCGGACATCATGCCGAAACTGGGGGAGCAGTCGGCGATGCTGGTACTCGGTTCACGTGGGCTCGGGGAGTTCAGAGGGGGCCTCATCGGATCGGTCAGTAACAGCGTTGTCACCCACGCCCGCTGCCCGATCACCGTGGTGAAGGCGGACGACCGCTCTGCAGAGGCATCGGCGTTGCCGGTGGTGGTCGGTCTCGACGGCACCAAACACAGCGAACCGGCGCTGGCCCACGCCCTGACCGAGGCGTCGATCCGGGGCGTCGACCTGGTCGCGGTTCACGCATTGATCGACCTCGATCCCGGGCACTCCGCATCGGGAGGACTTGCCGATCCGAAGCTTCCATCCGACGCCGATGACGACATGGCGCTCGCGGAGAGCCTGGCCGGGTGGCAGGAACAGTTTCCGGATGTTCACATCCGTCGCGAAACGGTCCGGGATCGTCCGGTACGGCAACTGGTGCGCGAAGCTGATCAGGCGCAGTTGATCGTGATGGGGAGCCGGGGCGGGGGCGGGTTACCGACGATGCTGTTCGGCTCCACGAGCCAGGCCGTGCTGCACACCGTGCAGACTCCGGTGACGATCGTGCCCACCTCTCGGTGAAAACTGCGGCGGCGTCGCCGCTGTCAATCTGGTTTGGGGCGCAGGACTGCCGCGCCGGCGAAGTGACCGGCTTTGAGGTCACGTAGCGCGGTGTGTGCTTCGGTGAGCGGATATTCGGTCGTTTCGATGTGGAGTCGGTGCTGATCGGCGAACCGCAGGAACTCGCGGGCGTCGGACCGGGTGTTGGCCTCGACACTGTGGATCTGTTTCTCGTGGAAGAGATGCCGCTGATAGTCGAGCGGTGGCGTATCGCTCATGTGGATGCCTGCCAGGGAAAGTGTTCCGCCACGATCGAGTGCCTCCAGCGCCGTGGGCACGATGTCGCCGACGGGTGCGAACACGATGGCCGCGTCCAATGCTTCTGGCGGGGAGTCGTAGGTGTCCTGGGCTGAGGAAGCGCCGAGTTCGAGCGCAAGGTCCCGCGCTTTCTCATCGCGCGTCATCACATGCAGGGTCGCGCCCTGGTGGAGGGCAACCTGGGCCACCAGATGGGCGCTACCACCAAATCCGTACAGACCCAGACGGCCACCCGAGGGGAGCTCTGCTCGTTTCAGCGCGCGATAACCGATGATTCCGGCGCACAACAGCGGGGCCAGCTCGGTGGGGGTGTAGCCGGTGGGCAATGCCAGCGCGTAGTCGGCCGGTGCCACGACGAAATCGGCGTATCCGCCGTCGTGGTCCCATCCGGTGTACAGCGAACTCAGGCAAAGGTTTTCCGATCCCCGGCGGCAGTAGACGCAGGACCCACATGTCTGACGCAGCCACGGTACGCCGACCAGTTCACCGACCTGAAAGTCTGTTGTGGTGCCGGTGGCGATCTCGACAACGCGGCCGACGATCTCGTGACCCGGGACAACTCCGGGCCTGTGCACCGGGAGATCCCCTTCGGTGACATGAAGATCGGTCCGGCACACCCCGCACGCCTCGACCGCGAGCAGGAGTTCACCGGTGGCAGGGGTCGGTTGCGGCTCGATCACCAACTCGATCGGTGAGTCCTCAACCGGACCGGGACTCGTCACCCGCCATGCACGCATCTGTTCCACCTTCGGTCTCGAGCGTCTCTCGCCCGGGTTCCAGCGTGTCTGCGATCGTACGCGTGGCAACCTGATCGAGGACGGCCTCGATACCGCCCAGGTGGAAGGCGCGGCGTTGATGAACTGCTCCGTTGCCGGAGGTGAACACCTTCTCTATGGTGTCTGTGACCATCGTGTGGTCGCCGAGGAGATCAAGGGCATCCGACACGTGACGCACCAGGTGATCGACCGCCGTCCGCGTATCGACCATGCTGCCGCTCAACGGATCTGGGCACATCCCGGTGATCCCGTCCCGGGCAGCGCGCCATTTGGCGAGTCGCAGCCAGCTGGTATCGACTGGCGGCGGCGGGTCGTCGTTGCGCTGTAGTGCGGCAAGTTCGGTCATCACCAGTGCTCGCACAAGTGTTGCGCACAAAACAGTTTCGTCCGTGGTGGCCGGGACATCGGAGACCCTGAACTCCACGGTCTGGAACTTCCCGGAATACCGGATATCCCAATAGATCATGCCTTCGTCGAGCGCTGCTCCGACGGCGATCATTCTGGCGATCGCGGTGTCGTAGTCGTTCTCGGACTCGAAATGTGGCGGACAGTCCGCGGTGGGCCATCTCGACCACAACACCATTCGCCAACTGTCGTATCCGGTGTCGGTGGCGTTGTGCAGCGCGGAGTTCGCGGTCAGCGCCAACAGCACCGGTAGCCAGCGTCGGGACCGGCTGATCACGGCGATGCCGCGACCTCGATCCGGCACCGCCACGTGGACGTGACATCCGGATACTCCCTGCTCGCTCGCGAGTAGGCCGAAGTTGTCGGCGAGGAGTTGGTACCGGTCGGTTCCGGAGACCGGCCGGATGTCACCGGGCATGGGTGGAAGCCCACAGGCGAGCAAGCGCCCACCCATCTCCCGGGCCGCGGATTCCGCAGTCCGTCGACTGCTCAGGATGTGGTGGCGCAACTCGGACGACGTGTTCAGAACCGGTGTCGCTGTTTCGATCTGGCAAGGTGTTATCTCCAACTGGAGATCCAGCCCGAGCGATTTCGCCACATGGCGAACCGCCGTGCTCTCCATCAACGGTGCTCCGGTGATGGGATCGACGAGTAGTAACTCCTCCTCGACACCGAACGTCGGTATGTCCATCTTGCAGCTCATCGGATCTCCTGACTCTGTCGAGTCGGTCGGGTCCGAGGAGCTTGGGGCCTGACCGTGGCTCCTGGTTGTGGCGCAACAGGGGAGTACCCAAAAATTCCGCCATCTACCTGGCGCGCCGAATAGGTGTTGCCGTGCGATGCCTGCGCTCTATGCACTCTTCTGGCCGGATTCTTCTTCCTCAGCTCAGATGGCGGGGCTGCGGGTGGGACTTGTGATTCCAGTCGGACCCGGTCGGTTGCTGATTGCCTGTCCCCGACGACATCGTGTGCTCATCGGAGGGTACCAACGACACGATGATCGACTTCGATGTCGGACAATTGCTCTTCAGAGCGGTCGAGTCCAGTGGAACAAGGGGATTGGTCTCCGGATAGTAGGCGGCCGCGCAACCGCGTGGGGTCGCGTATTCGACAATGCGAAACGCTCGTGCACACCGGTCCTGGTCGTCATCGTCCCAGCGGGTGACGATGTCAACGATGTCGCCGTTGCGGTGGCCAAGGGCAGATATGTCTTCGCGGTGCATGAAGATCACGCGCCGACCGCCCTCGATGCCGCGGTAGCGGTCGCTGAAACCGTAGATGGTCGTGTTGAATTGATCGTGGCTGCGTAAGGTCTGCAGGATCAGATGGTTGGGCGGTACCTGTAGCGCGTCGATCGGTGACACCGCGAATTCTCCACGGCCGGAGTCGGTCTCGAAGGTGCGGGAGTCGCGCGGCGGATGCGGGAGGATGAACCCGCCAGGTTTGCGAACATTGACCTCGTATCCCTCGCAGCCGGGAACCACACGAGCGATATGTTTCCGGATGTTGCGATAGTCATCACGCATCGCGGCCCAGTCGATACCGTGTCGACTGCCGAGTGTGGCCTCGGCGATACCGGTGATGATCGCAACCTCGGATTTGAGGTGCGGGCTCGCCGGCGGTAATGGACCCCGGGAGGCATGAACCGAACAGGTGGAATCCTCGACCGAGATGTATTGAGGCCCAGTGGTTTGGACATCCTTCTCGGTTCGGCCCAAGGTTGGCAGGATCAGGGCGGTGTCTCCGCAGACGAGATGGGAGCGGTTGATCTTCGTTGAAATCTGTACAGTCATCCGGGCATTGCGAAGGGCTTGGAACGTGACATCGCTGTCGGGTGTCGCTTGTGCGAAGTTCCCGCCGAGACCGAGGAAGAAATGGGCTTTGCCGTCGCGCATCGCCCGGATGGAATCGACGGTGTCCAGACCGTGCTCGCGTGGGGGATCGAATCCGAACTCTTGCTGCAGCGAGTCCAGAAAATGTTGTGGCGGACGTTCCCAGATACCCATTGTGCGGTCACCCTGGACGTTGGAATGTCCCCGGATCGGGAACAGTCCGGCACCCGGTTTGCCGATGTTTCCTTGCGCGAAGGCAAGATTGGTGACTTCTTTGATGGTGGCCACGGCATTGCGGTGTTGGGTCAAGCCCATTGCCCAGCAGAAGACGGTGGCTTTCGAATTACGAAGAAGCGTGGCGGCGTCGGCGATCTGTTCACGCGACAGGCCCGTGGTCGCGGTGACGACATCCCAGTCCACGGCCCGAACGTGGTCCCGCCAAGCGTCGAAACCCGTGGTGTGGGCGTTGATGAAGTCGTGATCGAGAGCGTCTGATTCGACGAGCAGTGAGCCCAGGGCCTGGAAGAGGGCGAGGTCGCCGTTGAGGGCGATCGGAAGGAACAGATCGGTCAGGTCGGTGCCGGGACCGACCACGCCGCGCGGGGTCTGTGGATTCTTGAAGTTGACCAACCCTGCTTCGCGTAAAGGGTTGATGGACAAGATCTTGGCACCGTTCTTCTTGGCCTTTTCAAGCGCGGTGAGCATCCGGGGATGGTTGGTCCCAGGATTCTGTCCGGCGATGACGATCAGTTCTGCGTCGTAGACGTCGTCGAGGGTGACGCTGGCCTTACCGATCCCGATGGATTCCTGCAGGGCGATCGACGTCGACTCATGACGCATGTTCGAGCAGTCGGGGAGATTGTTGGTGCCAAAGGCGCGGGCAAACAACTGGTAGACGAACGCTGCTTCGTTGGAGGCCCGGCCCGATGTGTAAAAGATCGCCTCGTCGGGAGAGTTCAGACGGTTCAACTCATCGGCGATGAGCCCGAACGCTTCGTCCCATTCGATCGCTTCGTAGTGGGTGCCGGAGGGGCGTTTGATCATGGGATGCGTGATCCGCCCTTGTTGCCCGAGCCAGTGCTCGCTGCGGCCGTCGAGGTCGTCGATGCTGTGTTCAGCAAAGAAGGTGGGGGTTGCGCGCGTGGTGGTGGCCTCCTCGGCGACGGCTTTCGCGCCGTTCTCGCAAAACTCTGCGGTATGCCGGTGTCCGGGATCAGGATCGGGCCAGGCGCAGCTCATGCAGTCGAAGCCCTCGGCCTGATTCAGTTTGAGCAGCGTCTTCGCGGTTCGCGTCGGGCCCATGTGACCGAGGGCACGTTTCATCGACACGGCCACTGCAGTGGCACCGGCAGCATGTGTTTTCGGCTTCTCTATGTGCAGATTCGCCAGGTCACGTTCGTTGTTGTCCGCGTTGTTGTCAGGCATGAAACCCTTCCGATCCGCTCGCTCAGTGCTGCGCTCGCCGGGTACCCCGCACAGCTCGTCTTCATGCGTGCAGCCGACCAGGGAGAGGACCGCCGGGTCTCAGTTGGCGATCATCTTTTGGGCATGCGCAAGGATCGCTTCGAATGTGAAGTCGAAGGTCGTCTCCTCGACATCGTCGATGCGCCGGCCCTTGACCGAGAGTTCCTGGAATAGCGGAGCAGTCAATGCGCTGTTCGTGTCACTGCGTGGCCCACCGCCGCCGTCGCCTGAGAACACCCCCTGATGTTCGATCATTGCTGCGCCGCACACGTGTGCCAGCAGGGACAGATACACCTCGAGTGCATCCGGTGGGGTGAATCCGGCTTTGACCATCTCGGTGATGACCGAATTGAGTTTGTTGGCGGTAGCACGGATCGACATCGGACTCAGTTGTCCTGTTCTGGCACGCAGGAGGATCAACTCGACCAGCACCGGCTGATCCTGGAATGTCTTGTGCATCTTCCGGAAGTGCTTGCGCAGGGCGTCCTGCCAGTTTTCTGCAGTGACCGAAGGAGTCGCGGCGTGGTACTCCTCGCTCGCCTGTTCGGTCATCGCGTCGAGCAGCTCTTCCTTCTTGCGGAAGTACCAATACATGCTCGCGACACCGACGTCGAGATGCTTGGCGAGCGAAGCCATGCTGAGCTGACTCAGCGATGTCTTGTTGGCGACCTCGAATGCCCCGGCAATGATTTCCTCGGCAGAGATCGACCCTCGTGGCCGGCGGTTCCCTGCCGCCTGTCTCGAGTTCGAGGTCGCCATGTTCTCCTCATTCGCGCGCTGGTCGCCGAAATGTCAGATCTTCCTGGAAGCGAAGGGGTTCGTCCCGATGCCCGCCCGATGTGGCCGGGGCGAGTGCGCTGACGACACCTCGCGACGCCCAAACGGTACACCTTTGCGGGTCGTCGAACAGCGCGTCGGATTGGTGTGGTGATCGGAGTGCGTCCGGTTTCACCGATTCGCGATTTCCCGGTTCTGTAACGCGTTACAGTTCTGCCGAGACCTCGTATGGTCGCCCCTATCATTGGCCGTTCGATATCTCTCCGGCTGCGGATTGCCCTGGTCAGCCGCGTTCCACACTTTGAAGGGACTCAATTGAAAACAACACATTCAGTGCGCCGCGGCGTTCGTGATGTTGCCGCGATCGGCGCCGCCTCGCTCATGGTGCTGGGGGTGGTATCGGGATGTGCCGACTCGTCATCGGACTCGGGTGACTCGGCTGCCGCCAGCATTTCGTTGCCCTCGAATGTGCCCCAGGGCGATCCCATCAAACTCGGCTTCATCGCGCCGGAGGGCGGGGCCGCAAACCTTCCCATGGTTCGTGAGGGTGGTGAGGCCGCGGTCGAGTACCTGAACAACAACGGCGGCGGTATCGGCGGACACAAGATCGACCTCGTGGTCTGCAAGCAGCAAGAGGATCCGGCGTCGGCGACAAACTGTGCAAACCAGATGGTCGAGGAGAAGGTCGTCGCAGCGGTCACGCCGTTGGGTGCGCAGGGCGCGGTGATGGTGCCGATCATCACCGGCGCGGATATCCCTTATGTCGGGCAGGCCCCGGTCTCCCAGGTGGAGATGGTCACGCCCGGCTCATTCATGCTCTCCGGCGGGATCATCGCTGTGCTGACCGGGCAGGCAACGGTTGCCGCTCAAGAAGGCGTCAAGAAGTTCACCGTTTTCATCGGGGACAGCGGCGACGCCGCGGCGTCGGTGAAGTTGCTCGGCGATCCACTGTTCAGTCGGGCGGGAATTGCGCTGAACGTCGTCACCGTTCCGACCGGAACGGCAGATCCCACTCCGCAGATCACCGCCGGACTGGCGGACAAACCCGATGCCGTCACGATTCTCGGCGACACATCGCAGTGCATCTCGTCGCTCAAGGCGATGCAGACCGCGGCGCCGACCGTGAAGAAGTACCTGATTTCCACCTGCCTGGACCAGAAAGTGATCGAAAGCGTTGGCCTGGAAGCGGTCGCCGGTTCCAAGGCCTTCACCTCCGTCAATCTGAGCGCCGATGATCCATCGGTGAAGCTCTACAAGGACGTCATGGCGAAGTACGCACCGGACACCGATCCCGCCGGTATCGCTTACACCGGCTACCAGGTCGTCATGTCGATGGCCGAGGTCGGCAAGTCGCTCACCGGCCCGGTCACCGCCGAGCAGTTCACGGCAGCGTTGGAGGCGGCAAAGGATGTTCCGTTCCCAGCGGCACCGGGGTTGACCTTCACGTGTGATGGCAAGGCGTTCCCGCCGCTTCGTGCGCTGTGCAGCAAGGCAATTCTCGCCAGCGACGTCACCGCTGACGGATCACTCGAAAACTCTGTCGCAGTCAACAACGGCTAGATCTATCGGAGCGGGGGCCGCACGTCGCTGCGGCCCCCGGTCGAGGACACCTGATGACACAGCATTTCTCATTTCTCCTTCTGGGATTGGGCAACGGAGCCGTGTTCGCCGCGCTCGGGCTCGCCCTCGTGATGACCTTCAAGAGTTCAGGAGTGGTGAACTTCGCGACCGGCGCGGTTGCCCTCTATGCGGCGTATACATATGCGTTCTTGCGACACGGCGAACTCCTCAACCCGATCCCGGGTCTACCGGCGAGAATCGATCTCGGTAGCGAGTGGAGCGTGCTTCCGGCGATGGCGTTGTCGGTTGTCATCTCGGCGATTTTGGGTGTCATCCTCTACCTCTTGGTGTTCCGGCAGATGCGCTCGGCACCGGCGCTGGCGAAAGCGGTCGCGTCCATCGGCCTGATGTTGGTGATTCAGGCTGTGATAGCGCTGCGCGTAGGCGTCGACACGCCGACTGTTGGACCCATCTTCGAACACGACACACTGCAGATCGGTGACATCGTGGTCCCGACCGATCGACTGTGGCTTGCCGCGGTGGTTGTCGGGCTGGCTGTGTGTTGCGGGCTTGTCTTGCGTTACACCCGCTTTGGTCTCCAGACCGAAGCAGCTGCCGAGTCCGAAAAAGGCGCGTTGGTCACGGGCCTGTCGCCGGACCGGATCGCAGTGAGCAACTGGGCTCTGTCGTCTGCCACCGCTGCCATCGGCGGCATCGTCATCGCACCGATCATCCCGCTCAATCCGGTCGCATATTCGATGTTCATCGTGCCGGCGCTGGCGGCGGCACTGGTGGGCAACTTTTCGAGTGTTGCGGTGACGGTGGGCGCCGGACTGGTGATCGGGATGGTGCAGTCCGAGGCAACCAATTTGCAGTCGACGGTCGACTGGTTCCCGGAGGCGGGCGTGGCCGAAGCCGTTCCGTTGCTGCTCATTCTGGTGTTTCTCCTGGTTCGCGGGCAACCACTTCCGGGACGAGGCGCGGTGACCCGCCAGGACCTCGGACGGTCGCCCCGGCCTCACCGGCTGCTGCTGGGCACGGCTGTTGGTCTGGGCGTCGGGTTGGTCGCGCTCTTCATGACGTCGGGGAGCATGCGGCTGGCTGTGGTCTGCTCGATGATCTACGGAATCATCGCGCTCTCGCAGGTGGTGATCACCGGATATGCCGGTCAGGTTTCACTGGCGCAGCTCACCCTGGCCGGTGTCGGCGCATACAGCCTGACCAGGTTCACCAGTGATCTGGGAATTCCGTTTCCCATCGCTCCGATCCTGGCGGCCTTGGTGGCGATGGCCATCGGGGTCGTGGTCGGATTGCCGGCTCTCCGCGTTCGCGGACTACCGCTGATGGTGGCGACTCTCGCGTTGGCGGTGTTCCTGGAGGCGTTCTGGTTCCGCAATCCCACCCTCAACGGCGGTATGCAGGGTGCTCCCATCGAGCCACCCGAATTCTTCGGCATCGATGTCGGCATCGGAGCCGGGGAGGGTTACCCGAGACTGGCGTTCGGAATCGTGGTTCTTGCCTTCCTGATACTCGTTGCATTCGGAGTTGCGACCCTGCGGCGCAGCGGTTTCGGTGCATCGATGCTCGCGGTGCGGGCGAATGAGCGATCAGCGGCTGCGGCAGGTATCAACGTCGGAGTGACCAAGCTCGCGGCGTTCGCGCTCGCATCCTTTGTGGCGGGCCTGGGCGGGGCACTCCTGGGCTATCAGCAAACCCTGGCCACCGCGGGCAGCTTCGGGGTGTTCGCCGGGATCGCTCTGTTCGCGGTCACCTTCGTGGCAGGAGTGACGTCCGTGTCCGGGGGATTGCTCGCCGGAGTCCTTGCACCCGGTGGCCTGATGTTCTTCCTCAGTGATCGCTACCTGGACTTCGGCGAGTACTACATGTTGTCGAGTGGCATTCTGCTGGTGGTCGTCGTGGTCACCAGCCCCGACGGACTTGCCGGATATCTCCATCGGATCCGGATCCCCGGATTGCGCGGTGGCGGGGTGCGGCCGAGGGCAAGTGAAATGTCAGTCGCCGCCGAAGAGACTGCTCTCGCCCCCGAAGGTCGCACCGGCGACGATGTGGTCCTTTCGGTCCGGAATGTCAGCGTTCGGTACGGTCCCGTGCGCGCAGTCGACGACGTGAGTTTCGATCTTCATTCCGGAGAGATCGTCGGGCTGATCGGCCCCAACGGTGCAGGTAAGACGACGCTCATCGACGCCATCGGCGGTTTCGCCGTCGCTGATGGCCGAGTGACACTGAACGGCAACGAGATCGAGAAGCTGCCACCCCATCGTCGGAGCCGTTTCGGATTGGGTCGCACCTTCCAGGATCTGGAGCTCTACGACGAGCTGTCGGTTGCGGAGAACGTGACGGTCGGGGCGGTCCGCACTGGCGGCGAAACGTCCGAGACGGTTGATGCAGTGTTGCGCTTGCTGCAGATCGAACATCTGGCTCATGTTGCTGCAGCTGACCTTTCACAGGGCCAGCGGCAGTTGGTATCGGTGGCCCGAGTGCTTGCCGGCCGCCCGATCGTCGCCATGCTGGACGAGCCCGGGGCCGGACTCGACACCACCGAGAGCCGGTGGCTCGGTGAGCGACTGCAAGCGGCTCGCGCGATGGGGTCGACAATGCTGCTTGTCGATCACGACATGGAACTGGTGCTCAGCATCTGTGATCGCGTCATCGTGCTCGACCTCGGTGGTGTGATCGCCACGGGTACTCCCGACGAAATCAGAACGGACGATGCGGTGATCCGCGCCTACCTTGGTTCCCCCACCGGACACGGCAATGACCTGACAGAGACCTCGGGTTCTGTCGCTACCGACGAGGTTTCAACATGAGTGTTCTGTCCTGTGAAAACCTGGACGCCGGCCACACTCGGAGGAGTCCGTGCGTGCGCGGCCTCGATCTGTCACTGTCCGAAGGCGAGATCGTTGCGCTCCTCGGACCGAACGGCGCGGGCAAGACGACCTTGCTGATGACGCTGGCCGGATTGCTTCCCAGGCTTGGCGGCTCGGTGTTGTTGGCGGGTGAGCAACTCGGGTCAGGGAATACTCGCGCGGCAGTACGCCGGGGTCTGGTCCTGGTTCCCGACGATCGTGCACTGTTCAAGAAGTTGTCCGTCGCGCAGAATCTCCGTCTGGCCATCAGGGGGCGTGGACCCACGGCGCGCTCGTCCATCGACGAAGTGCTGCAGTACTTTCCCGCGCTGGAAGCTCGATTGAATCTGGCCGCAGGTCAGCTCTCCGGTGGTGAGCAGCAGATGCTCGCGATCGGCCGGGCGCTTGTGCAGCGACCCAAGGTGCTCCTCATCGACGAGCTGAGTATGGGGTTGGCGCCGGTTGTGGTCGAGTCGATCCTGGGTGTCTTGCGCAATGTGGCGTCCTCCGAGGGAACTGCGGTGATGCTGGTGGAACAGCATGTGCGCCTGGCACTCGGGATCGCTGATCGAGCGGTTGTCCTGGTGCATGGTCACGTGAGCCTGGAGGACGATGCCACGGTGCTTTCGAATGATGTGGGCAGGATCGAACGGGCCTATCTCGGTCAATCCGGCGGCGACAGTCGTCCGCAAGCGGTGTAGGAGACGTCGAATGCCGGAAGATGTTGCAGTAGAAGCAGAGACGGTCATCGCGACCTATCGCGAGATCGAACACGAGCTGACGGCCGTGGAGGCTCCGTTCGAAACAGTGGAGATCGCGGGTTCGGGAGGAGTCATCCGCAGCTACCGGCATGTGCCGGAGAACTTCTATGACGTCGCGGAGGCCATCGAAGAGCAGTTTGCCGACAATATGCTTACGGTGAGTCCGCACGCATGGACGTACGGCGAAGTGTTTGCGCGTGCCAGGCGGCTGGCTGCCGCGCTCGAGGACCGGTACGGCATCGGACCCGGTGATCGGGTGGGCATCATGATGGCCAACCAGCCGTACTACCTGGTGTCGCTGCTCGCGATCACGCGGATCGGCGCGGTGGCGGTGCTGTACAACAGCCGCGCGAGCCGCGCTGAGATCGGCTCGGCCACAAGCGATGTGCGCAGTTCGGTAATCATCGCCGACCCCAAACGCATCGCACTCATCGAGCAGTCGGACTGTGATTCGGTCTTGATCTCGACCGAATCGATTGAGGGCATGGGGGTCGCGACGCTCGCTGATCTGATCGACGGCGCCGACAAGGACAGCGAACGTAATGTGGTGTCGCCGGAATCGGTCTGCATGATCTTGTTCACCTCGGGCACGTCGGGTCGGGCAAAGGGTGTTCTGCTGACTCATCGCAATCTCGGAAATGTTGTGCTCAACATGCGATACGTACTCGAGTGCAATCTCAGATTCGCGGCGAGACAGTACGGCATTTCGGTCGATGAGATACGCGCGCTGATGCCTCCGGTGTCGTCGTTGCTGATCTTCCCGCTGTTCCATGTCTCAGGTTTTGCGGCGCTGATGGTCACGATGCAATCGGGTGGGCTGGTCGCGACGATGGAGGGCTGGGACCCGGAACGTGCCGCGGGTCTGGTGGAGGAGCACAAGCTCACGTTGATGGCGGGCCCACCGATGGTGGTAGACGAGCTGCTCATGCAGCCATCTGCTCAAGAGCGCCTCGGTTCGCTCATGAATGTGGTTCCGGGTGGGCAGGTCACACCGCCCAACGTCAAGAGCAAGATCGCCACGACATTGCCGAATGCGCAACGGAGTTCGGGGTGGGGGATGACCGAGACCGGCGGAAGTGTGTGTACGGCGAACGGTGCTCTGCTGGGCATCTTTCCGGACACGCTGGGGCCGCTGAGTCCGACGATGGACGCCCGTGTCATGGACGCCGACGGACACGAAGTGCCATCCGGAAGCGTCGGCGAGCTCGAAATCCGCGGAGGACTGGTGATGGCCGGCTACGCGGGGCCCGATGGTTTGGCTGTCGAGACTCCTGACAACTGGTTCCGCACAGGCGATCTGGGATTCATCGACGAGTTCGGCCTTGTCTACGTCGTTGATCGCGCGAAAGACATCGTCATCTCGGCGGGCGAGAACATCTCATGCGTCGAGATCGAAAATGTTCTCATCGCCAGTGACTGGTTCGTTGAGGTGGCCGCATTCGGTGTGCCGGACGCCCGACTGGGTGAACGGCTGGTCGCGGTGGTCACCCTGCGTGACGGACAGTCTGTCACTGGCGACGACATCCGCGGTCTCGCGCGCGAATCGCTTCCGGAATACAAGATTCCCACTGAGATCATCTTCGACGCCGGGCCGTTGCCGCGGAACGCAACCGGAAAACTTGTCAAACGCGTACTGCGTGCGACGTACCTTGAACGGCACCACAGCAACGCGGGAGTCGGCTAGACAAGTCCTGCCGCCTTCACCGGCCCGGGCTACGAACTCGAGACCGACCGGTCCGAACCGTCGCGCGAGAGGGTTCGTCCCAGCGCCAGGGATGCAGTTCGTACGGCGGGTCCCAAGAGTTCGGGTTTGAACCGTTCTTTCGGCACGGATACCGACAGTGAGGCGACCGGTTCGTCTCGCATCAGGACGGTGGCCGCGAGACAGCAGGTACCTTTCGATGATTCTTCACGTTCGATGGCGACACCCCGGGCGCGGGTCTGGGCAAGTTCTCGTTCCAATATTTTCGGATCGGTGATCGAGTTCTCGGTGTAGCGACGGAGTGGGCGCGTCAGTACGTCCGTCTGGAAGTCCGGGGATTCGAATGCCAGCAGCGCTTTGCCCACCGCCGTGCAGGTGAGCGGGAGTCGGCCACCGACTTGTGACGGCAAGTGCTGCGCGGTGTGTCCATGGATCTTCTCGATGTAGACCACGTCGTACTGATCGCGCACGGCGAGGTGGACTGTTTGTTCGGTGACGGCGTAAAGATCCTGCATGAATGGCATCGCAGCTACGCGTAGACGACGTTTCACCGATACCCGCTCGCCCAATTCGAACAGTGTCATCCCGAGTTCGAACTTGGCTCCGGTCCGCTGGATCCAGCCGAGTTCGCTCAACTCGACAAGCAGTCGGTGCGCGGTTGACCGTGGGATGCCGGTGCGCGTGCACACATCGGCCAGGCTGAGTGCGGTCCCGCCGGGGAACGAGTCGAGCAACAGGGCCGACTTTTCGAGCTGCGACATGTTTCCATCCCGTCTCATGGGACGAATCCTAGTCCGGGGTTCGAAAGGGCCATACCTTCGTGCTCATGACAACGAAAGAACACGTGATCGGCGATGCGGCCGAGCGACTTGCCGCCGCTGCGCGTACGGGAACACCGTGCGAGCCGGTGCGGGACCTGATCGGCCGCGACAACATCGATGCGGCCTACCGCGTGCAGAAGCTGAACATCGACGGGCTGGTTGCGTCGGGGCGTCGCATCGTCGGGCGCAAGACAGGCTTGACGTCGCCGGCGGTGCAGAAACAGCTCGGTGTCGACCAGCCCGACTTCGGTGTGTTGCTCGACGACATGGACTGCACCGGTGATGCAGAGGTGGACTCCACACGTCTGCTGCAGCCGAAAATCGAGGCCGAGATCGCGTTCGTGCTTTCCCGCGACATCACGGCGCCGATCACCGAAGCCGATGCGCCGCAGTACGTATCCGATGTCTATGCCTCGTTCGAGATCGTCGACAGTCGTATTGCCAACTGGGACATCAGCCTGGCCGACACGGTTGCGGACAATGCGTCGTCCGGACTCTACGTGCTGGGGGATCGACGTGACCGAGGCGATGTTCCCGACCTCACCGGCGTCGAGATGACCATGACCGAAAACGGTGTGCAGGTGTCGCAGGGCAAGGGCTCGGATTGCCTGGGCAGTCCCTGGAATGCCTTCGTATGGCTGGCCAACATCACACTCGAATACGGATCAGTCCTCCATGCGGGAGAGGTTGTCCTGACCGGCGCCCTGGGACCGATGGTGCCGGTGACCCCCGGCTTCACCTATGTCACAACAATTTCCGGCATCGGCTCCGCGACAGCGGTTTTCAGTGCCTGACCACTCAGTAGCCAATCAATCCAGTCGAAAGCAGAACGTATGAGCACCATCAAGGCCGCGATCATAGGATCGGGCAATATCGGAACCGACCTCGTCATCAAACTCAAGCGAGTGGCCAAGAACGTGGAGATCGCCGTTCTGGTCGGTATCGACCCGAACTCCGACGGGCTCGCTCGCGCCAAGCGGATGGGCATCAGCACCGTGGACACCGGAGTCCAGGGTCTGATCGATCACCCGGACTTCGCCGACATCGAGATCATCTTCGACTCGACGTCCGCGAAAGCACACGTTGCCAACGAAGAAGCGTTGCGGCCGTACGGAAAACGCCTCATCGACCTCACCCCGGCCGCAATCGGGCCCTACGTGGTGCCTGCCGTCAACCTCGAAGAGCACCTGCATGCACCGGATGTGAACATGGTGACGTGCGGTGGGCAGGCGACCATCCCGATCGTGTCGGCAATTTCGTCCGTGACCACGGTCCACTACGCCGAGATCGTGGCGTCGATCGCTTCGAAGTCTGCCGGTCCCGGGACGCGGGCGAACATCGACGAGTTCACCGAAACCACATCTGAGGCCATCAGGGCGGTTGGCGGCGCTGCATATGGCAAGGCGATCATCGTGCTGAATCCGGCTGATCCACCACTGATCATGCGCGACACAGTGCTTGCGCTGGTGACCAACCCGGATCAGGATGCGATCCGTCAGTCGGTTCTCGACATGGTGGCCAAGGTGTCGGCGTACGTGCCGGGCTACCGCCTCAAGCAGGATGTTCAGTTCACCCAGCTCGACGATGCCGAGTCCGTGGCGACGCTCACCGGTGGTGTCGATGTCGGGCCGGGTCTGTGGAAGGTGGCGGTGTTCCTCGAAGTCGAGGGCGCTGCCCACTACCTGCCGGCCTACGCCGGAAACCTGGACATCATGACCTCGGCCGCGCTGCAGGTGGCAGAGCGGATCGCCGAAACGAAACTCACCGACTCAACTGTGGAGATGGCCCGATGACAACCAACAACCGAGCGTCCGCCATCGACGGCGCGCCCCTGTACATCCAGGACGTCACGCTGCGCGACGGCATGCACGCCACCCGGCACCGGATCACACCGGAAAACGTCGCCCGGATCGCCGGTGCCCTTGACCGGGCCGGTGTCGACGCGATCGAGGTCACCCACGGAGATGGCCTCGCCGGACACAGCCTCACCTACGGACCCGGCAGCAACACCGACTGGGAATGGATCGAGGCCGCCGCCTCTGTGGTGCATCGCGCGAAACTCACCTCATTGCTGCTTCCCGGGGTCGGCACCGTCAAAGAACTCGAACGCGCTTTCAAGATGGGTGTGACCTCGGTTCGAGTGGCAACCCACTGCACCGAGGCAGACGTTTCGGCCCAGCACATCGCCAAGGCGCGTGAGCTCGGGATGGATGTGTCCGGCTTCCTGATGATGTCGCATCTGGCCGAGCCGGCCGCGCTCGCGGAGCAGGCAAAGTTGATGGAATCCTATGGTGCACATTGTGTTTACGTCACGGATTCGGGTGGTCGGTTGACGATGGACGGTGTCCGGCAGCGGGTACGCGCCTATCGGGACATTCTCGATGCCGATACCCAGATCGGTATCCACGCACACCAGAATCTGTCACTGTCGGTGGCCAATTCGGTGGTGGCGGTGGAAGAAGGTGTCACCCGCGTCGACGCCTCGCTCGCCGGACATGGTGCGGGCGCGGGCAACTGCCCGATCGAACCGTTCATCGCTGTCGCCGATATCGAGGGCTGGAAGCACGGCTGTGACCTCTTCGGTCTTCAGGATGCCGCCGACGACATCGCCCGGCCCCTGCAGGATCGTCCCGTCCAGGTCGATCGCGAGACACTGACCCTCGGGTTCGCGGGTGTCTACTCGAGTTTTCTTCGGCACGCCGAAACCGCGGCCAAGCAGTACGGACTCGACACCCGCTCCATCTTACTGGCGGTCGGCGAGCGTGGACTTGTTGGCGGACAGGAAGATCTGATCACCGACATCGCACTGGATCTGGCGGCCGGCAAGAAGTAGGTCGACGCTCACCCAGGTCATCACTAGGCATTTCCCCGGTGTGATGGGCAACACAACAGGTCACTGTTGTGAAACTGTCCACTCAAGCGAGGGAAAAGTCTATGAACTCAGCAATCGGCGGGACCGGCAGCGAGTACCGAAGTCCAGGTGGTTCCGTATCCGGGTGGTCGAGCCCGAAGCATCGAAACAGCGTCCTGTGGATCGTTGCGTTGGCCACTGCAGCGATCGTTTTCGACGGATACGATCTGGTCGTGTACGGCACGGTCCTGCCGACACTGCTCGATGACCCCACACAACTCGGGAATCTGTCGGCGGGCACAGCCGGCGTTCTCGGGTCCTATGCGCTGGTCGGGGTGATGCTCGGCGCACTGATGGCGGGTGCGTTCGGTGACCGGCTCGGCCGTCGGCGAATGATGTTGATCAACATCGTCTGGTTCTCGGTCGGTATGGGTGCCACTGCCCTCGCGCAGTCCATCACCTCGTTCGGGATGTTGCGATTTTTCACCGGTATCGGTGTCGGGGGCCTCGTTGCCACCGTCGGGGCGATGATCGCGGAGTTCGCGCCGGCCGCCAAGCGGAATACCTACAACGCGATTGTCTACAGCGGTGTCCCGCTCGGTGGCGTTCTCGCGTCGACGCTGGCGATACTGCTGGAGGATCACATCGGCTGGCGCGGGCTTTTCTGGATCGGCGCCCTTCCCCTTGTTGTCCTGCTGCCGCTGGCGGTGGTGAAGATGCCGGAGTCGCCGCAGTGGCTGCTTGCTCGCGGCCGCTACGACGACGCTCGGAAGATTTGCGATGCCACCGGCATTCCGATGCCGACGGTGACAGCAAAGCCTTCTGCGACAAGTGATGTCGTCGGCGAGAAGGTCGGATTCGCCGCATTGGCAACAAAGCCGTACCTAAAGCCCACCCTGCTCCTGGGCTTCATGAGCTTCGCCGGATTGTTGCTGACCTACGGATTGAACACCTGGCTGCCGCAGATCATGGAGAACGCCGGGTTCAATGCGAAGGGCTCGCTGGCGTTTCTGCTCGTGCTCAACGGTGGAGCGATCGTCGGTGGGTTGATTGCCGCACGCATGGCCGATCGTCGTGGACCACAACGCATCGTGGCCACCACCTTCTGTATCGCAACTTTCGCGCTCATCTGCCTGACTCTCGGACTTCCGCTGCCGGTGCTGCTCGCTGCGGTCGCGGTCGCCGGAACCGGAACCATCGGCACACAGGTCCTCATCTACGGCTACGTCTCGAATTACTACCCGACAAGCGCCAGGGCAGCCGGGGTCGCGTGGTGCGCAGGGTTCGGCCGACTCGGCGGCATCGTCGGACCGATGATCGGCGGCCTCCTACTCGGAGCGGGCATCAGCTCCGGCACCGCCTTCTACATCTTCGCCGGCATCGCACTCGCGGGTGCGGGTGTCACCTTGCTGGTGCCGGCCAAGTCCGAACTGCCCACACCTGTCGCGCTTGACACGATTCGCGTCCCGCTGAGCGTGCAGGACTAGGCCGAGCAGGACTGACCGCTGCAGAAGCACGGCAGAAGTGCTCTCGCCCGGCTCGTCCGGGCGAGAGCACTGTCCGGTGTGTGCGGCCGCGCATGCCTGGGTGGGACTGGTTGTACTCCAAGAGGTTTGGCCCCGAGGCGCGCCGATATTTAGAAACCGAAAGCATCTTTTCGAGCGTTTGATTGCTCGGACACAACGGATTCGCGAAAGTTCAGCCCCGGTGATTGGGTCTTAGCCGATGTGGGTATTCAGTTCCTCGGGTCGAGTAGTCGGCCTATCTCCGCACCAAGCTTCAAGAGGAACGCGAGAGTTCACCATGACTACTTCAAATGGCATTCCCAGCTCGTATCAGACTCCCATCAATTCGCCGCCGGGGTCGGCAGACGACTCCTCGACAGCCGATGTTGCGAAACAGCAGGCCGGTCAGGTTGTCGAAGGCGCGAGCGACGCCGGAAAACAAGTCGCCGCGGTCGCCGGCGATCAGGCACAACAGGTGGCCGGCGAGGCCAAAAACCAGGCGCAAGATCTACTGCACCAGACCCGAGACGAGCTCACGACCCAGGCAGCAGCGCAGCAAACACGTGTTGCCGGTAGCCTGCGGGCCCTGTCGGCAGAGTTCGATTCGATGGCGAGAGGAAGCGAAAATCCCGGATTGGCAACGGATTTGACGCGTCAGGCCGCGGGACATGCCGATACCGTGGCGTCCTGGCTGGATGAGCGTGAGCCCGGCCAGATAGTGGATGAGATCACCCGGTTCGCTCGTCGCAAACCAGGTACATTCCTGGCTCTGGCGGCTGGGGCCGGGTTGTTGGCCGGTCGTCTCGGGCGCGGCTTGGCCGCATCCGACAGCGATACATCCACGAACTCGGCCCGTTCACGTCCGCTGCCGAGTCGGGCAGTCGACACCCCGACCGCTCCGCTACCCCCATTGCAGCCACCGGCCGCGGGCTACGGAAGTCCTCCACCCGCGGGGTACGGGGCCGGGGTCCATTCCGCTGCCGACAGCACGCGTTCGGAATCGTCGTATGTCGTGCGACCGCAGGCCAGTCCGGATGCGGGATACGCTCAGCGGCCGTCACCGGGGGTGAACCCATGACCGGCGCGCACAGCACGCCTGCCGCAGCAGGCGGTGATCCCCCGTCGATCGGGGAACTTTTATCGAATGTCAGCGAGGACCTTTCGGTACTCGTCCGGCAAGAGATGGCACTGGCCAAGGCCGAGGCGACCCAGACTGCCAGTCGAGTGGGCAAGGGCGCCGGAATGCTTGCAGGCGCGTCCGTCGCCGGTTACTTCGTCTTGCTGTTCCTGTCCGTCGCCGGATGGTGGAGTCTCGGAAATGCCATCGGCAGAGGATGGTCCGCGCTCGTGGTGATGGTGATCTGGGCGGCGATCGCAGGTGTCCTCGCAGTACTCGGCCGTTCGGCGCTGCGGAGGGCCAAAGGCCTACCGCAAACCGCAGATACCGTAAAGAACATACCCGGCGCGTTGACGCCGCATCCACAGGAGAGATCATGACCACCTCAGATCCAGACCAGATTCGGGCCGACATCGAACGCACGCGGTCGACCCTGAGTTCAGACGTCGATACGCTTGCGTACGAAGCCAATCCGGCCACCATGGCGAAACGCAGGGTCGGACGGGTGACCAGCACCCTCGGCGGTGTCCGCGATCGGGTCATGGGCTCGGCCCACGAAACCGCGCAGAACACCTCGGATGCAACAGGTTCCGCGATCTCGTCCGCCTCCGACGCTGTCCAGTCGGCTCCCGGCACGGTCAAAGCGCAGACCCAGGGCAATCCGCTGGCGGCCGGCGTCATCGCCTTCGGCGCCGGTCTCCTTGTCTCGTCGCTCATCCCGGCCAGCGAACGAGAAGCACAGGTGGCTGCGACGCTGCAGGAGAAGGCACAGCCACTCACCGACGAACTCACGGACGTGGCCAAGCAAACCGCGCAGAACCTGCAAGGGCCTGCACAGGAAGCGGTGGCCGCGGTAAAGGAGACTGCAGCCGATGCCGCGGAGACCGTCAAACAAGAGGGCACATCTGCAGCGCAGGATGTCCAGCGTCAGGCGAGGGACGCAAAGGATACCGTTGCCGACCAGTGAGAATGGGAACGAAAGGGTTCTGAGCCCCGGACGGATCGGCTCGGGCGACGGGGCGCCCGAGCCGACCATTCGCGTTGGGCGTCCCCACACACCCAGTCCAGGTTTGTGATCGGTGTTGCCGGGGTAACAGGTCTTCGATTTCACATTTCCGTCGGAAGGGCATCATGAGTACTCCCGGATACGATGCAGCCACCCCCACCGCCGGCTCGTCGGCGCCCGTCGCGAAGAAGAAGAGACCCATCACGACTGTTATCGGCCTGTTGGTGGCGGTGGCACTGGTCATTGCGCTGTTCGCCTTCGTTGTCCAGAACACAGAAGCAGCGAACATCGAGTTCTTCGGTCTCGAATTCGAGATGGCCCAGGGTGTGGCGCTACTGCTGGCGGCAGTCGTCGGATTTCTCATCGCCGTCCTTTGTAGCGGTTTGCTACGAGTCCGCCGGAAAGTGCGTAATCGCCATCATTGAGGGAGTTCGTCGACCTATGTCGTGCGCGTACAGCGGTGAAAACACCCCTATTCGGGAACGGTGAGCCATGAGTACACCAGTCGATGGAGAGAACCCAGAAGAGAATCCGGCCGATGTATTGCCGCAGCAGGATGACCACGTCGGAGGAGTGGCCGCCACCAAACGGCTTCGACCGCCGGCCCGTGCACTGAAGGGGCTCGAAGATCTTTCGGTGGTCGATTCGCCCGCCGCCAAGCTGGCGGAGACTCTTCAACGTGTGTTGCCGACTGCGGCGTCGGCGTTCTTGCGTGGACACTGGCTGGGCCATCCGTTGCATCCGATTCTCGTGACAGTTCCGATCGGGGCCTGGATTGCGGTGCCGCTCCTTGATGTCACCGGCCAACCCGCCGCTGCGCGACAGCTACTCGCGTTTGGTGTCGCAGCGTCGCTGCCCGCATCGGCGACCGGTCTGGTGGAGTTCACCACTCTCGACGTCGCCCAGCGGCGCGTTGCCCTTCTTCACATGGCGGCGAACACCCTCGCCCTCAGTTGCTTTGGTCGTTCCTGGTGGCAGCGACGGCGTGGCGGCCACCTGCGCGGGGTCGGATGGACTGTGGCGGGACTGACCGTCGCGGGAGTATCTGGCGCGCTCGGCGGTCATTTGTCCTACTCACAGGGAGCCGGGGTAGGTCGGGAACGGTGAGGCCTCCGTCGAGGCAGCGACAAAGTTCAGCCTGTGGGTCTCACTCATGTGGGGGATGTTTGGAACTGTTGAGGTGTGGGCACTCTAGATCACGCTTCTCCTGCGGTTAAGGATTTTCCCGCCGCAGGTGGGGCAATTTGTGCGAGTTCTCGATGCCTCCAGATGCGTGGGCTCTGCCGAGCTCGGTCGTTGGGACAGTTCTGGAGGAAAACCATGATCGCTCCGAGTCGTCGCCGGTCCGGATACGGAGCAATGGAATTGCTCAGCGTGACGAGGGAGCCGGCCCACACCGGCGCGGTCGTCTGGAAACTGCAGTGCGATCAATGTGAGCGCACATTCACCGTCGCAGCCGTCAAGCTGCGCCGCGATGCCGAACACGTTGCGGCGGCCCATGGTTGGTCGATTTCTGCTCCACTCACGCTGTGCCCGGCCTGCGCGTCGATTCGCCGCCAGTAGTGGCGTCTGTGCGCAACCGATTCGGTGAATAACCCTCCGCCCATTCGCCGGCGACCTGCGTCAGTGATCATTTGCGTGCAAATCAAGTTGTTCCGCGCGGCGAAGTAGATTTCCTGAATGCGGATGCCCGCATTCTTTTTTTGGGTACAAAGTCACCTATCGGCGCGGAGATCACCAAAAATGATGACGGCGGCAGGTCGCGACTGAAATACTTTCGAAACCAACTTGGCATTTGGTCTCGGCCTTGGCCGCCCGAGGTGATCTGGGTGTCAGTCGGACTGACGGCGATGTGGTAGGGAGGTTTGTGCTTTGGAAGATGACTATGACGTGGTGATCTGGCCCGACCCCAGTCCCTTGAGGGACTGGTGGTCAGCGGTCATGGCCGCAGCTGCATGAGCGGCCACCACCTGGGTGACCATGTTCCGTTTTCCGTCCCTGTGGTTTCGCACAGGTAGTCCTGGGCGCCACCAAAGCGTCAAGTGCCGCAGAAGGTTTGGAAGGTATCGCTGAACACCTTCGGAGCGGGTGTGGCGTAGTCGGACCATTCGTCGCGGCGATCGAAAGGATGTGTGACGACCTCGAGGAGCTTCTCGAACGGAGCGAGTTCGCCGTCGGTCGCGGCGCGCAAAGCGGCGTCGAGTTGATGATTGCGCGGGATGTACAGCGGATTGACGCCGTCCATCGTGTTCGCTGTCGCGGTTGCCTCGCGCCCATGCGTCGTCAGGGCGCCGCGCCAGCGTTCCAGCCAGGGACTGATCTGCTCGCGGGGTACAAGGCCGTCCAGAGGCGTGGGGTTTCCGCGTAGTTCGTCCGCGAGAGCACGGAAGGTGCCTGTCCAGTCGGTACCGTGTGCCTCCATCAGCGTCAGCAGGTCGTCTACCAGCGGTCGGTCGATCGGCTTGTCGGCCAAGCCGAGCTTTGCTGCCATGCCGGCGGCGTAGTGGCCGTGGTAGCGCTCGTCGAAGGTATTCAGGACTGCCGTCACCGCGGTGATTGCGTCGTCCGGTGTGGAATCGATGAGGGCCAGCAGTGTTTCGGCGAACCGAGCCAGATTCCATTTCAGGACAGCGGGCTGGTTTCCAAACGCATAGCGTCCGCCGCGGTCGATCGAACTGAACACCGCGGCCGGGTCGAACGCGTCGAGGAACGCGCACGGACCGTAATCGATGGTTTCACCCGAAATGGTTGTGTTGTCGGTGTTCATCACCCCGTGCACAAAACCGGTGAGCATCCATCGCGCCACCAGGGATGCCTGCGCCTCGACCACCGCCTCGAAGAACCTCAGGTAGCGATTCTCCGGCAATCCGGTCAGCTCCGGGTGATGACGGGCGATCGCGTAGTCGGCGAGGGTTTGCACGACCTCACCCTGTCGGACAGCGTATTCAAAGGTGCCAACCCGCAGGTGACTGGCCGCGACCCGGGCGAGTACGGCACCGGGCTCGGCGCCGGTACGGCGAACGTCCCGGCCCGTCGCGACCACCGACAGCGCGCGTGTGGTCGGTATGCCGAGCGCATACATCGCTTCGCTGACCAGGTATTCGCGCAGCATCGGGCCGACTACCGCGAACCCGTCACCACCACGCGAGAACGGTGTGGGCCCAGAGCCTTTCAGATGCAGATCCACGCGCTGGCCATCACTGTTTTCCAACTCGCCGAGCAGCAATGCCCGACCATCCCCGAGGAGCGGTGCATAGCCACCGAATTGATGGCCCGCGTATGCCATTGCCACGGGCTGGACCCCGGCCGGCGCCGTCGATCCGGACAGAACGCCGACCCCGTCCACGCTTCGGAGCGCTTCGACGTCCAACTGCAGCGTCGCGGCGAGCGGCTCGTTCAGGATGAGCAACGTGGGGTCGGGCGCCTCGGCACCCTGCCACGGCACCGTGAGGGTGCCCAGCTCGTCGGCGAACGTGCTCTCGAGACCGGCCAATACGTTGGTCGTGCCCACTTGCGAATCCGGGATTGCAGCCATCACACGAGGGTAGCGACAGGACAGCCGGCCGGGTCACTCACGACCAAGCCGGCTGTCTGTGCTTGTTAAACCTCTGAGGTCAGTTGACGGTGAGTTTTCCGACGTTCGTCGGGCAGTAGATCGGGACTGCGATGTTGATCAGGGTGCGGGCCTGGGCAGCTTCGAGGCCGGTGGTCTCGGCGATCTTGACCCGGGTGGCATCGAGGCTGGTGCCCGACGTCAGCTCGTCGCAGGCGGTACGGGCCGCGTCGATCTCTTCATCGTCGCTGCCGAAATCGGCGTCCTGAGCCTTGAGTGCTTCGGTGTAGGCGGTGTCCTGTGCGCTGCCCACTGCCTCCGAAGCACCGGCCGCGATGCTGCTGACTGCGGTCGAAGCGTTGTCCTGGATCTCGCTCGCGGCACTGGACGCGAGTTGTTCGGCACTGCTCAGGACCGGGTTTGTCGTGCTCGAATCGTCGGTGTCGTCGCTACCGCATGCCGTCGTCAACAGCAGGCAACCGACAAATGCAATAAGCGCCACGATGATTTTCATGGTGTCCTCGTTTTCGGTTGGTGGGTGTGCACGATGCAGGTTTGTCAATGATTACCGTCCTACAGCATCTAACCCGCTAGGCGCTCCGTACATCACCTGATCTGGATGAACTGAGCATCAACAATTCGCCGCGCACGAACCTGTTGTGGACACCAACCTCTACAGAAGTCTGGACACGTGTCCGGTCACCTGGGTAGCGTGTCACCTCATGGGACGCGTGGATGGAAAAGTTGCAATCATCAGTGGTGGCGCACAGGGGATGGGTGCCTCACATGCCCGGCTTCTTGTGGCTGAGGGTGCCAAGGTCGTCATCGGCGACATCTTGGACGACAAAGGCAAAGCGCTGGCGGACGAGCTGGGGGAGGCTGCTCGCTACGTCCACCTGGACGTGTCGCAGTTCGATCAGTGGCAGGCCGCAGTAGAGACCGCAGTGGGCGAGTTCGGGAAGCTGAACGTGCTGGTCAATAACGCCGGCATCGCCAACGGCAGTTCTATTCAGCAGTTCAAGCACGATAAGTGGCAGAAGATCATCGACGTCAACTTGACCGGAACCTTCTTCGGTATTCAGGCCTCGACGGAGCCGATGATCGCCGCCGGTGGTGGATCGATGATCAATGTGTCGTCGATCGAGGGCCTTCGCGGGGCGCCGTGGGCACACGGTTACGTGGCCACGAAATGGGCAGTGCGTGGACTGGCGAAGTCTGTGGCTCTGGAGTTGGCGCCGCACAACATCCGGGTCAACTCACTGCATCCGGGACTCATCCGCACGCCGATGACCGAGAAGTTCCCGGACGACGTGGTAACGATTCCTCTCGGTCGCCCCGGTAACTCCGAAGAGATTTCGACGTTTGTCCTGTTCCTGGCCAGCGACGAGTCGTCGTATGCAACCGGCACCGAGTTCGTCGTCGATGGCGGTCTCGTCACGGACGTCCCGCACAAATCCATGTAGTTTCGCGGGCATCCGAACTTGTCATCGCGCAACACTTTTGAGGAGACACTATGGCGATTCGCGTCGCCCTGATAGGTACTGGCAACGTCGGCCGGCTGGCGCTGACACAACTCATCACCAGCCCCGATTACGAGCTGACGGCCGTGGGTGTCTCGACGGAGTCGAAGATCGGCAAGGACGCCGGGGAGTTGGCCGGCCTCGATGTCACCACCGGGATCACGGCCGTGGGTGACATCGACGCGGTCCTGGCGACCAAGCCTGACTGTGTTGTGTACTGCGCGATGGGTGACACCCGCACGGGGCCGGCCACGAAGGACTGCCAGAAGATCCTCGAGGCCGGAATCGACGTGGTGGGTTCGGCGCCGGTGATTCTGCAGTATCCGTGGAAGCTGTTGCCGGACAAGTACATCGACCGTGTGGAAGCGTCGGCTCAGCAGGGGCAGGCCAGCATCTTCATCACCGGGGTCGACCCTGGTTTCGCCAACGACCTGATCCCGTTTGCCCTGGCCGGTACCTGCCAGCGCATCGAGCAGGTCCGTGTCATGGAGATCGCGGACTACGCCACCTACGATGGCGCGACCGTGATGTTCGACGTCATGGGTTTCGGCCGGCCGCTCGATGAGCTGCCGATCCTGTTTCAGCCCGGCGTGCTGGGACTCACCTGGGGCACGACGATCCGGCAGCTCGCTGCGGGTCTGGGCATCGAGGTCGACGAGATCACCGAGTCTTTCGAGCTGGAGCCGGCGCCCGAGGCGTTCGACGTCGCCGTCGGACGGATCGAGAAGGGGACCGTCGCCGCCATGCGCTTCGAGATCCACGGCAAGGTCGACGGCCACTCCGCGATCGTCGTCGAGCACGTCACCCGGTTGCGCGATGACCTTCGTCCCGATTGGGCGCGCCCTGCCCAGGCGGGTGGTTCGTACCGCGTCGAGATCACCGGTGAACCCAGCTACACCGTCGACATCTGCCCGACCAGCGAGAAGGGTGACCACAACCATGCCGCGATCGTCGCGGCGGCGGGACGCATCGTCAACGCCATCCCGGTGGTCTTGGATGCGGCGCCCGGAATCCGGACCACGCTCGATCTGCCCCTGGTGACCGGCCGCGGACTGTACGCAGGCTCGGTCGCCTGACGTCAGTCTGAGTCGCGACAGCGCGAAGACCCTGAACCGTAACGGTCAGGGTCTTCGCTGCGTGAGTTCGAAGAGGGTTCGGTCAGGCGACGACAGTGTCGATGTACCCGTCGTAGTTGGTGTCGTATTCCTCGACGTCGGTCCAGCCGTCGTAGTCGGTGTCGGTGAGGACGGTGTCGGTCCAGCCGTCGTAGTTGGTGTCGTACTCCTCGATGTCGGCCCAGCCGTCACCGTTGGTGTCGGTGAGGACTGTGTCGGTGTACCCGTCGTAGTTGGTGTCGTAGATTTCAACGCTCATGTGGGGATCCTTTGGTGTGGTGGAAGGCTGCATTCTCGGTGCTCGTAGATAGGAGCGAGCGCGACCATGGAATGTTCCACAGAAACTCGGACAAAATTCCCGTGCGCCCCCACAGCGTTCACAAAGACCAAACACCCCACCCCCAAAACCTTGCTACGCCTGCACTTTTCAGGTGGTATCGGAGAGCCGACTGCGCATCGGTTTCTGAGACCGTCAAAACCCGGCAACACACGTGCGCCGTCGGCTAGGTTGTTGGCACTTGCACATCACAGCGCCGACAAGTCGGGTCCGGGACCAGTCGCGCTCGACCGAAGGAACCAGCAACCATGAGTGGGAACAGGGTCTTTGTGATCGGCGTCGGGATGACGAAGTTCGAGAAGCCGGGCCGTCAAGAGGGCTGGGATTACCCCGCGATGGCCAAGGAGTCCGGAACGAAAGCCCTCGATGACGCCGGGATCACCTTCGATCAGATCGAGGAAGCCCACGTTGGCTACGTCTATGGGGACTCGACGTGTGGGCAACGGGCCATCTACGAACTCGGAATGACCGGGATCCCGATCACGAACGTCAACAACAACTGTTCCACCGGATCGACAGCGTTGTACCTGGCGGCGCAGTCGGTACGCGGCGGACTGGCCGATTGCGTGCTCGCGCTCGGATTCGAGAAGATGCAGCCCGGGTCGTTGGCGTCAGGCGGCTTCCAGGACCGGGAACAACCGCTCGGCCGCCACATCGCGGCCGAAGCGGAGTTGTTCGAGTTCGCGTTCCCGGCGGCGCCCTGGATGTTCGGCGCGGCCGGCCTCGAGCACATGCAGCGATACGGCACCACCGTCGAACACTTCGCGAAGATCGGTGAGAAGAACCACCGGCATTCGGTGAACAATCCGTACGCGCAATTCCAAGATGAGTACACCCTCGACGAGATCAGAGCGGCGAAGATGATCTATGCGCCGATCGAGTTGACCAGACTCCAATGTTCGCCCACCTCGGATGGCTCCGGTGCGGTGATCGTCGCCAGTGAGGCCTTCGTCGACAAACACGACCTGTCCGCGCAGGCCGTCGAGATCGTCGGACAGGCGATGGTCACCGACCTCGAGTCGACGTTCTCCGACAAGAGCGCAATCACCATAGTCGGCGCCGACATGACCCGGCACGCTGCGCGAAAAGTGTACGGCCAAGCCGACATCGGGCCGGAGGACATCGATGTGATCGAACTGCACGACTGCTTCTCGGTCAACGAACTCCTGACCTACGAGGCGCTCGGTCTGTGCGCCGACGGCGAGGGCGGCAAGCTCATCGACAACGGCGAAACGACCTACGGCGGACGCTGGGTCGTCAATCCGTCCGGTGGCCTGATCTCCAAAGGCCATCCCCTCGGAGCCACCGGCCTCGCCCAGGCCAGCGAACTGACCTGGCAACTACGCGGCACCGCTGACAAACGGCAGGTGGATGGCGCGAAAGTCGCACTGCAACACAACATCGGGCTCGGCGGAGCCGTCGTGGTCACCGCCTACCGCCCGGCCGAGCGCTGATCGGCCCTCCGTCGACCGTGCCGAAAACGCCGTCGACCGTGCCGAAATCGTAAGGGCAGTGGTGGTTTTGGCACGCTCGGCGGCAACAACGGCACGCTCGACGGTGATTGGGGCACGCTCGACGGTGGCTCGGTGGTGGCTCGGCGGTACCGTAGTGGTCACTGCCCACCGCTCGGCCGAGCGCTGATCGGCCCTCCGTCGACCGTGCCGAAAACGCCGTCGACCGTGCCGAAATCGTAAGGACAGTAGTGGGTTTGGCCCCCTCGACGGCAACTACGGCACGCTCGACGGTGACAAGGGCACGCTCGACGGTGGCTCGGTGGTGGCTCGGCGGTGCCGTAGTGGTCACCGCCTACCGCCCGGCCGAGCGCTGATCGGCCCTCCGTCGACCGTGCCGAAAACGCCGTCGACCGTGCCGAAATTGCAAGGGCAGTGGTGGTTTTGGCACGCTCGACGGTAACTACGGCACGCTCGGCGGTGACAAGGGCACGCTCGGTGGTGGCTCGGTGGTCCGTAGTGGTCACGGCCCACTGCTCGGCCGAGCGCTGATCGGACCTACTTGACGGACTCCGTCGGCGGGCGCCACGAGACGGCCGGATGTGCCTGTCCCAGTCGTACATCGACCGAATCCTGGTAGAAAGCAACGTATCCGCGGAGTCGGGCCACCTCGTCGAAAGGGGTCTCGTAGCTCCAACAGATCGCGGAGTCGCCATCTCCGTCGAAACGCCAATGTGTGGCTTCGCCTTTGAACGGACAGCGACTCTGCGTGTCGGGATCAGCGGTCAACTCGACGCGGATGTCGGTGCGCGGGAAGTAGAAGACCAGCCCGTGGTCCTGCTCGTCGACGAGGAGCGAACGGGACGTCTGCGCGAGTAGTCGCCCGTCGAATGATGCTGTCACCACATTTCGGCGGGGGTAGATGTCCACCCGATAGTCAGGTCTGTCCGCGAAGGCACTGGTGTTCTGCGATGTCATTCGGGTGGCTCCTAGCGAGGGAATGTCGGGGCAACATCGCCGATCAGCGGCAAGACCGGCACGTCTCTATGCGTGGTTCACAATCGTTTTGCCGATGGAATGCTCGAGTCGGCAGACCGGATCGGCCGGATGATCGCCTCCTGGGTGAACGAGGCCAACAACTCGCCGGTTTCGGTGTGGATCTGGCCGCGCACGTAGGTCATACCGGCACCGACCTGCGTGCTCTCATGCGAATAGAGAATCCACCCGTCCCATGCCACCGGCTCGTGAAAGCCGATGGTCACAGTCATGACTCCAGTGGATACGGTCTGATGGGCCTGGCTCGCACCGATCCCGGCGTGAGCCCGCATCGTCGTGGCCACCGACAGGTGACCGGTGAAATGCGACAGCAGTGCCTTCGCCAGATCGTCGCGGTCCGGGATCGGGTCGTACTTCAGCCACGCGTACAACTCGGGCGGCCCCACCTCGTCGGGGCTGTTGACATCGACGACGTCGACCAGCCGGACTTCGCGTCCGATCAGCGGCATGTCACGCACGTTGGACTCGGCGGGCGAGGCCACGTCCGGGAGCGGAGCGGAGTGCCGGATCAGGTCTTCGGTCGGCACATCGGCGAGCACCGACACCATCGCGCAGCGCCGACCTCCCTGACAGACCGCCACGTTGGCGCTGGCCATCGATCGGCCCTCATGGATCACGTCCACCTCGAACTCGACCGGAATCGTCGCATCGACGGCGCGGGTGAAGACCGCCCGCGCCGACCTGATCGACTTGCCGGGAAAACGCTTGGCGGTTGCCACGATCGCCTGGGCGAGCAATTGGGTACCGTCGGCCACCTGACGCGCCCCGCCGTCACTGGTGCCGGTGAACCGGTCAGGACCGGCCTCCGCGACATCGAAGATGTCGAGCATCCGTTCGACGGACGACTCGGCGAAGTCGGTCGTGGATTCCGTGGGTGCCACTGTTTTGGTCCTAACCTGCGATCTGGATCGAGCGGAAGCTGCGATCGAAATAACGTAACAGACCAGTTCACTCGCATTGTGCGGGTACAACTTCTGGCGCTGGATCATTGCTGCGTTGGAAGTCCAGGTGAACGACGCATTCCCGAGTGGCTGGTCGCGACCAGGACTGAATTTCGGTGAGTTACCCTCAAAACCGATGACCGACCGATAGGTTGGTGTGCTCTGTCGAAGACAATGGCGCGCAAGGAAATTAGAGTCTCGAAAGGTCGCACGAATGCCGAACAGCAGTCTTGAGTCGCTGGGTTCCACCAGCTTCGCGAACCGTACCGTCGTGATGTCGGGCGGAAGCCGCGGTATCGGGTTGGCGATAGCACGGGCTCTGGCCGAACGCGGCGCCAACATCGTCTTGCTGGCGAAGACGGACACCCCTGACCCCCGGCTGCCCGGAACCATCCACACGGCGGTCGCGGAGATCGAGAGTGTCGGTGGAAAGGCCGTCGGTGTCATCGGGGACCTGCGGAATGCCGACGACATCGCGCGGGCAGTCGACACTGCAGTAGAGACGTTCGGTGGCGTGGACATCTGCGTCAACAATGCGAGTGTTCTCAACCAGTCGAAAACGGCCGACCTGCCGCTCAAGCGGTTTGACCTGATGCAGGGTGTCAATGTGCGCGGAACGTTCGCGCTCACCCAGGCGTGCTTGCCGCATCTCGAGAAGTCGCCTGCAGCACAGGTTTTGACACTCTCTCCGCCGTTGAACATGGCGCCGGAGTGGCTCGGTAAGTTTCCCGGTTACATGCTCGCGAAGTACGGGATGACGCTGCTGGCCCTGGGTTTTGCCGCCGAATTCGCCGAGCAGGGGATCGCCAGCAACTGCCTGTGGCCTGAAACCACCATCGCGACTGCTGCGGTGCAGAACCTGCTCGGTGGTGAAGAGGGGACGATTCACGCGCGCGATCCACAGATCATGGCGGATGCTGCCGCATTGGTGCTGTCTCGGCCGACGTCGGAGACCGGACAATGTCTCATCGACTCGGCAGTGCTCACCGATGCCGGCGTCGCCGACCTGTCGATCTACGGCGGCCAGGATCCGCTGGATTACGACTTCTTCATCGACGTTTAGACACCACTGACGCAAACGCTCCACACATTCGAAGGCGCCTCAGCTCGCCAGTGATTGTGTGGAGCGTTTTGCTCATTCCGCCGGCCAACTGTTTCGGCCCGGCGGCGGGCTCCACTCATGCGGTCGGGGAGGTCGAAGGCACCTGCGATGGTCTCGTCGGAGCCGGCCGCAGTGTCAGATGCCGCCGCTCCCCGCCGCAACGTCAGAATTATTTCGACGACCTCCGTTCGGCGGCCAAGTCGTACGAGACAGACTGAAACCGTTGCGAATCAAACTCTTTGAAACGGTCGTCCACAACGTCGGCAAGGATGCCGCGAACTGCTACGGCAAGACCGGCAAGTTTCTTCCCGGCGCGGCGACAACTGATCGGGCAACGCCTCACGATTCTGACCTGCGGCGAAAGCGTGGCCGATCTTTGCCGGCGGTGAGTCGTCGCCATCTGCGTCTGGCACCTGGGGCGAGCGATCAACGAAATCAAGCGCACCGCCGCTGATGGGTGCGCACTCCTTCCCGGGTCGAAATTTCGACTCGATTCCGACACTTCAAACGCCGGGCAAAACTCGGCCGGAATGATATACAGTAACTCTTACAGTAGATTCGCCGTGGTGCTGTTGCCCAAGCGGTTGCGACCGTGAGGACACCGTGCGCGATTCATGGACCGCCAGCGCAGGAGAGTGTGTATGACCATCGCGGAGTTGGAGTTTGATCCGTTCTCGCAGGAGTTCTTTGATGGCGCGTATGACCTGTACGCGCGGATGCGCGAGGAGGCTCCGGTCTACTACAGCGAGAAGTATGACTTCTACGCACTGAGCCGGTACACAGACGTGGCGGCGGCCTATCGCGACTTCTCCACCTACTCGTCAGCGCGGGGGATCGACCTCGCCACGGTTCGACGCGGCGAGGTGCCGCCCCACAGGTCCATCATCGTGATGGATCCCCCTGAGCATCGCCACGTCCGGGGGATCGTCTCGAAGGTGTTCACCCCCCGTGCCATCGCAGAGTTGCGGCCGATGGCCAGCGACCAGATAGACCGCTTCCTGAGCGCTGTCGATCCGGCCGGATTTGATCTCGTACAAGACTTTTCGGCCCTGTTCCCGATAGAAATCATCTCGCGGATGCTCGGCGTGCCGGAAGCTGAACGCACCCAGGTCCGGCTCTGGACCGATGAATTGCTGCATCGCGAGGTCGGGCAGATCGAGATGTCAGAAGTCGGGTTCAACGCGGTCGTGGAAATCTCGCGGTACTACTACGCACTCGCCAAGGCGCGGCGCGCAGATCCGCAAGACGACATGATCAGCCGCCTGGTCCAGGCCGAGATCGAGCGTGACGACGATCAGCCACCGACGTTGAGCAACATGGAGATCGCGATGTTCGCGGCGTTGCTCGGCGGTGCGGGTGCCGAGACGGTTGCAAAATTGATCGGCGGCGCCGGTGTTGCCTTCGCGCGGTTCCCGGATCAGTGGGAAAAGCTGCAGCAGGATCGGAGCAAGATCCCGGATGCGGTCGAGGAACTGCTGCGTTACGAATCGCCCAATCAGTACAACGTCCGATACTCGATGAAGGATGTGAGGCTTCACGGCGTGACCATCCCGGCAGGTAAACCGGTCTTTCTCTTGCTCGGATCGGCAAACCGTGATCCCGAGGCATTCCCCGACGCCCACGTACTCGACATCGACCGCGATCGATCCCAGGTGCCGAGTCTTGCATTCGGCTACGGCATACACAGTTGCCTCGGAGCAGCACTGGCCCGGCTCGAAAGTTCCATCGCACTCAATCGGCTCCTTGATTTCATGCCGCGGTTCGAGGTCGATCTGGATCGGTGTACTCGCGTCACGATGCAGAATGTCGCGGGCTACAACAATGTTCCCGTCCGGGTGCTGAGGTGATGGCTCCTCAACGACCTCTCTTGTAACCGCGAGCACCACTGTGGCAGAGTCAAAGTAAAATAAGATGACTTAGTTGCCTATGAGAGGTCGTTGTGCACCGAGATTGCGGCGTTCGGCATGCGATCCATACCGAACCATCGTCGGTATGACTCAGACTGCCGGCCGAAGTCCGCGTAGTGAAGACCCTGCCCTCGGACTCGCTATCGCTGAACCTGCACCGCTGCCCCAGGTCGAATGGTGGACCGTACCGGTCGAGTCGGGTGGCGCGAACGACGACGGATACGGGGAGATGGTTGCTCGTCTGCGTCGATTTCTGAACACGGTGACTGCAGCCCGACCGGATTCCGCGACAGTCGCAGCGCTGACCGCGGACCTCGCGGCCTGGGACGAACGACTGGCCCCCACTGCGGTCTCGGAGCGCAACCAGTTCTTCGGGCGCCGTCCTGACCTACCCGGTCGCGGGCAGACGATGTCGCCGGTGTTTGTGGTCACCGAAGCGGACCGGAAGACCGTGCGAGGCACGGTCACGTTCGGGAGGTACTTCCTTGGCGGGAACGGAGCGGTGCATGGCGGTGCCATTCCGCTCTTCTTCGATGAGGTGCTGGGCCGGCTGTCGGTGACTGCCGGCCGCACTCGAGCTCGTACGGCGTACTTGCACACGAACTTTCGTTCGATCACGCCCGTCGGCATCGAGCTGGACGTTCAGGCGTGGTTTGTCAGCGAGGTCGGCCGTAAGCGAGTACTGCGCGCCGAGCTTCGTCACGCGGACCTGCTCTGTGCCGAGGCCGAGGGCTTGTTCGTCACCCTTAAACCAGGTCAGCCGTGATAGGCCTTTCGGCTCTGTTCACTGGTCGCCGCCGTCCGGATGAGGCCAAGTAACACCCTGCAGCACATCACAAATGGAGGATCGTTGAAGATCAAGAACTCGGTGGCATTGGTGACCGGATCCAATCGTGGCATGGGGCGCCACTTCGTCGAGCAGTTGCTGGAACGTGGGGTCACGAAGGTGTACGCGGCGGCGCGTGACGTCACCGGTATCTCAGTCGAAGGTGTGGAAGTGGTCCCGCTCGATATCACCGAGCCCGCCGATGTAGTCGCCGCGGCAGCACGCGCCGGAGACGTCTCGCTGCTGATCAACAACGCCGGCTTTTCGGCGAATCAGAATTTCATCACCGGCGATCTGGACGAAATCCGCCGGGAGATGGAGACGAACTACTTTGGCACACTTGCGATGTGCCGGGCATTCGCCCCGATTCTGGCAGCCAATGGCGGAGGCGCCATCCTGAACGTCTTGTCGGTGGTCTCGTGGATCTCGGCGGACGGAGCGAATGGTTACGCCGCGTCCAAAGCGGCGGCGTGGAGCCTGACAAATGGCATTCGGCTGGAACTGGCCGCCCAGGGGACCCTGGTCACGGGTCTTCATCTGTCGGTGACCGACACGGATATGGCCGCCGGTATCGACATGCCGAAGAACGATCCGGCTGAAGTCGTCCGGTCCGGACTCGACGGTCTGGAACGGGGTGACCTCGAGGTCCTTGCCGATGAACGTACGGTCGCCGTCAAGTCGTATCTGGCGAGTGCTCCGGCAGCGCTATATCCGCAGCTGGGGGCGGTGCGATAGCGGGCCGCCCGTCGTAGTACCCGGGGTGAAGTTGATCCATCCGATCCGGCTGCGTCATCGCGCTTCCAATTGACGACGTGTCTTGCGGTGAGCACGTGTCGTGGCCCGATGACTGTGCCGGATGCATCAGATGTTGTCGGTGAAACCGTAGGTTCGATCATGACGCCACGTCGCGTTTACTTCGCTACCCGAATCCGGCGAACGCCGATCCGGTTGTCCTAGGTAGGCACACCCATCGGGCCGACGCGAGCACGGGCACTGATCCATTCCCTTCGGATGTCTCTTGGGCTAGGGTTTGGAATACTTCAATTGATTGAAGCAAAGGTCAATTTTCTCCGACAGCGAGGCCGGATATGAGTGATGGAACGGGCCGGGTTGCCGGCAAGGTTGCAGTGATAACAGGGGCTGCTCGAGGTCAAGGTCGGGCGCATGCTGTTCGGCTGGCACAGGAGGGTGCAGACATCATCGCGATCGACATCTGCTCGACCCTTCCCAGCGTGACCTACGACTCCGCGACACCCGAGGACCTCGCCGAAACCGCACGTCTGGTGGAGAAGCACGGACGCCGGATCGTCACCGCGCAGGTCGACATCCGCGACCGCGCGAAACTGCAGGCCGCGGTCGACACCGGCGTTGCCGAACTCGGCCGTCTCGACATCATCATTGCCAACGCGGCGATTTCGCCGATCGCACCGTGGGACGAGATCACGTCCGAGGTCTTCGATGACACGATGTCGATCAATGTCGCCGGTACCTGGAACACGGTGATGGCAGGGGCCAAGTACCTCGTCGAGGCGGGTGGCGGATCGATCATCCTCGTCAGCTCTGCTGCCGGCATCAAAGTGCAGCCGTACATGGTCTCGTACACAACCAGCAAGTTCGCCGTGCGTGGCATGGCCAAGGCCTTCGCCGTCGAACTCGCCAAAGACCATATTCGGGTGAACAGTCTCCACCCAACCGGCGTCGCAACCCCGATGGGCACCGGGGACGTCCACGCACGGATCGAGCGCGCGGTCGCCGGAAATCCCAGGCCCGCACAAATGTTCACCAATATGCTGCCCGTGGACTACACACAGCCCGAAGATGTTGCCGAGACCGTGCTGTTCCTCGCCAGCGACGAGTCCAAGTACATCACCGCGCACGAGATCGCGCCTGACGCGGGGATCACCGAATTCTAGGTTCGCGTTCGTAATTCGGCGACGAGCGCCTCGATGCGCCGTACCCGCGTCTCCGGCTTCTTTGCGTTCTCGATCATGCGTACGTGCTGCTTCTTCTGGCTCGGGGTCAGTCGGTCGTAGGCGGCACGTACGGGCGGGTCGGCGACCAGGGCGGCGACGAGGTCCTCGGGCTCGACGACCGTGATGGGTTCGTTGTCCAACTCCACCGTCACCTCGACCTCGTCGCCGATCGTGGATCCGGAGGCGATCCGGTTCGCGTTGCTGAGGCCGATCAGGTGACGGCCCCGCATGATCGCGATCCGGGTGCTCCAGGTGTGGCCGTTGATCGTGACCGTCACCCGGGGTCGCTTCCCGCCCGACAGCGACTCGACGACGTCGGGCGGTACCTCAAGCCCTCTCATCGGCTCGGGTGGCTCGACGACGGTACGGAACTTCATCGTTCAACTCCTTGCTCGGTTGGGTAGCGTGAAATACACGCTCTACCAATGGTGTTGACCCGCTCCGAAAAGCCCCGCACCTACCGTCGAGCGTGCCCTCGTTGCCGTCGAGCGTGCCCTTGTTTCCGTTGAGCGTGCCGTAGTTGCCGTCGAGCGTGCCCTTGTTGCCGTCGGCTGTGTTCTTGTTCAAAATAATTGCGCCACAAGGGCACAGTCAACGGTTGTTTCGGCACGGTCGGCGGCTACCAGGGCACGCTCAACGGGTTGCGTTGGCGTGCAGATCGGTTCGACGGAGTCTACTTTTTGTCGTACGACGAGATGCTGTTGAGCCGATCTAGTTCGAATGCAGACAATTCCAGATCGACAGAGGCGAGAAGTGCGCCGAGTTGTTCCGGGACCCTGGCGCTGGCGAGGGGCGCGACGATCGTGGGTTGTTGCCTCGTCCACGCAAGAGCGACGGTCGCGATCGCGACCCGATGTTCTTGTGCGATGGTGTCGAGTTCGGCGACCACCGCGAGTCCCTCGGCGCTGAAGAACCGGCCGGCGAATGGCCCGCGCTCGGCCCCTTCGAGGTCTGCTTCGGTTCGGTACTTACCGGTGAGAAACCCACTGGCCAATACCCAGTACGGGAACACTGCGAGGTCGAACTTCTGGGCGAGGGGCCGAACGCCTGCTTCGAAGTTCTGTCGCGCCACCAAACTGTAATTGGGCTGCAGTGCAATAGGTTTCGCGAATCCGTTGTCGTCACACACGGTCAGCCACTCGGCGATCCGATCGGCCGAGTAGTTCGAGATACCGACATGTCGGACCTTCCCGGACTGGACCAGGGCATCAAACGCCGCGACGGTCTCGACCAGCGGTGTCTTTGCGTCGTCGTAGTGCGCGTAGTAGATGTCGATGTAGTCGGTGTTCAGCCGCGCCAGGGAGGCTTCCGCGGCCCGGGCAACGTTGTCTGGGGCCAGGCCAAAGGTGTCCGCCCGCAGTCCGACCTTGGTCGCCAGGACAATGTCGTCGCGCCGCTCACGCTTCTGAAACCACTGTCCGAGAATTGTTTCCGAATCACCGTCGGTCTTGTCCGGCATGGTGTAGCTGTCCGAGGTGTCGACGAAATTTCCACCGGCGGAGACGTAGCTGTCGAGCACCGCGAAAGACGTTGCCGGGTCGCTGGTCCAGCCGAAGGTGTTGCCGCCCAACAGCAGTGGGTAGACATCGAGATCCGAGGTGCCGATACGGGTCATGTGTGTGGTCTCCATCAGTTGACGTTGTCGATCTGTGCGAGCAGATCTCGGGTTGCTTGTACGGCGTTACCGAGCTGGGTCGAGAGTGGTACACCGGCCTGCATCGCCGAACGAACGGGCACCTCGAGGCCGATGACGAGATCGCGGGGCAGCACAGCGAGGATGTCGCGCAGCGGCAATTCGCCGGTTCCCGGAATCCTCCGCTCGAACATGGACTCCGCCATGTAGTCGTCGATGACCGGGATCAGCGGCGCGTCACTGACCTGGATGTATCCGATGACATTCGGATCGACGCCGGCGAGGTCATCGGCACTGGACCCGGACCGAACGAGGTGCATGGTGTCAATGAGAATCCGGAAGTCCGATCTGCCAACAGCTTTGACCACATACAAGGCTGTGTCCAGATCGCCGATGGTGGTCCCTGGACTGATCTCGACCGTGGTCTCGATACCGCGCTCGGCGGCCATCTCGGCCAGGATGCCGAATTGGTCGATACTGCGGCTCAGGTCTGGATCGAGCGAGACGGTGTTGACGCGGGTGACCCCGAGTTCTTCCATGATCGCCAGATCGGCGGATTTATCGCGGATGTCCATACCGCCACGAACCGACATACCTTCGCCGAGGGCGATGCTCACCCCTCGATCGCGCATGGCGGCAACCATCTCCTTACGCAGCGCGGGGTCGTCGCGCAGTGAAAACGGGGGATAAAAGGGTGGGTCGTACGGGAATGACGTCAAACCCGAGGAGATATGGCCGCAGCCGAGATCTGCCGCCAGTTCAACGTGTTCGACGGGCGGTAGCCCGAAGACACTGAGCATCTCTATTCCCAGTCGCTCCATTGCCTTCTCACTTTCGATGAGCCCAGCTGAACCGCACGACTGGCCGGCACTGCGCGTGCAAGAATGATGTTCTGAATTGCCAGAATATCATTGTCGACTGTGAAAATGTTGCTCTTGCGTCGCTCAATCGGGGCCGCGCGAGCCAAGGATTGGAGCACCTGATGTTGGATCGGATCGAGGTCGGGCTCGTCAGCGCCGACGACGCCGTGGTGAACTTCTATGCCACCGTTTTTGAGATGGAAAAGCTAGAAGTCACCGAAGCAGGTTCGGGAACCGTGCACCGACTCCGGGCGGGCGGCACGGTGCTCAAGGTAATGGTGCCCAAGCAGCCACCGGCAGTGGCCGAACCGTCCGGGTCGTTCCTCGCTGCAACCGGGTTGCGATACCTGTCGTTCTACGTTGCAGACGGACTCGACGAGCTCGTCGAACGGGGTGTCGCCGCGGGTGGGCGGCTGCAGATGGGTCCAATCGACATCGGTCCCGGAAAACGGCTTGCCATCTTCGCCGATCCCGACGGCAACACCTTAGAACTGGTCGAAGGACCGAGCTAACCGCGCGCTCGTTGGTACTGCTCGGCGGTCAGAAATCCAAGCCGACTCCGCCGTCGAGCGGGCCGAACGGGCCGCCGACCGTGCTCTCGTTGCCCCCGACCGTGCTCTTGTTCAACTGGCTGCGCCACAACGGCACGGTCGACGGTCGGTAGGGCACGGTCGACGGTAACGACGGCACGGTCGACGGTCGGTAGGGCACGCTCGGCGGTCGGTAGGGCACGCTCGACGGTCAGGAGGGCACGGTCGACGGGCCGGATCGCAGGTGGTCGGAGGTATCGCCGGTGAAGTCGAGTAGTGAGTAGTCACGTGAGGCAAATGTCCAGCCGTCGCCGGCCCGGACGACGGTGTCGTGGTGGCGGCCCGACGCGATGATGTCGATCCGCCCGTCGCGCGGTTGCAGCACGGTGTAACACGACCGCACCCGCGCCCGGTCGGGGCCGTCGAATTCGATGATCGGGTTGGTGATCAGGTGCCGAGTTCTGGGGGTGCCGTCCGCATGAAGGATCACCATCGTGCGAAACATCTGTTCGACATGGGCCGCGCCGTGGCCGACAACGGTCTCTCCGATCAAGATGTCGGCATCGGTGAAAAGCGCTGCCACGGCGCCGAAGTCACCTGAATCGACCAGTTCTGCGTACCGGTGGAGCAGTGCGCAGATGGCGTGTTCGTCGCGGCAGTCGGTCATCGCGCGGCGGTTGGCTGAAGTGTTCCTTGCCGGGCACGGCGGCGTTGGCGGAATCGGATCACTGCCTTGACGATCTCTTCGATCCACAACACGGACGACCCGATTGCCACGGCGACCAGCCATTGGTCGGAGGTCA
The DNA here is from genome assembly GCF_000383535.1 of Nocardia sp. 348MFTsu5.1. Taxonomy (NCBI): domain Bacteria; kingdom Bacillati; phylum Actinomycetota; class Actinomycetes; order Mycobacteriales; family Nocardiaceae; genus Nocardia; species Nocardia sp. 348MFTsu5.1. Next base: position 620,045 of record NZ_KB911510.1, read on the forward strand.
GCGCGGTGGTATCGAACAGGTCCTGCAGGAAAGCGACGTGCACGACGGCGATCTGCAGCATGATCACCGCACCGAGCGAAACCCAGATGGCCTTGTTGGTGAACGACTGCGGTGAGAACACCGAGCGCGTGTCGGATCGGACGTTGAGCAGGTTGAAGACCTGATAGGACACGAATGTCGTGAACGCGAGGGTGGTGACAAAGAGCGGGTCGTCCGCGCTGTCGGGGAACATATCGTCAGCGAACGCGAGAACGGCGATGGTGCCGGTGGCCATCACGATGCCGAACGTGAGAATACGGCGGATCCGGTTGCGGGTGAGCAACTGCTCGCCCGGTGGGCGTGGTTTCTCGGTCATCACGGACGATTCGGTCGGGTCGACGCCAAGCGCCAGAGCCGGCGGGCCGTCCATGATGATGTTCACCCACAGGATTTGCAGCGCGGTAAATGGCGCCCCACCGGCGAGGTCGAAGACCCCGGCGCTGAGGAAGACGAGGACGAAGCCCCACGCGGTGGTGAGCTGGAACTTCACGAACTTGATGATGTTTGCGTAGATCCCGCGGCCCTCGCGAACGGCGGCGACGATTGTGCTGAAGTTGTCATCGGTCAGAATGATGTTGGCCGCGCCTTTGGAGACGTCAGTTCCGGTGATGCCCATGGCAATTCCGATGTCGGCCTGCTTCAGCGCGGGCGCGTCGTTGACACCGTCGCCGGTCATGGCCACCACACTGCCGTTGGACTGCAACGCCTTGACCATTCGGATTTTGTGTTCCGGCGCGACCCGGGCCAGGACACCGAAGTCGCGGGCCCGTGCCGCGAGTTCGTCCTCGTCGAGGGCATCCAGCGCGGAACCGGAGGCGGCGTCGCCGGTGATACCCAGGTTGCGCGCAATCGCGGTCGCGGTGGTCAGATGGTCGCCAGTGAGCATATGCACTTTGATGCCCGCGGCGTGCGCGATCTCGATTGCCGCAGCGGCCTCCGGGCGTGGTGGGTCGACGATGCCGACCAACGCGTAGAGGGTGAGGTGGTCGACCTGGTCGAACAACGCGGCGGAGTCGTCCGGCACGGTGTTGCCGATCTCGCGCCCGGCGATCATCAACGTCCGCAGGCCTTCGGCCGCCAGCTCGTCGATACGAGCTTGAATCCGTTCGTGATCTGCGGCCTCGAGTGGCCGTACCCCGTGTTCGGCGAGCACCGACCCGGCTCGCTCCAGCAGAACATCCGGCGCACCCTTCACACAGCAGCGGTAGGTGGGGCCCGCGCTCTCATCGATATCGCGATGGAAGGTCGCCATGAACTTGTAGTCGGAGTCGAACGGTACCTCCGCGACCCGGGGGAGCGCCTCGCGCGTGCCGTCGACGTCGATGCCACCCTTTTCCGCAAGAACCACCAGCGCACCCTCAGTGGGATCTCCGACCAGAGTGCCCTCGTGGATGGAGGAGTCGTTGCACAACGCCATCGCGGTGAGCGCATCGGTCAAGTCGGGCAACGGGAGTCCGTCGCCGATGAGGATCTCCCCGGTGGTTGCGTAGCCCTCGCCGCTGACCCGGAAGCCGCGCCCGACGATGTGCAGTCGACGCACCGTCATCTGGTTGAGAGTCAGGGTCCCCGTCTTGTCGGTGGCGATGTCGGCGGTGCTGCCCAGGGTTTCCACCGCGGACAGCTGTTTGACGATCGCGCCGCGTTGCGCCAGCCGCGACGCACCCATGGCCAGCGTGAATGCCACTACCGCCGGCAGACCCTCGGGAATGGTGGCAACCGCAAGCGACACCGCGGTGAGGAGCAGGTCGGTCCATGAATCGCCGTTGATCAGCCCCATCGCGAAGACCAGGGTCACGACGACCAGGGCGATGATGGTCAACGTCTGCGCCAGCCGATCGATGCGACGTTGCAGCGGGGTCTTGTCGCCGCCCGCCTCCCCGAGCAGCGTTGCGATGGCACCGATCTCGGTGTCCATGCCGGTGCCGGTCACCACGATCGCGGCTCGTCCCCGGGTCAGCGCGGTGTTCATGTAGAGCATGTTCGTGCGGTCTGCCAGGGGGAGGCTCGCGTCATCGAGTGTGTCGACGAACTTTTCCACCGGCTGCGACTCACCGGTCAATGCCGATTCGGCCACCTGGACGTTCGCCGCCTCGACGATCCTGCCGTCGGCGGGGACCGAGTCACCGGCCTCGAGCAGCACCACGTCACCGGGCACGAGTTGCGAGCGGGCAACTTCCTGGAGTCGGCCATCGCGGCGCACCCGCGAATTCGCGACCGCCATGTCGCGCAATGCCTGGAGACTGTTCTCGGCGCGCGCTTCCTGCACGTAGTTCAGCACGGTGTTGAAGATGATCACCGCCAAGATCACAACCGGTGTCTCCCACTCGTGGGACACGAGGGCGCTGACCGCCGCGGCAATCATCAACACGATCGTCATCTGGTCGGTGAGCTGGCGCGCTATCTTCTTCCAGCCCGGGTCTTTTGCGGCCTCAGTGAGCAGATTGGGTCCGTGTTTGCCGAGTCGATCCGCGGCCGAGGTCGCCGTCAGCCCGGTGGCGGGGTCGACACCGAACGCGGTTTCGACATCGGTGGTCGAGCGGGTGAACCACGTATCCCGTTGGTCGGGGGACCTTTCGGCTACGCGGGCTGACTGGGTGATGCCAGAATCCATGCGCGAACTCCCTCGGTGTCGCAATGGTCGGTCGATCGCACTCGCGCTCACATCGTACGAAGAATGTGCGCTTCGCTCACGTTGTTCGATGCTTTCGCCAGTTCGAGGACAGGTTGCGTCCACCTCCGATGGCGTCAACTCTCCATCGGAGGGCGGAAGCACTACCGTAGGCACAAGCCGGGCGATTTCTGCGAGCGTCGATTTACGGTTGTTTTGTGTAGGCTCACGACGTATCCAGACGACGAAAGATTCACGATTATGAGGGCAAACCTCACCCCTGAAGCCGAAAGCGCCATCGCCGACATCGCGCAGCGTTATTCCCTCTCCCAGGACGCGGTGCTTTCCATGCTGTTCGCCGTCAACAACGGTGGCGGCACGATGGCCCAGTTCTCCATTCCCGAACTCGGTGGGTCCGGACAATGGATGCGGGGCGGCATGACGATGGTCGGCAACATGTTCGACAATGGACTCAAGTCGCGGGTGAACGGACTGTGCGGCGAACTGTCGCAACTTCTCGCAACCACCACGGTCTTTCCTCGCACGACGGTCGATTCCTCGGGAGGGTTCACCTCAAACAACTGGTGGCCCTCCGACCTCGGCATTCCGAGCTCGTCCGGGGGACAGAACGACGCCCGGTACGCCATCTTTCCGAACACTCGGCGGCTGGCGATCCAAGCAAATGGCGTCACAAGGATTTTCGATACCGGAGAGCACAATATCGGTGGCGTCCAACAGCAACAGGGCGGCGCGTACGGCACGGTGAGCTTCACGAGCCAGTTCGGGACCTTCGACGTGTCGAGCCTGCAAGAACTCGGGACGCAACAGGTAGCCGACACTCCCGTCGCCGCACCTGCGCCCGAGATGTCGAACACGGCACCGTCCTACGCTCCTGATGCGCAGAACGGGTACGAGTCGGCACCGACTTTCACGCCGCAGGATCAGTCGCCCACGTCCGGCCAGTCCGGTGACCCCAACGCGATTGTCGCCGCGATCGAGTCCCTCGCCGGGCTGCACCAGCGTGGCATCCTCTCCGACGAGGAGTTCACCACGAAGAAAGCCGAACTCCTCGGCCGGCTCTGAGGCGGACACCATCTGCCTCGACAGGGTCGTGCGGGTACACCAAAGACACGTTCGCACAACCCTTTTGGGCGATCGCACCTGATGGGTTCGTGGTGGTCCGAACGGGTGCTGTTCGCCTCATCGCTTCCGAACTCAACGAACGAATGGATACTGCAGTGCCGGAGCGCTATTCGCGTTTTGTGGCTATCCGGCCAGATCTCGATCGCCCGTCCCTTCACGAATGACGCGGATGGTTCCGACGATGTGTCTTTCCATTTCTTCACGAGCGCGTTGTTGATCACCGTCGCGGATTGCGTCGGTGATGGCGCGGTGGTCGTGTTGGCGGTCGGCGAGAGCGTTGGAAAGCGGATTCGCGACACCGGCGGTATTGATCAGGAAATCTGACAGGTCCCACATGCGCTGGGATGTCTCCGCCATGATTCGGGAGTGGGCCATGCGGTGGATGACTGCGTGGAACTCTCGGTTCTCGAGTCGGTAGCCGTGAGCACGGACGACGGGATCGGTTGCAACGATGAGACCGTCGACATGCGCAGACACCGCGTCGAGGTCACGTAGCTGCGCATCGGTCCGACGAAGAGCTGCAACGCCCGCGATGGTTCCTTCAAATCCGCCGAAGAGCGTGAAGAAGTCTTCGACTTCCTGCTTGCTGTACGACACCACCTGAATGCCGACCTGGGGAACGATGTCGATCAGTTTGTCGCTCGACAGGCGCCGCAATGCATCCATGACGGGTTGTTTGCTGACACCGAACTCCTGGCGGACCGTTTCGACAACGATCTTTTCCCCAGAGTGGTAGCGCCCCTCGAGAAGGCGGCTCTTCAGGGTGTCGTACAGCGCGGAGGACAGGCGAGCGCCGGTGAGGCGGACGCTGGCCAGCGCCGCTGCCGCGTCCACAGCAGGATCGGGCGTGGTCATGGCGTAACGCTATCGAATAGTTCGCTGAATCGCGGGAGGTGCGTTGACGATCTTGACGTGCTGGTCGGTGTCGTACCGATCATTCGATTCCCTCTCTGCACGATTCCACTGCAACTACTTGCATTCTAGTACTTGTGGTCTGCATCACTGTAAGTTAACGTGGACTGGAACGCTAGCATTCCAGTTCGATCTGGTCGAGAGTTCGGCCGGTGCGGGGCGGAGATAGGCCTGGCGTTTCCGATCTCGATCGATACGTCGCGCGGGCGACGGTTCAGCAAGGAGAAATCAGCTCATGGAGTTCAGCATCGGTACGTGCGCAAAAATTGACCAGGTTTCCATGGTCAAGCAGGCAGAAGACCTCGGCGTCAGCCACTTCGGCGTAGGAGAAGGTCCTCTGCTCTTCAGCGATCCGTACCAGTTCCTGGCCCTGGCGGCTCGCGAGACCAGCACCATCAAGCTCGGCACGATGGTCACCAACCCGCTCACGCGGATCGCTCCGGTGACTGCGAACTCGATGGCCACCCTCAACGCCCTGGCGCCCGGTCGCACCTATCTCGGCATCGGCACGGCGAACAATGCGCTGCGTTCGATGGGCAATAGCCCGGCGAAGATCTCCGAACTGATGCACGCCATCGAGGTCTCGAAGGAACTGATGGCCGGCCGCCGCACAACACATACCTGGCGCGGGCAGACCACCGAGGTGGAGTTTCTCGACAAGGAAAGCGGTTACTACAACGTCACGGACAACATTCCGATCTGGGTCGCGGCCGGTGGACCCCGCGGTTTGGCCGAGGCGGTGAAGTATGCCGACGCCATTGTCTACTGCCTCGGACCGAACACGGACATGATCAAACTGATCCGCAGTCGCTTGGACAAGGCGGTTGCCGACGTCGGCCGTGCGCCGGGCTCGGTCAAGTTGGTGTCGCTGTCGTGGTTCTACCAGCTCGAGAACGGCGAAACCTGGGAAGACGGTGTCACCAACGGATTTGGCTCCGGACCGATCAGCTCGTGCATCACCAACGCCGGCCTGATGGACCAGCACCGCGACATCCTCGGCGACCAGATTGTCGATGCGTCGATCACCGCCGCCCAGCAATACCTGGGCGATCCCACTGCCGCAGACCAACCGCACTATCTCGACACCTGGGCAAAGTACCTGCGCGGCCTCGACCCCAGGCACCGGCCAATCATCACCAAAGAACTGGTCGACTACTGGTGCCTGTACGGATCGCCGGCCGAACTGCGCGAAAAGACGGCTCTCATGCGGGAATCCGGTGTCGACATCACCCAGGTCTTCCTGTCGAATCCCTTCACCGCCCAACGGGACATCGACAACATCGGCCATTCGATCCTTGCTCACGCCTGAGCAATCGTCACTGAATCAAGGAGCTTCACAATGGAACTCGATCCCCGCACCACCGCGCTCATCGTCGTGCACTGTCAGGGCGATGTCGTCGGCCCCGACGGCGCCTTTTCCGATTTCTTCTACAACCAGGTCGTCGAGCGTGACGTCGTGGCGCGCATCGGTCAACTCGCCGACGAGGTACGACGGGCCGGTGCGCACGTCTTCTACACGCGAGTGGCCTTCAAACCCGACCTGTCCGACCTCCAGGTGAACTCGCCGATTCTCGGCATTGTGGAGCAATCCGGTTGCCTCCAGGAGGGCAACCCACTGACGGAAATCATCGAGCCGCTTGCCCCGCAATCCGACGACGTGGTGATCACCCACCAGCGGGTCGGCGGGTTTGAAGGCAGCATATTGGACCAGGCATTGCATAGCCGCGGAGTCACCACGGTGGTCTTCGCCGGTGTCGCCACCAACTTTTCGGTCGAGGGAACCGCACGCGTTGCGAGTGACCTCGGCTACCGAACCGTCGTCGTGGACGACGCGTGCTCGGCGGCATCACCCGAAACCCATTCGGCCAGCATCCAATCGCTGAGCCTGCTCGCCGATATCACCTCGGTCGACGAAGTGACGCAAGCTCTTTCGGTCGGCGCGGGTGGCGTCTCCTAGCGATGCACTCGCACCCAACCTGTCGTCCAGAGAATCAAGGAGCCCGATAGATGACCCAGTCGATGCTGGTGGCCCGGCTGCATGAGATCAACCAGCCCATGAAGTTGGAGCGGTTGCCGATACCGCAGCCACGCCCGACCGATGTCGCGGTGCAGGTCAAGGCCTGCAATGTGGTGCCCAACCTCAACAACGTGCTCGCCACCTATGCCGAGTGGTTTCCGTACTTGCCCCTGCCGGAGCTGCCCGCGGTGTTCGGACTGGACTCGGCCGGTGTGGTGTCTGCGGTCGGGGACGAGGTCAGCGGCGTGCAGGTGGGGGACCGGGTCTACGTCAATCCCGGACTGTCGTGTGGCGACTGCCGTGCCTGTCATTCCGGCAAGGATCAGAACTGCGACAGCTACACCTTCATGGGGTACTTCGCCTTCGGGCCCAACGGGCAGCAGTGTTTCGATGCTTACCCCTATGGCGGCCTCGGCGAGTATCTGACAGCGCCGGGGCGGAATCTCGTCAAAATCGCCGACACCGTCAGTTTCGAGGAGGCCGCCAGATTCGGCTACCTGGGCACCTCGTTCTCCGCACTCCGCAAAGCCGGGGCAGGACCGGACACCACGGTCCTCATCAACGGAATATCGGGAACCCTGGGGCTCGGAGCGTGTATGAATGCCCTCGCCATGGGCGTGCCCCGCATATTGGGGACCGGTCGTGATGCCGGGCTGCTCGAAGACGTTCGCCGCATCGCACCCGATCGGATCAGCGTGCACGCCGTCGGGACCAGCGACCTGAGCGAGTGGGCACGCGCCCAGAACCTAGGGGCCGGAATCGATATCGTCATCGACGCGGTCGGCCCCGGCGCACCCGCCGAGTCGATGCTCGACGCAATCGCTGCCCTGGGTCGCGGGGGCGTGGCCGTCGATATCGGTGGAATGATGGAAAAGCCGGCGCTGGATATGTTTTCAATGATGTGCTCGCAGATCTCAGTACTGGGCAGCCTGTGGTTCTCGACCAGAGAAGCGCAAGAGATGGCCGACATGGCCGCTCGTGGCGTCCTGGATCTGAGCGTGCTGGAGCACCACACCTTTCCCCTCAAAGAGATCAACGAAGCACTCGGCGCCCTCCCGGCGCGGCACGGCGGATTCACCAACTTCGTCAGTGTGCCCTGACCACCAAATCGGACTGGTGTGAGACTTGCGTCATAGCACTCGGCCGCGTAGTTTCAATACTAGACGTCTAGCATGCTAGATGCATTAGCCGGAACGGAACGAATACGATGCCTGATTTTGATACTGACGTGCTCGTCGTCGGCACCGGCCCCGCCGGGTCTGCCGCGGCACTCGCGCTGGCCACCTATGGGGTGCGGGTGCACATGGTGAGCAAATGGAACTGGCTCGCGAACACGCCTCGCGCTCACATCACCAACCAGCGCACTGTGGAAGTCTTGCGCGACTTGGGTGTTGAGGACGAGGCGGCGAAGTACGCCACCCCGTGGGAGTTGATGGGCGACACCTTGTTCGCGACCAGCCTCGCCGGTGACGAGGTCGCCCGGGTCCGTACCTGGGGGACCGGCGATGACCGGGTCGGCGATTACATCGTCGGCAGCCCCTGTGGACTGCTGGACATCCCGCAGCTCTACATGGAGCCGGTGTTGTTCAAGAACGCGGCCGAACGCGGCGCGACGTTTGCCTTCAACACCGAGTACCTCTCCCATGTGCAGGATGAGAGCGGGCTGACCGCGACCCTGCGCGAACGCCTCACCGGACGCGAATACACGATCCGCGCGCAGTATCTCATCGGCGCCGATGGCGCTCGGTCCACCGTCGCCGACGAGATCGGCCTCAAGATCGAGGGCGAAATGGCCCGCGCGGCAACCGCTTACGTTCTCTTCAAGGCGGACTTGAGTCGCTACGTCGGGCACCGGCCCAGCATCTTGCACTGGATCATGACTCCGAGTGCCAACTTCGGCGAGATCGGCATGGGTCTGCTGCGGGCAATCCGCCCCTGGGATACCTGGATCGCCGGATGGGGCTACAACATGGCCGATGGCGAACCCAGCTTCGACACGGAAATGGTAACCGCGAAAGTCCGTGCGCTGGTGGGCGATCCCGACCTCGACATCGAGATTCAGTCGACCTCGACCTGGCACGTAAATCAGGCCTGCGCCGCCACTTATTCGGTGGGTCGCGCATTCTGCGCTGGCGATGCGGTACACCGACATCCACCGAGCAGCGGACTGGGATCGAACACCTCCATCCAGGACTCGTTCAACCTGGCTTGGAAACTCGCTTACGTCGTCAAGGGATTCGCCGACCCGGCACTACTCGAGTCTTATTCGTCCGAACGGCAACCCGTCGGTGAGCAGATCGTGGCCCGCGCCAATCAATCCCGGGTCGACTACGGACCGCTCAACGCCTGCTTCCGCACCGAAGGCGAAGCCGATCCGGTTGCGGCCGGTCTGGCCAAACTCCGCGACCCCAGTCCCGCGGGCGTTGCCGTGCGCGAAGCCCTCGCGCAGGCAGTAGAACTCAAGAACTTCGAGTTCAACGCCCAGGGCGTCGAGCTCAACCAGCGGTACAGTTCCGAGGCCGTCGTTCCGGACCCTGCGGCCGGCACCGAAGAGTTTGCCCGTGACCCCCAGTTGTACCTGCAGGCCACCACCCGGCCCGGCGCCAAACTTCCGCACGCCTGGCTCGTCGACGAGCGGGGCATTCGCGTGTCCACCCTCGACGTCACCGGTAAGGGCCAATTCTCGCTTCTCACCGGTCTGGGCGGCAGAGCCTGGGAAAAGGCCGTGGCGGCATTGGATCTGCCGTTCTTGTCGGCGATCGTTGTCGGCACCAAAGGTGTCGAAGACCCCTACTGCGCCTGGCAAAAGGTTCGCGAAACCCACGAAGCCGGCGCAGTGCTGGTGCGGCCCGACGGGTATGTCGCGTGGCGCCAGACCGCAGCGGTCTGGGATGAGCACGAAGCGCTGAACCAGCTACAGGCCGCGCTGTCATCAGTCCTCGGTGTCGATCTCGACGAGACCCCCAAGCGTGGGTCTGCCGATACTGCAACCATTTTCGAAGAGCAAGGAGTGGAACTTGAGCACGCAACCGTTCACTAGCGTTTGGTCCGACTTGGCCCAAGTTGAGTTCAGTCAGGGATTCATCCAGGCCGGCCCCTACCGGACCCGTTACCTTCATGCCGGGGACTCCAGCAAACCCACATTGATATTGCTGCACGGCATCACCGGGCACGCTGAGGCCTACGTCCGCAATCTTGCGGTCCACGCCGAACATTTCTCGGTCTGGGCAATCGATTTCATCGGGCACGGCTACAGTTCGAAACCCGACCATCCCCTCGAGATCAAGCATTACATCGACCACTTGCAGCAGTTCATGGCCGCGATCGATGTCCAGACGGCCTACTTCAGTGGGGAGTCACTCGGTGGTTGGGTCACAGCACAATTCGCCAGTGACCATCCCGAGAGTGTCGAGCGGATCGTCCTGAACACCATGGGCGGCACCATGGCCAACCCGAAGGTGATGGAACGGCTCTACACGTTGTCGATGGAGGCTGCGAAAGACCCCAGCTGGGACCGGGTCAAAGCTCGACTGGAGTGGCTCATGGCCGACCCGGCGATGGTCACCGACGACTTGATCAGAACCCGCCAGGCCATCTTCGCCCAGCCGGGCTGGCTCGCGGCCTGCGAATCCAACATGGCTCTGCAGGATCCAGAAACCCGGGCCCGCAACATGATCACCGACGAGGTCTTGGAAAACATCAAGGCCCCGGCCATGGTGCTCTGGACCACCAAAGACCCGTCGGGCCCGGTCGACGAGGCGCGCCGGATCGCCTCGCACATCCCGAATTCGCGGCTCGAGGTCATGGAGAACTGCGGCCACTGGCCTCAGTACGAGGACGCCGACACTTTCAACAAGCTGCACCTCGATTTCCTTCTCGACCGCAGCTGAGCACTGCACCGCCGAACAAGGAGGTTCTGATGCCGGTCGCTCTGTGCGCCATGTCGCATTCCCCGCTGATGGGGACCAACGACCCCGACCCGTTGGTCGTCGCCGAGGTCGACGCGGCGTTCGAGCATGCCCGCTCGTTCATCCGCGACTTCGACCCCGAGTTGGTGGTGATCTTCGCGCCCGATCACTACAACGGCGTGTTCTACGACATGCTCCCGCCGTTTTGCATCGGGTCAGCGGCCACCTCGGTCGGTGACTACGGCACGCAGGCCGGTCCGCTGGATGTCGACAGGGACGCCGCCTGGGATATCGCCAGAGCGGTGCTGGCTTCGGGCGTCGACATCGCGGTCTCCGAGCGGATGCACGTCGATCACGGATTTGCCCAGGCTCTGGAGTTGTTGACCGGCTCGATCACCGCGATCCCGACTGTGCCGATCTTCGTGAACTCGGTCGGTGAACCGATGACACCGGTCTCGCGGATCCGGCTCCTCGGCGACGCCGTGGGCAAGGCAGTGTCCGGCATGGACCGGCGAGTGCTGCTGGTGGGATCTGGTGGGTTGTCTCATGATCCGCCAGTCCCACAGTTCTTCGGCGCCTCACCCGAGGTGCAGGCCCGATTGATCGACGGACGGAACCCCACCGCCGAACAACGGTCAGCACGAGAACAGCGGGTCATCGATGCCGGACGAGACTTCGCGGCCGGAGTCTCCACCATGCAACCTCTCAACCCCAAGTGGGACAACCATCTGCTCGAGGTGTTGGCATCGGGTGATCTCACGCCGATCGATTCGTGGACCAACGATTGGTTCGTCCAGCAAGCGGGACACTCGTCGCACGAGGTGCGGACGTGGATCGCGGCCTACGCAGCGCTGGCCGCGAATGGCGCGTACACGGTCGAATCGACCTACTACCGGCCGATTCTCGAGTGGATCGCCGGTTTCGGCATCACCACCGCGCTGCCGGTCACCACCGCGAAGGCCGCCACCCGATTACATCAACACAGCGCTCTCGATCTGAAGGCCGACGAGCCCTCATGATCAAGGACCACAACAACTCTCGGCCATGAATACTCTGGACGGGAAGGTCGCCCTCGTCACCGGGGCGAGTCGAGGGATCGGCGCCGCGATCGCGTCGGCGTTGGCTCAGGCCGGTGCGTATGTTCTTGTGCACTATGGGCGCAGCCGGAGCGACGCCAACACGGTGGTCGCCCAGATCGAGCAAGCGGGCGGACAGGCCACGGTTATACAAGCCGATCTCAGCAGTGACGACGAAGTACACCTACTTTGGAATCGCATCGACGCAGCGCTGCATTCGCTGAATCTTCCACCACAGGTGGATGTCATCGTGAACAACGCAGGCATCAACCTTCGCGGCCGAATTGAGGACGTCGAACCCCAGCAACTCGATCAACATCTCGCCGTCAACCTCAAAGCTCCATTCTTCGTCACGAAAATGGGACTACCGCGCTTACGCGACAATGGCCGCATCATCAATATTTCATCCGGATCAGCACGCTACGCCCGGCCCGACATCATCGGCTACGCCATGACCAAGGGCGCGATCGAGGTGTTCACCAGAACTCTTGCCGCGCAAGTAGGTTCCCGCGGAATAACCGTCAACGCAGTCGCGCCCAGCGTCATCGACACCGACCTCAACCAGGTATGGCTGCACGGGGACGAAGAGGCCAAACAACGAGCGGGGTCGCAGACAGCGTTCGGCACCATAGCGGTACCTGAAGACGTCGCCGCGATCGTCACATTCCTTGCATCCGCGCAGTCGCAGTGGATCACCGGACAAACCATCGACGCCACCGGTGGTAACCGGTTGTAACAGCGCCACCGCCGCAGCTAGGGAGCCGTGTCGATCCGGCGATCGAAAGAAACCTCAGGCGGGTATGGGTGTGCCGCGGTGGGTTTCGCTCAGCTCGCGGGGCCGCGCTTCGGTGCCGTCGCCCGGATCCTTGTGGAATGCACCGTCTTTCATGATCCCGACGATGCGGGAGCGGTCTTGCAGGACGGTGATGTCCTCGAGCGGATCCCCGTCGATGAGGATCATGTCGGCGAGGAAGCCGGCTTTTACCTGACCGAGTTGGTCGGGCATCCGCATGATCTGTCCGCCCAGTGCCGTGGCAGCGAGCAGGGCTTCCTTCGGTGTGTATCCCAGGAGTTCGACGAAGTGCTGCAGATCGCGGGCGTAGGTGCCGTGGGGTGTCCAGGCGAATCCGTAGTCGCCACCCGGGAGGATCCGGATGCCTCGTTCCTTCATCTTCTTCAAACCGGCGATGGCGCATTCGAGTTCGTGTTTGTAGCCGGCCGCCTCGGCCGCCTCGGGTGGGTATCCGAAGTCGGCGGCATCGTTGAGAGTGGCAACGAGCCAGTTCAGGCCCGGGGCAACAAAGATCTCGTCTTTCTTGGCCTCGAGCATGTCGAGGCCTTCGTCGTCGACAAATGATGCGTGGTAGATGATGTCGACGCCGTTGCGCACCGACATCTTCACCGATTCACCCGAGCGTGCGTGTGAGCAGACCCGCAGGCCGCGGCGGTGGGCTTCGGTGGTGGCGGCCAGGGTCTCTTCGTCGGAGAAGTAGTTGTCCTGGGCGTGCTGGTTGCCGGTGATCTCTTCGCCGGACATGCTGAGCTTGACCAGGTCAGCGCCCATTTCGACGTTGCGGCGCACTTGCTTTCGCATTTCTTCGGGTCCGTCGGCGAAGGCGGTGATGCCATGGACCAGGGCGCCGCCGGTGACGGCGATCTCCTGGCAGTTGGCGAGGTAGCGTGGGCCCGGGATCTGGCCGTCGTTGATGGCGTTGCGGATCACGACGTCGAGGCGGGCTTTGGCGGCGGCAGCGCCGACGCACATGGTGTAGCCGTTGTCGATGTAGGTCTGGGCCGAGCGTGCGCACAGCAGGGTGTGCTCTTCGACGCCCATCGTGCCGAGACCGGGCAGGTCGGCGGAGTTGACCCATGAAAAGTGGGTGTGGGCGTCGCAGAGACCGGACATCAGGAACTTGCCCTGACCGTCGATGACGCGGACACCGTCTCGGGGCAGATCGCCGGTCTTGGGTCGGACGTCGGTGATGGTGTTGCCGGTGACCAGGACCTCACCGTCGAAGGGGTCGGAACCTGAGGAATCAAAGATGCGGACGTTTGTGAAGAGGATGGGCTGTTCGGACGACATTGTCGTCACTCCTTTCGAGCAGAGATAGAGCTGTGATCAGGGCTTGGTCAGGAACTCGGTGAGGAGACGGGACACGGTGTCGGGGTCTTCGAGGCTGTGCCAGTGTCCGACGCCTTCGAGGACTTGGAGTTGGGCGTGCGGGTAGATCGAGAGCAGGTCGTCGTTGGTGGCGACCGGGCTCACTTTGTCCTCGTCGCCGGTGATCAGCAGTACCGGCGCGTTGATCGACGCGAAGTCGGGTTCGACTGCGGCAGCGAGCGCTTCGCAGGCACTGGCGTAGCCGTCCGGGTTCTGGCCCAGCAACAGTTCGCGAACCGATGCCACACTCAATGGTCGTGTGGTCTTGCTCTTTTCGGAGAGGGCGGCTGCGATGATGGTGTCGGCGACCGCGGACATGCCACCTTCGCGGACTGTGCGAGCGCGAGCGCGGGTGGCAGTCTTGGCCTGTTCGGGCTGCTGCCGGACCGGCCCCAGGAGCGCGAGTTTGCTGACGCGGTCGGGGTGATTGGCCGCGAAGGTGGTGGCCACCAGTGTGCCCATGGAGTGGGCGACGAGCGCGGCCTGATCGATGCCTTTGGTATCGAGTAGTGCCAGGAGTTCGTCGACCCAGTCGTCGATGCTGTTCGGACCGGCGACGGGGGAGCGGCCGTGACCGGACAGGTCATAGCGCAGCACCCGATGGGTTTCGGATAGTGCGGCTACCTGCGGCTCATAAATGGTGGTGGCGCCACCGAGGCCGTGGATGAGGACCGCGACCGGACCATCGCCGGTCTGCTCGGTGAACAGTCGATGCGAGCCGGCCTGGATGAGGTGGTCGCGGTCGGCGGATTCGCCGATGGTGTTGGTGAGCACGCCGAGCCCGTTGGCGGAGATGGTGACCTCGTCACCGATCTGAAGATACTTGGGTGGGTCGAATCCGATGCCGACACCGACGGGGGTGCCGGTGGCGATCACGTCGCCGGGCTCGAGTGTGATTCCCGCCGAGAGCGTTTCAATAATCGTCGGCACATCGAAAATGAGTTGCGCAGTGCTCGTGTTCTGACGCAGCTCGCCGTTGACGTGGGTCTGCAGCCGAAGGTCGGTGATATCGATCTCGTCGGCGCTGACCGCCCACGGACCGAGCGGGCAGAACGTGTCGAGCGACTTGCCGATGAACCACTGCTTGTGGTTGCGCTGCAGATCGCGTGCGGTCATGTCGTTGATCAGGGTGTACCCCCAGACGTAGTCGAGGGCGTCGGCTTTGCTGACCTTTGAGGCGCGTTTGCCGATGATCACGCCGATCTCACCTTCATAGTCCAGCGCTGAGGTGATGTCAGTATGTGGATCGATCGCATCGCCGGAGGCAATGACGGTGGCGGCCGGCTTGGTGAACACCACCGGGTACTCGGGGACATGTTGACCGTCGGCCGAACCCGTGGCGTCGAAACCGCTCTTGGCGAACTCCGCGGCGTGCTCGGAGTAGTTGCGGCCCACGCAGAAAACATTGCGGTGCGGGACGATTGGTGCCAGGAGTTTGCCCGGTTCGGCGGTGTCGGCGACCGTGAGTCGGTCGGTTGCGGCCGGGCCGCCGGCGATCAGGGACTGCAGATCTCGTACCGGTTCTCCGGTATCGCTGAACCGAACGGCTCGAGCTGCTCCGTGCTCATCGACGGCACAGAGCCGTGCACCGTCCGAACTGTGAATCCGTGCAAAACGCACTACGACCTCCTGGGGCTGACCAATGTGAACCAAATGATGTACTTGGTATGTATTGGTTAGAATAGGTCGAGATGCTGTGATCGTCAACACTCGACGTCAGCCGTTGTGTTGGGGACATCAGGGGTGGATGCAGGCTAGTATTGGTTCGAATTGGTTGCGGAAGGGGTTGGTCGGTCATGACGCTTGCGGTGGGTCCTGTGGCAGTTGCGCGGCGCCATATCGAGATGGTGATCAGCGAAGGCGGTTTCGGTCCTGGTGACAAACTGCCCACCGAACGTGAACTCGCCGCGGCCGCGGGAGTCAGTCGTGCCGTCATCCGCACTGCGCTCGATGAACTCGCCGAGACCGGGGTTGTGGTGCGGTATGTCGGCCGCGGAACGTTCCTGGCCCCCCAAGCGGTGCCTGAACCGGCTGCCGGTGCCGGATTTCCGAGCCCCGCAGAGATCATGACGGCCCGTCTCGTTCTGGAGCCCGAGATCTTGCCGGTGACTGTATCGGCGGCAACCCAGCAGGATATCGATGAGATGCACCGCTGCTTGCGCGGTGGCGACGCTGCCCGGGTGTCAGAGGATTTCGAACGCTGGGATACCTTGCTGCATCACAGTTTTGCGCTCGCCACCCACAATGTGGTCCTGATCAACCTCAGTCAGCTGCTGATCGATAGTCGCAATCAGCCGATCTGGGGTGGACTCAAGCGCCGGAGCTTCAGCCCGGAACGGCGCCAGTGCTATTGCGACGAACACAAGGCAATCGTGGCTGCGATCGAAGACCGAGACCCCGACGCCGCTCGCGAAGCCATGCGGGTTCACCTGAGACATGTACGCACAACTCTTTTGGGCGATCACACCTGAAGTCGTGGTTTGACCGAAGGTTTTGTGCCGCATCCTGCCCGGTCCTGCCACCGGACCTCGTCAGTGGGCGGCCTCGGCGATCAGCTGTTCCCATTCCGACACCAGCGGATTCGTCTCTTCCGGGGCGGGGCCGGCGAGCCCCCATTGCACCATGGCACGGGTAGCGGTGATGCACAGGACCATCGCTCCGAACGCGGTCCAATATGCTGTGTCGACGACCGGGAATCCGGTGCGTTCACTCCACCGGTTCCAGGTCTCGTGAGGTGCGGGGATCCCGGGCAACGGGTCGTCGGTCCACTTGCGATGTTGTGTGTCGAGGAACAGGGCGTATCCGACATCACTGGCGGGGTTGCCGAGGTAAGCGACTTCGAAGTCGATGAGCGCCTGCACGGTGGTTCCATCCACGATCGCGTTGGCCAGTCGGGCATCTCCCATGCAGACGGAAAGATTGTCGTCCCCACCCTCGGGCACGTTGTCCTGCAACCACTTCAACGCAGCAAGTTGGCGTGGCACGGTGTCTGCCGGTGTGACATCGAGTAGGGAATTGCGCCAGTACTCGATGTATTCGGTGCTGCCACTGGTGATCTGGTGCCCAGCCTCTTTGATCTTGCGGCCGTCAACGTTGTGTAGGGCTGCGATGGCGTCGATGAAGCTGTTCCAGATCGCTCGCTGATCGTCGGCGGTGTGGTCGCGGTACCAGCCCTCTCCGTGGTACCCGGCAGGTGTCGAGTCGATGACGGTGCGGCCGTCGATGTGCTCGAGTACGAAGCAGGGACGTCCGACGGCCTCGGGGCCCGACGCCACCGCGACAACCCGAGGCAGCGGAGCGCCGAGTTCACGGGCGGCTTCGACGATCCCGGCCTCGCGGGAAGCATTTGCGTTGTATACGACTCCGGCCGGAATGGGTGCCTTGAGCACGAGCTTCGTCGGCGCTCCGTCGATATCGAGATCGATCAGCCACGCGCCACCGGAGTGCCCTGCCGCCAGCCTCGTCACCTGGGGCGACGTGATGGTCTTACCCAATTCGCCGGCCAGCCACTCGAGGAGACCATCGACGTCGAGTTCGTCCTGCGCCGTTGTTGCCTTGGCATCACTGGTCATCGGTGGATCCTTTCGTGCGGGCTCCGCGGTGGGATCGGCTGACCGCCAGCGGTACTGTACCGCATACTGTAACTTACATCACATGCGCATTCGTGGCTTTCGGTCGATCGCGGAATGATGTGGCGCAGGGCTTCGGCAAGAAAGGTGATCCTCTTATGGCTCAGGTGATTCCGGCAGGCTTTGTGGCTGCTGACGAGAACGTCCATCCGGCCGATCCAGGGGAGTGGTCGTGGAGTGAATCCTGGTTCTTGTCGTTCGTCGACCTCGACGATGGACCGGCAGGTACCTTCCGTGTCGGTATCACGCCAAACCAGAATCGCGCGATGCTCTGGTTTTTCGTGGCCATCGATGGTGCGTGGTACACGTTCGAGGAGTCGCGGCTGAACTATTCCGACTTCGACCTGTCGGCGGATGTGTCCTACGACAAGTGGGGCTTGCGGTTCGCCAGCCATTCGCATGATCCATTCGATACCGGCAGCTTCACATTCTCGGGTGTCGCACTGGTTCGTTCAGGTCCCAAGGCCGGTGCGCGCGTTCCGATGTCGGTCGAACTCGACTACGTGAGCGCCGCGCCCATGCACGGCACCGGCATCGGGTCCGATGAAGATCTCACGAAGTATGGCACCGGACGATTCGAGCAGTCACTCACCGCAACGGGCACGGTGACCGTCGGCGGCGAGGTCCATCAGATCCGTGCCGGCGCCCATCGTGACAAATCGTGGGGCCCCCGGGAGTGGACCAAAAACTTCGCGATGGGTGATCTGCAGGGCGAAGGCCGCCAGCTCTACTTCGTCGGCGACCAGTGGCCCGGGCGGGCAATGGGATACGTCCGTGAGGGTTCCGACAACTTGGATTTCCTCCAAGTCGTGGACGCACACATCGAGTTTGCGGACGAGACCCGCTCGATCAAGTCCGCGGATCTCTCTTTCAAGAAACCCGACGGCACGTTGCTGTCGGCCGCGTTGATCCCGGTCACCGACAGTATCAACTTCGATATCGCACACGCCGCAGAACCACCGGAGCACTGGCTGTACTGGCGAACCCTGGTGCAAGGCAATGTCTCCGGCTGGGACGAACCGGTGCGGGGCTGGTTCGAGGCATCGCGGTTCGGTGTGGCGTGAGCGAGGCCGCGAATGTCGGGGAGGCATCAGCATCCGCAACGGTGATCGTGGAACGCCCGACGAAGCGATACGCAGTGGTGACCCTGAACAATCCGGGGCGGCTGAACGCACTGAGTATGCGGCTCGTGACTGCGCTGCACAGCACCCTCGATGAGTTGGCCGTCGATCCGCATTGCCGGGTGGTGATCCTCACCGGCGCCGGCCGCGGCTTCTGCTCCGGGCTCGATCTGTCCGAGCCGCCCGTGGCGCCGACCGCGCATCATCGGCGTGGAATGGGTGCGGGCTATAGAACGCAGGAGTTCATTTCATCGTTGGTACCCAAGATGATTCACCCGCCCCAGCCGATCATCGCCGCGGTCAACGGTCCAGCTTTCGGTGGTGGTCTCTCGCTGGCGGCGGCGTGCGACCTGCGGATCGCCTCCCGGGCGGCGACCTTCGGAGCCCCGTTTCTCGGTCTCGGAATCTCCGGTGGAGACGTCGGTATCAGTTACACGCTGCCGCGGGCGGTCGGAAACACTCGAGCTGCCGAATTGTTGTATACAGCACGAAAATTCGGTGCCGATGAGGCGCTGCGGATCGGCTTTGTGACGGAGGTCGTCGACCCTGAAAGTCTGATCGACCGCGCGTGCGAGATGGCGGAAACCATGGTCGGGCACAGTCCGTTTGCGCTTGAACTCACCAAGCAGGTGTTGCGTACCAATGAGAACGCTCCGAACGTGGAGTCGGCGATCGCACTGGAGAACCGGACCCAGGTGCTGGCCGGTTCGGACGGAGATTTCGTCGAGGCGATGACCGCCCGCGCGGAGGGGCGGCTGCCGTATTGGCTGGCCGACGAGGAGTCGTCGGCGGAAGGTTGACTCTCCGTACTCGCTGTCCGGCCCGCGTACGGGCCGGACAGCCGAGATCATGTTTGCTTTTACTGCCTACTTGGCAACAGCGAAGCGCGATTCCGAAAACTTTCGCAGTTCTTTCAAGTAGCGACGCAGGATCAGGTCCATAAGGAACGGTTTGGCCACCGCGAGCGCGATGCGTGTGCCACCGGCCGGATTGATGGCGACGGTCCATGCCAGTCGGCAACCATCGGCGGTCGTCTCGATCGCGTAGTCCTCGGCGAACGCGTTGAAACTCTTGGTCGACGCGGAATCGAATCGGAAAGTCATGCGCCGGTTGTCTTCCCACGCCAGGAACTTCTCATCGCAGGCCATGGACTTGCCCATCTCGACCGTACGCGTGGTTCCGATACCGAATGGCTCCGGACTCGTCCAGTTCACCCTGGTGATGGAACTGAGCCATTCGTGCCATGCGTCAGGGTCTTTGAGGACTTCGAACAGCTGCTCAGGTGTGACCCCGACGTCGATGCTGTTGCGAAAGCGGTACGGAGCGGAATCGAAAAAGGTCAGATCGACCGGCTCGCAGGTGTGTTTCTGGGGCATGGTGCTCCTTTGCGGGACATCAACGACAGGTGAGGCTGAGATCAAGACGGTTCGCCAGAAACTTTGGGTACCATCCAGTATAACTTACAGTAACAACGACAGCCGCCAGAAGGAGTTCAGATGTCGACCAAGATCATTGACGACGTTTCCCGGGTCTTCGCCGACGCCAACGCCTATACCGAGGAGGTGTCCCTCCATGCGGCCTTCACACACCTGCGTGCCAATGCGCCCATCTCGTGGGTCGAGGCACCGAATTACCGGCCCTTCTGGGCGGTCACCAAACATGAAGACATCATGACGATCGAACGTCAGCACAATCTGTTCACCAACTCGCCGAGGCCGGTGCTTGTCACCGCGGAAGCCGACGAGCTGTCAGCTGCATCCGGCGTGAGCACCCTCATCCACATGGACGATCCGCAGCACAAGGTCGTTCGCGCCATCGGTGTCGACTGGTTTCGGCCGAAGGCGATGCGCGCGATGAAGATTCGCGTGCAGGAGTTGGCCAAGAACTACGTCGACAAGTTGGCAGAGCTGGGTGGGGAGTGCGACTTCATGCAGGAGGTCGCGGTCAACTTCCCGCTCTACGTCATCATGTCGATGCTCGGAGTTCCGGACGAGGACTTCCCGATGATGCTGCGGTGCACTCAGGAAATGTTCGGCAGCGAGGACGAAGAGTTCAAGCGTGGTGCCGGTCCGGAAGAGCAGATGGCCGCGATGATGGAGATGTTCACCTACTTCACCGCGTTGACCGCGTCCCGCCGGGAGAACCCGACCGACGACTTCGCCTCCGCGATCGCGAATGCCACGATCGACGGTGAGCCGTTGTCCGACATCGATACGGTCTCCTACTACCTGATCGTCGCGACGGCCGGGCACGACACCACGAGCGCCACCATTGCCGGTGGCCTGCTCGCCTTGATCGAAAACCCGGACCAGTTGCAGCGGCTGCGCGACGAGCCCGAGCTGATGACCCTGGCCACGGAGGAGATGATCCGGTGGGTGACCCCGGTGAAGTGCTTCATGCGTACCGCGCAGGAGGACACCGAGGTCGGCGGTGTGCCGATCGCCGCCGGCGAGGCATTGCTGCTGTCGTACGCGTCCGGTAATCGGGACGAAGACATCTTCGACGACCCGTTCACCTTCGATGTCGCCCGAGACCCCAACAAGCACTTGGCGTTCGGGTACGGGGTGCATTTCTGCCTCGGCGCTGCGCTGGCCCGTATGGAGGTGAGCGCATTCTTCTCCGAACTCATCCCGCGGCTGGAGTCCATCGAGCTCGCCGGCGAACCGGAGTTCATGAAGACAACGTTCGTGGGCGGGCTCAAGCATCTGCCGATCCGGTACTCCGTCACGTAGCGGACTTCGGCTCGCGGAAAGGGCCCCCTACGTCTGTGACGTAGGGGGCCCTTTCTCGTCGCTCGGCTATCCGAATGCTTTGGCTCCCGGAAGAGCTTCGAGCGCGTCGGTGTCGAGAACGTGATCGCAGTGACGCGCCAGTGTGGTCATGAACAGGTGATCGCCGCGCTCGGTCTGCACGACACTGATCGATGCGGCGATCGACATGATGACTCCCTTGAAACTCTGGACTCGGACCTGCTGCCGAACATCTTCCAGGGTGACCTGTGAGTCCGGGCCCAAGGCCTCGTGATAGGTCTGCAGGAGATGGTCGTAGTGTGTGCGGCGGTCTGGTGTATGCAGTGCGCCGCCAATGAAGTACGAGAGGTCGGAAATACCCGGACCTCGCATCGCGCCCTGCCAATCGACAATGGTCAAGGCGTTGTCGGAGTCGACCTCACCGAACAGCATGTTGTCCAGTCGGTAGTCTCCGTGCACCAAGCCACTTTGGTCTGCATTGGCCATTTCTATGTACTCATCGAAGTTCGCGGCAATTGCGTCGCACACGACCTTCTGCTCCGCGGTGATGACGGTGCTGTACCGTTCCGCGAAAATGGCATATAGCTGCTGAAAGAGCTCCTGTGTGATCATCGACCCGCGATCAAGCCAGTCCACTTCGACAAGCTCTGGGACTCCCGCGACCGTCGAATGCAATCGCCCGAGTTCTCGGACTGCGATCGTTGCCTGATCGAGGCCGGCGCCGCGGATCTCATCCCCGGGCACCGCCGGCGCGGCGTCCCCGATGATCAGATCGAACACCCCGGTTTCGGCGTCGATTGCGGCGTAATAGCAAGGTGCGATCGATGTCCCGGTGAGTTGGGGAACGATCTCTTTGTAGAAGCGAACTTCGCTCTCGTAGAGCCCCATCATGGCGGCGGTCTGTCGCGATGTGGGATCGGCGGCAGCAACTTTGAGTACCACTGAGCCCGGACCGGTGTCACCGGGCGCGTAGTCCAAAGTCAGCCGGTAGCAATCGCTCACCTGGCCGGTGCCGACTGGCTTGTACTCGAACGCGACGACCGTTCCGCGACCCAGTGCGGCAGTCAGCCATTCGGTGGTCAGCTCGCTCGGGTGCTCGACCACAGAGTTGTCAATTGGATTGTTCATTGGACCACGGTTTCTGAAGATGGATGTTTGCTTGTTGTTGCAGACAGCGGTGGACAGATTGCGCCGACAGTGAGAGGCGAACAGACGTCCTGCATTCCGCCACGGTATCCAAGGATGAGCCTTCGGGAAGCAGTTTTGGTGGTTTACTGTTGCAACAACAGAAAGGCTGTCGAGAGTTGACGTCAAACGATCGAGACCGCCACCCGCAGATAGCAATACCCAGGGAGTAAGCATGTCTGTAAGCGACCAGGCCTCGACACAACAGTCGGCCGCCGCCGAAGAGTTGCCGTTCGGCTTCTACGCTCTCGCCGCAGCAGACCCGGAAAGGGTCGCGATCATCGACCCTGATGGCACCCTGATCACTGCCGGTGAGTTGCATGGCCGGGTGAACCGGCGCTCACGCGCACTCCTCGCACTGGGACTCGAGGCCGGTGACCGCGTCGCGGCGGTGGTTCACAACGGACATGAATATCTCGAATTGATGTTGGCGACCGGGCAATTGGGCATGTTCATGGTGCAGGTCAACTGGCATCTCACCCCGAACGAAATGATCTACATCATCGAAGACTCCGGTGCCAAAGCCATCGTCGCAGCCGCTGAACAAGCCCGGATCCTTCCGGGTGATTCACTATCCGAATTGCGTTATGTCGTGGGCGAACCCGTCGAAGGGTGGACTCCCTTCGAGGATCTGGGCGCGGATGAATCGAGTGCACCGCCCGAGGGCCGCCGGTTCGGTGCGCACATGGGGTACACCTCCGGCACCACCGGAAGGCCAAAGGGCGTTCGCCCGGCCAACTTGCCCGACATCGAACCAGAGATCATTCTCGAGTTGGTGTACGGAACGCTCGCCAAGCGCTACGGTCTGCCCCGGACCGGCGTGCACCTCGTCTGTTCCCCGATCTACCATTCCGCACCGAGCGCGCACGCCGTCGCATTCCTCCACGCCGGACACACGATCGTGATCCAGTCGAAGTTCGAGCCGGAAGCGGTTCTCGCTGCCATCGAGACACACGGCGTGACAAGCGTGCACCTGGTTCCGACCCACTTCCACCGGTTGCTCAAAATGCCGGACGACGTGCGGTCCACATACGACGTGTCGAGTCTGCAGGCCGTGGTGCACGCCGGCGCGCCGTGTCCGGTGGCGGTCAAGCATCAGATGCTGGACTGGTTCGGCCCCATCGTCTGGGAGTACCTCGCGGCGTCCGAAGGATGGGTGTGTTCGGTCAGTCCGCAGGAATGGATTGCCAAGCCCGGCACCGTCGGTCGTCCCGGTGATGACGTCGCCGTCAAGATCATCGGCGACGATGGCGAGGAACAGCCGGCCGGAGAGCCCGGGACGATCTACTTCAACAACCTCGCGATGGGCGGCCGGTTCGAGTACCACAACAACGCAGAGAAGACCGAAGCCAGTCGGAAGGGCGACCTGGGCACTGTGGGCGACTACGGCTACTTCGACGAAGACGGATACCTGTTTCTACTGGATCGCCGGACGGACGTGATCATCTCCGGTGGCGTGAACATCTATCCGGCGGAGATCGAGCACGAACTACAGTCGCACCCTTCGGTCAACGATGCCGCCGTGATCGGCGTGCCGGACCCGGAATGGGGACAACGCACCCTCGGTGTTGTTCAGCTGGTCAGCGGTGTGGAGCCGAGTGACATTCTGGCGCAGGACATTCGAGAACATTGCGCAAAGAATCTGGCATCCTTCAAAGTGCCGAAGCAGATCGAGTTCGTCGACGAGTTCCCGCGGACCGAGACCGGCAAGCTCCAGAGAAGGCGTCTACGGGACAAGTTCATCCCTGTCGAGAACCCGTAGCCCCACGATCAGGGCGTCGACGAGGCCATCGAAGTGTCTGGTGGTTTCCTCGACTGTTCTGACGTGGGTGAGGATGCGGTACAACGTCGCGCCGATCAGCGCGTCTGCGACCGCCTCCAGGTCGACACCGGCCCGAATATCTCCGGCGTGCACCGCCCCATTGAGTCGGAGCAGCAGGGCGTCATGATGCGGTTTGGCGAGCTGGCTGTACAAGGCGTCGCCATCGAGGGAGTTGTCGGCCGAGGCGACCGCGAGTGCACGACTGAGGGCCACGTTGCGCGGCGAGCCGAGGTATTCCGCCTGCCCGTGGAGCCAGGTGCGCAGATCGGCTTCGATGTCGCCGGTGTCCGGCAACGCGAACTGGCGATGCTGCCCGTAGGCATCCATGACTGCCTCGGCGACCAGGGGCGCCTTCGATGGCCAGCGGCGATACAGGCTCTGCTTCCCGACACCGGCGAGGTTGGCGACGCGATCCATGGCGACTTCCGAGTAGCCGCCGGACAGCAAGATGTCGCGGACGGCATTGAGGATCGCGTCGTGGGTCGCCTGACTCCGGGGTCGGCCGGGCCGCGGCGCTTCATTCATGTGGGCAGCTTACGGTCGTCGCCTGCATCGACGATGAGTTCGCCCTACTTGCGTCAAAACCGGATAATTTACGAGAAAGAATGTCTAGTATTGGGTCGCTCGGCCATGCCGGGCCAACACTCTTGACCCGAAACGTATGCACCTCACCGTGCGACCCGATCAGCCCACAGGCGTCAAACCGAAGGAACTCATGGACAAGTTGCGCGTCATCCAATGGACCACCGGCAAGGTCGGAAAGCTCAGTCTGCGAGGCATTCTCGACGATCCGCGGCTCGAACTGGTCGGTGTCTACGCCTACTCCGACGACAAGGCAGGCACCGACGCCGGACCCCTCTGCGGACGACCTGACACCGGCGTCCTGGCCACCACCGACATCGACGCGCTCATCGCACTGGGTGCCGACACCGTCTTCTACAACCCGTTCATGGCCGACCTCGACCACACCGTCCGTCTGCTCGAAAGCGGACTCGACGTGATCAGCACCAACCTGTTCCTCAACGTCGGCGGCATCCAGGGTGAGACGGAGGAGGCGCTGGCCGCCGCATGCGAGCGTGGCGACAGTTCGCTGTACATCACCGGAATCAATCCGGGCTGGATCAACACGATGGTGACGGCGATGACTGCCATCTGCCGTGATGTTCAGCAGGTGTCGGTCTTCGAGTCGGCGGACTGCTCGGTCTACGAGTCGGCCGAAACCTGGCAGGCGCTGGGCTTTTCGCTGCCGGAGGCGTCCCCCGAGGTGCTCGAGATGGCGAAGATGTGGCTGAGCACATTCCGCGATTCCGTCGGACGCATGGCTGTCGCGCTGCACTACGACCTCGATGACATGGAGTTCTTCATCGAACACCAGACCGCGTCGGAGGACGTCGATCTGGGCTGGCTGTTGATGAAGAAGGACACCATCGCCGCGATCCGTGCCGGGTGGAATGGCAAGGTCAACGGAAAGACGGTTGTCCAGTCCAACGTCGCCTGGTATCTGACGAAGAAGCTCAACGGGGACTGGGTGTTTGACGACGACCACTACCACGTCGTGGTCAAGGGTGAACCCGAAATCCAGACCCGCATCCGCTTCATCCCACCCGAGCACTGGGGCAATCACGAATGGGACACGATGACCGCCATGCCGGCGGTGAGCGCTGCGTTCAACGTTGCCGCCGCGCCGGCGGGCATTCTGACCCTGAAGGATGTGGGCTTGCCGTGCGCGCCCGCCGGAATCTGGGACAAAGAACGGAGCGAGGGACATTCGGTAACGGTCTGAAATTCCCCCGATTCCGAGGGCAATTCAGAGGTGGACGACGATGCGCTGCCCGGCTGAGGTGCATACGTCGTCGTCCCACCTGATCCATTCCGGGAGTTCGCGTATCTCGGTACAGTCTGGCCATGTCTGAACGCACTCTTCGCCTGACTGTCGAACTGCAACCGCGAGGTCCTGCGGCCGCGATCGTTTTGACCGACGAGCAAGTCGCCGGCTTGGGGGGCACCAAGACCGCTCCGGTCCGGTTCACCATTGGTGGAACGACAGTGCGGGGGCGGCTGGCCCGGATGGGCGGGGAAAACTTGATCGGACTCAACAAAAGCGTCCGTGCCGAGCTGGGTGTCGAAGCGGGGGACACCGTCGAGGTGATCATCGAACTGGACGCCGAACCTCGGGAGGTCGACCTGCCGCCCGCGTTGTCCGCCGCCCTGGATGCCGACCCGGCCGTGCGGGCGTCGTTCGACGCATTGGCGCCGTCGCGGCGGAAAGAACACGCGCGGTCCGTTGCCGATGCGAAACGTGATGAGACTCGGGACCGTCGCGTTGCGGCGATCGTCGACGCACTACGCGCCACGTAGCTGCACAGTTCAGTTGCGGCACAAGGCGATCGACATCATCCCCCGAAGAGCAGGTATAGCCCGGTGAAGGTGTAGCCGACCATCGTGAGCATGAGGCCGAGTTGACCGGTCCGTTGGTGACGTCGCGGTAGGAGTCGGAGGGCCGCGTCGTGGGCGGCGATGACGCCTGCGATGTGTCCGGCGAGAACAAATCCGACCTTGAGTGTCGCCGCGACAGTGGGATGTGCCGACAGCACGTACTCCGGATCGACATCCGACAGCCAGAAGATGTTCCACCCGCGGTCCAGCGGGTCCCCGAGGGCGATGAAGGTTTCCTGGCCCTTCTCCACGAGATACTGCAGGTAGTGGGCGAGTACGTACCCGGTCACGATGGGGATCAGCGTATGTGCCATTTTGCCGGGGATTGCCATTCGTTGTGACCGGCTCACGCCTCCGGTCGCCATGGTGGCCAACGTGAAGGTGGCCGCAACGGTGAAGATGAAGCTCAGCAGCGCGACGGTGTTCACCATGGTCGCCGTTGCATCATCGCCACCGACGGAATCGACGAAGTCGATCCACTGCGGAAAGTCCGAGAAGCTGTCGAAGGCGGTGGATCCGAGCAGCACGGCAAGCAGTGCCACCGTCCCGGGGCGGACGGGCAGGGTTGTGAGATGATTCATCGGGTTCCCCGCAACGATGCGGCTCGTCCGCCGGTCGCGCCAGAATGGCGAAAGCCGCGATGCCACAACGCTGTAGGCGTCGAATGGGTCTGTCCGGGTGAACCAGCGATCGCCGTAGATCGCGGCCCCGGCGACCATGATCACCACGTAGCTGAGCAGCCAAATCCGAATCGCCGCCACCGAATCGGGATGTGGGAAGGCGAGTTCGAGCCAGACGAAGGCGACCAAACCTGCTGCGGCAGGCCGATAACCCCATGACACCGGGTACCGCCGGTCGCGCAAGGATTCGCCGACACGGTGAGCCGCGAAGCGGTAGACGGTGCGAATAGGGGAGAGCACCCGCCACACCGGTCCGAAGACGGCGGACAAGACCACCAGACCCACCCACAGCAGGACGTAGAAGCTCCCGGCAACGGGGTTGTTGTCGCTGTCTGGACCGAACAGACCGGCCATCACGGTCCATGCCGCGAACACCAGCGCCACCAGTGAGACGACGGTGCGGGTGATCCTCGAGTCGACCGCGCGATCGAGCCACGATGGTAGGGGACGGCCGGTCATGTCCGGTCCGAAATGTGGCTTGCGCCAGGCAAAGACAACAACAGCGAACGAGAATGTCAGTGCCCAGGCGCCTCCGATGAGAACGGCGGTGTAGGGGATGGGGAGATCTTCGGAACCGCCGAGACCGTGAGCCGAGATCATCCGGGTGGTGTTCCCTCGTTGTCGTATCTACCGTCACCTCCGTCGGTGTCGACGTTGGAGGGTTCGTCGTCGATGTCGTCGTCGCCCCGCCTCCTGTCACGCACCGCGATCACGATGATGACCACCACCAAGATCAAGGCGGGAATGAACGCCGGGGCCGCCAGGAGCAACGAATGGCTCGCGAGGACCTCGACATTCTGCTCGCTCATCAGGTTTGCGGTTGGACAGTCGGCCGGGTTGCGGGCCTAGCGCCGGATGCTGACTGCTTGGCATTGAGCCGTCCCGCGCCCCAGGTCAGTGCCGCGATCAGGATCAGTGAACACGCGAGGACGATCAAGCCTGCGACGGTGAACACCCACGTGGGGTAGTCGAAGCTGCGTTCGCGTTGCAGGATCTTGATCTCTTGGACGAACTCGCGGGTCATCACCGACTCCGCGGGTACTTCTTCGGCGCCGATACCGGGGTCGGCGGGCAGGTAAATCGGCACGGCCGTCAGCGTGGTCCCGTCCTGGACGCGGAGCAGCGTTTTCCACGTTCCGGACACGGGTACCGGTGTGGTCGAGCGATACAGGCCCTTGCCGACTTTTTCCAGCGGATCTATCACCAAGCCGGTGTCGTTCTCGATCCCTCCCTGCCAGGCGAGCAGCGAGACCCATTCGGGATCGTCACTGATCAGGTCGGGTGGGGTGATCGACACCTCGGCGGTGACCATGCGCTGACCGTCGCCGGGGACCTCGGTGAGGGTCACCGTGGCAGTGGCCCCGGTCGGAACATCGGTACGCAGTCCGTTGGCGACTGCTCCGCCCACGACGAGGACGGTGAGGACGACAGCGACCAGGGCCAGTCCGGGACGCGGAAGTGGTTCGCCGCGAAGGACAATGGCGAGCAGCGCCCCACACAGGCCGGTGCCTGTCGCGACCGGGATGGCCATGACGAGTGCTTCTGTCCACATGCCGGACCCCCAGGGGTAGTGGTAGACGGCACCGATCCACCAGGACTCCATCCACAGTCCCAATGTCGCAATCCCCAGTCCGGCAATTGCTCCGAACCACACGGGTCGTTTGAGCAACGGGGTCAGGGCGAGCAACTCCACGACGATCGCGGGTCCGAGATACAACGCGAAGAAACTGGTCGGAGCACCGAGCCCGGGTCCGACCACCAGAGCCACGACTCCGCGGATCGCGATCGCGAGCATCGCCGCGACAATTGCCGACCCCGGTCCCAAGGTCAACCTGGCCGATACCAATGCGAATGCGGCCGCGGCCGCAATCATCATGGGCTGCAACACCAATCGGAATTGCTCGACACCGAAGTCGTATTCGATCTGGAACACCGACAGACCGATGGTGAGACCTCCGAATGCCATGCACCGGGTCAGCCACACTCCCCACCCGTCAGCCGGCGGATTCTCGCCCATCGCGGCACGGCCCTCGCGCTCGAGGATCAGGACGGCGATCAATGACAGGCCTGCGCCCCCGATCAACATCAGATGGGTTGGTCCCCACAGGGTTACGTCCTGCCCGAACATCCGGTGCCAGATGTCATCGAGAGGAAACCCGACCAGCGCGTAGAAACCACATCCTGCGAGCAGCAGTCCACCTACGGGAGCGTGCCACGTGCGGGTGATCCTGACAGCGGCCGGACCAGGCTTGTCGTACGGCAAGAAGATCGCGAGCATGCCGGCAATGAACAACAAGAACAGCCCGACCAGGATGAAGTAGTGCGCAGGGTTTGCCAGAGGCCCCTGGTCGCGACCCTTACCGATGTGCAGGCTGACGTCCCAGATGAACCCGAACAAGGCACAGATGATCGTGCTGACAAACAAGAAAATCGGGAGCGCGGCCCACGGTGGACGGTTCAAACGCCGTCCCGCCCATTCGCCGGCAGATGCCAGCCACGTGATCCTCCGGTTGCGGTGGAGATATCCCACCCACAGCAGGCCGATCGAGACGACCGCGGCGGCCGCACTCACCGTGAGAACTTGGTCCAGCGCGGCGCCTCCGCCCTCGGAAGACGCTGCCAACGTCGTTGTCGACATCGATCACACTCCCCGGCCCATGCGACACCTGCCCCGTCACCGTTGGTTGGTACAGAACTTTCTACGCAACAACGCTCATTGTCAAGAGCCGCCACCAGCGCCCAGGTGTGGCCGCAACTGTCGTGAAGTTGGCCGCGACTGCCATAGGGATCGGTGAGAATCGACCATAGGTTGTGGTGACCATGACCTGCGTCACAGTCAGACGCTCCGTGCAGTGTCTGACCAGCGGGATCTGTCAGCAGTCGGAGAGGCGATACCAATGCCATTGGATGCAGTCAGTCAAGGGTTCCTCGCGGAGATGGCGGCGTCGCGCACGCCACCGGCGCATGAGGGCACGCCCGCCATCGCGCGGATGTCCGGCATGGTCTTCGCCGGGATGAGTGGACGTGGCCCCGACGTCAAAGTGGTGCGAAACCTGCGCCTCGATACGCCGGACGGCGAGACGATCCGGGTACGCGCTCTCATCCCGGAGGGCGAACCGCGCTCGGTCATCGTCTACTTCCATGGCGGCGGCTGGGTGACCGGGGACATCGACCTGCAGTACGACCACGTGGCGCGCGACCTGGCGAATCGCACCCAGTCGACCGTGGTGCTGGTCAACTACCGCAAGGCGCCCGAACATCCATTTCCGTCCGCACTCGAGGACAGCTGGCTCGGCTTGGGTTGGGCTGCCGAGAACGTCGGGGATCTCGCATTCGCCGATGCTCCGCTGATCGTCGGCGGCGACAGTGCCGGCGGCAACATCGCTGCAGTGCTGACCCGGTGGGCTCGCGACCGCGGAGGCCCCGCCATCGGATACCAGTTTCTGGTGTATCCGGTCACCGACTGCGACCTCGACCGCGCGTCTTATCTGGCCCCCGAAAACCAATTGCTGCTCAGTCGGGACACGATGGCGTGGTTCTGGGACCACTATCTCGCCGAACCGGAAAAGCGCACGAACCCCGATGCCTCGCCGATACGCGCCGACAGCCTCACCGGGCTTCCGCCGGCACTTGTGTACGTCGCGGAGTTCGATCCCCTCCACGACGAGGGCGTCGCGTATGCCGAGGCATTGAAGGCGGCCGGCGTGCCGGTGGCGCTCGAGGAAGCGTCCGGGCAGATGCACGCCTACTTCCAGATGGCCAACATCTTTCCCGGCTACACCGCAGGTGCCGATCTCATCTCCGAGCACATCCGAAAGTTCCTCGCCGACAATGGAAAGGGTGCATAGACATGGCCGACCACGACGCCGTCATCATCGGTGCGGGATTCTCCGGGCTGTACCAGCTGTACAAGCTCCGCGAACTCGGCTTCGACGCCATAATCCTCGAAGCCGGGCCCGAGGTCGGCGGCACCTGGTACTGGAACCGGTACCCGGGCGCCCGCTGTGACATCGAATCGATCGAGTACTCCTACTCTTTCGATCCCGAACTCGAGCAGGAATGGAACTGGACCGAACGGTACGCAGCGCAACCAGAGCTGCTCGCCTACATCCGGCATGTCACCGACAAGTACGACCTTCGCAAGGACATCGAATTCCGAACGCGCGTCACCACACTCGATTTCGACGACGTTGCGTGCCACTGGACAGTCCGCACCGACGACGGGGCGAGCCGCACCGCGCGATTTGTCATCGCGGCGACGGGATGCCTGTCTGTTCCGGTCCAACCCGAAATCGAGGGCGTCGACGATTTCGGTGGCGAGACGTACTGGACGTGGGACTGGCCGGAGGAAGGCGTCGACCTGACGGGCAAACGTGTCGCGGTTGTCGGAACCGGATCATCGGGTTTGCAGACCATCACCGCCATCGCGCCGGACGTCGCACACCTCACCGTCTTCCAGCGCACCCCGGTTTTCGCGATCCCGGCCTTCAATCACGAGATCGACGAGGAACTGGCCGAGGTCAAGTCGCGATACCCCGAGTTCCGCGCCGAGAGCCGGGTGACGCGCGGTGGGGCGCACTGCGCGGATCCCGAAGCCAAGTTCTTCGACGAGTACAACCCTGATGAGGTGGTCGACGAGCTCTCACGTCGCTGGGCTGATGGCGGATTGTGCTATCAGCAGTCGTTTCTCGACCTGGTGCTGGATCCTTCGGTCAACAAAGCGGCCGCCGACTTCGTCGCAGACCAGATCCGCCACAAAGTGAACGACCCGGCGCTCGCCGAGAAGTTGATTCCCACGACATATCCCATCGCGACCAAGCGTATGTGCGTCGACACCGGCTACTTCGAGGTGTACAACCGGGACAATGTCTCCTTGGTCGACTTGCGAGAGGAACCGCTGAAAGGTGTTACCCCCCAAGGCATCATCGCCGGAGACACCGAGCACGAGTTCGATGTCCTCATCTTCGCCACCGGCTTCGACGCGATGACCGGCGCGTTGCAGGCCATCGACATCCGGCACGGTGACTTGACGTTGCGGGACAAATGGTCCGAAGGGCCCCGAACGTATCTGGGATTGATGTCGGCGGGTTTTCCCAACCTGTTCACCATCACCGGACCGCAGAGCCCGTCGGTGCTGTCGAACATGCTGACCTCCATCGAGCAGCACGTCGACTGGATCAGCGACTTGCTGGTGGTCATGCGCGAGCGGGGTCAGCGCCGCATCGAGCCCGCGGTACAGGCCGAGACCACCTGGGTGGACATCACCAACGACACCGCAGATCTGACCCTCTTCCCGCAGGCGGCGTCGTGGTACATGGGCGCCAATGTGCCCGGCAAGCGGCGGGTCTTCTTGCCATTCGTGGCCGGTGTCGACGTGTACAAGCAGATCTGTGACGGCGTCGCTGTCGCCGACTATCACGGCTTCGAGATGACTGCCTGACCTCGAACGACACCGACGAGGGCGCCGGCAGTCATCCGACTGCCGGCGTGCGGGACTCCGTGTGCGGCCGGCCCTTGGTCAACTCGACCGCTGTGGATCTCCCCAGCGTCGCATCGCGCGGGTGAAGCTGGACCAGTCGCGGTAACCCAATCGCTGCGCGATCTGGGTTCGCGGGAGCGAGGTGTCCCGCAGCAGATCGTGAGCGAGGCTGCGGCGCACGTCATCGTGAATCTCTCGGTACGAGGTTCCCTCTCGGGTCAGGCACCGTCGCAGCGTTCGACTCGAATAGTTCAGGTCGGCCGCGCACTCGTCGAGAGTGCGATCGAGGGTGGGCAGCGTCATCAGATGGGCGCGCACGCTACCGGCGACACCACCGGGTCGGATCCTCTCGGCGCGGAGGCGCTCGCAGTGTTCCACGATCACTGCTTCGGTGTGTTCGTTGGCCATCGGCAGTCGCCAGTTCAGGTAGTCCTCGTCGAAGACCAGTTCGGTGCGCTGCTGACCGAAGAGAACCGGCACCCCGAAAACCTTCCGATACCTGGCGATCGCGTCCACCGGTGGGAGGTCACGCTCGAAATGGACCTCTTGCAGGGGTTCCTCGGAGGAGTTCGCGAACAGTTCGCGTTGCATCTGCAGGCTCGCACTGATGTCGCGTTCGACCACAAAGCAGGCGATGTCGTCGGGAACATTGTCGGTGCGCAAGGTGAGCGCCCACCGGCCACCGGGGCGGAACTCACCGTGGATAGTCGAGAACGCGAAGGTGAGCGGGGAGTACCGAAGCCCCAGCCGGAGCATCTCGGACACTACCGAGCAGGTCATGAGTAGATAGCCGTAGTACCCGTAGGCCGTCAGGTGGTAGTCCCGGCCGACCTCGACGCCCAATCCCGGCCGGTTGTCGAACGCCCGGAGAAAGTTCCGGATAAGGGCTATTTCCTGCTGCGCTTCGATCAAGTGCTCGGGGTCGGCGAGTGCTTCGGCGGTGATCCCCGTGCCGCGCAACAAGGTCGATGTGGCGCAGCCGCGGCGGGCTGCCCAGGCGCAGATCAACGAGACTCCTACGGTCGTCCGCCGATGGTCCCACGTATCCGTCGTCGCTGCGAAGACCCGGTGGGACGCGTGGTCGTCGATCGGCGACGGACTGACGACTGCACCGCTCATGTAACAGACCCGAATTGCATGTGATCAGTATCACGATGCGGCCCGCGCGAAGCAACAACTCGCGCCGCTGCCGGGGACGCGGGCTTACACGCTGTGACCCGGCCGATGGCCGTCGATCAGGCTCTGTTTTCGGACCACCGGGCGATATTTCACGTCGGAGGTGTCGCAGCAAGTAACGCGGAGCGCGTCGAAACCGATATAGCGCGAACGGAAGGGAAATGCCCTTTGAATGCGAAATGAGGAGTATTCGGCGAATTGGATGTTTCGCCGACATAAAGAACTGCGGAGTGATTCGACGATGGTGTGCATCGGCTGCTGAATCAAGCGTGCGACGAGTTGCGGAAAGTGTTGTTAGGCAACCCTGATAAGTCCTGGGAGATTGCTCGAAAACGACCTCCTGCACTGCCGGTGTTTCGCGATCCGGGCACATGAATAACTCCGGCGTGGTTATATCGAATGATCAATTCTTGGCGGTTCAGGCGGACGCCGCTGGATCCTCTCCCGTGGTTCTCGGAGGTACGCTGATGCAGTCGCGCCGGCGCTATTCCTTATTTCTGTCTGACATTTCGCGGTCCATCTGGATCGAGCTGAAATCCACGTCCGCGCGAAGCGGGGTGATCGGCGCGAGACGATGACCCCCGCAGATCCTCCGGATCTGGGACATCGGGCCGTATTCGCGGACCCCTTGCCGGCGGAGGCGTTTCCGTTGTCTGCAGCGCAATACGGGATCTGGCTGGCATACCAGCTGGATCCGGACATCTCGCTGTCCGTCGCGCAGTGCGTCGAGGTACGTGGCGAGCTCGATGTCGCGTTGCTGAGTCAGGCATACGCCACGGCCGGCCACGAGTTCGAGACGTTCGCCGTCCGGCTCATCGACGTCGGAGGTCGGCCGTACCAGCTCGTCGATCACACACTCGACCAGTCGGTGGATCTCATCGACATGCGTGCTCATCGGGACCCCGTGACCACCGCATACGAGTGGATGGAGCGCGACTACACCCGGCCACTCGACGTGCTGAACGATCGGCTGACCCGTTCGGTCGTGCTCCGGACCGGAGACCGGCATTACCTGTGGTACTTCCGGGTCCACCACATCGTTTTGGACGGATTCGGTACGGTGACGATCTTCGATCGTATTGCCGAGCTCTACACCGCGGGCTTGCAGGACCGCGACCTCGAACCGCCCGTGGCAACCCGTTTGCGAGAGGTGTTCGAGATCGACCGGCGCTATCGGGATTCGACATCGTTCGACGAGGACCGGGCGTACTGGTCGGCGCAGTTAGGTGATGTGCGTGGGGTCAGCACGTTGGCCACCACCGACGCACCCGCCGCCCCGGTGAACCGACGTGCGATCGCGCCGCTGTCGGAGCATGCGACGGCGGCGCTGTTGGGCGCGGAGCGACCTGCGGTCTCGGCGGCCACCGTCATGGCCGCTGTCGCCTGTTACCTGTCGCGGATGACGGGCCGCGACGAGGTTGTGCTCAACGTGCCGATGTCGGCGCGCACCAGTCCCGAGGAGCGGCACGCCGGCGGGATGACAGTCGAGGTCGTACCGCTTCGGCTCCGGGTCGAGCCGGATGACACCGTCGGCCGGCTGGTTCGGCGGGTACGGCTCGCGGTGAAAGACGTCCTGCCACATCAGCGTTCCGGGATCGCCGACATTCGGCAGCAGGTCGGGGCATTCGGGACCCAGCGTTTCGGCGGGCCGGTGGTCAATGTGCTGCTCTACTTCCACTCGCTACAGCTTGGGTCGACGAGCTGTCAGGTCCGCATTCTCACCTATGGCCCGGAGCGGGACCTGTCGGTCAACGTGTATCCGGTGGGCACACCCGCCCGGGTATTCGTCGACTTCCGGGCAAACCCCGACCGCTACGACGAGGCGCAACTCCGCGCCCACCACGAGCGTTTCTCGACTCTGCTCGAGGAACTGCTGCAGGCAGACGCAGACACGGTCCTGAGCGCAGTGCACCCGGAGACCGCACGCGCCGGTGCCGAGCTACGGCGGGCCGCAGTGCAGCTGGAGTACTGGCGCACGGCGTTGGCGGGGGCACCGGAAGTGATGGGGTTCCCCTTGGACCGACCGCGGCCGGTGGTGCGGTCGAGGCGCGGTGGGCGAGTGGATTTCGAGGTGGATTCGGAGCTACATCAACGTCTGGTCGGTGTCGGGGAGGCACACAGGGCGAGTCCGTTCATGACACTGCATGCCGCGTTCGCAGTGCTGCTCGCGCGGTTGTCCGGACAGGACGACATCGTCATCGGCGCGCCGGTGCCGGGCGGTGCGACGGCAGTCGACGTGGTGGCGTTGCGGACGCTGGTGGAGTCGGGGATGTCGTTCGGCGAGTTGCTGGATCGCGTGCGGGAGGCGGATCTGGGGGCGTTCGAGCATGCGGAGGTGCCGTTCGAGCGGGTGGTCGCCGACGTGGTTCCGGTGCGGTCCACCGCGCATACACCGGTGTTCCAGGTCGCCCTCGAGGAAGTGGATCCAGGGCAGCGCGCATTACTCGACGGTGATCCGGGCCACGCCCGATACGATCTGCTGGCCAGTGTGACAGAACGGTTCGATGCGCAAGGGCAGCCGGCCGGGATGGTGGTGGGATTGACCTACGCCGCGGATGTCTTCGATAAGGCGACGGCGCAGGGTTTCGCGGATCGCTTCGCGCGGACCCTGGGGGTGGTGGCCACCGACCCCGACATCACGGTGGGCGACGTGCAGCTCGTCGACTCGGGCGAGCGTCGGATGCTCGAAAGCTGGAACGAACCGGGCATCGACACCGGGGCGGCAACGATCGCAAGCATCCTCGCCGACCGGGCCGCACGGACCCCGACGGCCCCGGCCGTGCACGACGCCGATACCACCCTGACCTATGGTCAGCTTGCCGCGCGGTCGAATCGTCTCGCCCGACATCTCATCTCGCTGGGTCCACAACCGGGAGCACTCTTCGCGGTCGTGTTGCCACGTTCCACCGAACTCGTCGTCACGCTCTCCGCTGTGCTCAACGCCGGCGGTGGATATCTGCCGATCGACGTCACGCATCCCACGGATCGCATCCGTACCGTTCTCGCCGATGCAGATCCGGTGTGTGTCCTCACGACCTCGCAGTTCGCTGATACGCACGACCTCGGCCCCTATCCGGTGCTCCTGCTTGATGATCCGGAGACCGCGGCGGCGATCGCCGCGCTGTCGCCGGAACCGGTGAGCGACGAGGAGCGGGTCGCACCACTACGACCAGACGATGCCGCGTATCTGATCTACACCTCCGGGTCGACGGGGGTGCCGAAGGGCGTTCTCGTCTCGCACCGCAGCGTCGTGCATCTGTTGGCCAACACAGCGGGCACGTTCAGCTTCGACGAGTCGGACGTGTGGACGATGTTCCACTCTCCGGCATTCGATTTCTCGGTGTGGGAAGTGTGGGGTGCCCTGCTCTCCGGTGGCAGCGTTGTCGTGGTCGATCACTTCACCGCACGTGAACAGGTGCAGTTCCTGGAAGTGTTGCGGCGCCATCGCGTCACTGTGCTCAGCCAGACACCGACGGCGTTCTACCAACTCGCGGAGGCCGAATCGACAGCGGACTCCGATGCGGCTCCATTGTCCTTGCGCTACATCGTCTTCGGCGGAGAGTCGCTGGACCCGGGACGCCTGAAGAACTGGTGGCAGCGCCACGACGACAGTTCGCCCGTGCTGGTGAACATGTACGGCATCACCGAGATCTGTGTTCACGCAACAGCGTTGCGGATGACCCGGGATACCGCTGGGAGCGTAGCGGCCAGTCCCATCGGCCGGACGATCCCGGGTCTGCGGTCGTACGTGTTGGATGCGCGGTTGCGGCCGGTGCCGGTGGGTGTGGCGGGGGAGTTGTATGTGGCGGGTGCTGGTGTGGCGCGGGGGTATTGGGGTCGGGCGGGGTTGACGGCGTCGCGGTTTGTGGCTGATCCGTGTGGTG